>CALVMR010000013.1 GCA_944346885.1 uncultured Clostridia bacterium | reverse complement strand
CGCAGCGAAGTCAACCTGAACATCAAGCGGCTGATGGAGATCGGCTGCTATCGCGGCATCCGTCACAGGAAGGGGCTGCCTGTCCGCGGGCAGAGCTCCAAGCGCAACGCGCGCACCCGCAAGGGCCCGCGCCGCACCGTCGCGAAGAAGAAGAAGTAATCGGAGGGATAAGCAAAAATGGCAGCAACCAAAAAAGGTGCGCCCGTTCGCAGGCGCAAAGAGCTGAAAAAGGTAGACAAAGGCCAGGCGCATATCCAGTCCTCTTTCAACAATACGCTGGTCACCATCACCGATATGAACGGCAACGCGATCTCCTGGTCCTCGGCGGGCAGCCTCGGCTTTAAGGGTTCGCGCAAAGGCACGCCGTTTGCGGCGCAGATGGCTGCGGATACCGCGGCAAAGGCGGCAAAAGAGCACGGGCTGCGCTCGGTGGAAGTGTACGTCAAGGGTCCCGGCGCGGGCAGAGAATCCGCGATCCGCGCCCTTGCCGCGGCAGATCTTGAGATCACGATGATCACCGACGTTTCGCCCATCCCGCACAACGGGTGCAGGCCTCCCAAGCGCCGCAGAGTATAAGTTATTAAGGAGAGAAAAGTCATATGGCTACGTACAGAGATTCCAAATGCCGCCTCTGCCGCAGAGAGGGCGCAAAACTCTTCCTCAAAGGGGATCGGTGCTATTCTTCCAAATGCGCATTCGAAAAGCGTCCTACCCCTCCCGGCGCGCACGGCGCGGGCAGGAAAAAGGTTTCCGAATACGGCTTGCAGTTGCGTGAAAAACAAAAGACCAAGCGTATTTACGGCGTGCAGGAAGGGCAGTTCCGCAAGTATTACGAGATGGCAGACCGCATGAAGGGCATCACCGGTGAAAACATGCTCTCCCTGTTGGAGCGCCGCCTGGATAACGTGATCTACCGCATGGGCGTGGGTGGGTCCCGCGCGCAGGCGAGGCAGCTGGTCAACCACGCGCATTTTACCGTCAACGGCAGAACGGTCAACATTCCCTCTTATATCGTCAAGGCGGGGGATGTGATCGCCGTCAAAGAAAACAGAAAGAAAGACAAATATTTCGAACAGATCAAGGCAATGAAGGTCGGCAACATGCCGCAGTGGCTGGAATTTGACCCCGAAAAGCTGGAAGGCAAGATCCTTGCCCTGCCGAAGCGGGAAGACATCGACAGCCAGATCGCCGAACACATGATCGTCGAGCTGTACTCCAAGTAAGCATACGCCTGTAAGGAGGTAAAATCTATGATCGAAATGGATATGCCCAAGATCGACGTGGAGGAGAACGAGGCGAAGAGTTACGCCAAGATCACCGTTGAACCGCTGGAAAAGGGCTTCGGCCTCACGATCGGAAACTGCCTGCGCAGGATCCTGCTCTCCGCGCTGCCCGGTGCGGCGGTGCAGGGCATCCGCTTCTACCCCGACGGGCTGGTCAAGCATGAGTTTTCCGCCATCCCCGGCGTAAAGGAGGATGTTCCGGAGATCATCCTCAACTTAAAAACGCTCGCCATTCAAACCGCGTCCTCCGATAAGGACTACGAAAAAACCGTCCACATCGTCAAAGAGGGCCCCGCGGTCGTGACCGGCGGCGATATCGAACAGGACGCCGAGATCGAGGTCATCAACAAAACGCAGTACATCTGCACGCTTGACGAAGGCGCCAAGCTGGATATGGACGTGACCATCGGCAGGGGCAGGGGATACCGCGGCGCGGGTTCCAACAAAAACCAGCCCATCGGCTACATTCCCATCGATTCCATCTATACGCCCGTCAAAAAGGTCAACTACAACGTAGAGAACACGCGCGTCGGGCAGAGCATCGATTACGATAAGCTCGTCATGGAAGTGTGGACGAACGGCGCTTTTTCCGCAAAGGAGATCGTGTCGCTCGCCGCAAAGATCATGCAGGACCACATCGGGCTGTTCGTCAATCTCTCCGATTCCATCAAGGGGATGGATATCCTCGTCAAAAACGAGGACGACAAGCAGCAGGTGCTCGCCATGGCGATCGAGGATATGGACCTCTCCGTCCGTTCCTACAACTGCCTCAAACGCGCGAACATCCACACCATTGAAGACTTAACCAAAAAGACCGAGGATGAAATGCTCAAAGTGCGCAACCTCGGCAGAAAGTCGCTGGACGAGGTGATTCTCAAACTCGAATCCTACGGGCTTTCGTTAGAAAAAAAGGAGGATTAACAGTATGCCGGGCAAATTAGGCAGGACCAGCGAACAGAGGATCGCCATTTTGCGCAACCAGGCTTCCGCACTCTTGTGGTACGGGAAGATCGAAACGACCAAAGCGCGCGCCAAAGAGCTGCGTTCGTACGTTGAAAAGATCATCACCGACGCCATCAACACATACGACGATACCATCGAAAGCGAAAAGGTCGTCACCGAAAAGGCGGGCAAAAAGGAGCGCGAAGTTACCGTTACCGTTGTCAAAGACGGCGCGAAAAAACTTGCCGCACGCCGCAAGATCATGAGCAAATTGTACGATTTGCAGGAGATCAAAGGCTTTAACGAAAGCAAGTCTGCGTACAAAGAGCGCACCAAAGACGTGGCGCATCCGCTCATCGAAAAGCTCTTTAACGAGATCGCGCCCAAATACGCGCAGCGCAACGACGAAAAGAACTGCGCGGGCGGGTATACGCGCATCATTTCCCTCGGCAACCGCCGCGGGGATGCCGCCGAGCAGGTCATCATCGAATTGGTGTAAAGAGCAGGGCGTATTCGCCTGCAAACAGAGCAAAAAGCATCCGCTGCCCGCAGGCAGGGGTGCTTTTTTGGTGCGGCGCGCCTCCTTCGGCGGCGGGAGCGGCAAAAAACGGAAATTCCGTGATATTTTTGTGCCTCTGCGCAAAAGTACTTGACGATTCCCCCGTAAAACGATACAATAAGATAGCACCGCTCGGAAGGGGCGGAAAACCGATCACGGTCAAAAAAAGGGAGTTTTATGGCTAAATTTTTCGGGAACGCGGCGGGAAAGGCGCTGAGCGTCGTGCTGGCGGTCTTGCTGCTGCTCTGTGCGGGGTTTGCCTTTGCCGCATGCAGCGGAAAAGATTATCCGCAGGTCCGCATCACCATTCGTTTTGACGATAACGACAGCGAAACCGAGGACGAATACGTCCTCAATTACCGGTTCATCCGCAAACTGTATCCGCAGACGGTCGATCACTACATCGAACTCATCGAGGCGGGGTTCTATGACAATACCGTCATTCACGATTTCCGCAGCGACCGCATGGTCGGCGGCGGGTATACTTATACCGACTTGGAAGGCGGAGACAACGTAGACGATCTCGTTTCGCTTGCCGATTCGTACAACGCGCTCGATCTTACGCCCTCCGTTTGGGCGGACGCGGCGCGTACGCAGCCGCTCAACACGCTGTACGGCGAGGTGACCAAAAACGGCGCCGACATCGAGGGCGGCGGGTACACCAACGAAAAGGGCGCGATCGGCACGTACACCTATTTGCAGGCGAGCGATCTGCCCGCAACCAAGCCGGTTGTGTATGCGCAAAAATCTTCGGACGGCAGCAACCGCGACGGGCTTTCGTACCTGTACAACGCCGTAACGAGCATGTTCTATCTCTATACGGGCAGCAGCAGTTCTGCCGAAAGCACGTTCTGCGTGTTCGGCGTGCTTGCCGACGACGATTCCAAAACGCGCTTCGATGAATTGACGGACGCCATTGCCGCCTATCAGGACGCGATGACGGAAGAGGACGATTCGTTCTCCTTTACCGAAGAAGCCACGATGGAAGTGGAGGACGGCATGACGCGTTACGGCGATTACGACATCGATATCTCCGTGCCCGCGCACGCGAGGATCGTTGTGGTTTCCGCCGAAGTGATCAGCAAGTAAGATCCGCCGAAGGGATCGGCAAGGAAAAAAGACGGCAGGGCGCCGCACGGAAATTTTTCCGTGCGGCGCCCGTTTTGTTTGTTTTGCCCGCCCGCTCTGCCGCGGGCGGGCAAAACGCCGTATCCCTTCGGGGGCGGCATTGTTTGCCGTCCGTTCGGTTTTGCCGCCCTTCGGGGGCGGCGCGCGCTTCGGGCGGGGCGGCAATGCTCATTCCACGGGGCGGACGTTCGTAATTTTTCCGTTTTCGGTATCCGCGGTAAAAAATTTGACGTCGAACAGGTTTTCGCCGCGGCGGTACACCAGCCCCGCGGCGTTTATCGTTCCGTAGGTGAGGTAAAAGATCTCCTTCGGCACCGTCACCGCGCAAAAATCGCCGAGGTATTCCCGCAGCAGGGGCACGCGTTCCCGTTGCGCGGGTGCCAAATAGGGGGCGGGGTCGCCGCCCGCCGCAATCTCTTCAAACAGGGCAAAGGGCAGGATGCGCGCGGGCAGGGCGTCGGGACAAAATCCCTCCCGCGCGGTCACGGTGCGCGCCGTTTCGCGCAGGGTGCCGCCTTCGGCGGAAAAGGTCTGTTCGATCGTATGCCCCGCCGCGTCCGCAAGCGTATGCCGCACGCGCAGTTCGCTGCCCGCCTCCCAAAACGTGCAGCGGCAGTTCAGGGCGCAGGCGCCCGTTTCGGCAAACAAAAGCAGGCGGGGTGGCTGTTTTCCCTTGCAAAAGAGGGCGGCAAAGGGCTGCCCGCCGATGTACACGGCTTCGGCGGTATAGTCGTGCGCGGGCGGCAGCGGCAAGAGCGCGCCGCCGTCCGTGCCTTCGGTCGCCGCTTGCGCCCGCCCGCCCGTTTCCAGCACGCTCAGCAGCAGCTTCCCCGCGCGTACTTGCGCAAGCACGCGCATGCCGCCCTCGCGCGGGGCAAAGCGTGCGGCAAAAACGTCTGCGCCGCAGGCGTAGCGGAAGAGGTCGCAGCAGTGCGGCGGGCGGGCAAAAAAGGATTTGTTCAGCACAAAGGAGAGCGGATAATTTTCTCCGCCCGCGGGGATAAATTCGGCGAGCAGCGCCTCCTCGCCGATATCCGCAAATTTTTCCGTTTCGCCGCAGTAACCCGCAAAAACGCCGCCGAGCCGCAGCGCGCACGGCTCCGCCGCCGAAAAATGTATGCGCATCGAGTTCCTCCCGCACGCTTTTCGGCGCGCTGCTTTGTCTGCGCGGGCATGGCTGTTTTGCCGTGCCGCTTTTTGTTCATTCTATGTATAAATCCATACGGTTATGTCAATATCTGCGGCAGAACAGGAGGAATAAACGGCATGCAGAACAAGATCAACGGATACACGCGGGAAGAGGCGGAAGAGCTGGTCCGCTATCTCTCGGAGGGCAGGCGCGCGGGCAAAACGCTCACGTTTTTGTTTGCAAGTTACGGCAAGGCGCACGGCAGGGCGGGCGGCAGCGTGCGGAATTACTATTACCGCCTGCTCAAAAGCGGAGACCCCGCCGCGCGGGAAGTTTTGGCGGGCAAAGACCTCGCCGCGGGCGCCGTTCGCCCCTTTACCGAGGCGGAAACGGAGCACATGCTGCGCGCCATCTGGGCGGAACGCCGCGGCGGCGCGTCGGTGCGCCGTGCCATTTTGAACGTCTGCGGCGGCGACGCCAAGCAAATGCTGCGCTACCAAAACAAGTACCGCAATCTCCTGCGCAAACAGCCGGAGCGCGTGCGCGCCGCCGCGCAGGAAGCAGGCGCCGACCCCGCGCTGGCAGTGCGCAAAAACCGCGCCGCGCTCGAACAGCGGTTGGCAAACGAGATCAACGCCCTGTACGACCGCCTTGCGCTCAGTTTGCGGGAAGAAAACGCCCGCCTGCGCGAAACGGTGAAAAAGCTCAGCGAAGAAAACGAGCTTTTGCGCCGCGCGGCGCGCCCCAAGGCGGAGCCGCGCCGCGCCAAAAAAACGGGCTGATCCGCCCAAAGCAGGCTGCCGCGCCAAAAAACAAACCGTTGCGCCAATAAACGTGTTGCCGCGCCGCAAAAAGCACGGGCGGGCGGCTTCGCGTGCCGCCCGCCCGTGCAGGAATAAATTTTTGTGCGCGCGCCATACTGTATGCGGGAACGGGAAAAACCGTTCCGCGGAGGAAACACGCAATGGAAAAATTTATCGGCGGATTGGCGCTGGGCGCCGTATTGGGCGCTTTGCTCGCCGCCAACAGCAGCAAGGCGCGGATGCTCGTAAAAAAAGGGCAGGACGAATGCATGCAGAAGATCGACGCATACATGGAAGAAAAACTGAGCAAGGGCGAAGCGGGCGGCAAAGCAGGCGCCCGCTCTGCCGAAAAAAAGAACTGACCGTATTTTTTGCGGAAAGCAGGGGCGGCGCTCTTTTTGAGCGCCGCCCCCGCCCTTTGCGGGCATGTTTGCGCGGGCGCGCGCATACAGATACGGTATGCTGTTCCTCTCCAAAACGCGCGCGCTGGCGTTTGCGGCGGCGCTGGTATTGTTGCTTGCGGCGTGCGTGCCGCTCTCCTTGGCAAGCCGCGGCGCGCACGCTGCTTCCTTTTGCGTTGTGATCGACGCCGGGCACGGCGGGGTGGACGCGGGGGTGCTCGGCGTGCGCAGCGAAGTGCGGGAAAGTGACTTGAATTTACAGCTTGCGCGGTTGCTGCGCGAGCGGTTCGCGCGGGCGGGGTTTTGCACCGTGCTCACGCGCACGGGCGCGGGCGGGCTGTACGGGCTGCCGACCCCCGGTTACAAAAAGCGGGATATGCAGCGGCGCAAAGAGATCATCGAATCCGCTTCGCCCAACCTCGTGCTCTCCGTGCACCAAAACTTTTTTCCCGCCGACCCTGCCCGCCGCGGCGGGCAGGTCTTTTACAGGCTGCACAGCCGCGAGGGGGAAGCGCTGGCGGCAAGCATCCAGCAGCAGCTGAACGCGCTTTGGGGCACGTCGCTTTCCGCCTTGGCGGGCGATTATTTCATGCTCAACTGCACGCCGTACCTTTCTGTCATCGTAGAATGCGGGTTCCTCTCCAACGCGCAGGACGAGGCGGCGCTGACGGACGCTGCGTTCCGCAGCAAATTGGCAGACGCCGTGTTTGCGGGGGCGTTGGCATATTTTGCCTGAAACAACGGTAAAAACGGCAGCGGACCTTGGAAACGGCGGCGGAACTTGGAAACGGCAAAACGCGGCAAAAACGGCGGCGCGCGGCGGGTATCCGCCGCGTTTTTGTATGCCGCGAGCGTAGCGGGCGCGGCTTTGCGCGTAGCGGGGCGTTCGGCGCAAAATACGGGGCAAAATTCTGATTGTCATTTGTGCCGCAATGTGCTATAATGATTGTATGGGACTTTTCGGGGAGAGGCTGGCGCCGGAAAAAGTGCGGGCGATGGGGCCCGTCGCGCTGGCGTTCGTAGGAGACGCGGTGCAGTCTTTGTTCGTGCGCGAAGGGCTGGTGCGCACCGCAGAAAGAAGGCCGGGCGAATTGCAAAAACTCGCCTCGGAAGAAGTTTCCGCCAAGGGGCAGGCAAGGCGGCTCGCCGCGGTGGAAGAGACCTTTACCGAGGAAGAGCGGGAGATCTTTTTGCGGGGCAGAAACGCCAAAAAAGCGGCAAAGAGCAAGCACGCCACCGTGGCGGAGTACAACCGTTCCACGGGCTTTGAGGCGGTGTTGGGATATTTGTACCTCACGGGCAGCTATGCGCGCATTGCCGAGCTGCTCTCTTGGGAGGAAGCATGAAGATCGAAGGGAGAAACGCTGTTCTCGAACTGTTGAAAACGGATAAAGGGGTGGATAAGCTCCTGCTGCAAAAGGGCGCCGAAGGCTCTCTGCGCAAGATCTTCGCCCTGGCGCGCGAAAAAAATATACGGGTACAGTTCGTGGAAGAGCGCGCGCTCGCCAAAGAGAGCGAGGGCGGCAGGCATCAAGGCGTTATCGCCTTTGTTTCCGAATACGAATATGCCGACTTTTCCGCCGTGCTTGCGGGCGAGCGGGGCAGGCGGTTCGTGATCGTGTGCGACGGCATCGAGGATGTGCACAATTTGGGCAGCATCCTGCGCGTGGCGGAGTGCGCGGGGGCAAACGGCGTCGTTTTGCCGAAAAACAAGAGCGCGCAGGTCACGGGTGCCGTCATCCGCATTTCGGAGGGCGCGGCAAACCATCTGCAAGTGGCGCGCGTGCCCGGCGTGAACGCGGCGATCGACGCGCTCAAAGCCGAGGGCTTTTGGGTATACGGGCTGGAAGCGGACGGAGAAGATCTTTACGGCTGCGATCTGACCGGCGACTTGGCTCTGGTCGTCGGCGGCGAGGACGGCGGGTTGGGCGCACTCACCCGCAAAAAGTGCGATAAAGTGCTCTCGCTGCCCCTTGCGGGCAGGGTAAATTCGCTCAACGCATCCGTTGCGTTGGGCATTGCGGCGTACGAAGCGCTGCGGCAGCGCCGATGAGAAGGACAGACGAGGCGCTGGCGCTGGCGGCGCAGCGCGGGGAAAACGCCGCCTTGGAAGAGCTGTTGGAGCGCTACAAATATGCCGTGCGCGGGGCGGCGCGCTCGTATTTTTTGGAGGGCGGCGAAACGGAAGACTTGGTGCAGGAGGGCATGATCGGGCTGTACGGCGCCGTGCGCGATTTCCGCGAGGACGGCGGCATGCGCTTTAAAAGTTTTGCCCGTCTTTGCATCCGCCGCCGCATTGCGAGCGCCGTGCGCGGCGCCGCGCGTAAAAAGCATGTTCCGCTCAACACCTATGTGCCGTTTGCCGAGGAGGAGGGGGCGCAGGCAGCGCTGTTTTCCCTTTCCGACCCGGAGGCGGAGCTCATCGGCGGAGAAGAGCGCGCGGAATTTTTGGCGCTGCTGCAAAAAAATCTTTCCGCCGCGGAGTGGCGCGCCCTTACGGCATATGCGGAGGGGCTGCGCATCGCCGAGATCGCCGAGCGGGAGCACGGCAGCGCCAAGAGCGTGGAAAACGCCGTGCAGCGCGCCAAAAAAAAGGTGCAAAAGCTGCTGCAAGAGAGAAAAAAATAAACGGCTGCAAACGGCTTCGGGGCGCGGGGCGTTCGCGCATGCGGCGCGCGGCTGCCGAAGCGGCTTTTGCGGCGCGTTCGAAAAGCGCGAACCGCGCGAAAAAAAAGAGGGTTTCGTATGGCATACCAGGCACTGTACCGCACGTTCCGCCCGACCACGTTAGACGGGTTGGTGCGGCAGGAACACATCGTCCGTATCTTAAAAAATCAGATCGCCGCGGGCAGGGTCGGGCACGCCTATCTTTTTTGCGGCCCGCGCGGAACGGGCAAAACGAGCACCGCCAAGATCTTTGCGCGCGCCATCAACTGCCTCAGCCCCGTAAACGGGTCTCCCTGCGGCAAGTGCGCAGCCTGCAAGGCGCTTGCCGATCCCGCCAATTTGGACGTGACCGAGATCGACGCGGCGTCCAACAACGGCGTCAACGAGATGCGCGACCTGCGCGAAAAGGTGCAGTACCCGCCCGTTTCCTGCCGCTACAAAGTGTATATCGTAGACGAAGTGCACATGCTCTCCGATTCTGCGTTCAACGCCCTTTTAAAGACGCTGGAAGAGCCGCCCAAGCATGCGGTGTTCATCCTCGCCACCACCGAGCCGCACAAACTTCCCGCCACCATCCTCTCCCGCTGCATGCGGTTCGATTTCAAACTCATCCCGCAGGAAGACATCGAGGCGCACCTCAAAGAGGTGCTCCGCGCCGTGGGAAAACCCTTTGAGGACGAGGCGGTTTCCGCCATCGCCCGCGCGGGCGCGGGCAGCATGCGAGACAGCCTTTCCATCGCGGATATGTGCATTTCATACAGCAGCGGCGCCCTGACGTATGCAGACGTGAACGAGGTGCTCGGCAGCGCTGACTTTTACGAGATCGCAAAACTGGGCGAGGCGATCCTCACCGAAAACGCCTCCGCCGCGCTGACCGAAACGGAAACGGTGCTGGCGTCGGGCAAGGGCGCGGCGGTGCTCGCGCGCGACCTGCTTACCTTTTTTAACCGCTGCACGGTGGCGAAAACCTGCAAAAACGGAAACGCGCTCTTACAGCTGCCCGCGGAAATGTATGCCGAAACCGAGCGGATCGCCGCCGCGGCTTCGGGGCGCGCCCTGCTGCGCGTAAGCGAAATTTTCGCCGCGGTGGAAACCGAACTTCGGTACAGCGTTTCGCCGCGCATCGTGCTGGAAACGGCGATCGTAAAGGCATGCCTGCCCGAAACGGACGAAAACACGCTCGCCTTAGAGCGGCGCATTGCCAAGCTGGAAGAGCGGTTGGCGGCAGCAGGCGGGATATCCGCCCCGCCTGCCGCAGCAAGTGCGGCAAACGCGGCGCAGCCGCGTTCGCCGCACGCCGAAGGGCAGCCGCTGCGTTCGGCTCCGCAGGAGCGGGAGGAGGACCCGTTCGCGGGCCCGCCGCCAGAAGCTCCGCCCGAAGAGGCGGCGTCCTATTTTGCGCAGGGCGGGTACGAAGAGGCGCCCGTGCGCCGCGCTCCCGCCGTCAACGCTTTGGACGTGGATAAGCGCAAGTCTGCGTTTGCCTATTTTTTGCGCGCTTTGCGGAAAAACGCCAAAAACGGCGTGCTCTTTACCATGTGCCAAGATCTCGGCAGCGGCTTCGAGGGGGATACCTTTGTGCTCACCACCGATTCGGAGGCGATCTACCGTTCGCTGCTGCGCGCCGACCACGCGCAGGAGGTGGCGGCGGCGCTCGCGCAGATCGGCATCGATTCGTACGAAGTGCGCAAACAGGGAGAGGCAAGCGACCCCGTGGAAGAGGGGATTGCCCGCCTGCGGCGCGATTTTCCGGATACCGATATCCGGGTGAAATAATTTTCCGAAAAGAAAGGAGTGAACGGCATGGCAGGATTCAAAGGCGGCGCCCCGATGGGCGGAAACATGCAAAATCTCATGAAGCAGGCGCAAAAGCTGCAACAGGAGATGCAGGAAACCGAAAAGCTTTTGGACGAATGGGAGATCGTCGGCACCAGCGGCGGCGAGGCGGTCGTCGTGTACATGAACGCCAAAAAGATCATTGACGGCATCGAGCTGGACGAGCGGGTCGTAGACCCTTCGGACGTGGAGATGCTGGAAGACCTCATTTTGGCAGCCATTAACGACGGCTACAAAAAAGCGGACGAAGTGTATAAAGAAAAGATGGCTCCCTACGCCGGGCTGGGCGGCGGGCTGCTGTAAGCCTGAAAAAAGGAAAAGGGATAAAACTTTTGTATGGAAGTGTTTATCGAACCGATCGGGCGGCTGATCAATGAGTTTTCAAAGCTCCCCGGCGTCGGCAAAAAAACGGCGCAGCGCTATGCGTACCGCGTCATCGGCATGACGGAGAGCGAGGCGCAGGCGTTTGCCGCCGCCATCGTCAATGCCAAAAAAAAGGTGCGCTACTGCAAAGTGTGCGGCAACTTTACCGAAGAGGAGGAGTGCGAGATCTGCCGCTCCCGCGACGGGCGCACCATCTGCGTCGTAAAAGAGCCGAAAGACGTTATCGCGTTGGAAAAACTGCATGAGTACAAGGGCGTGTATCACGTTCTGCATGGCGTCATCAACCCCATGGAGGGGGTGGGGCCCAACGATATCCGCATCCGCGAACTGCTTGCGCGCGTTGCCGCGGGGGGCGTGGAGGAGGTCGTGCTCGCCACCAATCCCGATGTGGAAGGAGACGCCACCGCCCTCTACATTGCCAAGCTCCTCAAACCGCTCGGCATCCGCTGCACCCGCCTTTCCCGCGGCATCCCCGTCGGCTCTGAGATCGAATATACCGACGATGTAACGTTGGCAAGGGCGTTTTTGGAGCGGAAAGAGATCTAGTTTCGGTTCGCGCTCATCGCCCAATACTGCGTTGGGCATGCGTTTTGCTTCGGGTCACGTACGTCTGTGTACGCTCCCCTTGCAAAGCCGCGCCCGCCTTGTCTTGTGCGCGATCGCTTGCCGAAACGGAGAGGGGAAGGCTTTCGCGCAAACCTCGGCAGGCTGCTGCCTGCGGGGGAAGGGCTTTCGCGCAAACTTCGGCAGGCTGCTGCCTGCGGTTTGCCGCGATCGGAGGGAGACACCGCCGTTCGCGGCGGGGTGCGGTTTTTCGGTAACGTTCGGTTTTATTAAGGAGGAAAAGCGCATGGCGCTGTCGTTGAAATTTTTTTCCGAATACAAAAAGATCTCCGTGCTCGGCTGCGGCAGATGGGGCTCGTTCATCGCATGGTATCTCGCCGTAAAAAAGGGGCGGCAGGTCTTTTCGTGGGGTCCCGCCGGCGATTATTCGTACGAAATTTTAAAGGCGTCCGGCAAAAACGAATATCTTACGCTGGATAAGAGCATCACGCTCACCTGCGATCTTGCCGCCGCGCTCGACCATGCGGAGGTGATCGTCATCTCCATCAGTTCGCAGGGGCTGCGCGGCTTCATCCGCACCGTTTTGCAGACGGGAGACGTTTCCGAAAAGGTCTTTGTGCTGTGCATGAAAGGAATCGAGATCGAGTCCGGCAAGCGCCTTTCGGAAGTGCTCATCGAAGAGGGGGTGGCGGCGGATCGCATCGCCGTGTGGGTCGGCCCCGGTCATATCCAGGATTTTACGGCGGGGATCCCCAACTGCATGGTCATAGACGGTTACGACGCAACGCTCAAAAAAAAGCTGGCGGACGATTTTAAAAGCGATCTCATCCGTTTTTATTACGGAAAAGACGTGATCGGCACCGAGATCGGCGCGGCGGCAAAAAACGTGATGGGCATTGCGGCGGGCGTTTTAGACGGCGGCGGCGTTTCCACGCTCAAAGGCCCGCTCATGACGCGCGGCGCCCGTGAAGTGGCGCGCCTCATCGAGGCGATGGGCGGAAACCCGCTCTCCGCCTACGGGCTGGCGCATTTGGGCGATTACGAAACAACGCTCTTTTCCCGCCATTCGCACAACCGCATGTACGGGGAAATGCTTGCCAAAGGGCAGCGGTTTGAAAAACTTGCCGAGGGGGTGCCCACTGCCGCCGCCATGAAGCGGCTGGGCAAGGAGCAGGACGTAGAGCTGCCCATCACCGAAGCGGTGTACGACGTGTGCTATGGCAAACAGCCGAAGGAGATCGGCGACGGGCGCAAACTGTGCATGAATATGATCGCGGAACTCTTTTCGCGGGATACAAAATACGAATTTTAACGGGCAGCCCCCTCCGCCGCGGCGGAGGGGGCAAAACCGTTTAAAAGAGCGAAAATTTGTTGCCGCCGCATTTTCCGATGCGGCGGCTTTTCCATGCCGAAAAACAAATGGTAAGCGTTTGACAATGCTGTTTTGCATATGCTATAATCGTGCAAACGTTGCGCCCCTTGCGGCGCGGCGGGGAGGCGCCCATGGGCAGGATCTTCAAAACATTGCATTGGAAGGATTGGCTATACCTTCTGTTTGCCGTTGCGTTCATCGTGTTGCAGGTCTGGCTGGACCTCTTGCTGCCCGATTATACGAGCACGATCTTGCAGTATGCGATGACCGCCGTGCCGTCGGGCAAGATCTGGGCGCAGGGCGGGCTGATGCTCGCCTGCGCGCTGGGCAGCGCGGCAAGTTCGGTGCTGGTCGGCTATTTTGCGGCGCGCATCGCCTCCGCCGTCGCGTTCCGCCTGCGCGGGCAGGTGTTTGACAAGGTGGAGAGCTTTTCGATGGAGGAGATCAACCGCTTTTCCACGGCGAGCCTGATCACGCGCACCACCAACGACGTCACGCAGGTGCAGATGCTCATCGCCATGGGTTTGCAGATGATCGTAAAGGCGCCCATCCTCGCCGTATGGGCGATCGTAAAGATCTCTTCCCGCCGGTGGCAGTGGTCGGTGGTCGTGGCGGCGGCGGTCATCCTGCTCGTGTGCATGTTCGTGTTTTTGCTGTGCGTCGTCGTGCCGAAGTTCAAAAAGATCCAGGCGATGACGGACGATCTGAACAGCGTCACGCGCGAAAATCTGACGGGCGTGCGCGTCGTGCGGGCCTACAATGCGGAAGAATACCAGGAAAAGAAGTTTGCGGACGCAAATTTAGAGCTGACCAAGACCCAGCTCTTCACGTCCCGCGCGATGGCGGTCCTGTCTCCCGTGATGACGATGCT
>CALVMR010000012.1 GCA_944346885.1 uncultured Clostridia bacterium | reverse complement strand
GCGCGTGATTCTTTTTGAGAAGCTCCTTTACCGCCGTTTCCTGCTTCTGCCGCTTCTGCGCGGCGAGCGTGTCCGTTTCAAACTTTTTCAAACGCTCCAATTCTGCCGCGTCGACGTATTTTGCGCCGCCCTTTTCATAGGCTTTGAGCTGCCCCGTGAGCGATTCGTTCTCTTCTTTGAGCCGTTCGTTTTCACGGGTAAGCGCGTCGCTGCCGCCGCCTGCCGCCTTCTTCGCGTTCTCGATGTCCGCGCCGTTGATCTCCATGATGCGATCGACGATCTCTCCTGCATTCTCAACGCCGTGGAGCAGTGCCTTGATGTCCTGCCTGTTCATAAATCCTCCTACGCTTTTTTACGGGGGTAGCTCCCACAGATTTTTTATGCGCACCGACCTTTTTACGCCTTGCCTTGCTCTGGGCTTTGCGGACCTTTTTACGCCTGCCCGCCTCGGCATAAAAAAAGACAAGCTCGGACGCTTGCCTTCTTTTCTTTATGAAAAAAGCACGGGGTGTACCGTGCTTTATTTCCCGTTATATGTTTCTTTCGCTTTTTTATATTCCCTTTCAACTTTTTCGATCATATCCGTAAAATCCATCCCAGGCTCACCCTCCGCACAAATTTCCGGAAGATCTTCCTGCAAAATATCATTTACTTCTGGCGCTTCTTGCCGCATTGATGAAAAGTTGTCAAACAAAAACTGTTCCATATCACATGAGAATTGAAGAGGATCATATTTCCCCTGCAACAATTCCTCGATCATATTAAATGCCTGCTGTATTTTAGACATTTTTCCACTCCTTTTTAGGCCCACCTCGTTGGAGTATAGAAATAATTTCTTCTGTTTGATCAGAATAAATTATTGCCAGCCCTCTATAAAATTTTACTTTTTTACCATCTTGCTGGATAAAATTAAAAGGTTTGCTTTTACAAATAGCAATAATCGTTTCTTTATCAAACCCACGTTGTAAAAAACGAGCGACCCCATGGTCTGTAAACTCAATATTCCGTTTTCTAAACTCATAATAGCTTTCAACCGCTTTTTTTGTAAAAGATTCAGACCATCCCTTATTTTTGATCGCTAAAACAGTATGCTTTTCTCTTTGTAATTTTTGATAAATCTCTTTGTTCTTATTATACCGCAATTCTTGAAATTCCGCAAGGGTTTTCGGCAAAGTTTCGCTGCCGTGCAATATTTGCTTGATTTCGGTATACTCTTTTTGATCGCGGATCAGATGATGGCTCCGCTTATGTGCAAAACTCCCCTCTTCCGAGCGATACGCGCGGCGGAACGCGCCGATGTCCTTATACGGCATGGAAGCGCCCAGCGCCTGCGTTGCTTTATCAAAGTAGAGCTGCTCGTTGTAACGCTGCCGCTGCCCGTCTTGCCAGGCGGCATAGGCGTTGCGCTCCTTCACGGAACGTGTATCCGCCTTCGGAATACGCGAGCGGCGGATCTCTTCCGCGATCTCGTTTTCCGTCATGGTTTCAAGCCATACAGGAATAAACTCATGACGGCAATTCGGGTGCATGACCGCATACCCGCGCCGAAGCGCCGTTTCAAACAGCGCGGGAAATCGCTTGTCCCTTCCGCTGATGCAGTAAATGCGACCCTGATACTTCGCGCAGATCTCGCAGGTCGGATAGATCTCCGTACAGCGCACATAGTCGGTCCCGTTTTCAAGCGCGCGCCCGAACGCGGCGATGTTCGCGGACTCCATACGGGCGGAACGCGCGGCCATGCGCGCGTAACTGGATATATCCACCTTCCGCCCGTTCGAATACTCGACGTTCAAAAGACCCTGCTTTTGGATGTCCTCTTTTACCGCCTGCGTTACGTTGTATACGCTGTCATTCCCCTTTTTGCGCAGTTCATCGATCTGCTTGTTTACGCGGGAGAGAAAGCCGTTTCCCGCCGCCTGCGTGGCGTTCCGAAGCTCGATATATGTATTGTGCGCGTTATACCCGCGCCCTGAGCGCCCGGAAGACGCGCCGTCGTAACGCAGCCCGTAGCGGCGCAGCTCTGCCGCCGCCTGCTTGCGGGTCATCTTTTCACGGTGTTCCGCCGCATTGCGCAAACTGTCCGCCGCCGGAACGGCACCGTCCGCCTTGGCAACGCCTTCCTTTGCAGCTGCCGCTATTTCCGAAGAGGAAAAGCCGAGAATGGACCCGTTCAGCCCCTTAATCGCAGCATTTACGACAGCCGAAAGGTTTTTTTGGTACTCCTCTACGGTCTGCTTACGCGCCCGCGACGCCGCCATGATCTGCTTTGCCGCGCGCGCATATTCTTTCAAAAGGGATACGACGCCCTTCTCTTCATTCCTGTCCTGCCCCATCGCCGCTTCCTATATCGGGTGGCACACCGCTGTTCTGCCCGTCCTGCGCGTCATTATCGTCCTCATCTGTCGGAACATTGAAAAATCCTGTTTCAAACGGGTTATTGCGCACGCTGGACACCGCAGCGGCGATCGCGTCCGCCTCTTTCTTCGTTTTTCCGAAACGCTCCTGCAATACGGTGGAAACATCCTTGATAGGTCCGCCCGCTTCGCGTACGGCAAGGTCGATACGGCGGCTCTCCGTGATAGGCAGCCCGTCATGGAATTTGACGGACAGATCGTCCGTTTTCACCGGAGCGTACCCGACTTCCGAAACGGTGGCGATCAGTTTTTTCAACGGCGTAACGAGCAATGACCCGAGCCTGCGCGCCTTCAGCCGTGCGTTGGTCATGCGCGTTTCCAGTGCTTCAAAGCCCTGCGATGCGCCGAAACTATCGTCATTGAGAACTGCGCCCATTTCGGAGAGGGAATACAGGTGTTTTTCGAGCTTCTCGATCATCGTATGGTTCGCCTGCAAAGAGGCGTCCCATGTGATGTACTGCGGATACGTTCCGTCGCTCCCTACCTTCATCACCCCGCCGACCTGCGCCGTCCATCTGCCGTCTTTCGTTTGGAAAAAGTTCTCTTCATCGACTGCCATGGTAGGCGCGGTATGTCGGTCAAGGATAAGCCCCTCGAGCGTATACCGCACACCGAGCTCCGCAATGATCGCACAGATCCTGTCATAGTCGTTGATACCGAAAATGCAGTCGCTCGCCGTCACATTGTGGAAATCCTGTATTGCGGATCCGTCAAACCCCGTCGGTTTTTCCCGCTCATCCCCGACCATGCGGACGATTTTGAAGCGGCGGATGTCGCATTCGCTGCCGTCCTCCAGCTTCTTGAAGGGATTTACCTCTTTTAGCTCATATTCCGCAGACGTGTATTTCCCCGCACTGTGCACCTGCACGTGCAGCGTGTGCCGCTGCCGCTCCCGATGCTCCTCTTCAGGGTTTTCACAAACCACCCAGGCGAGCACATCGAAGAGGCGATGCTCTTTGACCTCGCGATCCACAACAGGGAACCATATCTCGGGGGAGATGATCGTGAAGTTCCCGATCGTTTTTTCGCCTTCCTCGATCCTCTTTGCTTCGGTATATGCACGCACGACCGCATCCCCGTAGCGGGAAATATCGATGAGGAGCGGGATGAGCTTTTCGTCCAAAGACGTCCACTCGAGGATGCGCTTCAGGTTCTTCTCCGCCTCCGCGGTCTGCCCATCCGCCGTTTCGTCCTCCTCGTCCCCGTCCTTTCCCTCCTGCGGCTTGACCGTGATCGTCGGCGATTCTCCCACGACAAGATCGGCTGTCTTTACGGACAACAACTCAAAGTAATCAAAGTCGAGCGAATAGATATCGCGGCCGAGCATCGTCCAGTCGACATCGGCAAATTTATTGACGATCCCGCGGATGCGCTCCAGATATGCCGAAAACACTTCCTGCAAGCGGTGTTCGAACAGCAGTTTGTTCTGCCTGTATGT
>CALVMR010000011.1 GCA_944346885.1 uncultured Clostridia bacterium | reverse complement strand
ACCATTTCAACGTGATCCATTCGGTCTATGCGATAATGAACCACACCCTCGTATTTACCGTAATAGCATATAAGGTAGTAGTTATCATCGTCATAAATCGTAGCAAGCGGGTTAACATAATAACGCTTGCCATTTCGTCTATATACCCGTTCGTGTTTTTCATTAAAGTCAAAGTATTCAAATGAAACCTTCTTTCCATTTTCTATTGCGGCATTGATTTCGCTTATTGAATAAAAAATGTTTTCATTTATACTTTTAGTCGTATTAAACTTTACAATATTGCTTTGTAGCAGTTCCGCGCGATGACTTCCCCCAAGATTAGCAATTTTATCAACAAGTTCTTCGGTCTTTTTCGGTGTAATAAAACTCGATGCCTGCACTGCATCAATAAGAATGCGTAACTCAGGAACATCAAAACTACGATCAATAACACAATATTTATTGGGCTTACCAGGACTTTTTTCGCTAAGCACTTCGTACCCATAGCTATTTAAGACTTCTATGTCAGCCGCAAGAGTTCGCCTATCGCATATAATCCCCATCGTAGCGAGTTTTGACAAAATTTCCGAAGTATCGATGTAGTTATCCTCATCTGAATCCTGGCGTAAAATCTCCAAAATTTTTATAAGTTTTATTTTATATGCTTTCTCTTGCTTCATACTTCGTAGACCACTCCTATTATTAGTATGAAAATTATATCATATCTCTACTTAAAAGTAAAGGTAGAGGTGTACAATTTATCTGACACCTCCACCCTCTAATTCTCTTCATTACTTTCTGCAGTTATTCATCATCAGAAGCCGTTCTCTTTACAATTGCGACCGCCTGTGTCAAATTGTATATGATGGCATTCGAGTCGGGAACGGATACACCGCGTACTCTGTATGATTTGTCATCAAACCACCCCATCAGTCTGCGGATAGCCTCGTGTGCAGGTTTATTTGTTACGTTAAGTACGGCGCGTTTTGCCAATTCCCCGCTCGGACTGGGAAATTTCACGGCATTCCTATCATCTGCATCACAAACCTCGATTGCAAACCTTTTCGTGTCTGTGTCGATCAAAAATCTCACATGGCTGGGTCTTTTCAGTTCGTCTGCGGTGACGGAATTGAATTTGAAATATTTGTTCGTTATACTCATGGTCGAGTCACTTGCGTTTCCATACAATTCGATTACTTTAAATCCTTTAAGCATTTTTTGTCCTCCTGATTTTCGCTTTAATTGATAATTCCTTTAACTGTTCAAATAAAAAAACCGACCTCGCATTTTTGCGAAGTCGGCTGCCGTTTTAACGTCTATCTGTAAATGCTTATTGTTTTCAGTATGTCTGATACCAAGTTCTTTCCACTTCGAGCATCGCTCGGTGTTTTGTGCAGGGTAATGACATACTTTTCGTTTCCCTTGTATATCAGTCTATAATGGTTGCTGTCCGAGATTACCTCGAAACCAAGGCTTTGCAAATCCAACAGGTCGCGCTCTTTTATGTTCTCACCTTTGGATAGCACCCGCTTTAGCATCTCATCGACCGCCCTTCCCTCGCCCTGCACCTCGTTTTCTGCAAGTATGCCTTCGAGAAGTTCATATGCTCGAGTGTCGGTCTCTGTGTTCCGCAATGCCCTTGTAAGGATTGTAACCACGAGGTCGTATTGTTCTCCGTTGAAAAACTCGTCAATCGGTGCGGACCGAAGCATTTTCTTCCCTTCGTCTCTGGAATTTATGGCTTGAATGAGGTTTTCATTTTGAGCCACGAGCGACTTGTTTTCTTGTACCGCGCGGTGCAACTTTTCTTTCGCTTCTTTGAGTTGTTCCTCTAATGTCCCGTTTTCGTTAATAGTTTCATTTAGTAATTCCTCGCTTTCTTTCGCTTGGTTTGCAATCATTTCGCTGTGTAACTGTTCCCAGGATACCCCGTCGGCATCGGTTTGGGCTGTTATGTATTCTGCGACATCTTTCTGTATTGTCGAATTGAGTGGTCCATACCTTTTCCAATCGGACGGTCGATATTCCTTCGAGTTTCTTGATTTCGGGAAGTATATTCCAATGTGTCCGTTGAATGGATTGTTCCTGTTCGTCTGTTCTTTTAGGGTTTCGAGATAGTTATCATCCTCTTCCGCGAGGACAATGGCAATGCCCGATAGGTCTTTCGCTAACCTCTGAATATCAACCTCATGTCCCGCCGAACCGAAAAACTTGGAGACATAAACCACAGGAAGGCTGCCGTTGTACTCGCCATTTATCACTTTCACGGCAAGACCGACTCGCTCTCTGGTCAGCATCAATGGTTCTACCGATATCGGAAGCTCCTCGACTCTTACCCACCCGCTTTTTACGAAGGCTCGGATTACTTCTGTGCGAATGGTTGGTGTCTCATCGAATCGTGTCGTGTCGCCCAGACAGTTGATGTTGATGTACACTTTGGTTTCACTCGGTCCTTTTTTTTGAATGATATCAGTAACCCACGTTTGGTCTCTGTAGATGTGTGTCAGTCTGCAAGCAGTATACTCGGCATCATCTTTTTTTAGGGTGAATGTTTCCAGAGTGCAGTATCCTGCTTTTAGAGTCGATGGTCGGAGGAAGTCCTGTTGCTCAAACCTCTCGCCGACCTCTTTACTCGGTGGTCCGTCTTTAAGCCATTTTACGATTGTTTCTCGGAACTGCTTTGTCGAGTAGCCATCCCGCATCGTCAGTTTTGTCGATAGTACCTTCATATTGGCTTTCCTCCTTCGCCTTAAATACTACCATATTTATGCGTAAAAGTCAATTCTAAAGGTGTTCGAAAGGAGGCTCGCGCACACAATATATTGTGTTCTGTTCCCCTTATCCAATCCATTTTGTAGTTTCGACTTTTTACCAAATGTATGGAATGTCTCGGTTTTGCTTTCTCCGCATGGCATAAAAAAATCACCCCTCTCACCCTAATAATGAGTGAAAGCGGTGATTTTAACCCTAAATTGCCCCGAAAAAGGCTATTTCCGTTCGAGACAAATTAGAGTTTCAACATGTTTCGTTTGCGGGAACATGTCAAAGGGCTGCACGGAAACGATCTTGTAGAACCCTTCCGCCCCGTTGCCGGTGTAAGCGGGGTTCTTTTTGAGTTCGCCCGTCCCCGTTTCGACGAGCGCGCCCGTCAAAAGCCCGACGTCGCGCGCCATGGTGGAGGGATTGCAGGAGATCATCGCCATATGGCGGATGCCGGAGGCGAGAACGGCACCCACGGTAGAGCGGTTCATCCCTTTGCGCGGCGGATCGGCGAGCAAAAAAGTTTTATCGGGGTCGGCGCCGCGCAGCAGCGCGGGAAGGATCTCCTCCACCGTGCCGAGCCGATTGAACATGCGCCCTTCCAGCTTATTGAGCGCGGCAAGCTCGTTTGCGCAGGCGACCGCTTCGGGCACGCATTCGATGCCGTACGCGCAGCCGAGCTGCTTGGCAAACATAGCCGTGAGCATGCCGCCGCCGCTGTAACAATCGATCGCCGCCGTGCAGCCGCATTCGGCGGCGTAGCGCACGGCGCGCTCGTACAGTTTGCGGCAGACGCTGCGGTTCACCTGCAAAAAGGTGCGCGGCCCCGCAAGATAGCGCACGCCGCATTCATGCCCGCCGTACCTGCCTTCGCCTTGCAGCAGTTCGGTTTTGGCGCCGAACACGCCGTTCCCCTCGCCCTTGTTCACGTTGTGCCAAAGCGAAAAAACTTTAAACTTTTCCCCCAAAAGGCGAATGAGCTCTTCCGCATGCGGCAGCATATCGCAGGCGGTGACCGCCGTCACAATAAAGCAGCCCTCCACTTCGCGCACGACGATGTGGCGCAGCTGCCCGCGCCTCTTCTCCTCGTCGTAACCGCGCACGCGGAAGCGGCGTATGTACTCGGCAAAGACCGAAATCACCTCTTCCGCCCAATCGGGATGGATGGGGCAGCGGGAGACGGGCACGATGCGGTGGCTGCGTTCGGCATAAAAACCGATGACCGTTTCCCCCTCCCGATCGACGCCGACGGGGATCTGCAATTTGTTCCGATACCCGAACTGACTGTCGCTTTTTACGGTGAGCGGCACTTCCGTTTCGATCCCCGCGATCTTGCGCAGGGCGTCGTGCACCGTTTTGCTTTTGAGTTTGAGCTGGCAGCCGTAGCGCAGATGCTGCAACTGGCAGCCGCCGCACTTGGTAAACTGCGCGCAGACGGGGCGCACGCGCTCGTCTGCGGGCGTTAAGATCTCGATCGCCTTGGCGTAGCCGATGCGGTCTTTTACTTTAAGCGCCTTGCATTTTACTTTTTCCCCCGGCACGGTAAACGGCGCAAAATACACCGTTTCCCCAAAGCGGACGATCCCCTCGCCGTTGCTGCCTACGCCCTCCACGAACCCCGTAAATTCGCAGTTCTTTTGGAAGACGGCGCCCGCCGCGGGCGGGCAGACGCTTTGCGGCGTCTCAGCGATCCTCTCCATTCTCTCTGTTTTCCTCTCTTTTTTCGTTCTCTCCCGTTTCGCCGCGCAGCTCTTGCTCCCGCTGCCCGTTTTGCGGCGGCGCGTCCGCTTGCGGCGGGCGCTCTTCCCCCTCTTTCCGTTCGCCCTGCGGCGCCTGTTCTTCCCGCTCATACGGGGCGCCGAACACGTCTTCCACCCTTCTTTCCTGTACGGGCGGAGCCTTTCTGCCGCCGCTTTTGCGCAGTTTGCCGACATACGCGCACAAAAGCCGCTGCAAGCGGCGCATTGCCCAATCGTAAAAGAAGAAAAAGAGCGTTCCGCCCGCGCCGATGATCAAAAAGATCCAATCCCCGATGCGCTCCACCCAATTCATGTTCGCATCAAAAAAAACTTCGTACGCGAACTCCCACGTGAGCCACAGCGCAACGTCGAACCACACCGCTTTAAGCGCAAAGGCGACCCAACGATTGAACTTTCGTTTCTCCTGCAAACTGTTTACCAGCGGATGCAGCCCGAAAAAGATGCAGAACAAAAACATCCGCCACGGATTCCAAATGCCGCCGAACAGAAAACCGAGCAGCACCGTGGCAAAGTACGCGATCAGCCCGCCCGCGCGCGAATCCGCCGCAAGCGGAAGCATGAGCGCCGCCGAAGCAAACAGATAGCAGGCGAGCGTAAGGAAGGAGAACCAGTTCCCCAGCGTAAGAAAAATGGTCGCCGCCGCACAGGAAATGCCCGAAAGCGCTATGATAAAGGAATTGCGTTTCAGCTTCATGCCACCAGCCGCCCGGCACCCCCGTGCCGAAAAGGTGCGCAGACCCGCACGGGGCCTGCGCAAAAAACGCTCATCTGCAACCGCAGCAAGCATTCATGCAGCAGTTGAACGCCATATTGCACGCACAGCAGGTGGCGCACTGCTCGCACAGCCCGCCGCCGCCCATCTGCTGCGGCTCTTCGGAATACGGCTGCTGCGGCGAAGGTCCGCCCGCCGCCTGCTGTTGCTGCGCATGCGGGTCCGCCGCACGGCGCTTATCCCCCTCGATCTTATCTTTCAGCTTTGCGTAGGCAGATTTGTACTTCCCGTTTTCGGGATCCATCTGCAAGGCGATCTCCAACTGCTTTTTGCTTTCGTTGACCCAATTCTTTTTGTAAAATACCGCCGATTGCAGATAGTGCCACTCCGCGGGGCGCTCGTTGAACGCGTCCAACACCGCCTGCGCTTCGTTGATCTTTCCCTCGCGGATGTAAGCGTCTACCTTGGCATAGGAAGCGCCCATATCGTCGGCGGCGTGCCGTTCGCCGCGCTCGGTCATGATCGCGCTGTACGCAACTTCCACGCGGCTGAGCATGCGCGCCGCTTCGTTGCCCGCCTCCCCTTCCAAAAAGCGGTCCTCGGAATACTTCTTTTTCAGCTCCTCGTAACGCGCGGTAACTTCCTCGTCCGTAGCGGACTCCGGCAAGCCAAGCAGATCGTAATCTTTTCTACTCATACGTTCGGTGTGACCTCCTGTCACAAGATTCGCCCGCGGCGCACGGGCACGGCTCCTACAAAAGCGCCGCCCTCCGCCGCGCAGGGGCGGAGCCTCCGTCAAAAACGGACAGGTTCCGGCTTCGCCTTGCACCCGCATTTGACGCGCGCGGTTGCGGCGGGCATGCCGCGGAGAATGATGTTATCGGTAAGATCGCGGTTGAAAGCAAACCCGATCTGTTGCAGGTGCTCCGCATTCAAAGCGAACACGCCCGCAAAAATAAAATCGATCTCCTCCCCGTTTTCGCGCAGCAGCTCCTCGCGCGTGGCGCTTGCGTATGCCGCGCGGAACGGGTTGTAATTCCCTTTTTTCTTATCTTTGTCATAATCATCGAGCGCGTCGATGAGGTAGACCCACTTCCCTATGCCGTACAAAAGCCCGCGCGTGTGCTCGGTCGCCTTCTCTTTCAGGCAAAGATCGGAGAGGCGGGCGAGCATTTCGCCGAACGGATCCGCCGCCTGTTCGGGCACGGCGCAATTTTGCCGTTCGAGGCGGGAAAGCGCCTCCATCTGCCCGCGCACGATGCGCTCCGCTTCGGGATGCAGCTTCTGCGCGCGCTTTTTCCCCTTGCGCAGCAGCAGCCGCCTGCCCCAGCCGCGCTTTTCGTCCGCCACGTCGTCCGCCGCCTTGTAATAGGCGAGCAGCGTGTTCAAACAGGCGAGAACGCGGGTCATCTCGTCCTCCTCCGCCATGCGGCGGCGAACGAACGGATGCAGCACGCAGCGCTGTTTTTTAACGGTCACGTCCTCCCCTGCAATGTTGTGCAAAAGGGCGGATAAAAATGTAACGTCATACGAAAGCGCGAAGCGTGCCCGCTGCCCGCAGGTCTTGCCGATGCTCTTGCACAGCCCGCAATACAGCGCCTTATAGAGGATCCCGTCCTTCACATACAGATGCGGAAGATCCGGCTGCAAGTACCCGAACACCGCTCATTCCCCCGTGTAAAATCCCACTTTGCGGTACACTTTGGAGAGCGTTTTGCGGGCAATGCGCGCCGCCGCCTCTTCGCCGCGCTTCATCACGGCGTTCAAATACGCCTTATCCGCAAGCAGGCGCGCCTTTTCCGCCTGCACGGGCGCGAGCGCGTCCGCCACCGTTTCGCCGACGGCGAGTTTGAAATCGCCGTACCCTTTGCCGGCAAAATCGCGTTCCGCCTCCGCCGTGCTCTTGCCCGTAAACGCGCAATAGATCGTAAGCAGGTTGGAAACGCCCGGCTTGGTCTGCGGGTCGTAGCGCACCTCCGCCTCGCTGTCCGTTACGGCGCGCTTGCACTTGCGCAGAATGCTCTCCCGATCGTCTCCCATCGTGATAAAGCCGTTCGGGTTTTCATCCGACTTGCTCATCTTTTTCAAAGGATCGGCAAGGCTCATGATGCGCGCGCTGCTCCCCTTGGGGAAGTAGCCGTCCGGCACGGTGAACGTGCTGCCGTAGCGGTTGTTGAAGCGGATGGCAAGATCGCGCGTGAGCTCCAAATGCTGTTTTTGGTCGGCGCCGATGGGCACGAGCGCCGCTTGGTACAGGAGGATATCGGCGACCATGAGCACCGGGTAATCCATCAGCCCCATGTTTACGTTGTCCGCGTGTTTGGCGCTCTTGTCTTTAAACTGCGTCATGCGGGAAAGTTCGCCCGGATAGGTGATGGTATTGAGCACCCATGCAAGCTCGCAATGCGCGGGCACGTGCGACTGTACGAACAGCACGCATTTTTCGGGGTCGATGCCGCAGGCGATGAACAGCGCAATGAGTTCGAGCGTGTTGCGGCGCAGCGCCGCGGGCTCCTGCTTGACCGTGATGGCGTGCAGGTCGGCAACGGCGTAGTGGCAGTTGTATGCATCCTGCAACGCCGCAAAATTGCGGATGGCGCCGATATAATTGCCGATCGTGACCGCCCCGCTCGGCTGTACCGCCGAAAAAAGGGTCTGTTTGCGCTGTACTTCTTCCATAACCTCTCCGCTCCGAAAGCCGAACGTATATTCCTGAAAAAGTATACCACATCGAAAAAAAGAAAGCAACAAACTGACCCGCTCCCCTTCGGAAAATCATGTATTTATCGGTATTTTCACCATATTTTTACAGGATAGCCACGGCAAACGGCAAACAAAAAGCGCGGGGAACGTTCCCCGCGCGCGGCGGCGCCCGAACGCGCGGGCGCGGCGGCGCTCAGCCCAGCTTTTGTTTCATCTGCGAAACAACGCGGCTTTCGATGCGCGAGATCTGCACCTGCGAAACGCCGATCACTTCCGCCACCTCGCTCTGCGTCATATCGCGGAAATAGCGCAGCATGATGATCTTGCGCTCGCGCTCCGGAAGGGAACGGATCGCCTCGCGCAGTTGCAGCCGCTCGATCATCTCGTCCTGGTCGTCCGCGGCGGGCAGCCGTTCGAGCAGGTCCTGCGCCTTTTCGTCACGCCGTTCCGCCTGCTCGTAAATGGAAACGGGCATGCGCGAAGAGCCGAGCACAAACGCCGCTTCGCTCTCCTCCATGCCGAATTTTTCCGCGATCTGCCCGACGGTGGGCGTGCACCCGTGCTCCGCCGCGTACTCCTCCGCATAGCGCGCCATGCTCCTTGCGGCGCTTTTCAGGGCGCGGGAAACTTTGACGGAGCCGTCGTCGCGCATAAAGCGTTTGATCTCCCCTGCGATCATGGGCACCGCATACGTGGAAAAGCGCACGCCGAAACGCTCGTCGAAGCCCTCTACCGCCTTCAACAGCCCCATCCCCGCCAGCTGGAACAAGTCGTCAAATTCCACGCCCTTGCCCAAGTAGCGGCGCACGATGCTCTTCAACAGCGAAACATTCCCCGTGAGCAGCGCCTCCTTTGCGGCGGCATCCCCCGCCTTGGCGGCGCGGAGCAGGCGGCGCGTCTCTTCTTCGCTCAGCATCCCGCGGGCAGCCCTCCGCGCCCCGTGCCCTGCTCCGCCTCTTTCGTGCACGAACGCGCTTTTTCCGCGGCGGGCGCGCCGAACCGCTTTTGCATGCGCACCTGCGTCCCTTTGCCGGGCGCCGACTGCACCGAAAAGGCGGTCATGAACGTCTGCATGATGGTAAAGCCCATACCCGAACGCTCCTCCTCTTCCAGCGTGGTGAAAAAAGGTTCGACGGCGCGCGCCACGTCCTCGATCCCCTTCCCGCTGTCTGAAACGGTGATATGTAGCGTATCCCCCTCCGCGGCGCACTCCATGCATACGTTGCCGCGGCGCATGCCCGCATACGCGTGTACGATGCAATTCGTCACCGCTTCGGAAACGGCGGTCTTTACGTCCGAAAGCTCGTCCAGCGTCGGGTCGAAGCGCATGCAAAACGCCGCCGCAACGCTGCGCGCAAAGGGCTCGTTTTCGGAGAGCGCGGGAAAGATGACGGTCACTGTATTCATAGTTTACTCCAAACGATGATTTTGCACCCTTCGGGCGGCATTAAAGTTTCGGAATGATGGTATACAACCCGCCCATGGAGAGGATGCGGTCCGCCGCCGGGGTCGGCGCCTGCACAAAGAGCGGCGTTCCCGCACGGTGCAGCCGTTTGTACCTGCCGATCAAAAAGCCGATGCCCGTCGAATCCATAAAGGGCACTCCGGAGAGATCCAGTACCACCCTGTCGCAGGAGAGGTGCGCTTCGATGGCGGAATCCACGGCGCCGCGCACCAGGCGCGCCCCGTATTCGTCAAGATCGCCGCTCAAAAATATGTAGAGCGTATTGCCCGAAACTTTTGCCGCTGCGTTCATAGCCGATCCCCCGTACAATGCCGCGAAGGCGCCGCGGCACACGGCGGCAACCATCCGCGCCTATAAAGATACCACGGGCGGCGGGGCGGATTTTGAAGGATTTGCGCGCGGGGGCACTGCTTTTGCCGAAAATTTTTCCGCCCGCGGAAGAAATATTCCGCCAAAACAGTTGACTTTTTTTGTGCAATAGTATAAGATAAATAAGCGTTGCGCAAATGGGTGCGCCGCACGAGATTTCGGGCCTTTAGCTCAGTTGGTTAGAGCAGTCGGCTCATAACCGATCGGTCCGCGGTTCGAGTCCGTGAAGGCCCACCATTTTATTCCCCATGCCTTTTACGGCCCGGTAGTTCAGTTGGTTAGAACGCCAGCCTGTCACGCTGGAGGTCGACGGTTCGAGACCGTTCCGGGTCGCCAATCCCTGTTTCGGGGAAGCCTGTTTGATAGCATATGTAGGCTGTCGGGCGGGCTTTAAAATGCCTCGGTAGCTCAGTCGGTAGAGCGGAGGACTGAAAATCCTTATGTCGGTGGTTCGATTCCGCCCCGAGGCACCACCGCGCTGGTGTAGCTCAACTGGCAGAG
>CALVMR010000010.1 GCA_944346885.1 uncultured Clostridia bacterium | reverse complement strand
TCCCAAGGGACTGACGGTCATGACCAAGGAAGAGGCGATCCATGCTGCAGAGACGCTGGGCTATCCCGTCCTGCTGCGCCCGTCCTATGTCATCGGCGGGCAGAACATGACGATCGCCTTCACCGAGAACGATATTTCGCGGTACATGGACGTCATCCTCGCCCAGCACATTGAAAATCCCGTGCTGTGCGATAAGTACCTCATGGGCAGCGAGCTGGAAGTGGACGCGATCTCGGACGGCGTGGACGTCCTCATCCCCGGCATCATGCAGCACATTGAGCGCGCGGGGGTGCACAGCGGCGACTCCATAGCGGTTTATCCGCCGTACAATTTGAGCGATATCATGCTCGATAAGATCATCGATTGTTCCACGCAGCTGGCGCTTTCGCTGAAAACCAAGGGGTTGGTGAACATCCAGTTCCTCATCTATCACAGCGAATTGTACGTGATCGAAGTGAACCCGCGCGCTTCCCGCACCATTCCGTATATCTCCAAGGTGACGGGCGTGCCCATGGTGGAGCTTGCCACAAAGATCATCGTCGGGCAAAAGCTGAAAGACCTCGGTTACGGTACGGGGCTGTACAAAACTTCTCCGTATGTGGCGGTCAAAGTGCCGGTGTTCTCGTTTGAAAAACTCAACGACGTCAACTCACAGCTCGGTCCGGAGATGAAATCCACGGGCGAAGTGCTCGGCATCGGCAAAACGATCGAGGAGGCGCTCTTCAAAGGGCTTGTGTCTGCCGGCTTTAAGCTCTGCCATCCGACCAAGCAGCGCGAAGTGGGCGTATACTTCACCATCAACGACCAAGATAAATTCGAGATCCCCGGTCTTGCGAAAAAGTTCAGCGATCTCGGTTTGAAGCTGTACGCAACGGCGGGTACGGCGGAGACCATCCGCACCCTCGGCATCGACGTTACCACGGTAGACAGGCTTTCGCAGAGCGACGAGATCTTGCATCTGATGGATATCGGAAAGATCGATTACATCGTGTATACGGGAAAAACGGATATGGATTCCATCAACGATTATATCCGTATGCATCACCATGCGATCTTGCTGGGGATCACCACGCTCACTTCGCTGGATACGGCGAATGCGCTGGCGGATATCATTGCCAGCCGCTTTAACGAGAGCAATACCGAGCTTGTGGATATAAACAAGCTGCGCCCCGAACGGCTGAAACTGAAATTTGTCAAAATGCAGAGCTGCGGCAACGACTATATCTGTTTTGACAACATGGACGGGAAGATCACCTGCCCGGAATCGCTTGCCATCAATTTTGCCGATCGGCATTACGGGATCGGCGGAGACGGGATCGCGCTCATCGAACCCTCCGACGTTGCGGATGCGAAGATGCGCATCTTCAACCGTGACGGCAGCGAAGGGTATATGGCGGGCAACGCCATCCGCTGCGTCGCAAAATATCTCTTCGACAACGGATTCGTCAAAAACGAACACATGACCATCGAAACGCTCAGCGGCATCAAAGAGCTTACGCTCTATACGTTCAGCGGTTCGGTCGGCTCGGTCAGCGTCGATATGGGCAAAGCGGTTTTAGACGGAAAGTCTATCCCGTCTACGCTGGAAGGAGATCGCGTTGTTTCGCAAGCCATCGAAGTGGGCGGACAGCCGTACAGTGTTACGCTCGTCAACGGCTGCAACCCGCACTGCGCAGTGTTTTGCTAAAAATTGGATGACGTCGATCTTGCAAACATCGGTCCGCTTTTTGAGTACGCGCCGTACTTCCCGCAGCGCATCAATACGGAGTTTGTGCGCGTCGTAAATGCAAAAACCCTGAAAATGCGCGTATGGGAACGCGGCAACGGAGAGACGCTTGCCTGCGGAACGGGGGCTGCAGCCAGCGTTGTTGCGGCAGTGCTCAACGGCTATTGCAAAGCAGACGAGGATATCACCGTAAAAGTGCGCGGCGGCGATCTGATCGCGCGGTACGCTTCGGACGGTACGGTCACTTTGACGGGTAGCGCAAAACAGGTGTTTGAAGGCACGATCGAATTTTGATCGCGGAGGCAGCATGCAGGAGATTTTCAGCGAAGAGAGCGTTTGCATGAACGACGACCGGCGTGCGAAACGCTGGTACAAAGTGTTTACCGCCATATCGATCAGCAGTTTTGTGCTTGCCGCGCTCGTTTTTCTGTGGGTGTTGATGATGTGGTTCACGCCCGTTTCCAAAGATGCAATCGAAGCGTTGGAGGATAACCTGACGGCGATCATCATTCAGTTTGTCATTTTTTTCGTCATTGCGCTGCTGCTTTTGGCGTCCGGGCTCCTGTTCCGCGTAAAGAGGCACGGATTCTTTATCAGTTACGACTATACCTATGTCAACGGCGAACTGCGCGTCGCAAAGGTCATTCATGACCGTAAACGGAAGATCTTATACCGCCTTTTAGACGAGCAACTGTTGTTGATCGGCCGCGTCGGTTCGGATTCGTACAACAAGGCAAAAAATTCGCCGGACTGTAAGGAAGATATCCTTACGCCCAACGAGGAAGCCGCCGACGAAAAAGAATTTTTCTATGTGCAGGCGAGCACGAAGGTCGGAAAGCGTCTTCTTGTGTTGGAATGCCGCCCGCTGTTCATTGCCGCCATCTACCGCAACAACCAAAACAGGCGCATTATCGCTTCGGATTACAATCGGAAATGATCTATTTTGATAACGCGGCGACAACACGGCCCGATGCGGAAAGTGTAAGCGCCGCTTTGCAGTATGTACAAGATGCCTTTTTTAACCCCTCGGCGCTCTACCGCGAGGGGTTTGCGGTGCATAAGGCGATTGAGGAAGCGCGCAGGCAGCTTTTGCGGCTGCTTGCCCCGCAGGGCAGGCATGCGCTGCTGTTTGCGGGGTCGGGAACGGAGGCGGATAACCAAGTTCTCTTTTCCGCGGCGCGGCGCGGAAATCTTGTGACGACGGAAGGGGAGCACGCCGCCGTGTATGAGGCGGCAAAGGAACTCGGAAAAAGAGGGGTCGAGGTCCGTTTTGCCAAGCTCGAAAAAAGCGGCGCCGTCAATGCGGCGGATCTGCTCGCTAAGGTGGATGCGCAAACGGCGCTCGTATCCGTCATCCACGTCAACAACGAGACGGGCGCCGTCAACGACGTTGCGGCGCTGGCGCGTGCCGTAAAAACAAAGAACGCGCGCACTCTCTTTCACAGCGACGGGGTACAGGCGTTCGGAAAGATCGCTTTTTCTCTTCCTGCGGAGATCGATTTTTATACGATCAGCGCGCACAAGATCGGCGGCGTACGCGGTGCGGCGGCGCTGGCGCATAAAAAGGGGACCGCGCTCGCGCCGCTCCTCTATGGCGGCGGGCAGGAGGAGGGCTATCGCAGCGGTACGGAAAATACCTTCGCCGTCATGCAGTTTGCCGCCGCGGCAAAAAAACGGCTCGAAGCCCTGCCGCAGCACTACCAAAACGCGGAGCGTTTGCGCAACGCGCTGCTCGCGCTGTTGGATAAAGAATTTTTTACGCCCCTTTCCGATCCGAGCGGCTCGCCCTTTATATTCACGGTTTCCGCGCGCGGGCTGCGGGGAGAGGTTTTGCAGCATATGGCAAACGAGCGCGGGTTGCTTGTCGGTACTGGGTCGGCGTGTTCTTCGCGCAATCGGTACAGCCGCGTGATCCTTGCTTGCGGCATAGAAGAAAAGATGGCAGACGGCGTGCTTCGCCTTTCCTTTTTCGGAAACGAATCTTTGGAAGAGGCGGAGAAGGCGGCGCAGATCCTAAATGCCTGCGCGCGCGAATTGTACGCAAAAACGAGGTGAATCATGGAATTGCAGGGCGAGAGAGAAAAGGTCATTATTGTTCGCTATTGCGAGATCCATCTCAAAGGAAAAAACCGCGGGTATTTTGAAAAGGTTTTTCAAGAGAACTTGGAACGTGCGCTCAAAGGGATCCGCCATGAAATCCGTCGCCTCAGCGGGCGCTATATCGTGGAGGGGTTTGAGCCGGGGCGCGAAGAGGAGATCGTAGAACGCCTCTCTAAGGTGTTCGGCACCCATACGCTCAGTATCGCGTACAAGGTTTTTGCCGATTTGGAGACGATCTATCAAACGGTGCTCTCGCTTGCGCCGCACGCGGGGTCCTTTAAAGTGCAGGCAAACCGCGCGGATAAAAGTTTTCCGCTCAATTCCATGCAGCTCAACGCCGAGATCGGCGCAAGGCTGCTTGCCGCCCGCCCGCAGCTCAACGTGGACGTTCATGACCCGCAGCACGTTCTCTACGTCGATATCCGTGAAAACGGTACGGCACTCGTCTTTGCAAATTATGTAAAGGGGGCGGGCGGTATGCCGGTCGGCACGGCGGGGAAGGGGATGCTTCTTCTCTCCGGCGGGATCGATAGCCCCGTTGCGGGGTATATGATCGCAAAGCGCGGCATGAAGGTGGATGCCATCCATTTTCACAGTTACCCGTACACGAATTTGCAGGCGCGGGAAAAAGTGGAAGAGCTCGCCCGTCTTCTCGCCGCGTATACGGGAGGGATCACGCTGCACGTTGTGCGTGTGACGCACATTCAGGAAGCGATCCACCGCTCTTGCCCTGCGGAGATGATGATCACGCTGCTGCGTCGGTTCATGATGCGCATAGCCGAGCGTACGGCGCGGCGGTGCGGCGGGCAGTGCATCATAACGGGCGAAAGCCTTGGGCAGGTCGCCAGCCAGACCATTGAAGGGATCACGTCGTCCGAATCGGTTTTGGAAAGCCTCCCCGTTTTGCGCCCGCTCATCGGGATGGATAAAACGGAGATCATTGAAGTTTCCCGCAGAATCGGAACGTATGAAACATCGATCCTGCCGTATGAAGATTGCTGTACGGTGTTTTTGCCGAAGCACCCTTTGATCCGCCCCGATCTTGCGCAGGTCGTGCGGGAAGAGGCAAAGCTGGACGTAGAAGGTTTGATCGCCGAAGCGTTTGCAACCGAGGAAACGCTTTCCTTTTCGTAACAACTGTGCCGTCTTGCTTGCGTTTTGCGAGGGAAGGGCATATTTTAAGCAGGTTAAAAAATATTTGAAAATCCCTAAGCGCAAACGGCGGCACCCGATTTTTGGGTGCCGCTTTTAAGGAAGCCACCAATTTCCGTACTGCTTTGCATCTTTTTCTTTTGCTTCAATCCATACGTCGGGCAGCCGTTGTTCCTTTCCGTAGATCCGTTCGCCGCCGTCGGTCAAATAATAGGGCGTAACCGAGTAACGGTGCTTTCCTTTCGGCTTTTCTTTTTCGTCTGCAAATGTTCCGTTGTTTACAAATCCGTCAAATAGAAGTGTGGTTTTTCCGTTAAATTCATCTTTTATGATATATGCATAGTACTCTGTATGGCATAAATCAATTAAAACGGTTTGTTTGTTGCAGCGGATGGAGGCGTCTGCATACGGTTCGGAAAACAGCGGGCTAACCGTTTTCGGGCAATGCGCCCTGCAAAAAAGTTCCGTTACGGTAAAGCGTTCCGGCTGCGTTTCGGCGGCGAGCAAAACGGTGTGTTCGCTTTCATAAGCGGCGCGGTCCAGCCGCAGGCGCACGGCGGCACCTTCCTTAAAGGCGGGCGGCGCTTTTTCTTTATAGATTTCTTTCAATAGCAGCATGGCGTAATGGCAGGGCAGCCCGCCGCCGCTTATGTCCGTGCGGGAATTGTCTGCGTTGCCCATCCAAACGGCAACGGTATGGGCGGGCGTATAGGCAATGGTATATGCGTCCGTGTTTCCTTCGTCTGTTCCGCAGGTCCCCGTTTTTGCACAGACGCGGAATGGCAGCGTATGCAGTTTTTTGGCGGTTCCGTCTTGCGCGGCGCGGGTCAGCATGTCGTTGATAAGTTCTGCCGTATCCTCCGAAAAAACGCGGCGCAGTTCGGCTTTTCGTTCGTACAGCACATTCCCGCTGCCGTCTTCGATTTTTCGGATGCACGCAAGCGGGGCAAATTCTCCGCCGCAGGCAAACGCGGCGTAGGCGCCCGCAAGTTCGCGCAGGGTGTAGCCTTCGCGCAGCCCGCCCAGCGCAAGCGCGAGGGTTTTGTCTTCTTCGTTGAGCCGAAGCCCCAGGCTTTGCAGATACCGCGCGCTCCGTTCGGTTCCGAGCTGCCGCAAAAATTTGACCGCGGGGACGTTATAGCTGTTCGCCAACGCCTCTCTTGCCGAAACATAGCCGTGATAAATATCTTTGTAATTGGAAGGGGCGTAACCGTCAAAATCGGTCTTTTCATCCAAAACGGGCGTACAGGGCGCCAGCAACCCCTCTTCAATGGCGGGGGCGTATACCGCCAGCGGCTTTATGACCGAGCCCGGCTGCCTGCGCAGTTCTCCCTCAGTCGTATACAGGGCGCAAACGGCGTGTTCGTCGTTGCTGCAAACCGCAATGCTTCTTCCGCTGCGGTCCGCCGTGGTACGCAGCGTCTCCGCATAGCGTTGCAGCGACCGGTCGAGATAGGTATACACTTTGCACCCGCCGCGCACGGCGTAGGGGGAGAGCAGGGGGAGTTCGTCAAATTCGCGCGATACGGCGTCGAGATAGCTCTGTGCGGCAACGGCGTTTCCGCCGCGTTCGGGCAGCGGCGCGCGCTGTGCGGCGGCGCATTCCGCCTCGTCCAGCATCCCCAACTTTTTCATTTGTTCCAAAACGCTGTTGCGCACGGCTTTGCATTTTTCGGGGGCGGAAAAAGGGGAATAGCGGTTGGGCGAACGAATGATCGCCGCCAACGTTGCCGCTTCCGCCGCGTTTAAACTGCCCGCTTCTTTGCCGAAATAAAATTCTGCGGCGCTTGCGATCCCGTAACAGGCATGCCCGAAATAGATCGTATTCAAATACAGTTCCAAGATGGCGTCTTTGCTGTATTTTCGTTCGAGCTGCCGCGTCAGTTTTATTTCTCGCAGTTTGCGGCGCAGCGTGCGCTCCGGCGTAAGTTGGGTGTTTTTTACCAGCTGCTGGCTGATGGTGGAAGCTCCCTGTTTAAAAGAGCGCGCGCGGATGTTTTTTAAAAGAGCCCGCGCCATTCCTTTGTAATCCAGCCCGTGATGCGAATAAAAATTTTTATCTTCGGCGGCAAGGAAAGCGCCGCGCACATGATCGGGCAGGCATTCGATCGAAATTTTCTTTTTTGCCGCGCCGTGCGCGATCTGCGCCACGGGCGCGCCGTCTTTATCGTAAACGGATATGCTGTACGCGGTAGGTTCGAGTTTTGCGCTGTTTAAGCGTACGCCCGCGGTAACGGAAAAATAATAGGCTGCCGCCGCTGCCGATGCCGCAAGCAGCAGGCAAAGCAAAACGAGCAGCGTTGTTTTTACGATCTTCATATTTCACTCCGCTGTGTTTAGTATCCTGCATTCCGTAAAAATTATTTGGGCGGGAGCGTGCGGCAAAGACTTGAAAAAAGCGAGCAAAAAAGGTATAATGGTAGGAAGCAGAAACACATCGGATACTTTTATGCAAAAAACATACCACATCGTAACATACGGCTGCCAGATGAACGTGCACGAATCGGAGAAGATCGCGGGCATCTTGCGCCAAAACGGGTATACGCAGGCGTGTGAAACCGTCGAAGAGGCAGACATCGTTGTTTTTAACACCTGCTGCATCCGTGAAAACGCCGAAAACCATGCCATGGGCAACATCGGGGCGCTCAAAAAAGTCAAGCGCGCCCGTCCTTCCATGCTGATCGCCGTCGGCGGGTGCATGACGCAGCAGGACGGGGCGGCGCAGCGGCTGCGCAAAAAGTTCCCGTTTGTGGATATCGTGTTCGGCACGCACAATTTGGAAGACCTCGGCGGCATGTTGGCGCGTAAAAGCGCGCAAAAAAAGGCGCTTGTGGAAGTCACGCAGGAAAAAGCGATCGAAGAAGCCGATATTTCGTACCGCACCAGCTACCCCAACGCGTGGGTCAATATCATGTACGGCTGCAACAACTTCTGTTCGTATTGCATCGTACCCTATGTGCGGGGCAGAGAACGCAGCCGCGACCCGCAGGCGGTCATCGGCGAAGTGCATTCGCTGTTGGAAAAGGGCTACCGCGAGATCACGCTTTTGGGGCAGAACGTCAATTCGTACGCGGAAGACCGCGCCGACGGCGTGACCTTTCCGCAGCTGCTGCGCAGGATCTGTGCGGGGCAGGGAAAATTCCGCCTTCGGTTCATGACAAGCAACCCGAAGGATTTCGGCGAGGAGCTCGTAGAGGCGATTGCCGAGCTGCCGCAGGTTTGCAAGCTCGTTCATCTTCCCGTGCAGGCGGGTTCGGACCGCATTTTAAAATTGATGAACCGAAAATATACCGCGCGTGAATACCTTAGCAAAGTGGAAAGGCTGAAAAAGCGGATCCCCGGCTGCGAAGTGACGACGGATATCATGGTCGGCTTTCCGACGGAGACGGAAGAGGACTTTTTGCAGACGCTTTCGCTCGTGCGGCAGGCAGATTTTTCGGCGGCGTTCACCTTTGTTTATTCGCGCAGGCAAGGAACAAAGGCGGCAGAAATGGAGGGACAGATCCCCGAAGCGGTGCAAAAAGAGCGCATCATGCGCTTGGTAGAGCTCGTCAACGAGCAGACGCGCGCGAAATCGCAAACGTATTTGGGAAAAACGGTGGAGATCCTCTGCGAGGATCATGACAAAAAGCGCGGGCTGTACCTCGGCCGCGACGAGTATGGCAGGATGGGGTATTTTCCGAGCGAGGTCAACCGCGTCGGAGAGTTTGTACGGATGAAAGTGACCGACGCTTCCGGTATTTCGTTGTACGGAACGGCGGAAGCGGCGGGCGCAAAGGAGAGCGAATGAGCGGACTTTCGCCGATGATGCGGCATTATTTGGAAACCAAAGAAAAATACAAAGATTGCATTTTGTTCTATCGCCTCGGCGATTTTTACGAAATGTTTTTTGAGGACGCGCAGGAAGTTTCGCAGCTTTTGGATCTGACGCTGACCGGGCGCGACTGCGGCTTGGAAGAGCGCGCGCCGATGTGCGGCGTGCCCTTTCATGCCGCCGATACCTATATCGCAAAATTGGTCGCGCTCGGTAAAAAAGTGGCGATCTGCGAACAGCTTACCGAACCGACACCCGGCAAAGGGATCGTGGAGAGAGACGTGATCCGCGTCGTATCCGCGGGCACGCTTATCGAGGAAGAGCTGCTGGACGAAAAAAAGAACAATTACATTGCCTGCGTTGCCATGGAAGGGAAAACGTGCGCCGCGGCATGGACGGATATTACGACGGGCGAGTTTTGCGTGCGCGGCTTCGACGGGGAAAACGCGGCGGGGGAGTGCGCGGAGTTTCTTGCAAAGCTTTCCGTTTCCGAAGTGCTGTGCAACGACCAATATTTGGCGGCGGTCAAAGATATGCCTATCCTTCGCACCTTGCCGCCTTTTTCCTGCTATGTTCCGTGGGCGTTTTCGCTGCGGCATGCCGAAAAAAATCTTTTGGCGCAGCTCGGCTGCAAAACGCTGACGCCTTTCGGCATAGAGGGCATGCCCGTTGCCGTATCCGCCTGCGGCGCCTTGGTCGAATACTTGCGCGAAACACAAAAACACGCGCTGCGCAATTTGGATACGCTGCGCCTTCTTTCGGGGAAGGAAGAAATGATGCTGGATCCCACGGCGATCCGCAACCTTGAACTTGTCAAAACAAACGCGGAGGGGAAGCGCCGCGGGTCGCTGCTGTGGCTGTTGGATCGCACGCAGACGGCGATGGGGGCGCGGCTGATGAACCGCCTCGTACTCGAACCGCTGCGCGTGCCCGCGGCGATCGAACGGCGGCTTGCCGCGGTGGAAGAACTATTCAACGCCACGGTCGTGCGCATGGGGGTCGCGGATACGCTCAAAGGCGTGCGCGACATCGAGCGGATCGCGGGGAAGATATCCAACAACAATTTGACCCCGCGAGACTGCGAGGCGCTCGGCGTTTCCCTATCGCTGGTGCCGAATTTGCGTTTTCAGCTTTCCGGGTTTTCTTCGGAACTTTTGGCTGCACTTTCCGCCGCGTTAGACGAAATGCCGGAGCTTTGCAGTTTGCTGAAAAATGCGTTTGTCGAAAATCCGCCCGTATCGCTGAAAGAAGGGGGCTTTTTGCGCAGGGGGTACAATGCCGAGTTGGACGCGCTGCGCGACGCGCGCGACAACGGCGCGGGGGTGATCGCGGCGATCGAAGCGCGCGAGCGCGAGCGCACGGGGATCAAAAATCTCCGCATAAAATACAACCGCGTATTCGGTTATTCCATCGAGGTGACGCATTCGTTTGCCGACAAAGTGCCGTACGATTACCAGCGCCGCCAAACGCTTGCCAATGCCGAACGGTATGTGACCGACGAATTGAAGGAGGCGGAGGCGCGTATCCTCAGCAGTACGGAAAAGAGCCTTTCGTTGGAATTGCAGCTGTTTGAAGATATCCGCCAAACGCTTGCGGATAACATCGGCAGATTGAAAAAACTTGCTTCGGCGATCGCCATGCTGGATTGCATCGCGGCGTTTGCCGCCGTTTCCAAAGAGCGCGGGTACTGCCGCCCGCACATTCTGCCCGCGGGCGGAGAACTTCGCATCGCCGAGGGCAGGCACCCCGTTGTGGAGGCACTCTCCAAAGAGCGCTTTGTTCCCAACGACACGCTTTTAGACGGCGAAACGCGCACGATGGTCATCACGGGGCCGAACATGGCGGGGAAGAGCACCTATATGCGGCAGACGGCGCTCATCGTGCTGATGGCGCACATGGGCTGTTTCGTGCCCGCGCGTTCGGCAGCCATCCCCGTGGTAGGCCGTATTTTTACGCGCGTCGGCGCCAGCGACAACCTTATTTTTGACCAGAGCACCTTTATGGTGGAGATGACGGAAGTTGCGTCCATCATGCGGCACGCCACGCGCGATTCGCTCTTGATCCTCGACGAGGTGGGGCGGGGTACGAGCACGTTCGACGGGCTCTCCATCGCTTGGGCGGTTTTGGAATATTTGACCGAGCAGATCGGCGCAAAAACACTGTTTGCCACGCATTACCACGAGCTGACCGAGCTGGAAGGGAAGATCGAAGGGGTAAAAAATTACAAAGTGACGGTACGGGAAACCGCAGACGGCATTGTCTTTTTGCGCAAGATCGTGCGCGGCGGTGCAAGCAAGAGCTTTGGCATCGAAGTGGCGCGGCTTGCCGGCATTCCGCAGGAGGTGACGGGGCGCGCGAAGGAGATCTTGCGCCGCTTGGAAAAGCGGGATATCGCACGCGCGCCGCGCGGCGAAGACAAGCAGCCCGCCGCGCAGCCGAGCGCTGTCGAGCGGGAACTGCTGGATCTGGATATCAACGGGCTTACGCCCGTTCAGGCGCTCACCGTTCTTGCCGAACTTTGCGAGCGCGTAAAGGAAGAACACAATGGCAAAGATCAACATTCTTGACAGCAGCGTTTACAACCGCATCGCCGCGGGAGAAGTTGTCGAGCGCCCCGCATCCGTCGTCAAAGAATTTGTGGAAAATTCGATCGACGCGGGGGCGCGTTCCGTTTCCGTTTTCATCGAGCGGGGCGGAAAAGACCTGATCCGCGTTTCCGATGACGGAGAGGGGGTCGAGGAGGGGCAGCTTGCCTCCGCCTTTTTGCCGCATGCGACCAGCAAGATTGCAACGGCGGAGGACCTGGAAAGCATTGCCACGCTCGGTTTTCGCGGCGAGGCGCTTGCCAGCATCGCTTCCGTAGCGCGCGTGTGTCTTCGCTCGCGCCATAAAGATGCGGAGACCGCCTTCGAACTCTCCTGTTTCGGCGGCGCGCTGGGCGAAAAAATACCGTGCGCCTTGGATAGAGGCACGGATATCAGTGCGGAAAATTTGTTTTACAACACGCCCGCGCGCGAAAAATTTATGAAGACGGATAAGGGCGAGGAAGCGGAAGTGACGGCGGTCGTTTCCCGTTTTGTTTTAGGGAACCCGCACATCGCGTTCCGTTATTTTATTGACGGAAAACTCGCCATGCAGTCCTTCGGCGGGGGCGAAGAGGAGGCGCTTGCCGCCGTGTACGGCGGCGCGGCGGTGCGGGAGTGTTATCGTTTAAACGCCGAAAAACACGGCGTGCGGATTCGCGGATTTCTCGGCAAGCCCACATATACAAAGGCAAACCGCACCTACCAAAGCACATTCGTCAACGGGCGGTTTGTGGTAAACAACACCGTTGCCTCCGCAATATCCAACGCCTATGCGGCGTACTTGATGAAGCGGCAGTATCCTTTTTATGTTCTGTTTATCGACGTTCCGCCGCAGATCGTGGACGTGAACGTGCACCCGAACAAATCGGACGTGCGCTTTTCGGATAACCGCGTGATCTACGGGTGTGTGTATTCCGTTGTGTCAGCGGTTTTGGACGGGAACGCGAGCGCGTTGGATTTTTTGGTTTCCCCCGAACAGGACGCGGCGGCGCCCGCCGCGGAATGCGGCGCGCCGCGTGTTGCGCAAAACGCGGCAAGTACGCAGAGCGAGCCGCAAAAAAAGGAGGCGCCCGCTCCGATTGGCGCGGCGCGGGGTGCGCAAACGACGGAGCAAATGCCGCTGCCGCAGGATAAGAGCGCGTTGTTTATCCGCCAAAAGGGCGGGCACTACGCGCCGCGGCAGGAACTTTGGCAGGGTGGAGAAACGCTGCAATTTTGTGACAGTTTTACCCCGCCGCCGTCCGCGCCTGCGGCGCAGGCTGCGGCGGAAACGGGAGCGCGCCCGATCGAAGGCGCCGCGGCGGACGGCGACGTTTTTATGGAGAACAAGCGCTTTCTTGCCGAGCAGGAAAGCAAGGCGCGGCAGCAAAAGCTGTTGCTTTCCAAGGCGGAATACAAGGGCAATTTGTTCAACACCTATTTGATTTATGAGGCAGAGAACGAAGTGTATTTGATCGACCAGCACGCCGCGCACGAGCGGCTGCTGTTTGACCGTTTGCGTAAAGAGATGGAAACGCGCCGCGTTGCCGTTCAGCCCATGCTCGTCCCGTATATTTTGCAAGTCAACGGCGAAGAAGCGGCTTTTTTGAGCGACAATGCGGAAACGCTCCGCAGCGTCGGGTTCGAGGCGGAAGAATTCGGGCTGAACAGCTTTAAGATATCGGCGGTTCCCGCCGACCTGCAAGGCATGGACCTTCCCGCCTTTTTTGCCGAGCTGTTTAAAGAAGTCGGCTCGCTGCGCGCCGTCCGTTTGCCGGACGTTTTACGGGAGCGCATTGCCATGACGGCTTGCAAACACGCCGTAAAGGGCGGCGAGGTGCTAAGCGAAAGCGAGCGCAAAGAACTGTTTGCGCGTATGGGCGGCGACATGGGGCTGCGCTGCCCGCACGGGAGACCCGTTGCCGTCCGGCTGACGAAATCCGAGATCGAAAAAATGTTCAAGAGGATCGTTTGAGATGCGCGTGCCGGTCATTTGCGGGCCGACGGGCTCCGGCAAAAGCGCGTTTGCGGCAGAATTGGCATTGCGCCTCGGCGGGGAGGTGATCGCCGCCGATTGCATGACCGTTTATCGCGGGGCGGATATCGGAACGGCGAAACCGACCAAAGCGGAGATGCGCGGCGTGCCGCACCACATGATCGACGTCGTTTCGCCGAATGAGCCGTATTCCGTCGCCGATTACGAACGCGCCGCTCTGCCGCTATGCAATGCGCTGCGCGCCGCGGGGAAGGTGCCGATCGTGTGCGGCGGAACGGGGTTTTATATCCGATCGATCCTGTTTGCGCGAACCAACGGCGGCGCGGGGGCGGATGCGGCGATCCGCAAAAAGTACGAAGCATACGCCGCCGAAAGGGGAAATGCCGCGCTGCACGCGTTGCTTGCAGCCGTTGACGCGGAGAGCGCCGCGAAATTGCACCCGAACGACGTTAAGCGCGTCATTCGCGCCTTGGAGATCTACGACTTGACGGGGCAAAAAAAATCTGCCCAGCAAGACGGCGACGTACCGCGGTTTCCGTATTTTGCGGCGGCGTTCGATTACCCGCGGCAGGAACTGTACGCGCGCATCGATGCGCGCGTAGATGCCATGCTCGGCGCGGGGCTTGTGGATGAAGTGGAAAGGCTTTTAAAGGACGGCGTGCCGCCGAATAGCCAATGCATGCAGGGTATCGGTTACAAAGAAGTGGTTCAATATTTGAAAAATGAAATTACGCATAGTACTATGCGTAACATAATTCAGCAAAATTCGCGCAATTATGCAAAGCGGCAACTTACTTTTTTCAAAAAGCTGCCCGGTATTGTTTGGCTGGACCCGAACGATACAACCAATTTGGAGAAGTGTGTAAAAGCTGTATGGGAAAAATAGAAGAGTTGATCGCATCTTGCGAGGCGGAACTTTCGCCGCTGTTTGCCAAGGCGGATGCCGTTGCGTATCAAAACCAAAAAAAGGTGTTGCAGGCGTTTGCGCGGCAGCGGATCGCCCTGCGGCATTTTACGCCCACAACGGGGTACGGCTACGGAGACGAGGGGCGCGACGCGCTCGGCGCGCTGTTTGCCGATGTTTTCGGCGCGGAGGCGGGGCTGGTTTCGCCGAATCTTGTTTCCGGCACGCACGCGCTCACCGTTGCTTTGTTCGGGTTGCTGCATACGGGCGATACGCTTTTTTCGATTTCCGGCGACCCGTACGATACGCTGTGCAGCGTTATTTCAGGGAAAGGAATCGGTTCGCTTGCCGATTACGGCATCCGTTTTAAAAAGTGCGAACTGAAAGAGGGCGGCGCTTTCGATCATAGCGCCATCCGCGAAGGATTGCGCGACCCTTCCGTGAAAGTTGTATTTTTACAGCGTTCGCGCGGGTACGCTTGGCGGGATGCGCTCAGCGAAAAAAATCTTGCAAGCGTCTGCTCCTTTGTACGCGAATGCGGTTTTTCGGGCTGCATCTTTGTCGATAATTGTTACGGCGAATTTGTTGAAGAGACGGAGCCGACGCAAAACGGTGCGGATATCGCCGTCGGGTCCCTCAACAAAAACCCCGGCGGAGGGATCGCCCCGACGGGCGGATACATCGTCGGAAAAAAGGTCTACATCGACGCGATCGCCGGGCGGATGACGGCGCCTTCCATCGGCGCGGAAGTCGGTTCGTATGCGTACGGCTACCGTTTGTTTTTTCAGGGAGTATTTTTGGCGCCGCATATCACGATGCAGGCAGTCAAGGGGAGTTTACTCATCGGCAGGGCACTGCAAAAGCTCGGCTACCGTACGGCTCCCGCAACCGATTCGCTGCCGTACGATATCACCCGCGCCGTACAATTTTCCGCAAAAGAGGAGCTGTGCGCCTTTATCCAGGCGGTGCAGGAGGTTTCCCCCGTGGATAGCTTTGTCACCTTAGAGCCGTGGGATATGCCCGGATACGACGACCCCGTCATCATGGCGGCAGGCTGTTTTGTGCAGGGGGCTTCCATCGAACTCTCCGCCGACGCGCCCGTCCGCCCGCCGTATACGGCGTATTTTCAGGGCGGATTGACGTACGAGCATTGCAAATTCGCCCTTGCAAAGATCATGCAAAAACTGCACATCGGCTAAAACGGGCGGCTCCGAACACGCAGCCGCTCCCTTATAAAGCAAGCAATGCGAATGCATAAAAACACGGCGCGGAAAGCATCGCTTTCCGCGCCGTGCGCATGTTTTGAACGATCAGACGGATCAATACATTCCGCCGCCCATGCCGCCGCCTGCGGGAGCCGCGGGTTCGGGTGCGGGGATATCCGTTACGATGCTCTCCGTCGTGAGCAGGGTAGCCGCCACCGATGCGGCGTTCTGCAACGCGCTGCGGGAAACTTTGGTCGGGTCGATGATGCCGCTCTCGACCATATCCGTGTAGCGGTTCTTCAAAGCATCGAAGCCGTAATTCGCTTTTTTGCTGGATGCGATCTTGTCAACGATGACAGAGCCGTCCAACCCGGCGTTCTTGGCGATCTGGCGGATGGGTTCTTCGATCGCTTTGAGTACGATCTGCGCCCCCGTCTTTTCGTCGCCGTCGAGAGAAGCGACCAGCTTTTTCAAAGCATCGGCAGTGGAGAGCAGCGCCACGCCGCCGCCCGGAACAATGCCTTCTTCCACGGCTGCGCGCGTAGCGGCAAGCGCGTCTTCGATGCGCAGCTTCTTTTCCTTCATTTCCACTTCGGTCGCCGCGCCGACGTTGATCACTGCCACGCCGCCTGCGAGTTTTGCAAGGCGTTCCTGCAACTTCTCTCTGTCGTAATCGGAAGTGGTCTCCGCAACTTGCGCCTTGATGGCGTTGACGCGCGCTTTGATGTTCTCCGGATCACCCGCGCCGCTGACGATGGTCGTGTTGTCTTTATCGACTTTGACCTGCGCCGCTTTGCCCAGCATGTCGGGCGTAACGTCTTTGAACTCATAGCCGAGATCGGAGGAGACGACGGTGCCGCCCGTAAGGATGGCGATGTCTTCCAGCATTGCCTTTCTGCGGTCGCCGAAGCCGGGTGCCTTTACGGCAACGCAGTTGAATACGCCTTTGAGCTTGTTGACGATCAACGCCGCCAGCGCATCGCCTTCCACGTCTTCGGCGATGATCAAAAGGCGCGCGCCCTGCTGTGCCAACGGCTCGATGATGGGCAGGATCTCCTGCAAATTGGAGATCTTTTTATCCGTGATGAGAATGTAGGGGGTATCCAAAACCGCTTCCATCTTGTCGGTGTTCGTGACCATGTAGGCGGAAGCATACCCGCGGTCAAACTGCATGCCCTCTACGGTGGAAAGCTCGGTGTTCATGGTCTTGCCTTCTTCCACGGTGATCACGCCGTCTTTGCCGACTTTTTCCATTGCGTCGGAGATGAGCTGCCCGACCGTTTCGTCGCCGGCGGAAATGGAGGCGACCTGCGTGATGGCGAGCTTGCTGTCAACCGTTTTGGAGATCTTTTTAAGGCAGTTTACGGCAACGTCTACGGCTTTGTCGATGCCCTTGCGCAAAATGATGGGGTTTGCGCCCGCGGCAAGGTTTTTGAGCCCTTCGTGGATGATCGCCTGCGCAAGCACAACGGCGGTGGTGGTGCCGTCGCCCGCTACGTCGTTGGTCTTGGTGGAAACTTCTTTCACGAGCTGCGCGCCCATATTTTCAAACGGGTCTTCCAGCTCGATCTCCTTGGCGATGGTCACGCCGTCGTTGGTGATCAGCGGTGCGCCGAACTTTTTGTCGAGAACAACGTTCCTGCCCTTGGGGCCGAGCGTGATCTTTACCGTATCCGCAAGCGTATCAACGCCTTTTTCGAGCGCTTTGCGCGCCTCGTCTCCGTATTTGATCTGTTTAGCCATAAGAATGATCCTCCTTACTTATTCTACGATCGCCAGAATATCGCTCTGGCGGATGATGGTGAATTCCTTTCCGTCCACCTTAAACTCACTGCCCGAATATTTGGAGAAGAGGATGGTATCGCCGACTTTGACGACCATCTTCACGTCCTTGCCGTCTACCATGCCGCCGGGGCCGACGGCGACCACGCGCGCGGTCTGCGGCTTTTCCTGCGCCGAAGAGGGGAGGATGAAACCGCTTTTGGTCTTTTCCTCTTTTTCAACGCTTTCGACAACCACTTTATCGAACAAAGGTTTGATGTTCATAACTTGCTTTGCCTCCATAAGATCGTTTTTTAGCACTTTCATGCCCTGAGTGCTAAATCATTATATATTATATACATCCAGACGCAAAAGTCAAACATTTTAAAGGCAAAAATTCAAAAATTTAGCACTCTTTTTATAAAAGTGCTAAACCGCTTCGCGCCCCCTTTAAATTTTGCGCCGCGCTTGCTTTTTGCATGCCCGTATGCTATAATCATAGATAAGATTCAAAGGGAGCGGTATCGATATGGATAAGTGGGATCGTCGGTTTATGGAACTTACGGAAACGGTGGCGGGCTGGTCCAGCTGTTATCAGGAAAACCGCCACGTCGGCGCGGTGATCGTGCTGGGGAAGCGGGTGATGACAACGGGGTATAACGGCGCCCCTGCGGGGATCGCCAGCTGCGTGGAAAAGGGGGAATGCCTGCGGCGCAAGCTCAACGTGGCAAGCGGAACGCGGCAGGAGCTTTGCTATGCGGTGCATGCCGAGCAAAACGCCATCATTCAGGCAGCCCGCCTCGGCATCAAGATCGAAGGAGCAACCCTGTATTGCACCCACCAGCCCTGCGTCATTTGCGCAAAAATGATCATCAACGCGGGGATCGTGCGCGTCGTATACAAAGAAGGGTATCCGGATGATTTTTCGGTACGCTTGTTCAACGAAGCGGGCGTGCTGCTGCAAAAATACGAAGACTTGGAAGGAGAAAAATCGGCACATGGAGAATAAAAATCCGATCGTCACGTTCACGATGCAAAACGGAAAGGCGTTCAAAGCGGAACTGTATCCCGAAAAGGCGCCCAACACCGTAAACAATTTTCTGTCTCTCGTGCAAAGCGGGTTTTACGACGGGCTGACCTTTCACCGCGTGATCAAGGGGTTCATGATCCAGGGCGGAGACCCCGCGGGGAACGGCACGGGCGGTCCCGGTTATTCGATCCGCGGCGAATTTTCCGCCAACGGATTTGCGCAAAACGACGTAAAGCATCTTCGCGGCGTACTATCCATGGCGCGTTCCATGCTTCCGAACAGCGCGGGCTCGCAGTTTTTTATCATGCACCAAAACGCTGCGCACCTTGACGGGCAGTACGCCGCATTCGGCAAAGTGATCGAAGGAATGGACGTTGTGGACGCGATCGCCGATGAAAAGACCGATTTGCGCGATAAACCCGTTGCCCCGCAGACGATCGCTTCCGTTACGGCGGAAACGTTCGGGGCTTCCTATCCCGCCCCCGTGCGCGTATAAAGCGACTTGTTTTAAAACACAAAAGGAGATTTATATGGAAAAATTTTACATCGGCGCCGCCTACTACCCCGAAGTGTGGAAAGAGAGCGAGGAAGAAAAGGATATCGCCCGCATGAAAGAGCTGGGCGTAAATTGCGTCCGCATCGGAGAATTTGCATGGGGGAAGATGGAGCCGGAGGAAGGGAAATTCGATTTCGATTGGCTGCACCGCGTCGTCGATCGCTGCCATAAGGCGGGGATCGACGTGATCATGTGCACGCCGACGTGCACGCCGCCGCGCTGGCTGCTGGATAAATACGAGGAAACGCGCCGCGTAAACTCGAACAATGTGCGCGAAGAAGTTTCTTCGCGCTGCCATCCCTGCAAAACCAACAAAAAGATGCGCGAAAAAAATGCGGTCATCACCGAGCGGCTGGCAAAAGAATTCGGAAAGCACCCCGCCGTGGTCGGCTGGCAGCTGGATAATGAAATCTATCCGGTCGGCTGCTATTGCCAAGATTGCATCCGCGCGTTTCGCCAATATCTCAAAGAAAAATACGGCACCATCCAAAACGTAAACGAAAAATGGGGGATGGCGCGCTGGTCGCTCGATTATAAGGACTTTGACGCCGTTTTGCCGCCGCGAGACGGGCAATGGCGGCACCCTTCTCTGTTGGTGGAGTGGACGCGCTTTCACAGCCGGCAGATCTTTACCTATCTGCAAGAGCAGGCTAAGATCATCCGCAAATATTCCGCCGCGCCGATCGGTACGGATATGATGCGGACCAATATGCTGAGTTATTACGAGATGAATGCGGAGCTAGACGTAGTGCAGTACAACCATTACGAACCCGCACGGCAGCTGCCGGATACCGCCTTTGCCTATGACTTTTTGCGCTGCGTAAAGGAGAAACCGTTTTGGGTCACGGAAACGCAGGTCGGCTGGAACGGAAGCGAATTTGCGGAGTACGGCTACCGCCCCGTCGGGGCATGTTATGCCAATACATGGCTTCCGTTTGCGAAAGGAGCGAGCTGCAATTTGTATTGGCTGTTCCGCACGCACCCGAACGGGCAGGAACTTGCGCACGGGGCGCTGGTCAGTACGGCGGGACGCCCGTACCGCGTTTCCGAAGAAGTTACGCGGGCGGCGAAAGAACTGAAACGCTGCGAAAACGTTTTGGCGCAAACAAAGATCGTTTCGCGCATTGCACTGCATTATTCCTCCACGGCGGTCAAAAATTTTGCATACGCTCCGCTTATGAAAGGCTTCGATTACCGCGAAGCGCTGGTGCGCAAATTTTACGGCGCCTTTCGGCATTACAACATAGACGTCATCGATACGCCGCATTCGTTGGACGGCTACGACGTTTTGCTCTCTCCCTTCCTTGCCACGGCAGACGAAAACGGGCTGAAAGAGCGCGTAACGGATTGGGTCGAACGGGGCGGCAAATGGATCGTCGGCCCCATGTCCGATATCATGACGGACTACGCGAGCAAGTATACGGATGCTCCCTATTCGTTTTTGGAGGAGCTTGCGGGGGTCTATACAAAGTATCAGCTGCCCGTCGGAAACGACGTGTATCGCGCCAAAACAAAGGGCGGAACGGTTTTTTCCCTTTCCGATTGCTACGACGCGTACGAACTGCGCGGCGCCGAAAGCCTTGCCGAATACGACGGCGGAGAGTTTAACGGGATGCCCGTGGTCACCCGCAAAAAAGTCGGAAAAGGAGAGGTCATCGTGCTCGGCAGCGTGCTTCCGCACGAACAGTTGCGGCAGCTTGTGGGGATCGCGCCCTTGGCGCAGGCGAGCGAAAACGTATCGCTGACGCTGCGCAGCGGCGAACAATCCGTGCTGATAGCGGTCGAAACCGAAAACAAAGCAGGGGAATTGCAGTTGGGCGGAAAATACCGTGACCTGCTCAGCGGCGCGCTTTTGGAAGGCAAGATCGAAGTTTCGCCGTACGCCGTGCTTATTTTACGCGAGGAGTAAGTATTATGTATGCGGAAAAAGCCAAAGAGACGGTAAAAAAACTTACCGCCGCGCAAAAGCTGCGCCTGCTTTGCGGCAAAGATTGCTGGCATACCGTCGATTTTGACGGGCTGCTGCCTGCGGTCACCATGTCAGACGGTCCGGTAGGGCTCCGCACGGAGCGGATCGGCGACGGGGGAAAGCAGGAAACGATCCCCGCGATCGGGTACCCCTCCGTACAGGTGTTGGCAAACACATGGAATACAAGTTTGGCGCAAAGCAAGGGGGAATGTTTGGCGGACGACTGCATTGACCGCGGCGTCGATCTGCTGCTGGCGCCCGGCGTGAACATCAAGCGGCATCCTTTGAACGGGCGCAATTTCGAGTATTTTTCCGAAGACCCGTATCTTGCCGGGACCATGGCAAAAGCCTACATCGAAGGCGTGCAAAAAAAGGGCGTCGGGGCGTGCGTCAAACATTTTTGCTGCAACAACCTCGAATACGACCGTTTGCACCAGAGCAGCGAAGTGGACGAGCGGACGCTGCGCGAGATCTACTACCGCCCCTTTGCGATCGCCTGCGAAGCGCATCCCGTCTCCGTTATGTGCAGCTACAACCGCATCAACGGCGTATACGGTTCGGAGTATAAAAAGGGTTACGATATGCTGCGCGGCGATTGCGGCTTTGACGGAGCGGTCATCTCCGATTGGTGCGCCGTGCGCGACCGTACGGCATCCGCCAAAGCGGGGCTGGATCTGGAAATGCCGTTCAACCAAAACAATTATGAAAAACTCGCTTCCGACTACGAACAGGGAAAACTGACGGATCAAGAGCTGGATCGATGCGCGGAGCGCGTGCTCGCACTGATCTTTCGCGTTGACGGGATGCGGAAACAGCGGAAGAGCGTCTCCTCCGAAAGCGTGCGCAAAAAAGCGGCGAACCGCGTTGCGGCGGAAGGCGTTGTACTGCTCAAAAACGACGGGGCGCTTCCGCTTGCAAAGGGAACAAGCGCGTCGGTCTGCGGTTTTTACGCCAAACCCGGCAACACCGACTTTTTGGCGGGCGGCGGCTCTTCGCAGGTGAATTGGGCAAACAAGGCGTTTGATATCCCCGCGGCATTGGAAGAGTGCGGGGTCAAAACGGTTTTCGAACCCGCTTTCGGCATCGATACCATCTGGTCGATGAGCCAGGATACGGCGGCGGCGTTGGAAAATGCGACGCTTTGCGACGCCAACATCGTCTGCGTCGGCACGGGAAACTGCGTGGAGTACGAAGAGGGAGACCGCAAAACGATGCGTTTGCCCGACGTACAGGAGAGGGCGATCCTTGAAACGGCGGAGCGCAACAAAAACACCGTCGTGATCGTGTTTGCCGGAGCGGCGATCGATATGAGCGCCTGGGCGGACCGCGTCAACGCAATCGTATACGCGGGCTTTTGCGGAATGGAAAGCGATCGGGTGCTCGCCGGAATTTTAACGGGAAAAATCAATCCGAGCGGAAAGCTCAGCGAAACATTTCCGCTCTCTTTGGAGGATGTTCCCGCGGCGAACGCACCGCGCAGGGCGGGGTACACGCGTTATTTGGAAGAGTTGGACGTAGGGTACCGCTATTTCGATACATACGAAGTTCCGGTTCTGTTTCCGTTCGGGCACGGGCTCAGTTATTCCGAATTTCGTTACGGCGATCTGCATGTGCAGACCGACGGAAATAAGCTTGCCGTGCGCTTTACGGTGAAAAATGTTTCCGCGCGGGCGGGAGCGGAGATCGCGCAGGTGTATGTATGCCCTTGCGCTCTGCATGTGTACCGCCCGAAAAAGGAACTGAAAGCCTATGCCAAGCGGGAGATAGCGGCGGGCAAAACGCAGGGCTTTGAATTTGTTTTAACGAAAAACGATTTTTGCTATTGGTCGGCGGCATTGGATAAATTTACGGCGGAGGACGGCGTTTACGAGATTGCCGTAGGGGCTTCCGTTGCGGATATCCGTCTGCGCGCAAAGGTGCGGCTCCGCGGCGGCTTGTTTGAAGTTTTGTAAAAGCTGAAAAAGTGCCGCCCGCTTTCTTGCAAGAAAGCGGGCGGCATGCCGTTGCGGAAAGAGCGCGCGGATGTTTTTTTATTTGTTTTCTTTAAACGGTTTTCGGCAAAGAATGTTCAGCGGATAAAATTCGTGCGCAGGGGCGGCTCGGCGGCGGGGAGCGCTATCCCCGCGTCGGCGCCCGCTTGGATGCATTGCAGCAGCCAACCCATGTTTTCGCCGAGGGTGCGCATCGTTTGCAGCCCCTCTTCGTCCTTTAACACCTCTTCGGGGGTGTTGCCGTGTACTTGGTTCCAATACTGCGACCCGACAACGTGCATGTTGCAGATGGTAAAATATTTGTTCAGCCTGTCAAACGAGGCGCTCGCACCCCCTCTGCGGCAAGAGACGACCGCCGCGCCGAGCTTGTTTTTCATGCGCCCGCGGCTGCTGTAAAACAGGCGGTCCAAAAAAGCGGTCAACTGCCCCGCAGGGCCTGCATAGTAGACGGGTGAACCGACGACGAGCGCGGCGTATTCGTCCATTTTTTCCAGCGTTTTGTTTACGATATCCTCAAAAACGCAGCTGCCCGTTTCCGCGCACTTGCGGCAGGCGATGCAGCCGGGCACGGGTTTTGTGCCGAGCCACAAAATATCCGAAGCGATGCCGCGCTTTGCAAGCGTTTTTGCCACTTCTTGCAGTGCCGTATAGGTGCACCCTTTTTCGTGCGGGCTTCCGTTTATCATCAAAACTTTCATACAAGTACCTCCCGTTGCGGTATGACCCGATTATAATACGCTTTCCTCCGTTTGTCAAGCGCGGCAGGAAACAAAGGGTTGACATCGCGCTTTCGGCTTGATACAATAACAAAAAAATGCGGCGGAGGGCGGCATGTTCAATAGTTTGGAAGAGGGGAAGCAAGCGTTCCTCGCAATTTACGACGAATACATCAAGCGGCAGGGCAGCGAGGAGCTGCGCGCCTATTTGCTGCGTTCGGATTTTTTCCGCGCGCCCGCAAGCACGCGCTACCATTGCGCGTACGAAGGCGGGCTGTGCGAGCACAGCGTAAATGTTTACAAACGTTTGCTGCGCTGCGTACGCGGCGAATACGGCGAAGGATGGGAAGAGCGCGTTTCGCATGAGTCGGTGGTGATCTGCGGGCTGCTGCACGACGTTTGCAAGATCGATTTTTATAAAAGCGATTTCCGCAACGTAAAAGAAAACGGCGAATGGGTGCGTAAACCGTGCTTCGTGCGGGAAGAGCTGCTTCCCTTCGGGCACGGTGAAAAATCCGTCTATATCATCAACAGCTTTCTGCGGCTGACAAGAGAAGAAGCCGTTGCGATCAACTGGCACATGGGCGGGTTTGACCAGCGCGCCCGCGGCGGCGACAATTCGGTCAGCGAAGCGTATGCAAAATTTCCGCTGGCGGTTTTGCTGCACGTTTCCGATCTGACTGCCAGTTACATCGATGAAAAACGTTCGCAGCACTGATCGGCGTTTCATATTATAGGATACGGTCTTTTGTATGGATATCGAAGAATACAAGGCATACACGGCAAAGCGCGGCTACCTTGCCGCAGGGTCGGAAGCGGCGGCTTTGATGCGCCCCGCCGCGCGGGAAGCGCAGCGCATTACGGCGAAGATCAACGGGGCGTATCACACGGCGGAAGAGCTGCGCACACTCTTTTTTGAGCTGACCGGGCAGGAAGAGGAGGAAACGTTTACGCTGTTTCCGCCCGTTTACAGTGATTTCGGAAAAAACATTCGGGTCGGTAAAAATGTGTTCATCAATTCGGGGTGCTGCTTTCAAGATCAGGGCGGCGTGGAGATAGGGGATAACTGCCTGATCGGGCATATGGTCGTATTTGCAACGCTGAACCATGATCTTTCCCCCGATAAACGTGCCAATATGTGCCCCGCGCCCATACGGCTCGGCAAAAATGTGTGGGTCGGCTCCCACGCGACCCTGCTTGCCGGCGTTACGGTGGGAGACAATGCCGTGATCGCGGCAGGCGCGGTCGTCACCAAAGACGTTCCCGCAAACGTTGTCGTCGGCGGCGTGCCCGCAAAAATCTTGAAGCACATTTCGGCGGATACTACCGTCTAAGGGGCGCTTTCGGCAAAGGCGCCAACGCCGCGGCGTACGGTTTTTTACCGAAAATACGATACAAACAGCGGTCGGTTTTAAAAACAAGCAGTAGGGGGAGCGCCGTGGATTTTGAGCGCCTTTTGAACAATTTAACGACGGAGGAAAAAATTGCGCTCGTTGCGGGAACGGATTTTATGTTCACCAATCCCGTACCGAGGCTGGGCATTCCTTCTTTGCGGATGTCGGACGGGCCGCACGGGCTTCGGGTGCAGGCAAAGTGCGGAGACAACGGCGTAACGGGCAGCGAGCCCGCTACCTCGTTTCCTACCGCGGCGACCGTTGCAAACAGCTGGGAGCCGAAAAATTGCTTTGCGATCGGCGCCGCCATCGCAAAAGAGGCGCATAAATACGGGATCCACGTTGTGCTCGGTCCCGGCGTCAACATCAAACGCAACCCGACGGCGGGGCGTAATTTCGAATATTTTTCGGAAGATCCGTATCTGGCGGGGAAGATGGCTGCGGCGGAAGTGCAGGGCATCCAAAGCGAAGGGGTCGCTGTTTCCGTAAAGCATTTCGCGCTCAATAACAGCGAAAATTACCGTTTTATGGGGAACAGCATCGCCGATATGCGCGCCGTCCGCGAGATCTATCTAAAAGTTTTCGAGATCGTTGTGCGGGAGGCGCATCCCGCTTCCGTAATGTGCGCCTACAATAAGATCAACGGCGAATATTGTTCGCAAAACAAATGGCTTTTGACCGATGTGCTCCGCGGCGAATGGGGATTCGATGGCACGGTGATGACCGATTGGGGCGCCATGCACGACCGCGTTAAAAGTTTGCTTGCGGGGTTGGACCTGGAAATGCCCGGCGATACCGCCGTTTGCCGCAAATGGATCCGAGACGGGCTTGCAGACGATACCCTTCCGATGCAGCGGCTGAACGAAGCGGTCAAAAACGTACTGACCCTCGTTTCTGACTACGCAAAGGTGTTCACCGACGATTGCGATTTTAATGCAAACGACACCCTTGCCTGCAAAGTTGCCGCAGACGCGGCGGTGCTGTTAAAAAACGACGGCACTTTGCCCCTTAACGCCGACGAAGAGTTTTTTGTCTGCGGCGATCTGTTTGAAAAGATGCGTTACCAAGGCGCGGGCAGTTCCATGATCAACCCGACGCGCGTTACGTCTCCGAAAACGGCGTTTGACGAAGCGGGGATCCGCTATCGCTTTGCCCGCGGGTATTGTGAAAACAAACCGGACGTTGAACCGGAGCGGATCGAAGAGGCGCTGCAATGCGCCGAACGGTACAAAACCGCGCTTGTGTTTGCGGGGCTGACCGACCATGCGGAGAGCGAGGGCTGCGACCGTGAAACGATGTGCCTGCCGGAAAATCAGCTGGCGCTCATCACCGCTCTGTGCAAGGCGGGGAAAAAGGTCGTGGTCGTTCTTTTCGGCGGGGCGCCCGTGTGTCTCCCGTTTGCGGACGATGTGCAAGCCGTTTTGCACATGTATCTGCCGGGGCAGAGCGGCGGCAGGGCTTGCGCCGATCTTTTGTTCGGCAAAACAAGCCCTTCCGGCAGGCTTGCCGAAACATGGCCTCTCGAATACAAAGACGTACCCTTCGGCGATGCTTTCGGCAAAGGTGTAAACGAGGTGTATAAGGAAAGCATCTTTGTCGGGTACCGTTATTACACAACGGCAAAGAAAAAGGTGCGCTACCCGTTCGGTTACGGGCTTTCTTATACGCGGTTCGCATATGAAAACATGCAGGCGGAGGAGGAAGACGATGCGTTCGTGCTTTCCTGCCGACTGAAAAATATCGGAAATCGCGGCGGCGCCGAGGTCGTGCAGCTGTATTGCAGCCCGCCGCGCGGCAACGTATTCAAACCGCTGCGGGAGCTGAAAGCATTTTCAAAACTGTATCTAGATGCAGGAGAAAGCAAAACGGTTCTTTTGCGCGTCAAAAAGAGTGAATTGGGATATTTCGACGTCACAAAAAACAAATGGACGACGGAAGGCGGGGAATACGAATTTTCTTTTTGTTCGGATGCGGAAACCGTCCTTTTGTCAAAGCGGCTGACGGTCGCGGGAGAAGAGGGCGCTCCGTACCCCGCCGCCGTGCAGAGCGTTTATAACGGTGCGGCTCTTTCCGCCGCTGCCGAAGATGCCGTGTTCGAAGCGCTGAGCGAGCAACCGATCCCGCCCCCGCCCGCGAAAATGCCCGTCACGCTTGAAAGCCGTTTTTCGGATCTGAAACAGGCGGGGCGCATGGGGAAGATCCTATACGCCGCCGTGCTCGGCATTGCGAACAGGCAGCTTCGCGCGGCGCGGAAAATGCCCGAAGGAACGGAACGGGATAACAAGATCAAAGGCGCTCTCTTTTTGCGGCGGGTTTTGAACAGCAATTCGCTCCTGTCTATGTCGATGTGCGCGGGGAAGGCTTTTCCCTATAATTTTGCCCAAGGATTTGTACATTTGGCAAACGGCAGCCTCTTAAAAGGGCTCGCGTGCTTTTGCAAAAAAATCAAAGCGCCGCCTCTTCCGAAAAAAAAGGCTCGGAAATGAGCAGCGGATCGAAAGAGGCGCAGGGCAAATCCGCAAAGCGGATTTGTTTGGTTTGACTTTATCGCCCGTTTACGCTAAAATAGGGAATATATCAAATGCGCAGTCTTCCGCTCGTTGCGTGGGCGAATCGCCAGCAATAAAGCTGCCGTGTAAAAAAACACGGACTGAGTATGATCAGCCCGTGCTTGGCAGGGGAGACGCGAGGCGTAAGGAGCGAAGCGACGGAATAGCGATCGCTGCGCTTGCGCCGATCGCGTCAGACGCAACCTAGCGGCGGCAGCCGCTCGTTGCGTGGGCGAATCGCCAGCAATAAAGCTGCCGTGTAAAAAGAGCCGCCCATACCACAATAGCTTGTGATACAGGCGGTTTGGCAGGGGAGACGCGATTCGAACACGCAACCTACGGTTTTGGAGACCGCTACTCTACCGTTGAGCCACTCCCCTAAGCACTCATTATTATAATCGATAAATATTATTTCGTCAACCGTTTCGTGCGGGGCAAAGAGAAAAAGGAGAAAAAATGAAAAAGCAATACAAGCTCGGCGTTATCGGCGCGGGGTTTATGGCACAGGCGATCTTAAAGGGGCTCATTTATTCGGATTCTCTCAAACCCAAAAAGATCATTGTATCCGACGCTTCGGAGCAGACCCTTGAAAAAATCGAATATCTGGGCGTGCAGCGCACGCGCAGCAATGCAGACGTTGCCGAAAACTGCGAGTATTTGCTCATCGCCGTAAAGCCGCAAAATTTTGCCGCGGTTGCGGAGAGCATCCATGGCATCCCCGTGGAAAAGGTTATCACGATCATGGCGGGGGTGAAAAAGCAGACCGTGAAAGACGCTCTGCTCGGAAAAGATATCCGCGTTGCCCGCGCCATGCCGAATTTGCCCTGCGCGGTAGGCTCCGGTATGATTGCACTTGACGCCTCAGACTTTTCCGAAAACATCGACGACTGCGCTTTTTTGGATTCGGTGTTCAGTAACTGCGGCACCGTGCTCAATCTGCCCGAAGAAAAGCTGAACGCCGTTACGGGGATCAGCGGCAGCGGGCCCGCGTACGTTTATCTGTTCATCGACGGGTTGATCAAGGCGGGGATGGCGCACGGGCTCAGCGCAGACGAGGCAAAAACCCTTGCCGTGACCACCGTATACGGCGGGGCGGAAATGGTGGCGCATTCCGAAGACAAAAGCATTGACGAATTGGTTGCTGCGGTATGCAGCAAGGGCGGAACGACCATCCAAGCGGTCGATTCCTTCCGCCGCGACGACCTGTACGGCGTGATCGCGCGGGCGGTGGACGCCTGCGTAAAGAGGGCAGAGGAGCTTTCGGCATAAGGCGTATGAAACACGTTGACTTATATACCGACGGGGCATGTTCGGGGAATCCCGGTGCGGGCGGTTATGGGGCGATTTTGCTCTATAACGGAACGGAAAAAGAGTTGAGCGGCGGATTTTTGCAAACGACAAACAACCGCATGGAGATTTATGCCGTTATAGCGGGGCTTCGCTGTTTAAAAACGGATTGCGAAGTTACGGTATACAGCGATTCGGCTTATACCGTAAACGCTTTCAACGAGGGCTGGCTGGCGGGATGGATCCGCGGCGGATGGAAAAAAGCGGACGGCAAGCCCGTTCTCAATGCAGACCTGTGGCAGGAATTGTATGCGCTGACCTGCCGCCACAAAACAACGTTTGTAAAAGTAAAGGGGCACGCCGATAACGAATACAACAACCGCTGCGACGCATTGGCGCGGGCGGCGATCAAAGCATTGCCCCGCGAATGACGCAATGCACCGCGCATGGGGGAAAGCCGAAGCGGCAATACTAAGCCGCGTAGACGGCAGCGTATAATACAATATGAGCGAAAAGCAGGAAAAAGTGACGCTCCGCAAGCGGTTTGCGGCGTACTTTACCAAACAAAATATCAAATCGACGGTGATCCCGCTGCTCGTTATGGGGCTCTCTTCGGTCGTCAGCGTCATTTTTACCGTTTTATGCATGGAGAATTTTCAAACGGGGTTTCTTGCCGAGCATAAAACGGTATTCACTTCGCTGCTGCTGGGGCTGGAAGTGATCTATATCATCGCCATGACCGTCTGTTTTGCACGGAAATTTCAAGCCGTTTACAAACTGCTGATGACGGGCATCGTACTGCTTGCCGTGATCGTCCTCGGACTTTTCATCGTACAGGAAACGGGCGTTTTGGAATCCATCGATACGGTGGAAGAGCTGCGCGACGTCATTCAATCGGCAGGCAGCTGGTGGGCGCCCGTACTGTTCATTCTTTTGCAGATCCTCCAAGTGTGCATTTTGCCCATTCCGGGCGTGCTGTCTATCGGGGCGGGGGTTTTGGTCTTTGACGTATGGCTGGCTTGCCTGTATAGTTACATCGGCATCCTCATCGGCTCCGTTATCGCTTTTTGGATCGGAAGAGTGCTCGGTTACCGCGTTGCGGCGTGGGTGGTCGGAAAAGAAACGCTGGATAAATGGCTGCAAAAAGTAAAAGGGCGGGATAAAATGCTGCTTACGGCAATGTTTTTGCTGCCGCTCTTTCCGGACGACGTGCTATGCGTCGTTTCCGGGCTTACGACGATGAGCTGGAAATTTTTTATTTTCATGCAGCTGATCGCCCGTGCGATCTCCGTTGTGACGACGGTCTTTTCGCTCAACGGCGACATTATCCCGTACGACCAACTGTGGGGGATCATCGTATGGATCTGCATCGGCATCGCCATTATCGCGCTGTTTGTGCTCATTTGGAAAAAGGGCGATAAGTTTGAACGTTGGTTCTATTCTCTGTTCCGCTCGAAAAAGGGAAAAGGGATCGAACTGTCGGAAAAGGCACAGGAAGCCGGCGCGGCGGTGGGGCAGGAGAGCGCCGAAACAGGCAAAGAGGTGCAATCAAAAAAGCCTGCCGCGGCGCAGGCGGAGAGCGTAGCCGCTCCGGAAACAGAAGAGGAGAGCTGCGGCCCGCCGCAAACGCCATGCGAAGCCGAACAAAACGGCGAAGAACCAAAAACGGAAGACGAAGAAGATCCGAACAGCGCAAAGCAATAGAAAGCATAGGGCACCCTGCATGGCAGCGGTGCCTTTTGTTTTTGGGTTTTTCAAAAAAAATTTTATAAAATTTATATAAAACCCTTGACAAATTCTGAGGACGTGCTATAATATTAGCAGAATCAAGAAAAGAGTGCTAACACTTATATCAGTTAAGTGCTAACACCGAAAAGGAGATGATTATTATGAAACATGAGATCATGCAGAGGAACAACGGCAGCGATTACGACTTCTTTGACGAAGCGATGAACGAGCTTTTCCCGTTTTTCGGGTACAGGCATAACCGCACGCACAATTACATGCGCACCGACGTGAAGGAAAACGAGCGGGAATATGTAATGGAAGTGGAGCTGCCCGGCATGGATAAAAAGGATATCGGTTTGAACGTTTCGGACGGATATCTGAATATTTCCGTACAGAAGTCCGAAAAGGAGCAGGACGAAAAAGAAAAGTACATCCGCCGCGAACGCAGCTATTCTTGCAGCCGCAGCTACTACATCGGCGACGTCAACAAGGAAGACATCAAGGCGAAATACGAAAACGGCATTCTGCGCATCAGCATTCCGAAGGAGACGCCGAAAGAGCCCGCTTCGAGCACGATCACGATCGAATAACAAGGGCGGGTAAAACCGAAAAAAGGGCGAAAGGTCAAAATAATTTGATCGCAGCAGAACAAAAAAGGGATAGTGAGCAACTATCCCTTTTTTTGTTTGGGGGTTGACAAATAGAAATTTATAGTTTATACTTTTATTAAGTTATGTTTTCTTGTTTTATCTTGCCCCTTTGTTGACATAACGAAAAGGAGGAAGGTATGAAAAAATTTTTACGTTTGTGTTTTGCTTTGGTCCTTATTGTTCCCGCACTGTTTTTGCTTTCTGCCTGCGCAATTAAGGATCCGATCGTTCCGAGCGGTCCTGCCGTTTACGACGGGTTTGTTTTTGAAGGGAATAAAATGATCGGGTATGTGGGGGATAAAACAGAAATAATCATTCCGTCTTCCTATTCGATCCAAAGTACCGATTCCGATGTGTGCACGGTGGAATACAATATTAAGGATATTATAAATTACGGAGACGAATCTTCCTTGGATTATGAAATTTGGGCGGAAAACATCACCGATTACGACAGATTTATATTGGTTGGCGGCATGTACAGTGTTTGCATCAACAACGGCGAAAAACAATATATTCGGGTAGGGGAAGCAGAAGAATTTTTTACACAAGTAAAAAAAGAGTATACAGACCTTTCCACAACAATCACGATAGAGCTGACCGATTATACTTTGACGCCGGAAGATAAAATCGATGAGAGCAATTTTACATGCGTCACGCGTCCGTTTATCGAAATGGTGGCGGGAAAACTTGAATCGTTTTCCTATACATACAATGGAGAAACGGTAAATTTCACAAAAGAAAATTATTTGCAGCAATATCAAAAACTTCTAGCGATCATAGGAAACGATTTGCTTGCAGACGATATCACATACGATATCGGAAATTATATTGAATTTGTTGAGGGCGAGGATCACCAAGTCGATACCATAACCTCTTTATCGCCCGATTACGCATTTGGCGGAGGAATGTTTGCAGCTCCTCCGTTAACAAAAATAACCGTTTCGGATTCAATTGCAACGATTGAAGAAAATGTTTTTGACGGCATCACTACTTTGGCTGACGTCGTCATCGAAAGCGAAGCAATTTATACTTCTTTAACGAACTTAAATGCCTGCGGTGATTTGATCGAACACGCAACCAAGATCAAAGTTATGAAATCGATCGTTGACAAGGCGGAAAACGTGAATGCATTTTTAAATGACGATGCCAATTACACACGAAGCGAAGACGGCGATTATTATGTTTATACAAAGTAAATTATTTTAAAAGAAAAAATCGGGGAGGGGTTCTTGAAAAATCTCTCCCCGGTTTGTTTTTGTATGAAATTGCCGTTATTATAACGCGGCAGGGTACAGCACTTTGCCGATCACGGCGATCGGCACGCGAAAAGATCGTTCCGTTTGCATGCGGGGGAGAGCGTGTGCTGCGGTATATCGACAGCTAAAACTATGCGTAAAACACAGCTTTTACGCATAAAAAGACGTGAAAAAGGGGGCTATTTGCGCTTTTCTGCCGATCAAAATCTTTTTTCCGCATTTTTTTGGCGCTTTCTTTTAAGGATGCGCGTATTTACGCGCATACACTTTTGGCTTGTTGTTTTGCAAAATGTTTTTGCTCCTCATCTTGCAAACAAAAATATTATGCGCTTCGCAAATCGTAGCGGCGCTTTTTTTGTTGCATGCGTCTCGCGCCGCAATCATACATACGATTTTTGGTCTGTATTTTGTTGGTTAGCTTTTGCGCAAAACCGCATGCATAAAAACGCTCTCAAACGAACGGAGACAGGATCGCAATTTGCATAAGCCCCTGTCTCCGTACAAAATCAACTGTTTTTATTACGGCACCCGACTACGCAAGCCGATACGCCGCCTCCTCCTGCAACCGATCGGCGCGCACGAATACCCGCCCGTTCCCGCCGTATTCGCCGAGCTGCGCCGACGTTTTCAACGTGCCGTTTGCAATGGCGTTTGCCGTATCCAAAAACGTGACGACCGCATCCGCACGGATCGACCAGCTCGTGTTTTCATAGCCGGGATACGAATCGATGTTCAGCCCCAAGGCGTTCACCGCCACAACGTTTCCTTCCGCGTTGAACAACGGCCCGCCGGAATTTCCGCTGTTGATCGGGCAATCGGTCAAAACGTGTTTGTATCCTACTTCGCTTTCATAAACGGTTGCCGCAGGATTGGATACGACGCCCTGCGACAAAACGACGCCGAACCCTTCCGGGTTTCCGATCGCAAACACCGCTTCCCCGAAGGCAACATCCGTTTCAAACGCGCACACGGTGTTTTCGGAAAAGCCCGTTACGGTTTTTCCGCTCTCTTCGTGCGAAATACCATTGACGAACCGCAGCAGCGCCAGATCCCCTGTTTTGTCGAAGGCAACAACTTCTAGCCGAAGCAACGCGTATTTTCGCACGTCCGAATCATCGACAAATCCGTTTTCAAATATCGCATAAAACCAGCCGCTGCCGATCTCCGGATCGACTTGCGCATTGATGTTTCCGACGGAATTGGTTTCGTCTACAAGGCAGTTGACAACGTGCAAATTTGTGATCAGATACCCGTCGCTGTTGATGATGAATCCGGAGCCCTCCGTTACGCCGTAGCTGCTGCCCGTATAAACATAGCACACGATCTTGACCGTACTGTTGATGCGCTGCGAAGCGACGCGCTCGGCTGCCGTTTCTCCCGTTTCCGCATACGTTCCGTCCGTAAAAACGATCTCGCTTTCGTCGCCGACAATAAAATAGTCGTCGTACAGTTCGGTCAAAGCATAAACGGGATCGCGCTCATCGCGCGAGGTCATTGCCGCCCCTTCGAGCGTGCAGGTATCCGAAAAAATACTCGTCAACGTGCGGATATCGTCTGCAAAGGAAACATTCCCGCCGGTGCTCTTATAAAATTCATTCAAAAACGCTTTCAGCGTGGATGCGGGCGTGGCAAAAGAAATGCCGTAAACATTGGCGTCCTGCATGATCCGCGTGCCCTCGGCACGGTAATTCAGCATGCCGACAACATTGCCGTGCGCGTCAAACAGCGGAGCGCCGGCGTTTCCTTCACGCAGCGTCAATCCCGTCATGATGAGATAGCCGAAAGAGCCGTCAAACAAATTGCGCTCCATGCCCCAAATCCCGCCGTCTGCCAATTGAAAACGGCTCTCGTGCGTGATATACGGCTTTGTAACGATATCGCTCTCCAACACGTTTGCGATCGCGCCGTTTTCCGTCAGCACCGTACCGATCGTATAGCAGCTCTGCCCGTATTCTACCTCCGAAGAATTGCCGAACGCGGCAGCCGCTACGCCCGGCGGCAGCGTCTGCGTGCCGTCGGAGACGCCCGTAACTTCCACGACTGCAATATCCGAATTGTAAAACGTGGTAGAATTAAAAGGATACAGCGAACTGTGCGCGTCACAGGCAACAAGTTCCGCCTCCATCGCCGTGCCGTCGTAAAAGATAACCGAACAGGAAAGTTCTAAATTCGCCGTTTCAAACAAATAAGACGACGTAAGAATGTATCCTTGTTCCGCGTCGAATACAACGCCGCTGCCGATCGCCTCTTTCTGTTCGGTAACGATCTGCCAGCCGATCTGCTCCCGCACGGTATACTCAATCGTGACCGTAACGACGGAAGTATATGTTTTTTGATACAAGACGGAAAAATCTGTGCCTTCGCCACCCTCTCTTTCAACGTACGGCTCTTCGTGTACGGTGTTGCCGGTATACGCCTGCTCGGCGTCGGTTTTCTGTTCGTCGGCGCCGTTGCAGCCAAACGCCGCCAACAAGAACAGTACCGCCAATAAAACGGAGAACATCGCTTTTGCCGAGCGAAGCATTGTACTACGCATCATACACCTCCGTTAAAGAGCGCTCCGCCTGCGCCGTTGCCAAGGTATACGGGATGACGGTTTGCGTCTGCTCGGAAACCGCATCGAGGTAGGCGGAAAGAAAATTTGCAGGCAGCGAAGCGGAAAAACGGCGCAGATACGATTCGTCGGAACTGCCGTCCGTAACTTTATCCGAAAGCATGCCGATCAGGTAACCGTTTGCATCGAACAGCGCGCCGCCCAGCATGGCGGGCGTGACCGAGGCGGACGAATATAAATACGGATAGACCGTTCCGCCATACGACACGCTCTCCGCTTCCTCGTCGGCAGATCCCGCGGCGGAAACAACGCCCTGCGTTACCGCCTGCTGCACATATTGCACGCCGATCAAGCCGCTTGCATCCGAGTTGACCGCACCCGTTGCGTTCCCGACCGCAACGCAAGCATCTCCGATTTCGGGCGGCACCGCACTGAACGCGGCGTAATGGCAAAATCCCTCTTCCGCATTGCTCTGCGAAGGATCGGTGTACGTATAAAAAGTGTCGTAAAACACAAAGAGCGCAACGCCGAGGGCGCTGTCGTGATCGATCAATTTCAGCAAATATTGCTCGTCGTTTCCGTACACATCGGATAGAACGGCAACAACGCGGGTTGCGGACGCATACGCCCCGCTTTTGTACTCCAAAGAAGCCGCCGCAGAGGTCGTAAGCACATACCCTTCCTTGTTTATAATAACACCGGAATACACCTGCGTATACGAAGTAGCAATATCGGTGCGCACCGGATAGGTTGCGATCACCGTTACCACGTCGGCTTGCTGCGCGGCGGCAACATATTGCGCGCCCGACGCTGCCGCATCGGCGCCGTCTAGATACGGCAAATAGACATCGACGGGAGCGCGGTTTTCAAAAAACCAAGAACAAGCACAAAATGCCGTGCTCAAAAAAATACAGCACAGCACGGCAGCGATCGCGGTCAAACACCTTTTCATATTGCGCTCCTTAAACATATGACCCGAAACCCTAAACGACCGGGTAAAACACTCTTTCAAAAATATTGCGATCAAGCGCGGCAATAAAAACAAGACGTATTTTCTGCGACGCTAACATTTGCGCTTATATTCGGCGAGAATGCCTGCCTTACAGTAAAAAACATTTAAAAATCAAACCATTTCGGCAAATAACAAAGCCGTACGCCTATAAACACTATACTATATAAAATACTATACTATAAACATGTGTGCAATGTACGAACGGTTCGTGAACGCACGGTAAAAGTTAACACCCGAAAGCAATAAAAATTCTTTACGAATATATTAACGCGTAGCCGAGTTTCTCCCTGATTTGACAACTCAACGGCATTTCCACCAAATTACGTCACGCATAGTACTATGCAAAATAGCTAAAATATGCTTTTATTGCTTAAAATACAGCTTATTTCTCCACGAAGAGTATAACAACCGTCGTATTCCTTTCCGCCGTTCAGAAGATCGTACAGCTTACCGTTAAAACGCAGATCGAAGCGGTTGCTGCCCCTATTTACGCACACGACGATAACCTCATCGCCCTTTCGGCGCTCATACACGACGCAATTTTTATCCGAAAAGAGCTCTTTGTATTCGCTGTCAAAAAACACGCTGAAATTTTTGCGTATTTTTCCCAATTTTTTGTAGTGCACATGCAAGTCTTCGTCGATCGAATCCCAAGGGAACGGGCAGCGGCAAAACGGATCTGCGTATCCTTCCATCCCCGCCTCGTCTCCGTAATAGACGCACGGAACACCAAAAACCGTATATTGCAAAATGCTCGCCGCCTTTAAACGCTCTTTGGCGGCGGCGCGCTGTTCACGGTTCAATTTTGTTACGCTCATTTCCTCTTTGTTTTGCGCGGGCACACCGCCGAGCGCCGTCAAGATACGAAACGTATCGTGCGTACCGAGGATATTCATCAAGCTATCCAACACGCATTTCGGATAATTATCCCGCAGCATGGCAACCGTTTCGCGGAACTGAGAGACGTCGTTGGTCGTAACAAAATTGATTATGGCGTTTTTCAGCGGGTAATTCATCACGCTGTCAAGCTCTTTCCCCTGAAAATAACGGCGCCTTTTGCTGTATGCGATCTTATTGGAAGCGTCTTCCCACACTTCGCCGATGATAATGGCAGAATCGTTTTCCGCCTTTGCCGCCGAACGGATCTCTTCCACAAATTCATCGGGCAGTTCATCGGCAACGTCTAGCCGCCAACCGGCGATCCCCGCGCGCAGCCAGTGCCGCAGCACGCCGTTTTCCCCGGTAATAAATTCCCGATAGGACGGGCTGTTTTCATTGACGGCGGGAAGCACGTCGATCCCCCACCAGCTGTCGTATTTATCCGGATACGAACGAAAGGTAAACCAATCGTAATACGGAGACTGCTTGGATTGGTACGCCCCAACGCTGTCGTAATTTCCGTATTTGTTAAAATATCGGCTGTCGTCTCCCGTGTGATTGAACACGCCGTCTAAAATCAGGCGGATGCCGCGCTTTTTACACTGCTGCGCCAACTCGATCAGATCCTCTTCGCTTCCCAACAGCGGATCGATCTGCATATAATCGCCCGTGTCGTAGCGATGGTTGGAATACGCGCGGAAAACGGGATTCAAATACAGCGAGGTGACGCCGAGCTGCACCAAATACGGAAGTTTTTCCGCGATCCCTTTTAAATTCCCGCCGAAGAAATCGTTGTTGAGGATCTTCCCCTGCGCGTTTGCGCGGAAAGCGGGCATTTCGCTCCATTCTTTATGCATCCACTTCCCTTTCCCCGCCACGGGAAGAGCGCCTTCCCGATAAAAGCGGTCCGGAAAGATCTGATACATAACGCCGCCCTTAAACCAATCCGGCGTGGTAAAATCCTCCGCAAAGATAAGCAACTGCCAATCGCGTACGGGCTGCGCAAAGGATAGCCTGCGCAGCTCCCCCATTCCCGCTTCGCGCTTTCCGATGCGGAAATGGTAAAAATACAACCCGCAATCGGCAAAAGAGAGGTCTATCTCCCACCCCTCTTGCGTTTTCTGCATACGCAAAGGCTGAGCCTCGTGCCCGTCCTTTTTGAGGATAAGCATGCAAGGCTCAGTACCTTCCCATAAAATTTTAATTTTACAAGTTTCGTTTTGCCGGATCCCCCCGCAGACGCTTTTGCAGCGCCTGTCGAGGGGGTCATAGTAGATGTCCATAAATCAAGCTCAAACTTTCAGTGATTTTAAATCCCAAATATTTTCGGCGTATTCCTTTACGCTCCTGTCTGCGGAAAAGATGCCGGACGCCGCAATGTTGTTGAGCGACATTTTTTGCCAATGCATCTTATCCTCGGCATAGATCTTTTTCAGCTGCTTTTGTGCGGTATAATAGGAGTCGAAATCCGCCATGCACATATACGGGTCGGCAACGGGCGTTCCCGTAAGCAGGTAATTTGCCATATCCGAGAAAGATTCTCCGTTGTAACCGCGGATGAGCGATTCGACGATTCTACGAACGCGGTCGTTGTGGTTGTAATAGCTGCTGGCGTTGTAGCCCTTCGTCCAGATATCTTCCACTTCGTCTGCATTCAAACCGAAGATAAAGATGTTGTCATCCCCTACGGCTTCACGCATTTCCACGTTTGCCCCATCTAGCGTTCCGATCGTAACGGCGCCGTTGATCATGAACTTCATGTTCCCCGTGCCGCTCGCCTCTTTGCCCGCCTGCGAGATCTGTTCGCTCACTTCGCTTGCAGGCATCAGCTTTTCCGCCATGGTAACGTTGTAATCTTCCATGTAAATGACGTTCAGCTTTTCGTTGATCTTCGGATGTTTGCGGATATCTTCGGCAAGGTAACAGATCAGTTTAATGATCTGTTTTGCCATCAGATAGCCGGACGCCGCCTTCGCCCCGAAAATAAAGGTCTGCGGCAGAACGTTTTTATCCGGGTCATCCAACAAATCGGAGTACAGGGAGATGATGTTCATCACGTTCAAAAGCTGCCGCTTGTACTCGTGCATCCGTTTTGCCTGTACATCAAAGCAGGAATCCGGATCGATCCGCAGCCCCTCTTTTTTGAAAGCGTACTCTGCAAACTGCACCTTTTTTTGGTGTTTGATATCGGCAAGGCGCTTTAAAACGCTCTTATCGTTTTCAAACTTTTTAAATTTAGCAAGCTGCGATGCGTCCTTAACAAAACCGTTCCCGATGCAATCGCAGAGCAATTCGGAAAGTTCCGGGTTGGACTGGCATAGCCAGCGGCGGTGCGCTATCCCGTTGGTGACGTTCGTAAACTTATCAGGCCAAAGTTTATAAAAACCGTGGAAAATACTCTCTTTGATGATATCGCTGTGCAGCGCCGAAACGCCGTTCACCTTGTGCGAACCGACAACGCACAAATTCGCCATTTTGATCTGCCCGTTGGAAAGAATGGAAAGATCGTCGATAAAGCGATGCTGACCGGGGAAGCGATCCCACAGGTCGTTGCAGAAGCGCCGATTGATCTCTTTGATGATCATATGGATACGCGGCAAACGGCGTGCGATCAGATCCTCCTGCCACGTTTCCAGCGCCTCCGCCATGACCGTATGGTTGGTATACGCAAACGTACCCGTCACAATCTTCCACGCATCGTCCCACGTAAAGCCGTTTTCGTCCATCAAAAGGCGCATCATTTCCGGAATGGCGAGCGCGGGATGGGTATCATTGATGTGGATCGCAGCCTGTTTGGGCAAAAGATCAAGCGGCCCGTAACGGCGTTTGTGATCGTTGATGATGTTTTGCAACGATGCCGAAACGAGGAAGTACTGCTGTTTCAAGCGGAGCGATTTCCCCTCGTGGTGATCGTCCGCCGGGTACAGTACTTTTGAAATAACTTCCGCCTCGTTCTCCTCCTGCATGCAGCGCTGGTAATCGCCCTGCGAAAAGAGCTTCATATCAAATTTTGAAATGTTGCGGGCACGCCAAAGGCGGAGCACGGAAACTGCCTCGCAGTCTTTCCCGGAGATCATCATATCGTAAGCAACGGCTTCCACTTCTTTGTATCCGCCGTAGGTCACTTTCAGCCCGTTCTCCGACCAATCTTCGTGTACCCAGCCGTCAAATTTGACCGTGCAAGACTTGTCGCTCCGCTGCGTAAGCCAAACTTCTCCGCCGGGCAGCCATACGTCCGGCAGTTCGATTTGCCAACCGTCTACGATTTTTTGTTTGAACAACCCGTACTCGTAGCAGATAGAATACCCCATGGCGGGATAATTCCCCGAAGCCAGCGCATCCATAAAGCAAGCGGCAAGCCTGCCGAGGCCGCCGTTGCCGAGCCCCGCATCCGGCTCGCATTCGTACAGATCTTCCAGCGTCAGCCCGAAGTCTTTTACCGCGTTGCCGTATGCTTCTTGCAAACCGAGGTTATAAATATTGTTTTTCAAGGACCTTCCGAGCAAAAATTCCATGCACATGTAATACACTCGTTTGCCCTTTTTGCTCATCATTACCTTATGGAACTGCTGGCGCTTTTCCAAGAGAATATCTCTCACGCTCATAACGACCGCTTTGTAGATCTGATCGACGGACGCTTCCTTCGGCGAAACGCCGTAATAGCGCGAAAGTTTCCCTGCAATCAGCGTCTGCACTTCCTTTTCGGTAACGCTTTTGGTGCTGCTCATTTTTACTCCTACCGTTTAAATTTATTTCAACATTTCCCCATATACTTTTTCGTACTCTTTCGCGGAGCGCTGCCAACTGAAATCGACGGACATCACGCGGCGGACAAGCTCCGGCCAAAAGTCCTTATTGCGGTAACAGTTGATCGCCTCACGAATGACGTACAACATATCATATGCGTTATAAGCGGCAAATGTAAAGCCGTTTCCGCCGTTGCCGACGGGTTTGATGCTGTCATACAGCCCGCCCGTTTCCCGCACGATCGGAACGGTGCCGTAACGGCTGGCGATCATCTGCGACAGCCCGCACGGCTCCGATTTCGACGGCATGAGGAACAAATCCGCACCCGAATAGATCTTACGGGAAAGATCTGGATTGAACGCAATGACGGAAATAAATTTTCCGACATACCTGCGCGCAAGGTCGCTGAAATAATTTTCATAGGCGGAATCGCCCTTGCCGAGGATTATTACCTGCACATCCTCCCTTAATACCTCTTCGATGACCGTACGTACCAGATCCAACCCCTTGTGCGAAACAAGGCGCGAAATGAGCGCGATGACGGGCGTATCGGGCTTGACGGGCAAGTTGAACATTTTTTGCAGCTCTGCCTTGCAGGTCTTTTTCGGTTCGATATCGTCTATGCCGTAATTACTGAAAATCGCCTTATCCGTCATCGGGTCGTACGAATCGGTATCGATCCCGTTCAAGATCCCGAACAGTTTAAACTCGTTCCTGCGGATAATGGGATCGAGCCCGTGCGCATAATACGGGTTTTTGATCTCTTCGGCATAGCGCGGGCTGACCGTGGAAAACCGTTCACAGCACTCGATCGCCGCTTTCATCAAATTGATGCATTTGTTGTATTCAAGCAGATATTTCCAGTTGTTGGAGATGCCGAACAGGTCTTCTAGGATATCCAGCGAATATTTCCCTTGGTATTCGATGTTGTGGATGGTGAACAACGCGCGGATAAACTGGTATTCGGGGCGGAAACAATAAATGGTTTTCAAATAGACCGCCGCCAACGCCGCCTGCCAGTCATGGCAATGCATGATATCCGGATAAAAGTTCAAAAACGGCATGATCTCCATCACGCTGCGGCAGAAAAACGCAAAGCGTTCGCCGTCATCGTAATACCCGTAACAGCCGGGGCGCTTAAAATAATATTCGTTATCCAGAAAATAGAACGTTACGTTGTTCTGCTCATAGCGGAAAATACCGCAGTACTGGTTTCTCCAACCGAGCGGCACAAACAGGTTGCCGACGTATTGGAACTTGCTGCGCTGCTCCCATGAAATATCCGAATACAGCGGGATCACCACGCGCACATCGTATTCATCGTTTTTTGCAAGCGCTTTGGAGAGCGAACCGATGACCTCCGCCAGCCCGCCCGTTGCGATAAAGGGCGTCGATTCGGATGCCACGAACAAGATCTTTTTCTTCGGCACGACGGTGATCTGCGGTGCGGGTACCTCGGCGGGAACAGCCGCTTCGGCAGGCTGTTTTGTCGCTGCCTTAGGCTGCGCCGCCTTTTTGGCGCGGGCGGCAGGTTTTTTTGCCGCCGGTTCCGCTGCGGGCGCTTGTTTTGCTTCGGAGCCCTGCACGGCTGCCGCTTTCACTTCTTCGGCTTTCGCCTCTTCGGTAACATTGGCTTTTTTTGTTTTCGCCGCCATATACAAATACCTCCGTAAGTTGATTTACGCTGCTAAATTTTCCGCAGCGCTCAGATCATAGTGCCTTTGGAAAGGAAGTACGGCTGTACTTCGCATCCGGAGAGCACGCGCCTGTCACGGATCACAACGTTTTTATCGGTTATGACGCAGTTGAGGCTGACGTTATCTCCGATCACGGTATCCTGCATGATAATGGAATTGCGCACGACCGACCCTTTCCCGATCTTGACGCCGCGGAAAAGAATGGAGTTTTCGACCGTTCCTTCCACAATGCATCCGTCCGAGATGAGCGAATTGTTCACTACGGAATTGTCTCCGTACTTGGAAGGCGCCGAATCGCGCACCTTGGTGTAGATGTCCCGCGCCCCGAACAGTTCGTCGCGCACGGGTTTGCTCAAAAGCTCCATATTGTGCGCAAAATAGGAAGCCAGCGAATCGATGGTCGCGTGGTACCCTTTAAAGTCATACGAAAAGATCTTTAACGTTTTCGTTCTGCGCATGATGATATCTTCGCGGAAGCTCTTATAGTTATGCGCGACTGCGTCTTCGATGAGCGAGAGCAAAAACTGCCTGCCGATGACCATGATGTTGCTGTAAAATTTATCGGAACCGCGCACCTTTTCGTTGATTTTCAGGTCGGTGATCCTGCCGCTTGGATCCGATTTGACCGTCGTGTAGTAGTTGGAATTGCCGATCTCCTCGTTATGGCACACGAGCGTGATATCCGCCTGTTTTTCTTCGTGATAGTCGATGACTTCCGAAAGGTCCATACGGTACACGCCGTCACAGTCGCACAAGATCACATAATCCTCGTTGCGGCGGTTCAAAAAGCTCGTGATCCCTTTGAGCGCTTCCAATCTGTTTTTGTACAGCCCCTCCCCGTTGCGGGCGCCGAACGGCGGAAGCAGGATCAAGCCGCCCGTTTTGCGGGCGAGATCCCAGTCTTTGCCGCTGCCGAGGTGATCCATCAAAGACTGATAGTTGTTTTTTGTGATGATCCCTACGGTCGTTATCCCGGAATTGACAAGGTTGGAAAGCGCAAAATCGATCAGCCTGTACCTGCCTCCGAAGGGAAGCGACCCCATCGTACGTTGGGCGGAAAGCTCCGGAATGTTTTCGTCATGAATGTTGGAAAAAATTACACCGACTGCAGACATGTTACGCTTCCTCCCCTTCTTTGATATCCTTATCAACGATATTGCCCGCGGCTACGGAAGCTCCTTTGCCGACGGCGATCCCCCTGCCGAGCACGGCGATGCCCTTGGCGGTCGCCTTGTCTTCGCCGACGACGGCGTTCGTACCGACGGTGACGTCTTCATCGATGATGGAATAGTTCACGATCGCGCCGCTTTTGACAACGGTACCGCTCATAATGACGGAATCCTTTACCAAAGCGCCCTCTTCCACGATAACGTTGCTGGATAAAACGGAATTTTCCACGATGCCGTACACTTCGCAGCCCAATGCGATCATGGAATTGGTGACCTTGGCGTTGTTGCCGAGATATTCGGGGGGCGCAAGCGGGTTGCGCGAATGAATCTTCCAAGAGGCATCCGCCACGTCGAAGGCGGGCTGCTCGTCCAACAGGTCCATGTTCGCCTCCCACAGCGAAGCGATCGTGCCGACGTCTTTCCAATACCCTTCAAACTTATAAGCAAACATGCGCTCTCCCGCGTTGAGCATGGCGGGCAACACGTTTTTGCCGAAGTCTTTGGAAGATTCGGGGTCGTTTTCATCCGCTTCGAGGTATTTGTACAACTTTTCCGCCGTAAAGACGTATACGCCCATAGAAGCGAGCGTGCTCTTCGGCTGTTTGGGCTTTTCCTCAAATTCATAGATAGAGCCGTCAGCATTCGTATTGAGGATGCCGAAGCGAGACGCCTCTTTCAACGGAACTTCGATCGCGGCGATCGTGCAATCCGCGCCCGTATCTATGTGTGCTTTGAGCATCTTGCTGTAATCCATCTTGTAAATGTGGTCGCCCGAAAGGATGAGCACGTATTCGGGGTTATACATTTTGATGAAATTTAGGTTTTGGTAGATGGCGTTCGCCGTCCCCTCGTACCAAGCAGACTTCGACTTTTTTTGATACGGCGAAAGGATATGTACGCCGCCGAAGTTGCGGTCAAGATCCCACGGCTGGCCGTTGCCGATGTACTCGTTGAGCCGAAGCGGCTGGTACTGCGTGAGCACGCCGACCGTATCGATCCCGGAATTGATGCAGTTGCTGAGCGGAAAATCGATGATGCGATACTTCGCGCCGAACGGAACGGCAGGCTTAGCGATGTTGTTCGTGAGCGCGTACAAGCGGCTGCCCTGCCCGCCGGCAAGGAGCATTGCAACGCACTCTTTCTTTCTTTGCATATTCAGTCCCCCTGAAAATTAGTTTTGGTTTGCTGCAAGTTCACTCTTTTCCGCCGAAACGGTCAGAGGATCTTTTCAAGATACAGACAGCTCAGCGCAGGGATCTCGATACGGATCGAATATTCCTTGCCGTGACTGGGTTTGCGTTCGGTGCTGAATATGCGCTTGCGCATCGTGCCCGAACCGCCGTATTTTCCGTCGTCGGTGTTGAATACGAGTTTATATTTCCCCTTCGGCACGCCCAAACGGTAATCTGCCGTGGCAACGCCGGAAAAATTGACGGCGACCAAATAAGTGTTCCCCTGCCCGTCTCTCCGCAGGTAGGCAACCACGTTCCTGTCCGCATCGTTCGGGGCGACCCATTCAAACCCGTCCCACGAATCTTCTATCTCGTAAAAGGCGGGCGTGGTGCGGTAAAATTCGTTGAGGTCGGCGTTCATCTGCTGCAACTTCGCATGCATCGGATACTGTTCCGCCAAGAAAAATTCCAGCCCCTCTTTGTAATTCCATTCTTTGAACTGCCCGAATTCGCAGCCCATAAACAAGAGCTTTTTTCCGGGGTGCGAAAGCATGTACCCCATAAAGGCGCGCACGTTTGCGAATTTTTCCTCGTAATTTCCGGGCATTTTATCGACGAGCGAATGCTTGCCGTACACCACCTCGTCGTGCGAGATGGGCAATACATAATTTTCGGTAAACGCATACATCATCGAAAACGTCAACCGGTTGTGATTGCCTTTGCGGAAGTACGGGTCGGTCTGCATGTAATCGAGCACGTCGTTCATCCAGCCCATGTTCCATTTAAAATTGAAGCCGAGCCCGCCGATATCGACCGGCTTTGTGACGAGCGGCCACGCGGTGGATTCTTCCGCGATCATCAGCGCATCCGGAAATTGCGAAAAGACCGTGCTGTTCAGCCGCTGCAAAAACTCGATCGCTTCGAGATTTTTGTTTTCGCCGTACTTGTTCGGCAGCCATTCGCCGGGGCGTTTGTCGTAATCGAGATAGAGCATGGAGGCGACCGCATCCACCCGCAGCCCGTCGATGTGAAATTTATCGAAGAAAAATACGGCATTGGAAATAAGGAAAGAGAGCACTTCCGCCCTGCCGTAATCGAAGCGGTGCGTCCCCCAGCTTTTGTGCTCCTTCCGATCCCACTGCCCGCTCTCGTACAGCGGTTCTCCGTCAAACTCGTACAGCCCGTGCGCGTCTTTGGGGAAATGCGCGGGCACCCAGTCTAAAATAACGCCGATGCCGTTTTTATGCAATTCGTTTACGAGGCGCATAAAATCGTGCGGCGTACCGAGGCGGGAGGTGATCGCATAATATCCCGTTACCTGATACCCCCAAGACCCGTCATACGGGTATTCGCTGAGCGGCATAAACTCCACATGCGTGTAGTGCATGCTCCGCAGATACGGGATGAGATCTTCGATCAGTTTGTTGAAATCAAAATAGTTCCCGTCGCCGTATTGGCGCCAGGAGAGCGCGTTCATTTCATAGATATTCATCGGGGAGGCATAAGGATTCCTCTTTTTGCGCGCTTTTAAATACTCTTTGTCTCCCCATTTGAATCCGGAAAGATCGTACGTTTTGGAAGCGGTTTTGGAGGGCGTTTCCGCATGGAACGCATACGGGTCCGCTTTGTACAGGCTGCGCCCGTCGCGGGTGCGGATGCAGTATTTGTAGGTACTGTACTCCTTCATCCCCGCAATAAACGATTCAAACGTTTCGCCGTCGAGCACGCGCTGCATGGGAGAGGCGTCCGGGTCCCAATCGTTGAAGTCCCCGACGATCGAAACACTTTCGGCATGCGGAGCCCAGACCCTGAAACGGTAGCCTTTTGCCCCGTTTTCCTTACACGGGTGCGCGCCGAACGTTTCGTACGCCATGTAATTTTTTCCGTGATGGAACAAATACAGCGGGAAATCTACGGTATCCATGTTGCACCTCCGTCGGCAAAGACGCCCCTGTTACTTCCTTATTTATTATACAACAATTTTCTATGCTTTTCAATAGTTACACAAAAAAAATTAAAAATTTTTAACGCGGAACGGCATGTTTCGGCAAAAAACGGCATGAAAAAAGGGCATTGCGCTTTTGCAATGCCCGATG
>CALVMR010000009.1 GCA_944346885.1 uncultured Clostridia bacterium | reverse complement strand
ACCAAGAAATTCGGCGAGCTGACCGTGCTGGACGATATTACCGACAAGGTCGAGCAGGGCGAAAAGGTCGCCATCATCGGGCCTTCCGGCAGCGGCAAGAGCACTTTTCTGCGCTGTCTGAACGTGCTGGAGGATCCGACGGGCGGCGCCGTCTACTTCGAGGGCGCGAACCTCGTAGACAGGAAGGTCGACATCAACCTGCACCGCCGCCGCATGGGCATGGTGTTCCAGCAGTTCAACCTGTTCAACAACATGAACGTGCTCAAAAACATCACGCTCGCGCCCGTGCACATCGGGCTGCACGACCTGCGCAAAACCAAGGCGAAAAACTTTTTTATCAAGTTTGCCAACCTGTTCCGCGGCAAGGAGAAAAAGCGCGCGCTCTTGCCCGTGCAGACGACGGCGGCGCAGATCCGGGCGGACGCGCGCGAAAACGCCATGCGCCTGCTTGCGCGCATCGGGCTTGCGGATAAGGCGCACGTGTACCCTTCCACCCTTTCGGGCGGGCAGCGGCAGCGCATCGCCATCGTGCGCGCGCTCGCCATGAACCCGAAGGTCATGCTCTTTGACGAGCCCACTTCCGCGCTCGACCCCGAAATGGTCGGGGAAGTGCTGGCGCTCATCAAAGAACTTGCCGACGAGGGCATGACGATGGTCATCGTCACGCACGAGATGGGGTTTGCGCGCGAAGTTGCCACCCGCGTCCTCTTTATGGACGGCGGCAAGATCCAAGAACAGGGCACGCCGCAGCACATTTTCGGCGATCCGCAAAACGAGCGGCTCAAAGATTTTCTTTCCAAAGTGCTGTAACGCGCGCGGGCGGCGCCGCGCCTCGCCCGCAGGGACATTTTTGCACGGCGGTGCAGCCCGACCGCCGCAAAGAGAAAACAGAAAAAAGCAAATATAGGTTCCCGCCCCGCGGCAATGCCGCGGGGCGGGAATTTTTTTGGCGTAAACGGCAACTGCAAAGCGGCGCCCGCATACGATAAAAGTGTTGCGCGCAAAAGGCGGCGTTCATCCGCCGCGTCAGTGCGCGGCGTCGGCGATGGCGTCTACGATGCGGCGCACCGCGGCGCGCACCGTTTCGGGCAGGCGTTTATACTGCGTAAAAAAATCCGCTTCTTCGGGGGTCAGGCGCATGAGCACTTCGTCGTCCGTAAAAAATTGCGCGAGGGTCACGCCCAGCGTGTTGCAGATGATCTCCAAATGCGCCAGCGAAGGCACCGTCCCGCTGGAAAACGTGTTTGCCAACGTCGATTGATTGATCCCGGAAAGCTCCGCCAAGCGGTACACGCTCATGTTGCGTTTCAACCGGAGTTTGTTCAGTTTTTCAATGACGTCCATGAAAATTCCTCCGCACGTTTCTCGTACCATTGTACTATGAAAATTAAATGTAAATATAACAAAAATGAGTTGACAATATAGTTAAAATACACTATAATGTGCACGCTGAGCGCAATGCCTGCATAACGGGGCGGAAAAATGCGGAAGGGGGAATACCGTTGGAAGAAGAAACAAAGGCAGAAAAACAGCCCAAAAAGCGCCGCACAAAGGGGGATATCGCAAGCCTCGTCATCCTCATTGTGCTCGCCGTTATTCTCATCCCCGTCTTTGTGGTCAATTTAACGCTGATCATCAAGGGCAGCACCAATGAGGACGTGCCGCCGGATATTTTCGGCGTTGCGCCCATGGCGGTCACCACGGGTTCGATGGACGGCGAAGAGGAGGGCGGCTTTGCCGCGGGGGCGCTCATTTTTGTGCGCCTGCTTGACGAGGAGGGCAGGCAGCGGCTGCAAGAGGGCGATATCGTCACCTACCGCACAAAGGATATATTCGTCACCCACCGCATCGTGCGGGTGGTCCGCGCCGACCTTGCCGACGGGGAGAGCGCCATCGTTTACGTCGTTACCAAGGGCGACGCCAGCCCCGGCGATGACGGCGCCATTCCCATCGAAAACGTGATCGGGCTGTGCACGGGCAGCGTGGCGGGGCTGGGCGGTTTTGCCATGTTTTTGCAAACGCCCGTCGGCATCGTCGTCGTGATCGGCGTGCCCGTGCTGTTGTACGTCGCCTACGACGTTACGCGCATCGCGCTGAGCAACCGCCGCAGCAAGCAGCAAGAAGCCGCCGCCGAAGCGGAAAACGAAAGCGAAAAGGACGCCGAGATCCGCCGCCTCCGCGAGCTGCTCGCCGCCCGCGAAGGGCAGGAAGCGCCGCAGGAGAGCGGGCAGGAAAGGCAGGAAGCCGCCGCTTCCGCCGCGCTGAACAACGGCGAAGAAGAGGACGGGCGGTAAAGCCGCGCCGGCGTTTTCGCCGGGCGCGGGGCAAAAGGCAAGCACGCAAACAAAAGTCAGGCAGTATATGCGCCGCGGCGCCACATCCGCGCGCTGTACAAATATTCAGGATACTGTTAAATCAGGAGGGATGTATGGTCAAAAAGAAGAGGATCGTTTCCAAACTGATCCTTGCGCTCGTCGTTTTGACGGCGATCAGCTGCTGCTTCCTCGGCAGCACGTTTGCCCGTTACACGAGCAACAGCAAGGCAAGCGCTTCCGTCGATGTGGCGCTTTGGGATATCGCGTTCGATCCCGCGGGGGATTCCACCGTTTTGTTCGAAGGGCAGTCTTTAACGCCTTCCAAGGACGCGTGGACGGAGACGAATAAAACCGCCGGTTCGGAGCGCACGCATTCCAACGGCGTTGTAAAAGCGGTCACCATCACCAACAACGGGGAAGTGGACGCGCTGCTCAACGTCACCGTCGGCGCGGTCACGGTCACGCTCAACGAAAGCTGCGAGTACGGCGACGTCGGCGTGGCAACGGACGCGCCCACCGAAACGGAAGTAGCGCAGCTGTTCGTGCTGGATGTAAAATATTCGACGAACACGGGCGCTTCCGCGGGCGATACGGCGGTCACGGGCGGCAAGCTGGAAGAGTATTCTCTTGCGGCGGGCAGCTCGGTCGTGTTCTTTGTAGAGCTGGTTTGGAAATCTGCGGATACCCTTGGGCAGGAACTGGCAGACAAACTGGATTCGTGGGTCGGCAAAAACGCCGCTACGGTCGGGTTCGAGATCTCCTATGTTGCCGTGCAGGGCGAAGAATCTCCGCTCGCTTAATGCAACAAGGCAAATAGGATAAGGGCAGCGTTTCCCGCCTCCGCCGCGGCGGAGGCGGGAACGGTCCCCGAAGCATACCGTTTATGTGGCGGCGGCGTGCCGTTCGGGGAAAAGAGAATGGAAAAAAGCAGGGCAAAAGGGCATGCTCCATGCGCATGCGCCGCGGCGGCAAGCCGCAGATGAGGGAAAGGCAAGCAGAGGGCGCCGCAAAAGGCAAACAAAAGCGCGCGCCGTGGCATGACCAAGCGAATGGATTACCCGCCTCCCCGCGCACGGTTTTTTTCTTTGCAGTGCCGAGGTGTACGGCGGCGGCAGGTGCCGCGCCGTAAGAGTTTTTTGCCGCCGTAATTCATCCGGGAAGAGGCCCGCTACATAAGACAACTGAAAACGGCGTACCGTACAGGTGCAGCGAGGGGTTTTGCAAAGAGATCGTTGCACGGGGGGGGGTATATTTTATTGGAAGTATGAATTCTTTCGTTTCGGAGAACCGTACGGCAATGGAAAATACCTCTCAAAACAGGATGGGAAGCGGCGCCCTGCCCGAAGAGGAGCAGGCGGCGCCGAGCGAACGAAAAAACAGGCAAACAACGCTTTCCGCCGCACAGGGGGCGGAGGGCGAAACGGCGCCCGCGCAAAGCGCGGCAGGCGCCGATAGCGGGGCGCAGCCCCCGCCTTTCGGAAAAGACCCGCAGAACAGAGCGGCGGGTCCTTTTGGCGTGCAGGAAAATTCCGCCGTCAAAGCACGGCTTCCGCGCCGCGCCACGCTGACGGATAAGTACGGGGCGCGCATCGGCAAACTGCGCCGTGGCGTTTGGTACGGCGAAGAGGGCGAGGAGCGCGGTTTTTTCCGCGAAGAGGGCGAAGGCGTGCTCTTTTATCCCGCGGGCGAAGAGGAGGCGGCGGCGTATTTAGACGGAAACGGCAACCTGCTCGGCGCGGGGCATATCCACATCGCCACGCTGAACGCGCTGCGCCTGTTCCCGCTGCTCGTGTTCGTACTGCTGCTGGCGGCGGTCACCGTGCTCTCCGCCCTGCTCGCGGCGGGCGCCGTGCGCCCTTCGCAGGGCTTGTACGCGCCCACCATCTTCGTTACGGACGAAGGCGGCACGAGCTGGGAGGCGCAGAGCGACCTGAAAGTGTTTTTCAACGAGCGCTTCGGAGACAGCGTGATCGTCCCCGGCATGCACGGCGCATACCGCTTTGTGTTTGAAAACAGGAATGCAGACGCCGTGGAGTTTTCTCTCGCCTTTGCCGAGGAAAACGAATACGGCATCGAACTTGTATACCGCTTGGAGCGAGACGGCGTATACGTTTCGGGCGCGGGCGGCTATGTCGGCGTGGAAGAGCTGGGCGTTTCGGGCATGACGGTGGAGGCGCATTCCGCCACGGTGTTCGAGTTGCAGTGGTTTTGGCGGCACAACGACGCCGCCGATACCGCTGCGGGCGAGGCGGAGGCAAGTTACCTCCTGCACATTGCTTTGCAGGCGCGGCTTGCCGCGTAAAGCGGACGCGACGGCAAAGCCGCCGTTTCGGCAAAAAGGATAGGCATGAAAAAGGCTTTGCGCGCCATCGGCATCGCCCTGCGTGTGCTCGCGTTTACGCTGATCGGGCTGCTGCTGGTGTACAACATCTATACGCTCGTTGCGCGGCATGCGTTCGGCGTCGGCATCCCCACCGTGTTCGGCTACGGGTTTGCCGTGGTGGAAACGGGCAGCATGGAGCCCGCCATCGCCGCGGGCGATTGCATCCTCATCCATGCGGAAGAGGATTACGCCGTGGGAGACGTCATCACGTTTTTAGACGCGGATCGCGGGCAGTACGTTACCCACCGCATCGTGCTCCGCGCAGCCGACGGGTTCATCACCAAGGGAGACGCAAACAGCGGGCAGGACCCCTTTACGGTGCCGCAAAGCGCCGTGGTCGGCAAGGTGGTCGGCGTGCTGGGCGGCTTCGGAAAATTCATCGCCTTTGTGCAAACGCCTTTCGGCATCCTTGTGCTGCTCGCGGCGGGCGCGGCGGTGTGGGGCGCGGCGGCGCTGCTCTCCTTCCTGTTGCGGCGGCGCGCCGAACAAAAACAAGCGGCGGGAGGCGAAAAGGCGGAAAACGCCGCGGAAGAAAAAGGGGAAAGCGGCGGCAAAGACCTGCGGTAACGCCCCCCGCAGGGCGGCGGCGCGGCGAAAAGGGCTTGCCCGCAGGGCGGCGGCGCAAAAAAGCAGGGATAAAAGAAGCGGAGCAAGCAATGGAGAAGCAGGGAAAAAAGAAAAAATACCCGATCTTCACATATCTGTGTTTTCTGGTCATACTCGGCATTCTGCTCACGGGGGTCACGCTGGCGCGCTATACGGGCGCGGTCAGCGGCAACGTGGGCACTTCGCTGAGCCGTTTTGTCTGTTCGTATACCATTTCAGACGCTTCTTCGCTCACGTTTGCCAACACAGACTATTGGCTGGAATTGGAAGACGGCGATAAGAGCGCCACGAACACGGCGCGCAGCGTGCGCTTCGACCTGCGCAACTATGTGGGGGAAAGCGGCAGCGTCGAGCGCGTCAGCGGGGTGGCGCTGCAAAGCACCCTGCGCTTTTACGCGCCCGCCGAGTTTGCCGAGGGGCTTGCCTTTCAGCTTGCGGCGGTGAACGAGGGCGGCTCTTATACGGCGATCTCCCCGCAATACGTGCTGCGCGATCTCGTTTATACGATCCGCAATGCAGACGCCGCGGGGGAGGAGTACGAGGTCGGCACGGCGGAGGAACGCGCCTTTGCCGCGGGCGAACGTATCATAGAGACCGCCCGTTCTAAAAATTACGGAGACCGTACCGACGGGCTCGCGGCGGAACAGGTTTCGGCGCTCGAACAGCGGCTTTCGGTCACGGGCGGGTTTACGGGCTCGCGCGAAGCGCATACGGGCAGCATCACCGCCAAAGCGGAAAACGGCGCGGCGGAGATCTCCGTTACGGCGCAGATGCAAACGGCGCGCTATTCCGTCGGGTACATGCGCACCGAAGCGGCGCAGGGCGGCGTCGTCGGCGGCGGCAGCGCGTCCAACAAAATGGCGCCGCTGCTGTATATCGATTGCGAAAAAGAGGTCCCCTTCTACACGGTGGATCTGCGCGTGCCCTCCATGTATTTTGAAGCGGCGCAGGCGGAAAGCAAAACGTTTATGCTGTTTATCACGGTGACCGAGCGCAACACAAACGGCGATTTTTCGGACGAATGGACGGAGGAGACGCACGGCGCGCTGCTTACCGAACCGCAGAGAGGCGCCGCGCCGTACGAGCTAAACGGCGCAACCGTATCGGGGTATCATTTCACGCGCGATCTGCCCGTGTACACCCTTTCGGGCGGCGCGCTGCGCGAGGAGGGGGAAACGCAGGTGCGCATCACAAAAACGTATAACTACGAGCAGGGCGGTGCGGCACTCTCCTTCGAGCACGTTGCGCCCGTCTCTTCCGCGCCCGGCTCGGCTTCCGTAGAGCACGCCGTCGAGTCCTTTTATGCCTTTGCAGGCGGCGCGTTCACCGCGGCGCAGGCAGACCTTTCGTCGGCGGCGGGCGTGCGCGGGCTGTACGGCGTGTGTTCCAACGAAGCGGCGGCGGGAGATTACATTTTCTTCGGCGATCTTTCCGACGATCCGTATTTCGACGTTGCGGCGGAAGAGGGCGGCGCAAAAAAATATACCCTTTCCGAGGCGCTGAGCAAAGGGTTTTCCACCCGGCTCAACGTGTTGTTTGCACAGGCGTCCGAAAGCGGAACGGGAGGCGCCGCATGAAGGGTCTTCGCTTAAAATACGGGCTGCTCGCCTTTTGTTCGCTGCTGCTCGTGCTGTGCACGCTGCTCGGCATCCTGTTCACGCAGGGCAGGTACGAGGAGGAGGTCTCCTCTGGGTCGGATATCTACGACGGAGAGTTGGAATACATCGTTGCCGAACAGGTGTTGGTCAACAACGTCGAAGAGCTGATCGCTGCCATCGAAAACGGGTATTCCAACATCCAGATCGCGGAAGGGGTGGATAACCCGCTCATCATCACCTCCGGCGTGACGGACGTCGGCGCCGACCTCATCTTAGATTTGAACGGGCATGAGATCCAGCGCAATAACCGAGACCCGATGCTCAACATCGAAAACGGTGTGCGGTTGACCATCATCGATACCTCCGCTTCGCAGGGCGGCTCGTTCTACAATCCCGTCGGCAGCGTGCTGCGCATCGGCGGGGGCACGCTCACCGTATCGGCGGGGGCGTTTGTCAGCGGCCCGAAGGCAAGCGAATACGCCGCGCCCGTTGCGGGGGGCGGCTGGTCTGCCGCGCAAAGCGGCAAAAGCGGCGGCACCATCGGCGCCCAAACGGTCACCGCCGATCTCTATCTGCGCAACGCTGCCGACCCCGAACAGTACAACGTTTTTGCGGGGCAAACGCTGCCGTTTATCGCGCCGTCCGTTTCGGCGGCGGAGGCGGGCGCCGAAACGGGGGAGGGGCGGCACTGGTTCGTCAACGGCAATATGTACTTTGACGAAGGGGCGCAGTTTGGCGAAGGGCAGAAGTTTAGCGGCGCGTTCGGCGATCTGCTGCAAGAAGATCTCTACCTGTATCATGTGATCAACGACGATTCGGTCGGCACCACGACCATCGCCGCCGAAAAGGGGGCGGACTTCCGTTACAGCTACGAAGTGCTGCGCACCGTGGGAGAAGGCGGCGCCCCGCAGTACGCACCGCTGACCGAGCCTGTGCCGGAGGGCGGGCAGGCGTTCACCGTCAACGTATACGGCTATTACGGCGTAAAGGCACAGGCAACGGACCAAAACAACTATGCCACGGTGGAGATGCGTGCGGGCAACATGTACGCGCGCGGCGGTTCGTACGCCACCTATTTCGGCACGGCGGATTCGTACGGCATCTATGCCTCCGGCGGGTACATGGCTGCCGAAGAGGGCACCGTGTTCGACGCCGTGGAAAACGGCGTGTGCATCCGCTGCCGGTATGAAGCCGAAAGCGAACACGATTACCTGCGTGTTTCGGGCGGAAAATTTTCTTCGGATAACGGGGATACCGTCCGGGTAGACAGCGGGAGGATGGTCGTAACGGGCGGCTCTTTCCGCAAGGACGATACCGATCCCTCCGCCGACGCGGACGCGGCGGCGGGCGAGGCGGGGTACCTCGGCGCGGCGATCCGCGTCGATGGCGGCGATCTTTCCGCAAGCGGCGCGCAGGAGCGGCTGCAATTCGAGCTTTCCGGTTCGTCGCAGTACGGCGTGTATGTGCGCGGCGGCGAAGCGGAAGTGGCGAACGCCGATTTTACCTTTGCGGGGGGAAGCAACAACGTCGGCGTATATGCGGCGAGCCCGCAGGGCGGGCGCGCCGCGCAGCACGTTTCGCTGCGCAACATCGACATCACCGTGCCGGCAAAGGAGAGCAGCGGCGACAAGAAAGGCAGCAGCGGCAATTACGGCGTAAATGCCGCCGCGGATATCGATCTGCAAGGGCAGTGCTCCGTTGCGGTAGAGGGCGCCGATTCCGTCGGGCTGGTGGCGCAGGGCGGCAGCATCAACTACCAAGGCGGCAGCGGCAAAAAGCTGTACGTCAAAATGGATATGGGCGCAGAAACAACGCTCAATTCCACGGCGGTCGCCGCGATCGGCGGCAATATCGTGCTGAACGGCGAAGCCGAGGTGTGGTCCAACGGTTTGGGCGTTGCGGTCTGGGAAGAGGAGAGCGGCACGGCGCAGCAAAAATTGGAGCTGCAAAGCGGCTCGCTGACGATCACTTCCACCCGTGCCACGGCGCTGTATGTGGCGGGCGGCGACGTGACCTTTGCCGAAGACACAGCGGTCTCCATAGCTTCGACGATAGACGAAAGCGTTGCCCTCTCTTGGAACGAAGACGGCACCCCCGCCGCCACCATGTACAACGGCGTCTTTGTGCAGGGCGGGCAACTCTTGGCGGAAGGGGCAACGTTCAATGTGACGCACACAGGCATTTCCAACGTATACCAAACGGAGGAGGGCGCGGGATCAAACAGTTATGCCGATCTCGTCGTGCGCAGCTACGCCGTGCGTGTGCAGGGCGCGCAAACGGGGCAGACGGGCGAAAGCGAAGTTTTCCTTACGGACGGAGTCATCCGCAACACAGAGGGAGGCGGCGGGCTGTACGTCAGCAACGGCACGGTCACGCTCGGCGGGGGAACGCTTTCCGTTTCCTCGGAAGGCAGCGGGTACGACGAAAACGGCGGCTGGCTGATGCCGCCGGGCGGCGCGGGCGCTTGGGCGTTCCATAAAAACACGACGGGCGGGCACGCCGTGGAGGTGGTCGGCGGCAGCCTTACCATCAACGGCGGCGCCTATTCCGCCAACATGGGCAACGGCATCCTCGTACATAACGGTACGGCGAAGATCAATGGCGGCACCTTTATCGGGGCGGACGCCTACGCGCCGAACGGCGAAAGCAGCAAGGCGACGGCGGGCCCCGCCGCGTCCTACGCCTTTAAAATGTACGGCGGTTCCGTGCAGATCAACGGCGGTGTGTTCACCGACCCGTATACGCATAACGGAAAGAACGAAGCCTTCCGCCGCGGCAGCGGTGCGTTCGTTATGGGAAGTTCGGCGGAGGATGAAGCGGTGATCGAAGGCGCCGTCTTTGAAGTGGGCGGCACGGCGGCGTTTGCGGTGTACAGCGATATCCGCGTTGTCTTCGGCGAAGAAAACGGGGAGGATGGCGCCGTTTCCCTTTCGGGAGAATCCGCCGCCATCACCGTGGAGGATACGGCGGGCACGTCTCCCGTGCGGCCCTCGTCCGTCACCGTTTACAGCGGCACCTATGTCTGCAACACGCCGAAGGACGGAGGCGGCAGCGACGGCATCTATTACGGCGAAGAGACCACCGCGCTCTCTATTTACGGTGGCGTGTTCAGCGGCGTGGGCACGGAGTACAACGCAGCCGACGGCGCGGGGCATACCGCGGGGCGTTCCGGGCTCTATTTTGCGGTGGATCCCGGCGCAAACGTCAAATTGTACGGCGGCACCTTTATCGGCGGAACGCCGGAGGATGCGTCCGGCAAGGCATTATGGGGCGCACAAGTGTACTGTTACCGCGAGGGCGGCGGTATAAGCTGCCAGGGAAATACGGAAGGAACGCAGTGGACAAATTCTTTCCGCTACGAGGGGGTCGAGATCGGCTACGGAGACCTGATCGACGGCAAAGCCGTGCGCGGCGGCAACAGCTGGAACGCGCAAAACAGTTATCCGAGTACGGTCAGCGGCTCCGTGCACGAGGATTTTGCACAATACCGCGTGATCCGTATTTCGTAAAAAACGTGCGCGGGCGGCGCAAAAGCCGCCCCGCAACGGCGCGCCTTTGCGCCCTTTTGCGGCGGTGCGCTCCCTGTCTTTCAACGGTATGCCGCCCGCCTCCGCGCCCTTTTGCGGCGGTGCGCTCCCTGCCTTTCAACGGTATGCCGCCCGCCTCCGCACCCCTTTGCGGCGGCGTGCCGCCGCAAAACCGATAAAAAAACAGCCTCCCGCAATTTTTTGCGGGAGGCTTGCTTCTTTTGGCGTTATTGCTGCGCGGCGATCGCGTTTTTCACGCTTTCGGTCAGCGCCGCAAGCTGCTCTTCGGTGGGCTTGTAGGCGATGCGCACGGCGGGCAAAAGCGGTTCGCACTTGCATTCGGCAAGCAGCTTTTCCACCTGTTCGGGGCTCTGCCCGCCCCAGCCGTAGGAGCCGAAGGCGATGCTTAGTTTTTTGTTCCCCGTCAGCCCCTTAAAGTAGGTGAGGAAAGAGGCAACGGAGGGCATCATGTTGTTGTTGAGGGTGGGGGAGCCGACGGCGATGTAGCGCGCCGTCATCGCGTCGGCAATGATATCCGAATTGTGGCAGTAATGCAAATTGTACAGGCGGGGCTTTTTGCCGCAGGAAAGGAAGGCGCTTTCGATCGCGTGCGCCATCGCTTCGGTGGAGTGCCACATGGTATCGTACACGATGACCGCCGTATCGTCGTATTCGCCCGCCGCCCAGCTGCGGTACAGCGCCAAAATTTCGGGGATGTGTTCCGTCCAGCAAATGCCGTGGCTGGGGAAGATGGCGGCAACGGGCAGCGCTGCCACCGCAGCCAGCGCCTTGCCCGTCTGCATGCCGTAGGGCTGCACGATATTCGCATAGTATTTGCGCGCCTGGATAAACGCTTCGGGCAGGTCGCATTCGGTATCCTTCCGCTCGTCCGAGGCGTAGTGCTGCCCGAACGCGTCGTTGGAAAAGAGGATGTTGTCGGGGGTGAGGAAGGAGACCATGTTATCCGGCCAATGCACCATGGGGGTGGGCACAAAGGTGAGCGTGCGCTTGCCGAGGGAGAGCGTTTCCCCCGCCTTTACGCCGGTGTACCCCAAGTCTCCGTAATAGGCGGTAAGGTCTTTGACGCCCGCGCCCGCGGCGGTGTAGATCTGCGCATGCGGCGCGGCGGCTTTGAGCAGCCGCAGGCAGCCGCTGTGGTCGGGTTCCGCGTGGTTGGAAACAACGATATCGATCTTCGCGGGGTCGATCACCGAGCGGATCCGCGCGAGCATCTCGTCGCCGAATCCCTCTTTTACCGTGTCGATGAGGGTAACTTTTTCATCGAGGATGAGGTAGGCGTTGTAGGTAGAGCCCTTTTCGGTCTCATAGCCGTGGAAGTTGCGCAAATTCCAATCGATCGCGCCCACCCAGTAAATGTTTTCCGCCAGTTTTATCGCCTGCATGGCAAAGCTCCTTGTGCCGCGGTGCGCTGCAAAACGCCGCCGCGGCGGTATTCGCTCTTATTATATATGGAAAGGGCAAAAAAGCGCAAGGGTTTTTGCGCGGTCCGCCGAAAAAATCCGCAAACGGCGGGGATTTGCCCCGCCTTTTTCCGCTTCCGCGCAAGAGCGGCGGCATTTTGCGGAAAAAATCAAAAAGTGCGCGCAAAAGGCGGCAAAATCGATTGACAAGCCAACCGGATTATGATACACTTCAAGAACGCACCACGAAACGGGTGTGATTTTTTTGCGTGGAGTTTAAAAAATGGCTGCCATCAACAGAGCGAAAGTCGTATTTGAATGCACCGAGTGCAAACACCGCAATTACGACAGCATGAAGAACAAAAAGAACGATCCGGAGCGCTTGCAGCTCAACAAGTACTGCCCTTTCTGCAAAAAGCATACCGTTCACAAAGAATCCAAATAAGGCGGCATGCCGTTTTTGCCCGCGCCTTTTTTTCGGGCAGGGGGAATTAGGAGATTGCAATGAAAGCGAAAACAGCAGCAAAAAAGCCGAATATTTTCGTCCGCATGGGCAGGAAGATCAAAGAGGTCTTTTCCGAGCTTAAAAAGGTGACGTGGCCCTCGTTCGGCAAGGTGGTCAAATCGACGGGCGCGGTGCTTGCCGTCGTCATTGCCTTCCTTGTCGTATTCGGGGCGATCAATTACGGGTTGGGCGCGCTGCTCGACCTGATCACAAGCATCGGCGGCACGGGCGTGTAAGGAGGGAGGAATGGAAAATTCCCTCGAAAACCAGGCAAAGTGGTACGTTCTGCACACCTATTCGGGTTACGAAATGATGGTGAAGAGCAGCCTGGAACAGCTTATCGAAAACAACAATCTGCAAAACAGCATCTTTGATTTGAAGATCCCGATGGAGCAGACCATCGAGGAAAAGAACGGCAAACGCAAGGTCGTGGAGCGCAAGCTCTTGCCCTGTTATGTGTTCATCAAGATGATCTATTCCAACCAGGTTTGGTACCTTGTGACCAACACGCGCGGGGTAACGGGCTTTGTCGGGCCGCAGGGCAGGCCGCTCCCTCTCAAAGAGGAGGAAGTGCGCAAAATGCAGCTGGAAAAGGTCGTGGTGAATGCCGATTTCGCGGCGGGAGATACCGTAAGCATCGACGCCGGTCCGCTGGAAGGGTTTATCGGAAAGATCAAAGATTGCAGCGATTCCGCACAGAAGGCGACGGTCAGCGTCGTCATGTTCGGGCGGAACACCGACGTGGAGGTGGAATACTCGCAGCTGCGCAAGCTTGACGCCGCGCTGCCGGAGGAGCCCCCCGCGGAGGAAGAAAATTCGTAAAAACGCGCGGTTTCGCCGTTTTGATAAGTGGGAGAGGCGCAAAATAAACGCAATTTTGCAATGTGCGCCTTGTTACTACCACAAGCAAGAGGAGGAGTTATGGCTAAAAAGATCACTGCGGTCGTAAAGTTGCAGCTTCCCGCAGGCAAAGCTACCCCCGGCCCGCCCGTCGGTTCCACGCTCGGCCCGCACGGCATCAACATTCCGGGGTTCACCAAGGAGTTCAACGCCAAAACGGCAGACCAGGCGGGGCTGATCATCCCCGTCGTCATCACCATCTACCAGGATAGGTCGTTCACCTTCATTTTGAAGACGCCGCCCGTGCCCGTGCTCATCAAGCAGGCATGCAAGCTGGAAAGCGGCAGCGCCCGTCCCAACCGCGATAAAGTAGCCAAACTGACCAAGGCGCAGGCGGAGGAGATCGCAAAGCTCAAACTGCCCGATCTCAACACCACCTCGCTCGAAAGCGCGATCAGCATGGTCAAAGGCACCGCCCGCAGCATGGGCGTCACCGTCGAAGAGTAAAGGAGAATGTGGGAGAGAGCTTTCTCGCATGCACCACAAGGAGGTTAAAAATGAAGAACGGCAAAAGGTACGCCGAAAGCATCAAGGCGTATGACCGCAGCAAATTATACGACGCAGACGAGGCGCTGGGCTTGGTCATCGAAACGGCGCGCGCCAAATTCGACGAGACCATCGAACTGCACGTCCGTCTCGGCGTCGATCCCCGCCAGGCAGATCAGCAGGTCCGCGGCGTGCTCGTGCTGCCCAACGGCACGGGCAAGAGCAAAAAAGTGCTCGTCATCGCCAAGGGCGAACGCGCCGACGCCGCTGCGGCGGCAGGTGCCGATTACGTCGGCGCCGAAGAGATGGTGCAAAAGATCCAGACGGAGAACTGGTTCGATTTCGACGTTGTCATCACCACGCCGGATATGATGGGCGTCGTCGGGCGCATCGGTAAACTTCTCGGCCCGAAGGGTCTTATGCCGAACCCGAAGAGCGGCACCGTCACGATGGACGTTGCAAAGGCGATCGCCGAAGTGAAGGCAGGTAAAGTGGAGTACCGTTTGGATAAAACGGCGATCATCCACTGCCCGATCGGCAAAAAGAGTTTCGGCAAGGAAAAACTCGGCGAAAACTTTACCGCGCTGATGGACGCCATCGTCAAGGCAAAGCCCGCCGCTGCCAAAGGGCAGTACATCAAGAGCGTTTCCCTTTCCAGCACGATGGGTCCGGGCGTAAAGGTCAATTACGCAAAGCTGTAAACAATATTCACGAAAAATTTTTCGAGCTGACGAAAAATTTTTCCGTGAGTTGAAGGAAATACCGTCGCTTACGGCAAAGCCGCTCGGCTGCGGTTGTTCCCTCAAATCTCGGCGTTTCGCGGCACCTTTGTGCGAGAAACGCGTGGACCCTATTGTTTTTGCTTGACATTTGCCCGCAGATCGGGTATACTGTCGCAGAAAATTGAATTTTACCGCAGAAGGCAGGCACCGCAAGGTTCAATGGCAAGCGCCGCCCGCTCAGGTAGAAGAAAAGGTTGTTTTTTGCGCGCTTTGCGCGAACGGCTCTTCTGCCCTGCGGCAGAAGAGCTTTTTCATTGCGGCGCCGCCGCAGAAAATCTGAACAAGGAGGTAACAGAGTTGTCGGCTAATTTAGAAGCGAAAAAACAAGTTGTGGAAGAGATCAAGCAAAAGATCGCTGCCTCCAAATCCGTCGTTTTTGTCGATTACAAAGGGCTCACCGTGGCGGAAGTTTCCGCGCTGCGCAACAAGTTCCGCGAAGCGGGCGCCGAATACAAGGTGTACAAAAACACTTTGCTGCGCAAGGCATTCAACGAGCTCGGCGTGACCGCGTTTGACGAGGCGCTGAACGGGCCTACCGCAACGGCATTCAGTGCGGACGAGATCACCGCGTCCAAACTGCTCGTCGATGCGGTCAAGGATCTGCCCGAAAAGATCGTGCTCAAATGCGCGTATGTTGACGATGCGTATGTAGACGCAAAGGGCGTCACCGCACTCGCATCCATGCCTTCGCGCGAAGAACTCCTGGCAAAGATGCTCGGTTCCATGCAGGCGCCGATCGCCAACTTTGCGGGTGTGCTCTCCGCCATGCTGCGCGGCTTAGTTGTCGCGCTGGGCGCCATTGCGGAAAAGAAGGGCGCATAACCAAGCAATCTTGCCCGAACGGGCGAACCCGCGGCGCCGTGCCCGCGTGATTTGTACGGAAAAATCAAATCAAAAAAATCATTCGGAGGAAATTTTAAAATGGCAGATGTCGCTAAGTTTATCGAAGAGATCAAAAGCATGACGGTCGTCGAGCTCAACGAGCTCGTCAAAGCATTGGAAGAGGAGTTCGGCGTCAGCGCCGCCGCTCCCGTTGCCGTGGCGGCTGCTCCCGCAGCAGGCGCGGCTGCTCCCGCGGAAGAGGAGAAGACGGAGTTCAACGTCGTTTTGAAGAGCTTCGGCGAAAAGAAGATCGACGTTATCAAAGCCGTCCGCGAGTTCACTTCTCTCGGCCTTGCCGAAGCGAAGGCGCTCGTCGAGAGCCTCGGCACCATCAAAGAGGGCGCTCCCAAGGACGAGGCGGAGAAGATCGTTGCCCGCATCAAGGAAGCAGGCGGCGAAGCCGTTATGCAGTAACGCGCGTTTTACGCAAAGGCAAAGCGCCCGCGGATCGTTCCGCGGGCGCTTTTTGCTGCCTGCAAAAGCGGGGGAGGAACACGCAAAAGGGCGGCGGAAGTAGAAACTCTGCGCATATTTCGGAAAGTTTTGGAAAAATACGGTAAAATGCTTGACTTTTTTCGGGGGAGGGTATAATGGGATACAATAAAAAACCTTCGGGAGGAGAGCAAATGAAAAAGATTTTGGCAAAATTTTCCGTCTTGTGCATGGCGGCGCTGTTGGCCGCGGGTGCGTGTTTTGCATTCGCCGCGTGCGACGAGGACGGCGGCGGTGACGAAAGCGGCGTTTTCGGGAAGGTCTCCGAATCGCAGTGGCAGACGGCGCTCAGCCTCGATTACGAGGCGGAGAGCAATTTCACGCTGACGCAGACGACGGGCTCCACGTATTCGCAGGACGAGGCGGCGATATACGGGGAATGGGAACAAGATACAAGCACGTATCGGGTCGATAACGAACAGGGTATTTTCATTCAAACGATCACAAACTCGGAATGGGTCAACGATGAAATCGTGAAAGAGGATGAAACGGAAAGAGTGCTTGCTCCGCATTTCGAAACAGAGATTTCTACGGTTTATTATTTTACGGAGGGCGGGAAGTATTATTGTGCGGCATATACCCGTTATCTGGGATGTGAAGGCAGAGAGAGCAGCGAATCTTGGAACGGCGGAGAAATTTCCCTTGCGGATTATACAGAGTTAACGGAGAGTGTCGCCAATCTTACCGCAGCATTTTCCATGTATTCCGATCCCATGATGATGCAGGCGTTTTCTTATAACGAGGAGACGAAGAGCTATGAAATGGCGGCTCTGGGTACGATCTCCATGTCTCTGCAGTTTTTGGAAAACGACGGCGTGCGGCTTGTCACGTATGCGACGTCGATCACCGCAACGACGACTACGATCTCCGATGTGAATGCCACGGAAGTCTCCGTACCCGAGCGGGC
>CALVMR010000008.1 GCA_944346885.1 uncultured Clostridia bacterium | reverse complement strand
CCCCGCCGCTCAAACGAGCGGCGGGGGAAGCCCACAAAAGAGGGGATACAGGCAAACCGCAAGCCGCACACGGGGCGGCGGAGGCAAATACAGGCAAACCGCAAGCCGCACGCGGGGCGGCAGCCGCCTGTAAGGGCGGCGGATAGGTTATCTAGGACGGTTTTACCCAAACCAACAAAGCAAACAAATTCAAAACCAAATTCCATATAGATAGGAGGAAATGAGAAGTATGAAAACCAAGAGAAGGGGGCTCATCGTTACCCTCGTCGTATTGCTGTGCGTTGCGCTTGCAGGAACGGCTACCGCCTTTGCCGCGTACGTCAACCATCAAAATTCGCGGACGAACACCATTACCATCGGTAAGGATACGTCTACCATCATTTTGGGCGAAGCCATCGATCCGGAAGAGGCGATCTACCCCGGCGAATCGGTGACCTTTGAGTACTCCGTAACGATCGACGGCTACACGGGCGCGGATATCACCACGGTCACCGCCGAGCTGGATGAGACCTCCGCGGGCGACTTCGACGTCGTTGTCACGGACGGGGAAGACGTTGCGTTCGGCGCAGACAACGCGCTGGCAAACGGGGATACCGTTAAAGTTGTCGTCACGATGAAAGATTCGATAGACGAGGCTCCTACATACAATACGGCTACGCTTACGGTTACCATCGTGATCCCGGCGTAAACAACCAAATAACAAGGACGGCTGCGCCGCTTCGGCGGCGCAGAGAGGGTAAGATCGTTTTTAGTGCGTCTGCATGCGGGGCGGAATATGTTCTGCTCCGCATGTCGGGCATGCAACGCAGGGGGAAGCGTACAACATAAGGGGGAAGAGAAAAGAGGATGAGGCGGAAGCTCTTGTTTTTGATAGCGGCGCTGCTGGCGGTGTTTGCGCTGGCGGGCTGCAACATCAACGCCGACAAAGAGCCGCAGAAGATCGAGCTGCGGTTCGGGCAGGAGGAGGCGTATTTTACCGGAAAAACAGACCTGTACCCCATCGCGGGGGAGTATCCCGAAGGGGAGGACGCGGTAGATTCCGCAGAGGTCACGCTGCTGGCAGAGCCTGCCGCGCAGCTGCGCCTCTCTCTCCGCTATGTGGAGGGGCAGGAAGATATAGAGGGGCTGGCGGTCTCCGTAAACGGAGGACCCGCCGCCGCGGTGGAGGACGGCATGATCCTCTACAACGGAGCGGAAAAAGAGGGCGAAGCCGTGGTGCTCGTGCGCTTTTGGCTGGAAAAGGATTCTCCGTATTCCAACGCGGGGAAGCAGCTGCGGTTCGTGTTCGTGCTTTCCGCGGCGGAGCAATAAGGAGGGGGAAGGATGAAAAGGACCAGGATCGCCCTGCTCGTTGTGCTCTCCGTGATGCTGGCGCTGTGCGTCGGGCTGGGCACGGCGGTGTTTGCGCTGTATGCCGAGCGGCAAACGGTGCAAAACAACACCGTCACCATCGGAAAAGTGGAGATGGAGCTTACGGGGCAGAGCCAAAGCGGAGAGGTCGTTGAAGAGGGCAGCGCCTATTTCAATGGCGCCGTATCCGTGTACGAAGGGCAGTTTGCGCCCGCAAGTTACGAAGAGGCGCTCGCCGCGCTCGAAGAGGACGGCGGGGCAAGCATCGCCAGCGCGCTCATTGAAGTGAACCGCAATTACGGAGACGTGTTTTTCCGCCTGTGCTTAGACCCCTCTTCGTACCAAAACAACGCGCAGCTCAACGGCAGCGTGTTCGTCACCTGTTACAAATTGACCGAAAGCGGCGGCGAGGCGACCGCCTGGGCGCACACGCCCTTCGGCGAAGCGGTGCAGTACGGGCTGGAACAAAAGGCGGAAGCAGGCAGCAGCTCGCAGTACCGCCTGTTCTTTACGGCGGAGAGCATCGCCGTATCCGGCTGCACGCTCACCTTTGACGTTGCGCTGGAATCGGGCGCGGTGCCCGTCACGTCGGAATTTTCCTCCGAAGAGGGCACGCTCACCCTCACCCGTGCAGACGGGGCGAACGGCACTTCCGCCGTCACCCTGCTCGCGTGGCTGGACGGCAGCGCGCAGCTTACCGTTTCGCAGAGCGGGCAAACGCTGTACGAGGGCACGGCGTCTGCGGGCTGGCAGCAGCTCGAATTGCAGAACGTGACCTTTACAAACGGCACGGCGTCTCTCACCGTTGCGGGCGGGGCGCTGCACGGCAAGCAGCTCGCCTTCGGCGAAGCCACCTGCTACGGCACGGTGCCCAACGCCGGGTTTGAAAGCGGCGACCTGAGCGGCTGGTATTACGTTTCCGGCTCTTCGGGCGCAAACGTCTCCTCCGCGCAAACCTATTGGGAGGGGGATGACAGGTTTATAGACCAAAACGGGCAAACGGTGCAAAAGTTTTTGCAAGAGGGCAGCTCCTTCCTCATCACCGACGAAGGTAGCGCCTTGCAGCTTCGCAGCAGCAAATTCGTGCTGGAAGGAGACGGCATTCTCTCCTTTATGCTCGGCACCGCCAAAAACCCCACTTGCTATGTGGCGCTTTGCGACGCGGAAACGGACGAAGAGCTCGTCACCATGACAAACAGCGAGTACTTCAACGACCCGCTTTTGCCGCAGGTGCTGCTGCGCCGCTTTATGTACGCGCACGAATACATCGGGCGCACCGTGTACTTTAAGATCGTAGACGGCGCCACGGCAGATTTCGGGTTCGTCACCTTTGACGATTTGCAGATCAGCTTAACGTACGAGGAGGCGGCGGCGCTTGCCGAAGAGGAAAAGGAATATTTTGCAACCTATCGGCAGGACGTGCTGGATGCGAGTTTGTCGGGAGAAGTGACCGCCAAAGACGTTGTAAACGCCATCCGCGCTTATTACGCCGCGCTGGAAGTGACCGACTATCTCAACGTCATCCTGACCAAGGGCATAGAGGATAAGGCGCTTACCGCGGGCGTGTACGATCTGACGCAGTACCTTTCGGAAGCGGAGGCTACGCTGTTCGGCGGCAGCGTTACCGTGCGCACCGTTACGCAGGTGGACGACGGCACGCAGCTCTATACCGACGGATTTGGCAGCTTTACGCTCGAAGCGGGCAAAACGTACACCGTTACCTACCGCCTTGCCAACGATGCGGGCGATAAGTACGCCGAAGCGACCTTTGCGATCACCGTAACGTCGGCAAACGACGTGATCAACGGAAACTTTGAAACGGGCGATTTGACGGGCTGGACGGTGGTTTCGGGCGGCGATGCCGTAGTTGTTACGGACGAAGAGCTGTACTGGCAGACCGACGCGAATTTCAACGATCAGAACGGTGACCCGCTGCAATACTTCTTGCAGGAAGGGGAGTACTTCCTCAGAACAAGCGGTGCAGACGGAACGAACGAAGTGGCAACGGCGGAGCTGCGCAGCAGCAGCTTCGTGCTCGGCGGAGACGGCGTGATCGCCTTCCGCTTCGGCGCGGCGAAGAGCCCTGCCAATTATGTGGCGCTGTGCCGCGCGGATACGGGCGAAGAGCTCGTTAAAGTGACCAACGAAGGCTTTGCCGACCCTGCCCGCGCGCAGGTCCTGCTGCTGCAATTCCTGTACGCGCACAAGTACGTCGGCGAAGAAGTGTATATCAAGATCGTGGACGGCACTACGGCCGATTTCGGGTTCGTCACCTTTGACGATCTGCAAACGAGCCTGACCCTTGCCGAAGCGCAGGCGATCGCCGAAGAGGAAAAGACGAAGATGGCAATCTACCGGCAAGACGTGCTCGATTCTGCCGCGCAGATGGGCGCAAGCGCGAAAACCATTGTCGAAGGGCTCCGCGCTTACTACGACGCGCTGGAAGTGCTCGACCTTACCAACGTGGTCATCCGCAAAGAGATCGGCGACCAGTCCGTCGCCGCGGGCGAGCACGACCTGACGCAGTATCTCGCCGAAGCGGAGGCGGATATGATCGGCGAAACGAGCTTTACCGGCTCCATCGTCGGCGTCACGGACGGGCAAACGCAATACACCGAGGGTTTTGCCGCCTTTGACCTCGAAGCGGGCAAAACGTACACCGTTACCTACCGCTTTACGGCGGCGGTCAGCGGCAAATACGCCGAGGCAACCTTTACGATCACCGTAAATTCGTCGTACCAGATCATCAACGGCGATTTTGAAACGGGCGACCTTACGGGCTGGGAATATATTGGCTCCACCGGCGGTACGACGGGCGTTGACAGCACGACCGAATGCTGGAACGGTCCGATGAACCAAGAGGGCAACTACCATTACGATGGTTGGGCAGAAACAGGCGAGGGATGGACGGGCGTGCTGCGCTCCTCCACGTTCGAGCTCGGCGGCAACGGCATGATCTCCTTCCGCCTCGGCGGCAGCAACAACGGCGGTGCGTACCTCTCCGTTAAAAAGACGGACGGCACCGAAGTGGCGCGTTTTTACAACACCAAGCAGGAACCTTACAACGGCGGCGCGGGCAAGGGCGAACAGTACATGTGGGTGTATGCCTTCGATCTGAGCAGCGTGGCGGAGATCGGCGATCAGCTGTACATCGAGATCGTAGACAATGCGATCAAAGACTGGGGGCTCCTGTTCTTGGACGACGTGCAAACGTATCACACAGAAGAGAGCATTGCCGCGCTCGGTACGGTAAACACCGATTACTTTATGGCAACAAACCAGCTCTAAGGGTTTGCAAACGGCAAACCGAACAGGGAGGCGCCCCGCCGCTCAAACGAGCGGCGGGGCGTTTTCGCATGCCGTGGCGGGCGTTCTCGCGTGCCGAGGCTGCGTTTTCGCGTGCGCGGGCGGGAGTTTTTGGATTTTTCGGGGCGCTTTTTCGTGCCGTGGCTGCGTTTTCGCGTGCGCGGGCGGGTGCTTTCGCGTGCGCGGGCGGGAACGGCGGGCTTTTTCGGCAGAAGACCCGTGTGGAAATTGACAAATATTTCCACATATGATAAAATAACGTTATTAAATGTTGTAAGTGTAGAACGGTATGGCAACGATCAAAGATGTCGCCCGTGCGGCGGGGGTGGGCGTCGGCACGGCTTCCCGCGCGCTGAGCGGAAACGGTTCTGTCAGCGAAGAGGCAAAGGCAAAGATAGAAGAGGCGGCAAAAGAACTCGGCTTTGTGCCCAACCAGCTGGCGCGCAATTTCAAAAAACAGTCAACGGCGTGCGTCGCCATCATCGTGCCCACGGTGTGCCATCCCTTTTTTTCGGCGATGGTGCTCTGCTGCGAGGAGGAGCTGTACCGCCGCGGATACAGGCTGATCGTCGTCAATTCGCAAAACGATCAAACCAAAGAGACGCGCATGCTCGAAATGATCCGCCAACAGCGTGTAGACGGCATCATTTTGATCACCCATTACGAACACGGGGAGATCGACCCTGCGCTGCCCATCGTCTCCATCGACCGCCACGTCGGCGCGGGGTTCCCGTACGTTACCAGCAACAACTACGAGATGTCTCGCAAAGCGGTGGAGGAGCTGTATGCCCGCGGGGCAAAAAACGTGGGCGGCGTGTTCGGCGCCACCGCCGTCGAATCGGAAACGGGGCAGCGCTTTTGCGCGTACAGCGAGGTCGTGCGCGAACACGGGGAAAAGGAGCGCCTGCTGGTAAAAAATTTCCGCCACGGGGAGGAGATGCAGGTGCTGGAAGAGTATTTTGCCCGCTACCCCGAAACGGACGGGCTGTTTACGGGCAGCGATATGCTCGCTTCGGCGGCGTACCATACGGCGGTGCGGCGGGGCGTACGCGTGCCGGACCGGTTGCAGATCATCGGCTTTGACGGCGTGTTGGACGCGTGGGAGCCGTACCCGAAGTTCGCCACCGTGCGGCAGGACGTGCCCGCCATGGCAAAGTGCGCGGTAGAGCTGCTGCTGGCGCGCATCCGCCGCGAGGAGGTGCCCGCCCGCACCGAAGTGCCCGCCTTTTTGCAGGAGGGGGATACGCTGCGCCGCCGCTGAAAAGGCAGGGGATACGCTGTGCCGCCGCTGAAAAGGACGTACGGGAATAAAACAACATAAAAACATACACACACATTTTTATGCAGGCAAAATAAAAAAACAGAAGCGCTTTTTTTCGGCGGGCACGGTTTCGTGCCCGCCGAAATGTAAAAAAATTAAAAAATTTGTGAAAAGGTATTGACAAGTTTCCATATGAGTGGTATACTGAACGTGTGATTGGAAACGATTCCACAAAGGAGAGGCGTTGCCGCGTCCCGTCTATGGAACGGAGGCGGCGGCGCATTGCTCTTTCGGTTGGAAACGTTTCCCTAAAAAATATAAGGTAAGGAGTAGCAGAATGAAAGTGATGAAGCGGGCAATGTTGCTTTTGCTGGCAGCCGTGCTGGGCACGGCGGTGTTTGCGTTTGCAGGGTGCGCCAAGGGAGACGAAGGGGATACCGACGAGATCAAGGTCGTCCGCATGTGGCTGCACAAGTCGGAAGCGGAGGACGAGGGCATGGTGTATTCCGCCCTTGCCGATTCCTTTAACGAAGAGCATTTCAAAACGCAGGACGGGCGGGATATCCAAGTCCGTTTGGAGTTTAAGAGCGACGCGAGCACGCTCGCCACGGCGATCGCCGCCGAAGTGCTCACGGGCGGCTTGCCCGACGTTGTTGCGGTAGACGCGCCCAACGTTGCCGCCTACGCCAACGACGGTATTTTGACCGATATCAGCGATTACATCAGCCAAGAGGTGCTGGACGACTATGTGGACAGCGTGATCGAGCAGGGAACCATCGGGGGGGGGTTATACGCTCTCTCCGCAATGGACGCGCCGACGGGGCTGTATTATAACAAAGACCTGCTGGCGCAGGTCGGCTACAAAGAAGCCGATTACGGCACCATCGAAGACCCGTGGACGTGGGAAGACCTGCGTGCCGCGCAGGAAAAGCTCAAAGAGGCGGATCTGCCGTACCAGGTAGACTTGAACCTCGGCTTCGGCGGCAGCGAAGGGAACATGTATCTGTATTCTCCGCTGGTCTATTCCGCGGGCGGCTCTTTCTTCGGAGAGAACGAAAAGGTGAAAGGGTATCTTGACAGCGAAACTTCCATCGCCGGCATGAAGGAGTTGGAGATCATGTTCGAGCCCATCGAGGGGCAGAGCGGCAGCAGCAGCGTCGTGGAAGAGTGGGCGTATACGGGCGCCAATGCCGATTCCTTCCCGCAGGAGGACGTCGCGTTCCAGATCTACGGGCCGTGGGAGATCGAAAACATCGAAAAGAATTACGCGGATTTTGCAAACAGCTACGATATCATGCCCATGCCCGTGTATGAAAGCGAGCAGGGCGTTAAGGGGCAAACGGTCGCAGGCTGCGGCAGCTGGTGCTTCGGCGTTACGCCGAACACGCGGGATGAGTACGCCTCCGCAAAGGTGGTGGAGTACTTTACGAGCGCGTTCGCAAGCGAATTGCTGTTCGATTCCGTCGGCACCTTCCCCACGCACAAATCTTCGTATGAAAATTTGGACGAATTTGAAAGCGGCCCCTCCGCTTCCCTTGCCGAAATTTTGACGGAAGCCGCCACGCCCCGTCCCAAGATGGTCAACTATCCGAAGCTGACGGACGCCTATAAAAACTGCATCGCGTACATCCAGGTGCAGTACGGCACCGCAGGGTACGATCTGGAAGCGTACGTTGCGACGCAGGCGAACACGGTAGACGCATAAGGCGCATCGGCGGAGGTAGAATATGAACACGACCGCACAGGCGCGGGAGGGCAAGGAAAAGAAGCCGAAAAAGGCGTATTTCAAGCTCTTCGGGCGCAGTTACGGAAAAAATGAATCCATTATCGGCTCTCTGTTCGTGCTGCCCGCGCTTGTGCTGGGTATCGTCTTTGTCGTGGCGCCCATCCTTGTATCCCTTTCGTACGCCTTTATGGACGCCAACCTGCTGCGGCTGGACGAGGCGGTTTGGAACAATTTCGGGGGCTTCGGGCGGCTGTTTGCCGATTCGCTTTTGTGGAAGGCGCTGGGCAACACGGCGATCTTCGTCGTCATTACGGTGCCGCTGCAAATGGCGGTGGCGCTGGGGCTCTCGCTTCTGCTCAACATCAAGTGGCTGCGATGCGGGCTGTTTTTCCGCTGGGCGTTCTTCTGCCCGGTCATGCTCTCGCTGGCGGTCACGTCGATGCTGTGGATGAACCTGCTCGATTACAACAACGGGCTCATCAACGCGCTCATCGTCCAGCTGGGCGGAGAGCGGCAGCAGTTTTTGGGCGACCCGGACCAAGCGCTGTACATGATCGTTCTCATCTCCGTATGGCAGGGCGCGGGCTATCAGATGCTCATCTTCCTTTCCGGGTTGAAAAACATCCCGCGGGAGATCTACGAAGCGTCCGGCTTAGACGGCGCCAACGGCGTGCAGCAGTTTTGGTACATTACGCTGCCCTCCATCAAGCCGACCTTTTCGTTTGTGCTCATCACCATGCTGATCGGCGCGTTCCGCCTGATCACGCAGCCGATGATCATGACGGGCGGCGGGCCGCTGGATTCGACGCTCACGATGTCTTACTACATATACAAACAAGGTATCACTTACCGCGACGTCGGGTATTCGAGCGCGATCGCGCTGTTCTATACCGTCATCATGTCCGCCATCGCGCTTTCGCTGCGCAAACTTACGGGCGGAGACAATACCTGAGGGGGAGGAGAAAAACATGGAAGAAGCAACCGTTTGCCCCGTCCCCGAAAACGCGCAGCCGCCCAAGGCGGAAAAGCCCGCCAAGGATAGCGCCGCCGTGCGGCGCAAGGCGCTCCGCATTTCCTTAAAAACACTGTTCTATATCATGATGTGCGTGCTTGCGGTGCTGTTTTTGTTCCCCGTCTTCTGGATGGTGATGAACAGCTTTAAATCGCACGAACAGGTGTACGCCACGATGGATTCGCTGGCAACCTTTTTGCCCGCAAGCTGGAACGTAGGGGAGTGGTTTGCCTCGTACGGCAACCTGTTTACCACCTTTGACGAGTTCGGGCGCTCCATTTTAAACAGCGTTATGTATTGCGCGATCACGATCGCGGGCGTTTTGCTGATCAATTCGCTGGCAGGGTATGCTTTGGCGCGCTTTGTGTTCCCCGGTCATAAAACGCTGGTCACCATCATCATTTTGCTGCTGATCGTGCCGGTGGAGACCTCCATCGTTCCGCAGTATGTTATCCTCAACACCTTGGGGCTCACCTCGCGCGACCTGCGCGTGGTCGGGTACCTGCTGCCGGGGCTGGTCAGCCCGTTCTATATCTTCATGTTCCGCTCCTACTTTTTGGGGATCCCGCGGGAGCTGGAAGAGGCGGCGTACATAGACGGCTGCGGCAGGTTCCGCACCTATTTCCGCGTGATCTTGCCCTGCTGCCTGCCCGTCATCGCCACCGTTTCCATCTTCACGTTCATGGGGCAGTGGAACGAGTACGTCTTTGCGCAGCTCATGTTTTCCGACCCCACGTTGCAGCCGCTGCAAGTGTATTTGCAGCTCATCAACAATTTCAACCCGAAAGATATCTCGCTGATCATGGCTTCGCTAACGTTCAGCACCATCCCCATCGCAGTCGTATATATCTTCTGCCAGCGCTACATCATCGAGGGCGTTGCGTTCAGCGGTTTGAAGTAGGAGGCGGCAATGGTCATCTGTGTGGGAGAGATCTTGGCGGATATGATCGCCAGGGAAGAGAACGGCGGCACGGTATACGGCAGGTATGCGGGCGGCGCGCCCTTCAACGTGGCGTGCGGGATCGCAAAACTTGGGGGCAAAGCAGGGTTTTACGGCTGCGTCGGGCAGGACGGGATCGGCGATTTTCTCGTCCGCACGGCGGAGGCGAGAGGCTTTTCGTACCTTCGGATCGACCGCTTGGCAGATCGGAACACGACGCTCGCGTTTGTCGATCTGGATGCGGGCGGAGAGCGTTCGTTCAGCTTTTACCGCCGTCACACGGCGGATTACGCCTTAGACCGCGCGCGGATCGGCGAGATCGCGGAGCGGGCGGGGATCGTGCATCTCGGCTCGCTGCCGCTGAGCGAGCGGGAGGGGCGCGCGTTTTACGACGAACTGATCGAAGCGGCAAAAGCGCGCGGAAAAAAGATCGCGTTCGACGTAAATTACCGCAGCGATATCTACGCGGACGAAGCAGAGGCGGTAAAGATCAGCCGCGCGTACATCCGAAAGGCGGATATCGTAAAGGTTTCGGCAGAAGAGGGAGAATTGCTGACGGGGGAAAAGGACCCCGCGGCTGCCGCGCAGTGTTTGGCGGAGGGCGATAAAACCGTATTCGTTACCCTCGGCAAGGCGGGGAGTTTGTGCCGCCGCGGAAAAGAGACGCTGCGCACGCCGGCGGAAAAAGCTGCGGTCGTGGATACGACGGGCGCGGGAGACGCCTTTTTTGCGGGCGTTTTGACCGTGCTGGACGGCGAAGGCGCGGGCAGTTTGGAAAAGGCGCTGCGCATCGGCAGCATCTGTGGTTCGCTCACCACGCAAAAGAAAGGCGCGATCGACGCCTTTCCCGCCCGCGCGGAAGTGCTGCGGCGGTTCGGAAACGATCGGGAGGATTAAATTCGGATGAAAAAGAAACTCGCACTGCTTTGCACGCTTGCGCTGGCTTTGGCGCTTGCCGTTTGCGGCGCCTGCCTGCTTACGGGCTGCTCGGACGACCCGTATGCAGACAGCCTCATGCTGCACGTCGCCTTCGAGGAGGGGAAGGGGAAAGAGGTCTCTGATTCCTCCCGCCACCTCGGCAAAGAGGAGATCCGTTACGTTTTTAACGACGCGCAATTCAAAAATTCGGAAGACCCGCAGTGGCGCGAAAGCGGCGCCGTGGGCGGAAGCATTTTGTTTGACGGGTATTCCAACTACATCGAATACGATTACACGGATATCCGCGTATACGGCAGCAGCTTTACGGTCAGCGCCTATGTTGCGCCGCGCATGTTCGAGTGGGACGACCCCAACGCCAAGGAAAACGGCACGGAGCATTTGACGGGCATCGTGTCGCAGTACTATAAGCGGGATAGCCAGGGCTTTTTGCTCGGTTACTGGCGGTACGGCGAACTGAGCTTCCAGGTCGGCATCGGCGACCGCTGGCTGAGCATTTGGAGCGGCAGCGCGCGCCTGAACAAGTACGAGTGGAATTACGTTGTGGCGCAGTTTGACGGCGCCGCGGGCGAAATGCGGCTGTACCTCAACGGAGAACTGGTAGCCGCCGATACCTTTTTCGAGGGCGCGGAGATCGCCCGCGCGTACGACGAACCGCTGTACATCGGGCGGAACAGCTACCCCAACTCCAACCAAACCGCTTCGGAGAACATGCTCTCCGGCATGATCGACGAGGTGAAGCTCTACGACGAGGTGATCGGCGAAGAGTACATTTCCGAGTATTATGCCGAACACGGCAGCCCGGAGATCGCGTACGAAGACATCACGCTGCAAAACATTCTTACGGACGATATTTACAAAACGCAGTACCACGGCGGCCCGTATCAAATGTGGATGAACGAGCCGCACGCGCCCATCTATTACAAGGGCGTGTACCACCTCTTTTTCCAGTACAACATTGCGGGCCCGTACTGGAAGCAGATCTGCTGGGGGCACCTCGTCAGCGACGACATGGTGAACTGGAAGCCGATGCCCGAAGTGATCACCCCGACGGACGGCTCCGTCTGCCCGGACGGCGTGTGGTCCGGCGGCGCAACGTACGATTCGAACGGCGTGCCCGTGCTCTTCTTTACGGCAGGTAACGACAGCTTTGCCAAGGACGGGCTGATCTCCAACCAAAACCTCGGCAGCGCCTATCCCGCCGACCCCGACGATCCCTACCTCAAAGATTGGATCGTGTGCGAAGATCTCGCCGTTGCGCAGCAGTCCGGGTGGGGCAGAACGGGCGAATTCCGTGACGCGCACCTTTGGAAGGAGGGCGATACGTGGTGCATGCTCGTCTGTTCGGGCAGCACGACCTCTTCGGGCGGCACGGCGCTTCTGTTCACCACGACCACGCTCACCGTCGATTACGAAAACGACGATATCAACATGAACTGGCAGTACCGCGGCCCCGTGTATACGCTGGATAACCAGCCGAGCTGGATGGGCACTTCTTGGGAGCTGCCTCTGCTGCTGCCCCTCACCAACGAGGCGGGCACGGCAGAAAAGTATGTGTTCATCATCAGCCCCGCGCCCGCGTCCACGGCGGATAACAAGATCTATTATTTCATCGGCGATTTTGACCTTTCGACGGGCAAATTCACGCCGGATGCAGACTTTGCGGGCAACCCGCGCATGATCGACTACGGCAGCAACGTCTTTACGGGGCCGAGCGCGTTCATCGATCCGGTCAGCGGCGAGGCGTATCTGTTCAGCGTCATGCAAGATTACCGCGGCGCGGGCGATGTGGCGGCTTCGGGCTGGGCGTGCTGCGTCGGGCTGGCGCGCAGGATCTGGCTCAACGACGAGGGCACGGACCTCAAAGTAGAGCCCGTGGACGCGCTGCAAGAGTACGAAACCGAGCTCGTTTCCGGGGAAGATCTCAGCGTTGCCGAAGCAAACGAACTGCTCGGCGGCGTCGATGAAGACATGCTCTGCCTCCGCGTTACCTTCCGCAACACGTCGGCGACCTCCTTCGGGATCCGCGTCAAGTGCGGGAGAGACGGGCTGGACCAAACGAGCTACACCTACAACGTGGCGCAGGCGAACATTACGGGGGCAACGCTGAACAAGGGCGATACCGCCGCCAATGCGAGCACCAGCGGCGCGCTGGCGCTGGAAGACGGCAAGCTCTCCGCGGAGATCTACATTGACCGCTCTTTGGTAGAGGCGTTCTTCAACGAAACGAAGGCGCTCTCCATCCGCTCCTATGCGGCGTTCGAGTCTACGGGCATCGAACTGTTTGCGGAAGGGGATGTGGTCATTGAATCGCTGCAAGTGTGCTCGGTCCGCTCCATTTATTGAGGAATAGTATGAAAAACAGTACAAAAAAGCGCTTCGGCGCGCTGATGCTGGCAGGCTGCTTCGGGGCGATGGGGTGCCTCGCCGGGTGCGGCGAAGCAAACAGTTCGGTCACCAACGGCGGCTTTGAAACGGGCACGCTCAAAGGCTGGGAGGCGCACGGAGACGCGTTTACCAAAGACGGCGTTTCTTACGAGCTGTATGATAAGTACGGCAACTATTACAACCAGCAGGGAGATTTTTTCTTCGACGGCGAGGCAAGCGCCGATCCTTCCGCCACGGGGTACCTGCTCAGCGAACCTTTCGTTTTGGGCGGCAACGGGCTGGTCGGCTTTTTGATCGGCGCGGGGAAGAACACGCAGCATTGCTATGTTGCGCTGGTAGACGAAAAAAACAAAGAGGAACTGGCTGTACGCGCGAACGATGAATTTGACGAGGCGAACATGGCGAACAGTCTGCACCGCGTCATTTTGGACGGCAGCGGCCATATAGGTGAAAAAGTGCGGATCAAAATCGTTGATAACGACGAAGGCAGCGACGGGTACAACTACATCAACGCAGATGATTTCGTGGTCGGGTACGAAGGTGCCGAAGAAACTTCCGCCGCGTTGTACAAAGCCAACAAGTACATCGAGCGCTATTCCGTCGGCGTGCGGCAGGATAAGCGGCACAGCTACCATGTGATGCCGCAGATCGGCTGGATGAACGACCCGAACGGGTTCAGCTACTACAACGGGAAGATACACCTGTTTTATCAGCACAATCCGTATGCCGCCTCGTGGGGACCCATGCATTGGGGGCATGTAACGAGCGAGGATATGGTCAAATGGGAGTATCAGCCCGTGGCGCTGGCGCCCGATATGCCGTACGACGACGGTTCCGGCTGTTTCAGCGGTTCGGCGATCGAGCGAGACGGCGCGCTGTGGCTGCTGTACACCGGCGTGGAAAAGAGCGGCGCGCAGCAGCAGTGCCTTGCCTATTCGGAGGACGGCGTAAACTTTATCAAGATCGGCGCAAACCCCGTTATTTCCACCGCGGAGGTGGGCGCGGGGCTGAGCACCGTCGATTTCCGCGACCCGTACGTGTACGAAAAGGACGGCACTTACTACTGCATCATCGGCACGCGGAAGGGGGGCAACGGCAATTTGGCGCTGTACAAGTCTTCCACGCTGCGCAGCTGGTCGTATGTGGGGACCATGCTCAATTCTTCCGACCCGCAGGGGGAGAACTATTACGCTTTGAACGGCGTGTACGAGTGCCCCGCCTTTGCCGAGATCGGCGGGCAGCAGATCCTCATTTGCAGCCCGCAGAACTTGGAGCAGCAGGGCAACCTGTTCCAAAACCTGCACTCCGTCGTATACATGGTGGGCACGGTGGATTACCAAACGGGCAAGTTTTCGTACGAAAGCATGCGCGAGATCGACGGCGGCTTCGATTTTTACGCCGCACAGACCATGAAGCTGCCGGACGGCAGAACGGTGATGACGGCGTGGATGCAGATGTGGGATCGGACGCTGCCCACGCAGAGCGACGGCTGGACGGGGGCGATGATCCTCCCCCGCGAGCTGACCGTAAAGGACGGAAAGCTGTACCAAGCCCCCGTGCGCGAGATCGAAAAGTACCGCAAAGACCAAGCCGATCTAGACGAGCTTTCGCTCAACGGCGAAGAAAAGGACGTCGCTTCGTTCGCGGGGGATACTTCCGAGATCTCCTTTACGCTGCACGTCGGCACGGCGCAGCGCGCGGGCGTAAAGCTGTTCAAGGGCATGTTCAACGAAACGCTGCTGTATTACGACGCCGCGTCCGGCACCGTGGTGCTGGATCGGAGCCGTTCGGGCGCGCTCATCACGGGCGCAGAGCAAAACGCGGCAACGCGGTGCGTGGCGGTGCAGCCGGATCAAGACGGCAACATCACCTTCCGCATCTTTTTGGATAACACGAGCATGGAAGTGTTCATCAACGGCGGCGAAGCCACGATGACCGCCAACATCTACGCGGGCGCCGCCGACGAGGGCGTTGCCTTTTACAGCGAAGGCGGCAGCGCGCAAGTGCGCAGCGCCCGCAAATATACGATCGAAGTAAATTAAAAACTGATTTTCAGGAGGGAAAAATGAAAATCGTCAAAAAAATCTTGTTGTGTGTGATGGTAGCCGTTTTCGGGCTCGCGGCAGTACTGTTTGCGGCATGCGCCGAAGGCGATAACGGCAAGCCCGCCGCGGACAATATCGTCAACGGCGGGTTCGAGGAAAATGCCGACGAGTCTACCTGGACGGGTTGGACGCGCAGCGGCACGGCGTTCAGTGCGCGCGGCGTGGTGGACGATGAAGAGGTGAACAAGGTCTTCGTGGATAAGACGGGAGACTACTGGTTCAGCGGTCTTTCGGGCGGCACGTCGCAGATGGTCGGCACGCTCACTTCCGATCCGTTCATCCTTTCGGGGACGGGCAAGATCGCCTTCAAGATGGGCGCCGCCAAAAACGGCGAAAACATCTATGTGCAGTTCCTTTCCGGCAAAAACGTGCTTGCAACGGTCACGAACACCGATTTCGACGAGCCGTTCATTACCGATCAGCTCATCCGCAAGGTCGTCGATCTTTCCGAGCACATCGGCAAGACCGTTACGATCGTGATTACCGACAACGATAAGGGCGATGCGGACGAGTACGGCTACGTCAATTTGGACGACTTTGTTATGTGCGCAACCGAAGCGGACGTTGAAAAATACGAACAGGAACGGGCGGACCAGCTTGCCGAGTACGGCGCCCCTTCGTTTGAGGAGGATCCGACCGAAGAAACCGTTCGCAACGGCGACTTTGAAACGGGCGATCTGACCAGCTGGCTGGTGCTGGAAGGGGATGCCTTCACTTCCGGGAACAGCGTTATCCCCACTTCGCAGGGGTACTGGGCGGAGGAGCGCCGCGTGTACGGCCACGGCGATTATTACTTAGACGGCAACAACAACGGCGCCATTGTGGAGAGCGCCACGGGCTCTATCCGTTCCACCAAGTTCACGCTTGGGGGCGACGGCTGGATCACCTTTATGATCGGCGCGGGCAACAACCGCTGCTATGTGGCGATCTGCGATGCGGATACGGGCGACGAGCTCATTAAAGTGGAGAACGATTACTTCCACGACCCGAACCTTCCGCTCACGCTGCTGCGCGTGTACGTCGATGCGAGCGACTACATCGGCGATGTGCTCTACATCAAGGTCGTAGACAACAATTCGACCAGCGGCTTTGCGTTTATCAATGTAGACGATTTCCGCTGCTCGCTGACCGATGAAGATGTGGAGGCTTTGGAACTGGAACAGTACAACGCCGTCCTCAACGAAACGTATACGACCAGATACAACGATTTGGATCACCTGCGCGAATACTATGCGAACTACCCTTATCCGTTCCCGCTCCCTACGGTCGTGTTTACCGATTATGTGGAGAACAAGGTGATCAATCCTTCCGCCTCCGCCTCCGTCGATCTGACGGCGTACCTTTCGGAAGCGGCGGCGGCATTTGCGGGCAACACGGAGGGCATTTCCATCGCTATCGCCTCCGTTTCGGACGGAACGGATACGGTAACGAGCGGGTTTAGCGCCTTCGATATGAGCGAAGAGGGCACCTACGTCGTCACCTACAAAGCGACGTACGGTTCGCAGTCCGCCGAGGCGCAGTTCAAAGTGCTCGTGTACGACGGAACCAATCAAGTTGCGAACGGCGGCTTTGAAACGGGCGATCTGACTGGCTGGACGGTGCTCACCGACGGCTGGGCGTACGCGGCGGGGCATCCCGCGGGCGTCATCGACGCCGAAACCTACTGGGGAGAAGAGCTCCCTTATAACAGGAGCGGCAGTTACCATCTGGACGGCTGGAACACCGGCGTAGCAGAAGCAGGCGCATGGCGCGTGCGGTCCACCACCTTTACGTTGGGCGGTTCGGGCTGGATCAGCGTCAAGATGGGCGGCAACGCGGCGGCGGTCGCGGTGTACAAGGCAGACGGCACGCAGATCGCGCTGTATCGGGAGAGCCGCTTTAATGATTCCCCTAGTTTCCCCGATATCACCGAGGGGTCTTGGGCGGATATGGCGGTGTACGCCATGGATCTGAGCGGTTATATCGGCGAAAAGCTGTACATCGAGCTCGTGGACGAAGGCGGCGGCTCTTGGGGGCATGCGTTCTTTGACGACGTGATCACCTATTACGAGACCGAGCCCGATTATCAAAACCTCTATGACACCGTGCAAAACGGCAAAGTAAACGGCGTCAGCTTGGGCGAAGTGCAGATCGCTTGGGTGCTCGGCGTCAACAGTTATTCCGCTTCCTGAGCGGAACCGAGGCACAGCGCAGGGCGCACGAACGTGCGCCCTGCTTATGCAGCGGGGGCATCCTTCGCATAAGCGGGCGCAACTTGCAACAGGAGGGCATTTATGGCGGGGATCAAAGATGTGGCGCGCGCCGCGGGCGTCGGGATCGGCACCGTTTCGCGCGTGCTCAACAGCAGCGGGTATGTTTCCGAAGAGGCGAGGCACAAGGTACAGGCTGCCGTGCAGGAGCTGAATTACAGCCCGAATTTCCGCGCGCAGAGTTTAAAGAGGCAGCATTCGGGCGTGGTAGGGCTGTTCGTGCCCACCATACACCATCCCTTTTTCAGCAAAGTTGCGCAGGAGCTGGAAAACATGCTCGACCGCAGCGGCTATAAAATGATGCTCGTTTGCTCGCAGGATAGTGTGGAAAAGGAAAAGAGCGTCATCCATCTTTTGGCGCAAAACCGCATGGACGGGGCGATCTTCATCACCCACCATCAGCACAACGACATCATGCCTTCCTATCCCATCGTTACGCTGGATCGGCATTTGGGAAAGGGGATCCCCTGCATCACAAGCGATAACTACGAAAGCACGTATCGCGCGGTAGAGCTTTTGGCGGAGCGGGGGTGCCGGCGCATCGGGTACATCGGCGGCAAGCCGTCCGTTCATTCCGAAGTGGAAAAGCGCGTGGCGGCATACCGTGACGCCATGAAAAAGCTGGGCTTTGCAGAGCGCTGCCTGTACGAGGAGATCCGCCACGGCGAAGAGGCGGTGTTTGCCGAAAAGTACTTTGCGCGCTTCCCCGATGCAGACGGGATCTTTGCGTCGGGCGACGTGTTGGCGCATTGTATCTGCCGCGAGGCGCAGGGGCGCGGCATCGCCGTGCCGCAGCAGCTGAAAGTGATCGCGTACGACGGCATTATCGGCACATGGATCCAGCGGCCGAGCATCACGTCTATCCGGCAGGATATCCACAAACTTTCGGAGGCGATCGTCGTTGAACTCCTCAAAAAGATCCGCGGCGAACCGTTTGAAGAAAAGGTCGTGGTGCCCACCCTCTTTGTGGAAGGGGAAACCGTTTAAAAAAGGAAAAAGCAAAGAAAAACGAATGCGCCCCGCAGCGTTTGCTGCGGGGCGCTTGCTCTGCCGTGCGGCGCTTGCCGTCGCGGTGGGGGGCTTGCTTTGCTGCGGGGCGCTTGCTCTGCCGTGCGGGGCTTGCCGTCGCGGTGGGGCTTGCTGCTGCGGTGGGGGTGCCGCTTTTTTGTTTACCGGCGGCCCATGTTGAACTTGCCGCCTCCGGTCAGGCTGTATTCGTACGAGGTGGTGCCGTCGCTGTTTTCCACGATGCGCACCGCGTAGCTTTTTTCGCTGTCGCCCTCTCCGGTGCGGATGCGGATAAATTCGCGCCCGTGCTCCGTTTCGCGGTCAAAGCGGAAAAGCTGTGTGGTGTACTGCCCGTTTTCGCCGCGCACGCTCTGCTGCAACAAGATCTCGGTTTCGTCGTGCTCCTGCTCGTATTCAAACAGGCTGCGTTCGGTAAGTACGTTGTTTTCATACAGCGAATAGGCGTATTCCTGCTCGTTTTCGCCGCGTTCCTGCTCCACTTCCTGTTCCACGACCAGCCGCGCGTTTTCGCCCAGCGTTACGGTAAGGGTGTGTTCGCTCTCCGTTTCGTCGCCCTCGGTGGAGCTTTCGGAGATGCCGCGCATGGGGTAATCGGTGCCGTCGATGCGCAGCACGCCGTCGATGCGGCTGGTGGTTTCGATCTCTTCTTCGCCGTCGTCCCATTCGTGCTCTTCTTCGATCACCGTTTCGTTGTAGTACATGGTGTACCCGATGGTGTTGCCCGTCAGGTCTTTGTACGTTACGCGCATCATGGTTTCGTACCCCGCCTCGTCGGAAGCGCTTTCACGGAAGCCGAACGCCCCGTCCGAAAGCAGGCTTTCCACCAGCATCATGTAGCCGTTCAGTTCGCTCAGCGTCTCTTCGTCCGTTACGGCGGCGGGGGTAAAGGCAATGTGTTTTGCCTTTGCCAGCGTGGCTGCCTGTCCGCCGTTCATGGCGGAGATCACCGTTGCGGCGGAGGCGGCGGAAAAGCCGTATACCTGCTCTTCGCTTTTAAAGCTGCCGAACTTGCCGGACGCGGTGGTCGTTCCGTCGCAGCCGATCAGCCCTGCCGCGCCCACGCCCAGTGCCAGCGTCAATGCGATGCCCAATACCAATTTTTTCATGTTTGATTCCTCCTTGTTTTTGGCTTTGTACTTATAAAACAGGGAAGCGCGGAAAATTGTTGGAAAAATATAAAAAATTTTTTGAAATTTTTTCGGCGCGGCAAAACGCCCCCTCTTTTTGCCGCGCCGCGCGGGCATTTTTTGTTGTTCGGCATGGCGCTGCGGCGCGGGCATTTTTTGTTGTTCTCGGCAGTGCTGCTTGCCGCGCGGCGCGGGCGCGTATACCGTTTTTATACGCGCGCGTATACCGTTTTGGTACGCGCGGGCGAAAAACGTCCGTTTGGGCACGGTGCGGCAGGGTGGGGCAGGGCATTTTTTGCATTGAAAAGGCGGCGGTCTTTTAAGACCGCCGCCCGCATCTTGCGGCGCAGATCGCCGCAAGGTCTCCGTTTTGTTTTATCCGCGGGTTTTATTCGCCGCTTTCTTCAAAAAAATACCGGTAGCCGCCCTCTTCGATGGAGATGCGGAACTCGACGTGCATGCCGGAGAAGTCTGCTTCCACATACAGCATCGCCGCATTCTCCTTTTCGCGGCAGAACTGCAACACGTCTTGCCGTTCGCCGCGGCGGATGGAAAGTTCGATCTCCGCCTCGCCCTCTTCCTCCTCGTAGTCGATGGTCGTATCTTCGATGCAGCGCCCGTTTTCAAACACGCGCAGGCGGTGCAAGCGCTCCGTTTCCGTTTCGCCCTCTTCACTCTCCGTCTCTTCCTCCTGCTCGATGCGCAGGTAAGAGTTTTCGCCCGTGTAGGCTTCAAACCACAGTTCGTTTTCGCGTTCGCTCTCGTTTTCGTCGGTCTCCTCTTCGGATTCTCTGCCGCCGCGCACGGGGTAATCGGCGCCGTCTACGGCGAGCACGCCCGTGATGTCATACGCGCGCTCCGTTTCGCCGCCGTCCGTCTCTTCGTCGGCAAGCACCTCGCTGTAATACAGGGTGTAGGTGAACGTGCTCCCCGCCAAACCGTGGCAGGTGACCGCCATGGCATAGTCGTACCGCGCGTACGCTTCGGGCACGGCAGCCGCTTCGTGCGTGATCGCGTTTTCCGAAAGCAGGTTCTCCACCAGCCGCAGGTATTCGTCCGTTGTTTCGCGGATGGTGTTTTTTTCCTCCTCGGTCAGCGCGCGGCGCAGGCGCAGCGCGTTTGCGGCGGTTTCGCTCTGCGCCAGCACCGCGCCCGCAGAGGCGGCGCTGTACGCGTAAAAGTCGCCCGCGGCGGAAAGGGTGGGGGATAGCGGCGCGCCGCCGCCCGAAAGCAGCACGGGCAGCAGGATGCACAGTGCAAGCACAAGCGCCAGCCCCGCCGCCAGCAGGGAAACGATGCCCTTTTTGTTCGCGCTGCGGGTGCCGCCGTGCGCGTACGCCTGTTCTTCGGCGGGCGCGGGGGCGATGCCGAGCTCGCGGCGCACCCGCTCTTTTACGGAAGGGTCGGGCAGCGCGTCTTTCGCCTGCGTTTTCAGCATTTTTTTCAGTTCGTTCATGCGTCGCCCTCCTTTTCCAACTCTCGGCGCAGTTTTTTAAGCGCTTCGTTGTGCTTCCACGTCACCGTGCCGATGGGCAGCTGCAACAGTGCCGCCGCTTCACGCCGCTTGTAGCCCGCCACTTGGCAGAGCATCAAAATTTCGTATTCCTCTTCGGATAAAACTTTTTGCGCCAGCTCAAACAGGTACGGCAGCTCCGGCTCGCGCGAACCGTATTTCCATGCCTGTTCGGAAAAATCGGTCGCCACTTCTCTTGCCGCGCGCTGTATGTAGTTGAGCGCCAAATTTTTTCCGATGCGCGCCAGCCAGCCCGTAAAGTTGGTGCCCGCTTCGTAACGGTCCAGCGCGCGCAGGGCGCGCACGTAGGTCTCCTGCAAAAGGTCTTCCGCGTCCGCCTTGTTTTTTACAACGTACAAAATGGCAAAGTATACCGCTTTGTTCGTTTTTTCGTACACATAGTCGAACGCGCGCCCGTCGCCCGCTTTGAGCGCCGCGATTTTCCGTTCGAGCTTTTCCTTTTCCATACCGCTCCGTATTTTTATAACCGTTTTCCCGCCCGTTTTGTTGGCGGGAACGGAAAAATTTTTTAAAAATTTTTCATCATGAGTATACCGCATCCGCGCGCGTTTGTCAACTTTCGGCAAAAATACGGCAAAAACCGAGGCTTGGCGGGAAACAGCGATCGGCAGCGCCGAAAATTTAAAAAATTGTGAGAAACTTTGGTAAAACGATTGACGGGGGGACATATTGTATATTTATTATGCAGCCGTGAGTTTTCATGCGCACGGTGAGCTCGGTACGAGGAGAAAGAGGATGAAGTTTTGGAAGAGGATGTTGGCGGTCGGCTTTGCGGCGGTGCTTGCGCTGGGCGCGGGGTTTGCGCTTGCGGGGTGCGATACGAAGGAAGGTTCGGGCGGGAAGACCGATTCCGTGGACGGCAAGACGTATACGTATGAAAAATGCGAGGTGATCGGCGACGACGCCGTCGCGGTCGAACAGATGGAACGCTTCGTGGACGAAACGTGCGACGGGGCAATGCTCTCTTTCGCGGACGGCAAGGTGACGATAAAGGTGCAAGGGCATTCCGGTTCGCAAGGGTATTCCGATTCGTATGATTACACGCAGGACGGAGACAAGATCACGTGTGTCAGCTTGGGCGAGTCGATGGGGAGCATCAGGGTCAGCGGCGACAGGATCGTCACGGAATCGACCGAGAACGGTTGGACGATCAAGATCTATTATAAGTTGTATGAAGAGAACGAGCCAGGCAGCGGAAACACGGGCGGCGAGGAACAGGTCATCGGCGTGCAGGTGACGGAGGCGGAGTGGAACGCATTGCTCGATTCCGTGGCAACGGCAGAAGAGGACGGCATGCGGTTCTTGGGGCAGAATAATTTTAAGTTTCAGGTTACAGAAGAGGGAGAAATGCTCAGCAGCAGTATGACGGTAGTTTCTTCCGGCAATATCGTGCATAGTTATGCCGAAACTTTATTCATCGCCGATAATGAAACCTTAAAGGACGAAATATATTGGCAGGTGAAGGGAGAGGATGCCGTTACCGTTTATTCTTATGACGGCGATGCAGAGTCCTGGTACAAGGGAGACATGGCGTATTCCGATTTAGAGGCTTCTTTCGGTCAGGTCTTTTTAACGTTGGGTGATCTGAACGATGGGTTAGAAGAGATCGGTTTCGACCTCGGTCTCGACCTGTACGGGAGGTATACTTTCGATGAGAAGACAGGGGCGTATGAGAGGGCGATCGAATGCACGGCGGGGAACGGAGAAAGTTCCTATACCGTTGGCGGGAGCGCATCCATACGCTTCGGCGACGGAAAGGTTCTGGCAATAGCGGTGGAACTTCTTGTAACACTGCCGTCCGGTGAGAGTGGTACAATAAAATATGATTTTACGGCGGGCGGGCAGAGCGTGACGATCCCGGAGAAAGTACTCGCCGCGGAAGGGGCGGCGGAAGAGGCGGCTTAAACCGTGGGCAGCAGGCGGCGGTATTCAAAAAGGCAAGAGAAGCGGCGGCTCCGTTCGGAGCCGCCGCTTCTTGGATGATTTCGTTTTTCCCGTATGCCCCGTTCGGCGCCGCCGCGCGGGGAGAGGGGTCGCGGGGGTCAGAGCGAGGCGAGCACGTCGTTCATGTCGTACCTGCCCGCGGGCTTGCCGTGCAAAAATTTCGCCGCGCGGATGGCGCCCGCCGCAAACACCTTTTTGCTGCGCGCGCTGTGAGAAAGGGTCACGATCTCGTCTTCGCCCGCAAACAGTACCTCGTGTTCGCCCACAATGGTGCCGCCGCGCACGGCGTGGATGCCGATCTCCGCCTTCTCCCGCGCGCCGACCATGCCCTCTCTGCCGTAGATAAAGCGCTTTGTTCCGCCCGCGCCCTCGTTTGCGCTTTCGGCGAGCATGAGCGCCGTGCCCGAAGGGGCGTCCTTTTTCAAATTGTGGTGCTTTTCTATGATTTCGATGTCAAACCCTTCGCCCAAAAACGCCGCCGCCTCTTTTACGAGCTTTTGCAAAAGATTTACGCCTACGGAGAGGTTCGCCGTTTTAAAAACGGGCACGGTTTTTGCCGCCTCTTCGATGGCGGCAAGGTCGGCTTCGGTGTAGCCCGTTGCGGCGAGAATGACGCCGCAGCCCGTGCGTTTGGCAAAGGCGAGGAGGTTGGAAAGGTTCGCCGCGCTTGAAAAATCGATGACCACATCCACGGGCTCTTTCACGTTTTCAAAGCCGTTGTAAACGGGCACGCCGCCGAAGGTTTCTTCGCGCAGGTCAACGCCGCACACGCAGCGTACCTGCGGATCGGCAGCCGCCGATTCGAATACGTTTTTGCCCATGTGCCCCAAAATACCGCTGATGAGAATGTTTGTCATGGAAAGCCTCTCTATTGCAAAAGGGAAGGGTCGAACGCGGCAAGCGCCTCTTTGAGCGTTTTTGCGTGTTCGGGGGAAAGGCGGGTGAGCGGCAGGCGGGGCACGCCGCCGCAGAGCCCGATCAGGTTCGCCGCCTCTTTGGCGGGGATGGGGTTCACTTCGGTAAAAAGCTGGTCGATGACGGGCAGCATCCTATCCTGCAAGGCGTTGGCGTCCGCAAGGTCTCCCGCCGCAACGCATTCGTACATCTGCTTTGTTTCGCGCGGGAGAATGTTCGAAGCCACCGAAATAAGCCCCGTGCCGCCGATGGCGAGGATGGGGAGGTTCAGGTTGTCGTCGCCCGAATACAGGTCGCATTTGCCGCGGATGCGCCGCGCCGTTTCGCAGATCTGCTCCATGTTTCCGCACGCCTCTTTAATGCCCGCAATGTTGGGGATGGAGGCGATGCGCTCCATCGTGGCGGGCAAAATGTTCACGCCCGTACGCGCGGGCACGTTGTAGCAGATGAGGGGGATGCGCACGCTTTCGGCGATCGCTTTGTAGTGCTCGTACAGCCCGCCTTGGGTGCATTTGTTGTAATAGGGGGTGACCACGAGCAGCCCGTCCGCCCCCAGTGCCTCCGCCTTTTTGCTCGCTTCGATCGCGTGCCGCGTGCTGTTGGAACCGCTGCCGAACACGATCTTGGCGCGCCCTGCGATCGCTTTGACGGAAAAGCGCATCACGCTTTCCTTTTCCTCTTCCGTCATGGTGGCGGGCTCGCCCGTCGTGCCCAAAATGAGCAGTGCGTCCGTACCGCCCGCGATCTGGTATTCGATCATGCGTTCAAATGCGCCGAAGTTGACGCCGCTTTCGTCAAACGGCGTGATCATCGCCGTCATCGTTCCATGGAAGAAACCTGTCATCGTAATTTATTCTCCCCGTATTTTTTCGGGCGCCGTTTTTGCGCCGAATGGTTACAGATATTTTTTTGCCGCCAAAAGTTCCGCCATCAGCACCGCGCCGCCGGCTGCGCCGCGCAGCGTATTGTGCGAGAGGCATACGAATTTATAATCGAATAGGATATCCTCGCGCAGCCTGCCGACGGAAACCGCCATGCCGTTTTCCAGCATGCGGTCCAGCTTTGCTTGCGGGCGGTCGTTTTCTTCAAAATAATGCAAAAACCGTTTGGGCGCGGAGGGCAGGCCCAATGCTTGCGGCTCGCCCGAAAAGTTTGCCCACGCCTCTAAAATTTCTTCTTTGGAGGGCTTGTTTTCAAACGAGACGAACACCGCCGCCGTATGCCCGTCCGAAACGGGCACGCGCAGGCACTGCGCCGTGATCTTGGGGGAGGCGGCGTTTACGATCTTGTCTCCTTCGATGCGTCCCCAGATCTTCAAGGGTTCGAGTTCGGATTTTTCTTCCTCGCCGCCGATGTGGGGGATCACGTTGTCGAGGATCTCCGGCATGCGGTCAAAGGTCTTTCCCGCCCCGCTGATCGCCTGGTAGGTGCATACGGCGGCGCACTTCACTCCGTATTTTTTGAGCGGGTGCAGCGCGGGAACGTAGCTTTGCAGCGAGCAGTTGCTCTTTACGGCGATAAAGCCGCGCTTGGTGCCCAAACGTTTTTTCTGCGCGTCGATGATCGCGGCGTGTTCGGGGTTGATCTCCGGGATGATCATGGGAACGTCCGGCGTGCCGCGGTGCGCCGAATTGTTGGAGATCACGGGCACTTCCGCTTTGGCGTACGTCTCTTCCAGCGCGCGGATCTCCTCCTTTTTCATGTTGACGGCGCAGAAAACGAAGTCAACGAGGGGGGCGATCTTCTGTACGTCCGCTTCGGCGTTAAAGACCGTCATATCCGCGAACTTTTCGGGGATGGGGGCGGTCATCGCCCAGCGCCCCGCAACGGCGTCGCGGTAACGTTTCCCCGCCGAGGAGGGGGAGGCGGCAAGCGCCTTTACGTGGAACCAAGGGTGATTTTCAAGCAGCAGCAGAAAGCGCTGCCCGACCATGCCCGTTGCGCCGATAACGGCTACGTTGTATTGCTTCATTGTATTTCTCCTGAAAAAGTTTTGTGCCTGTTTGTCTGTGCGCCCGCCGCGGTAAAAATGAGGTGCGCCCGCCGCGGTAAAAATGAGGTGCGCCCGTCGCGCAAAAACGAGGTGCGCCCGCCGCGGCAAAAGCGATAAAAAAACGGTGCGCTGCCGCAAAAGAGGCAGCGCACCGTGTAACACAAAGACCAATGCCGCGGGCACCCGCCCGAAGGCGCCGTGCCGACCATAGTTCTCCACGCAGGCGGTGACAGTCATACAGGTATTCTCCCGTATGCCCGGCGGCGGCAGGGGCGGCCCTCGTACCGTGCCTCGGCGGGGATGCCCTTTTTCCGCGCAGGGGAAGCCGCTCCCCGTGCCATGGCGCAGATACTCTTGCTCGCCCGCTCCTCTATGCAGCATAGGAATTTTATCACACGGCGGCGCAAATGTCAAAGACTTTTTTTGCGCAAGTGCCATAAAATCATTGAAAATTTTTGCCGTTTGCGCTATAATACGGTATAACCCTCGCCGATCGGGCGGGAAGGAACGCCGCGCTCGCGGCAAACGGCACGGAGGAATTATGGCACAGGGCGAAAAAAAAGGCTTTATCGCGCGCATGCTCGAAGGCAAGGAGCGTGACGAAAATTATGCGCGCAGCACCCTCCCTACGGGGCGGTGGAGCCTGTTCTGGGATATTTTTAAAGGAAGGTTTTCCAAACTCGTTATCGTAAACCTCTTGATCATCGTATTTTGCATCCCGCTGGTGGCGGTGTTCTTTTTGCGCTATATGATGGTCGTGGGGCAGGGCGTGCTGCTCCCCGTCAATTCGCTGGGGCCCGTTTGGCCCGCCGTGCCGGACGTTGCGGGCATGGAACAGCAGATGATCCTCTCCACAGACCTTTTGTGGGGCGCGCTGATGGTCGTGGCGGGGCTGATCGCCGCCATCGGTATTTCGGGCGGCATTTATGTCATCCGCAATTTGGTTTGGACGGAGGGCATTTTCGTCGCCAACGATTTTTGGCGCGGGATCAAGATCAACATCGTCATTGTGTTGCAGTCTACCCTCTTTTACGGGATATTTTTGTACCTGTTCACCATTTCCATCGATGCGTCGGCGGTCGTGATCGCCACGGGCAGCGGAAACAGGACGCTGATGATCATCTCGCAGGTGATCTGTTACATTGCGATCGTATTTTTGACCATCGTCTATTTTTGGATGCTTTCCATGGGTGCGAATTATAAGCTGAAATTTTTCCGCTTGCTCAAAAATTCGCTGCTGATGACCTTCGGCATGATCTTCCACAACATCTTTTTCGTGGTGTTGATGGCGATCCCCGTCATCCTCATTTTGCTCGGCTCTTTCTTTGCGATGATCGGGTACATCATCCTCATTTTATTCGGGCTCTCGTACATGCTGCTCGTTTGGTTCGACTATTCGCAGTGGGTGTTCGATAAATACTTCGAGTCTAAGCGCGCGGGCGGCAAAGTGAACCGCGGCATTTACCCGAAGGTCGGCAAGGGCGGAGACCAAAGCAAGGCGGTGCAGCAGTACGAGGCGGAGCAGGCGGAAGCTTCCAAGATCCGTTCCGATCTTGCCTCCCGCCCCATCAAGCCCATCACCGACGATTTGAAGGTGTACGAACTGCCCGAATCTTTCTCGCGCGACGATTTGAAGAAGCTGCGCGCTTCCAAAGAGGCGATCGTCGAGGATACCGAAAAGTATGCCGAAGAACACAAGGGCGACGAAAAGTACGTTGTGTACAACGCCCGCTTCGAACAGCCGGAGGAGGAGCCCGAAGAAGAAAAGAAGGGCAAGGGCGGCAAAAAGAAGGAGAAAAAGGGCAAAGGCGGCGAAAACGGAAAGTGAGCGGCAGAGCATATTCCGTTCTTGCGGATAAGTTTGAATATCTCAACCAAGACTGCGGCTATGATTCATGGTCGCAGTACTTATATGAGCGGCTGCTTCGGCTGGGCATCGAACGGGGCGCGGGGCTGGATATCGGCTGCGGCAGCGGCGCGTTTACGCGGCGGTTTGCCGCGCGCGGGTATGCGATGACGGGGTTTGACGCAAGCGCGCCCATGCTTGCCCGCGCGGAAGAGCTCTCCCGCGGGCAGGCGAACCGGCCGTTGTACGTACAGGCGGACGTGCGGCGGATGCGGGTGCCGCGCCGCGCAGACTTTGCGCTGTGCGTAAACGACTGCCTCAATTACGTTCCGCCGCGGCATCTTGCCGCCGCGTTTTCGCATATGGCGGGCTGCCTGCGGGCGGGCGGGGCGCTGCTGTTCGACGTTTCGTCTCCGCAAAAACTGCGCGAACAGCTCGGCAACAATACCTTTTGCGAGGATAGGGAGGATCTGGCGTACCTGTGGTTCAACCGCTTGTACGAGGACCGCGTGGAGATGGAGATCACCCTGTTCGTGCGCGGGGAAGACGGAAAGTTCGAGCGCGGGGAAGAGCATCACACCCAGTACATCCACGAGGAGAGCGCCCTTGCGGAAGCGGCGCGGCAGGCGGGCTTTCGCATCGAAGAGAGCGGGGCGATCCCCTTCGGCGGAAGTTTCGGTTCGCGCATCGGGTTCGTATGCGTGCGCGAAGGGAGAAAGGCATGAACGGAAAAAACGGCGAAGAAAAGCGGGACGTGATCCTGCGCGGGCTGATCTGCGGCGGCGAGGTTTCGTTGGCGGTCGCAGATACGACGCAGCTTGTAAACGAGGCGATCCGCCTGCACGGGCTTTCGCCGCTCTCCGCGGCGGCGCTGGGGCGGACGCTGACTGCCGCGGCGTATCTTTGTTCGGCGCTCAAAGAGGAACGGGGCGCGCTTTCGGTCACCATCAAGGGGAACGGCGCGGGCGGCGCCGTTCGCGTGAGCGGGGATAAACAGCTGCATATGCGCGGGTACATCGACGATCCGCACGCCGACCTTCCGCCCAATGCGGCGGGCAAGCTGGACGTGGGCGGCTGCATCGGGCGCGAAGGCACGCTGACCGTCGTGCGGGATGACGGAGACGCCGTGCCCTTTGTGGGGACCACGCAGCTTGTCAGCGGCGAAGTGGGGGAGGATTTTGCGGCGTATTTTGCGTACAGCGAACAGCTCCCCACCGCCGTCGCCGTCGGGGTGAAGATCGGTACGGACGGCAGCTGCCTCGGCGCGGGGGGCGTGTTTTTGCAGCCCATGCCCGGCGCCTGCGAAGAGAGCATCGCCTATGCCGAGCGGATGATCGGAAAATTCGGCGCGGTCAGTTCGCTCTTGGAAGAAATGAGCGCCGCGCAGCTTTGGCGGCGGTATTTCGGCGAACAGGGCGAAAGCGTATATGCGCAGTACCCCGTATATAAGTGCCGTTGCAGCAGAGATTATATAGAGGGGCTGCTTGCCTCGATGGGGAGGGAAGAATTGTTTTCCATCTTGCGCGAGCAGGGAGCGATCCGCGTACACTGCGACTACTGCAATACCGATTATCTGTTTACCGAAGAGGATGTGCGGCGGATGCTTGCCGCGCGGGAAGAGGAGCCAAATGGAGCAAAAGACGATCGCCTTTGATCTGAGCGAGGACAGGCTGGCACAGCTTGCGGATAAAAAATTTGAAGAGGGAGACACCCGCGCGGGGCTGCGTATTTTGAACAAGCAGATCGATCTGTACGGCGCGGGCGCGGACGAGTATATGGCGCTGGCGGACGCCTACGACGATTTGGGGCTGTTCGATCTTTCGGCGGATAATTGGTTCCGTTTTTTAGACGTGTGCGAAGAGGACGAGCGCGCCGACGCGTACGAGGGGCTGTACAACTGCTATTTTCATCTCGGCAACGAGGCGCTCGAACGGTATTATTACGATTTGGTGCGGCAGGAGCGGCAGCGGTCGGGCGAAGCGCTGCCCGAAGCGGATTACGTGGAGGAGATGGAAGAAGAGGGAGCCGCCCCGCAGCGGGGCGCGCACTTGCGCCTCGTGTGGCCGCCCGCCAAAGCGGATTGTTCGGCAGAGCTGGGCAAGGGCATGGCGGCGCTGCGCCGCGGGGAGTACGAAAAGGCGGCAAAAGAATTTGCGTGCGTGCCGCCCGGCGCGCCGCACCGCGATGCGGCGCGGAACTACCTTGCGGTGACCTATCTGCTCGGCGGGAAGCACGAGGAGGCGGAGCGGGTGTGCCGCGAACTGCTTGCCCGCTCTCCCGACGACGTGCAGGCGCTCTGCACCTATGCGGCGCTGCTCATCGAGCAGGAAAAAAGGGAGGAGAGCCGCGCCGTTGCCGAGCACCTTGCGCGGCTGGAAACGGAGGACGCGGACGAGCTGTACAAGATCGCCACCGTCTGCTGCGAAAACGGGCTGTACCGCGCGGGGTACGAGCGCTTTTGCCGCTTGGAAAAGCAGGCGGGATACGACCTGACGCTGCTCTATTTCAAGGCGGTGGCGGCGCTGCGCTGCGGCGAGACCAAAGACAGCGTGGATACGCTCAGCTTGCTCATCGATCTCAAACCCGCCGCGGCGGTGGCGCGCTATGCCTACCGCGAGGCGGAGCGCTATCTGCGCGAGGGCGGAGAGATGCCGCCCATCGGCTTTTTGTATCGCATCCCCGCTGAGGAGCGGGTGCGGCGGATGCATTTTTTGGCGATGCTCGTGCAGATGCCGCGCGAAGTGCTCTCTTCCTACTGCCGCGAAACGGATATCGGCGAGCTGTTGGAGTGGTGCATCGACGAAGGAAACGGGCAGGAGGGCGAATTGCAGCTGTTGGGGCTGACGGTGGCGGTTCGCGCGGGGCTGGAATACTTTTGGCGGGCGGCGTTCCTCTCCACAGAGGTGAACGAAGCGGCAAAATTGCAGGCGCTGTGCGAGCTTTGCGAGCGCAACAAACCCTTCGATCTGGGCATGTGCCTTGCGGGCGTGTACCGCGCCGTCGCCTTCGATACGCTGCGCACGGGCAGGGCGCGGCACATGAGTTTTGTGCGCGCGTACGCCAAATGCGTGGCGCGGTTCGTGCCGCTCGGCTTCGGCTCGGCGGAGGATTACCGCATCGCCGCCGTAAAACTGTATGCGGCGGCGGAAAAGGCGGGCGCGCTCGATGCTGCCAAAGACGAAGACAGCCTCGCCTGCGCGATCTATCTTCTTGCGCGCGCACGCAAGGGAAAGCCGCGGGAGGCGCTGCGCCTGTTCGGCGCAAAGGCGGCTTCGGTGGCGGGCTTTTTGCGGCTGATGCGCGGCGCGGGCGCCGTGCTGCGCGAGATCGCCGCCGCAGACGCGGAAAAAGAGCGGGAAGAGGACGCGCCCGCTTCGCAGGATAAGGAGGGAGAGGAAGATGAAACTCATCGATCTTGACGAGATCTTCAACCGCAAGATGGAGCGCGAACTGCGTGCGCACGCGGGCGAACGCACCGAAGAAGAGTGGGAGAGCGCCATTGCCGCGGCATACGCTGCGTTCGGGAACACGGAGCTCAAAGAGCTGGGCAAAACGCCCGTGCAGTATTTTGCGGAAATGAGCGCTTCCCGCCTTACGGAAACGCTCAAAGAATACATATTGCAGGGCGTGCCCGTGCCCGATTTTCTCTGCGAAGAGCTTGCCTCGCGCGGGGCGGCGCCGGAGGTCTTGGCGCTCTTGCAGGAGACGGACGAAGAGGTGGTGCTCTACGCGCTCAACGCCCTCGGCAGCGCCCGCCGCGCCCTGCCGCGCTATGCGCAGATGCTCGGTGAAGAGGGGTACGACGGGCACGTGAAGGACCATCTCGCCGAATTGCTCGGCGAACGGGCGGACGAGGTGACCGAACCCATGCTGGCGCTCCTCTCCACCGAAAACAGAGCTTACGCGCTGGAAGTTCTCTCCAAAACAAAGGGGCGTGACGACCGCGTTTACGGCGCGCTGCTTTCCGCGTTCCGCGGGGCGGAGGAGGAAGAGCTGCCGCTGTACGCGGGGTACCTCGCTTCTTACGGAGACGAGCGCGCCCTGCCCGTGCTGCTTGCCGCGATCGAGCGGGAAGACATCGGCTTCGTCGCCTTTCAGGAGCTGAAATACGCCATCGAAGCGCTGGGCGGCGAGTACGAAAAGGAGCGCGATTTTTCCTCGGACGCGGCGTACAAAAAGATCATGGCGGCAACGGCGGGCGCCGATATCTTCGGCAAAGCGAAAAGGAAGTGAATCCGGTATGAAGCAGACCGTTGTGGTCGGCATGAGCGGCGGGGTAGACAGTTCCGTCGCCGCCTATCTGTTAAAACAAGTGGGCTATAACGTCGTCGGGCTGTTTATGGTCAACTGGGAGGAAGAGAGCGAGGCGTGCACGGCGGAGGCGGATTACGAAGACGTAAAGCGCGTGTGCAACAAGCTGGATATCCCGTACTATACCGTCAACTTTGCCAAGGAGTACCGCGAGCGCGTGTTCGCGCATTTTTTGGCGGAGTACGAGGCGGGCAGAACGCCCAATCCCGACGTTTTGTGCAACCGCGAGATCAAGTTCGGACCCTTCCGCGAATACGCGCAAAAGCTGGGGGCGGACTGCATCGCCACGGGGCACTACTGCGGCATCGCGCACACGGAGGAGGGACACCTGCTCTTAAAGGCGGCGGACGCGGGCAAGGATCAAACGTATTTTTTGAATCAGGTCACCCAGCCGCAGTTTGCAAACGTGCTCTTTCCCCTCGGCGGGCTGCAAAAAGCGCAGGTGCGCGCCGTTGCGGAGCGGGCGGGGCTCTCCACCGCGCGCAAAAAGGACAGCACGGGCGTCTGTTTTATCGGCGAGCGGAATTTCCGCAAATTTCTGCAAGAATATCTGCCCGCCCGTCCGGGGCGCATCCTCTCTGCGGACGGGCGCGAGCTCGGCGAGCACATCGGGCTGATGTACTACACCTTGGGGCAGCGCCGCGGGCTGGATATCGGCGGGCAAAAGGGTGACGAGGGCGGGCGCTGGTTCGTCATCGATAAGGACGTAAAAAACAACATTCTGTACGTTGCCCACGGAGACGAGAGCGCGCTGTATGCGCGCGGCTGCACCGCTTCGGGCATGAATTGGATCCCCGCCCCGCCGCAGGAGGAGCGCTTTCGCTGTACGGCGAAGTTCCGTTACCGCCAAAGCGAACAGCCCGTTACGGTCGTTCGGACGGGGGAGGATACGGTAAAGATCGAGGCGGACGAGCCGCAGCGGGCGTTGACGCCGGGGCAGTATGCCGTGCTGTATTGCGGGCAGCGCTGCATCGGCGGCGGCGTCATCCAAACGGTTTTGCGCGGCGCGTAGCCGCTCTTTCGCGCGGGCAGCCGAACGCTTTGCGCGGAAAACAGCCGCTTTTTCGCGCGGGCGCCCGAACGCTTGCGCGGCGCCTGCCTCTTTGCGGGGCGGGCGCTTTTTTAAGAAAGCGGCTTTTCGCGCGGCGTGTTTGCGGGCGGCTTCCGTAAAAACAGCGAAACGTTTACACAATTTTGCGGGAGCGCTTGCAATTTTGCTCCGTTCGTGTTACACTACAAGGGCAAAGGAAATGTTTGCAAAAAAAAGGAGGAAGAGGATGACTTCAAGAAAACGGATCAAATACTATATCCCCGGCGCGCTTGCGCTCGTGCTCGGCATCGTGGCGTTTTGCATGATGTTCGTGGTGGCTGCAAAGTACGAAGGGATCGGTTCGGGCGCGTTGGAGATGCTGGGCTTCGGCACGTCGCTGACGGGCGCGCAGATCGCGTTCGGGTATGCGGAAGGGGATGTGCAGGTGCTCAACTTCAACATTTTGACCACCCTCGGCTTTTTCCTGCCCCTGATCGGCGGGCTTTTGGCGCTGCTCTTTAAAAACGGGCTGATCACCAAGATCGTGACCACGGGCTGCTTCGTGGCGGGCGCGGTGCTGCTGTTTACAACGGTCGCGTCTTTGAATGTGGGCTTCCTCTCTTCGGAGAGCGAAGGCTTCAACAGCGTGTTGGAGAACTTTTACGAGTACCTCAAAGAAGAGTTCGTGCTCGGCGCGGGTGCGATCGCGGGCGGCGTGATCTCCGCGGTCGGCGCGGCGGTGTGCCTGTTCAAAGGGACGCTCGCCAAAGTGTTCGACAGGTAATACGGGCAACTTTCGGGCGGAGGGCGGCAAGCCCTCCGCTTTTGCGTGTTTGGGCGGAAAGCGGAGGAAATATGCAAAAACAGGAGTTGTTCGCCTTTGCGGCGGCGCAGGAGGGGGCGGCTATCGACTTCCCTTTTGAAGGCGACTTCGAAACGGCGGTCTTCCGCCATGCGGATACGCGCAAGTGGTTTGCGATCTGGCTTTCGGTGCCGCGGCGGCATTTTGCGGCATGCGAAGAGGCGGCAAGAGAGGCGCGCGCCGGAGCGGGCGCGGAAGATGCGGCGGGCGGAAAAAGAGAGGCGGCAAGAGAGGCGGGCGCGGAGTTTTGCTGCAACGTAAAATGCCCGCCCGATCTCATTTTGCTGCTTGCGGGGCGGGAGAGGGGCGTGTACCCCGCCTACCACATGAACCGCCGCCACTGGGTAACGCTGCGCCTCGGCGAATGCGCAGACGAAACGGTGCGGCAGCTCGTGCGGCTGAGTTTTACGCTCACCGCGCGGCAGACGAAAAAGAGATAGGCGGGCGCATTTGATTTGCATATCGGCGGGGAATGTGGTATACTGATACGAAAAGAACAAGCAAAGAGAGAAAAGCGCTATGTATTGGGCAGATAAACTGGCGGAAGAGATCATCCGCAGGAACCCGGAAAAGGAAGAATACGTCTGTGCGGCGGGCATTTCTCCTTCGGGGTCGGTGCACATCGGCAATTTCCGTGACATTGCAACGAGCTATTTTGTTGTCAACGCGCTGCGGCGCGCGGGAAAAAAGGCAAAGCTCCTTTTTTCGTGGGACGAGTACGACCGCCTGCGCAAGGTGCCGAAAAACGTGCGCGAACAGGTGGGAGACGATTCGTTTGAACAGTACATCGGCCGCCCGTACGCGGATATCCCGGACCCCTTCGGCAAAGACGAGAGCTATGCCGCGCACTTTGAAAAGGAATTTATGCGCTCCGTCGAGCGGTTCGGCATCGAAATGGAGTACCGTTACCAGGCAAAGGAGTACCGTTCGGGCAGGTATGTTCCTTACATTTTGCATGCGCTGAAAGAGCGCGGAAAGATCTTCGACATCCTTGACAGGCACCGCACGCAGGACGCGCAGGAGGGGGAGCGCGAACGGTATTATCCCGTTTCCATTTTCTGCCCGCACTGCGGAAAAGATTCGACGACCATCCTCTCCCTGTCGGAAGACTGCACCAAAGCGCACTATGTTTGCGAATGCGGGCACGAAGCCGATTTCGATTTCACCAAAGATTTTAACTGCAAGTTGCAGTGGAAAGTCGATTGGCCCATGCGCTGGAAGGCGGAGGGCGTCGATTTTGAGCCGGGCGGAAAGGACCACGCCTCCCGCAACGGCAGTTACGATACGGCAAAGGATATCTCGCGCGAGGTGTTCGGGTACGAAGCGCCGCTCTTCCAAGGCTACGAATTTATCGGCATCAAAGGCGGCGTCGGGAAGATGAGCAGCTCTTCGGGCATGAACATGACGCCGGACTTTTTGCTGCGGCTGTATCTGCCTGAGATCATTTTGTGGCTGTACGCCAAAAACGAGCCGCTCAAAGCCTTTGATTTTTGCCTGTCGGACGAGATCTTGCGGCAGTATTTTGAATTTGGCAAGATGCTCAAAGCGTACCGCGAAGGCACGGCGGACGAAAACACGAAGCGCGTGATGGAAAACAGCTTGATCCGCGGGCGGGAGGTCTCTTCCGCGCCGATGAGCCAGTTGGTGGAGCTGGGCAGCGTGGTGGATTTCAACCCCGACCTCATGGAAAAGCTGTTTGAAAAGATCGGCACGCCTTTCAAAAAGAAAGACTTTGCCGAACTGTTCGAACGCGCAAAGTTTTGGCTGCGCACCTGCTCGCCCGAAAGCGAGTACGTCATTTTGAAACGGCGCAATTGGGCGTATTGGAAAACGATGAGCGAAAGCGAGCGTGCGTGCGTGCGCGCGCTGGAAGCGTTTTTGCGCGCGGGCGGGTACACGCTCGATTCGCTGCAAGCCGAGCTGTACGCCATCCCGAAGGAGGTCTACCCCGAAAAGGCAGAGGATAAAAACGCGCTCAAAGAGGTGCAGAGCAAGTTTTTCAAGGATGTGTACAACCTCGTTTTGGGGCGAGACAGGGGTCCGCGCCTGTATCTGTATCTGTTCGCCGTAGACCCCGCCCGCTACCTTTTCCTGCTCGATTTTTCGGGGAAGGAAGAGGACGAACCGCAGGAAGAGGCGCCCGCCGAGGCGGCGCGCGCCGAACAAAAGAGCGTGCCTGCGGAGGATGTGTTTTTTAAAGATCCCGCGCCCTTCGGGGCGGAAGTGGAGCTTTCTGCCTTTTCCGCGCTCGATCTGCGCGTATGCAAGGTGCTCTCCGCCAAGCCCATGCGCAAGACCAACAAATTGATGAAGCTCGTCGTGCAGGACGGCGCGGGCGAGCGCACCATCGTCTCTTCCATCGCCGACCAATACGAGCCGGAGCAGCTCGTCGGCAGGAAGATCGTGGTGCTGGTGAATTTGCAGCCGCATAAGTTCGGCAACGAGTACAGCCGCGGCATGCTGCTGGCTGCTTCCGCGTCGGACGGGAGCTGCCGCGTTTTGTTTGCCGACGAGGCGGAGATCGGCGCGCCCGTTCATTGAAAAACATTGCAAAAGAGCGCATCCGCGGCGGATGCGCTTTTCGGGCCTTACTTTCATGCGTTTTATAAATAAATTATTTTAAAATGAAGAAACTGATTTTTTCGCGCGCCGCATGCGGTGCGGTAAATTTTTAAAAAGGAGAGAGGGATGGATCGCGTAAAGAATTGCGAAACAAAGTTTTTTGAACTTTTCGGCACGGCGCCCGTGCAAAACGAGGGCGACGACGCGGAGTTTGTGCGCATTTTGCAGCGCTTCATTTTCGGCGAAGTGTTTTTTACGGGGTCGCTTTCCGACTGCATGCGCGAACTTGTCACGATCACGGTGCTTGCCGCGGAGCAGGCGTTGCCGCAGTTGAAGGCGCACACCGCGGCGAGCCTGCGCATCGGCGTTTCTCCCTTGCAGGTGCGCGAGGCGGTCTACCGCTGCGCCCCGTATATCGGGTTTCCCAAAACGCTGAACGCCATTGCCGCCGTCAACGAGGCGTTTGCCGCTTGCGGTGCGGCGCTGCCGCGGGAGAGTGCGGAACAGGTAAACGAGCAGACCCGTTACGCGGCGGGGTTGGCGCTGCAAACGCCGCTGTACGGCGATGAGATCGCCGAGCGCTATGCATGGCTGCCCGCGCCTTTCAACGAGGCGGTGCCGCGCTTTTTGACCGAGCTGTGTTTCGGCGATTTTTCCACGCGCAAGGGGATCGGCGGCAAAGAGGGCGAGTTGCTCACCGTGGTTTTGCTCGCCGCGCTGGGCGGGGCGGAAGTACAGGTGCGCGCGCATGTGGCAGGGGCGCTGAAAGCGGGAAATACGCGGGAGGAGATCGTTTGCGCATTGGTGCACGCCATGTGCTATATGGGCTTTCCGCGCCTTTTTAATGCGCTTAATTGCTGCAAAGACCTGCTCTCGCAGGAAACGCCGAGCGCTTGCGGCGGGCAGGGAAAACCGGAGGCGGGCGCACGGCGGTAACGGAAAACGTGTTCGGGAACGGCTTGCCTTCGGCATAAAAAAGAACTTTCCCCTTTGCAGGAGGAAAGTTCTTTTTTTGTTGCGATACGGGATAGGCGCGGCTGCCTTTGTGCCGCCGCGCGCCGTTTGCGGGCGCTCAGCGCAGGCGGATGGCGGTGCGCCGCACGCTGCCCGCCAAAATATCGGCAATGGTGTATTTGCCGTTGGCGATGTATACCGTGGTGCCCTGCAACGCCGCTTCTTTGACGTATTCGAGCTTGGCGCGCGCGCCGTTCGCCCCTTTGCGCGAGGCGCCGTCGCAGTGCGTTTTCGCCTCTTCGATGTTTTGTTCGAGCTCGTACGCGTCCTTGCCGCCGATCTCTTCGATGAGGGTGGCGGGGTCGTTCGGGTCGGCGTAGATGCCGTCTGCGCTCGTTAAGATGAGCAGCGTTTTTGCGTGCACGAGGCACGCCACCTGCGCGGCGGTCTCGTCGTTGTCGTAATATTCGTGCACGTTGGGGTTGGCGCGCGAAAGCGCGGCAAGCTCCATGCGGCGGCACTCCGCCGAAGAGAGGGGGTCGTTGTAGTTGATGATGGGGATGGCGTTCTGTTCGCGGCAGCGCAGCAAGAGGCGCAGCAGGTGTTCGCGCCGCGCCGCGTCGTTGAAGTGGTTGTGCTCCACCAAGATCTGCCGTACCGAATATTTGCTGTCTACAAACTGGCGGTAGGTCTGCATCAGGATCGCCTGCCCCTGTGCGGCATAATCCGTTTTTGCGTCCTCCGCGTCGGGCAGTTCGTGCCCGGCGCGCATCATATAGTCCAGCCGCCCGATCTCCGTGGCGCCGCTCGATATCCAGATCCAGCCGGGGCGCAGCTCGCGCGAGAGGCGCGCCACCCTCGTGTAGTCGATGATATTGTCTTGCCTGTCGATGAGCGCCATCGAACCGATCTTGCCCACCAATTCCACGTCGAAATTCATGCCTTCCTCCGTCCGCGCCCGCCGCGCGGCAGTTTTCGCCTTCGCGGCGCCGCCGCGGCGCATGAAACGCACCGTTTGCGGCATACTGTACGCGGAGAGCGAACTTTGTTTCATTATACAGATAATTCCGTCAAAAAGCAATCAAAAAATGTGTTTTCGCTGATTTTGCGCGCCGCGCTCGCCTTTTTGGCTGCGGCAGGGCTTGTTTTTGCGGCGGGCGCGGCGTTCTTCTTTTTGCTTTCGGCGGGCGGCTGCGCCGCGGAAGAACTCTCCTCGCTACGCGCCTTTGCGCAGGCGCAGGCGGGCGTTTACCGCTGCGAATCGGCTTCGCTCAACGGCGTCGATCTGCTGCAAAGGGGCAGGATCGAGCTGGAACTGTGCCCGAACGGCGTTTTTTGCGTGCGCGTTTGTTCGGCGGAGGGGAAAGAACGCACGGCAAAGGGCACATACGCCTTTGACGGGGAGCACGGCGTTTTGGAGTTGCGCGGCAGCATGCGCGGCGTTTCGTATTGCAAGCGCTGCGTGTACGAAAAGGGCGCCTTTGCCGTGCAGCATACCGCGCCGGGGGTGCGCTTTGCAGCACGGTTCCGCCTGCTGCCGTAACCGCGGAAAAGCCGCAAAAGAGAATAAAAAAATTTCCGCCTCCGAAAGGGGACGGAAATTTTTTTGCTCAGAGGATGCGCCGTTCTTTGTCGAGGGCGGCTTTGCGCAGCCGCCCCTCGCGCAGCAGCGCGCGCAACGTTGTTTCGTCCGCCTGCCGCAGGGCGGAGAGGTATTCCTGCAAATGCGCGATCAGCCCTTCCAGCTCGCTTGCCGCGGCGGGCAGGTTCAAAAGATACAGGCGCGTCCACAGCTCTTCGTCCACGCCCGCGATGCGCGTCATGTCTTGGAAGCTCCCGCCCGTAAAACCGGGGAAGCCGTCTGCCGTTTCGCTCTTTACATAGGCGCTGGATACGATGTGCGCCAGCTGCGAGGTGTAGGCGATCTTGCGGTCGTGGTACGCCGCCGTGCAGTGCGGCATGGCGGCAAACCCCATTTCGGCAAACAACCCTTCCAGCAGGCGCACCGCCTCCGGGTCGGTGCGTTCGTTTTCGGTGAGGATGATGCTCGCGCCGTCGAACAGCGCCGCGTCCGCGTTTTCGATGCCGGAGACCTCTTTGCCCGCCATGGGGTGGCACCCGACGTAGCGGTAGGCGCGCGGCTTTGCGTACACGCAGCGTTCGAGCGCGCCCTTTACGCCGCAAAAGTCCGCCACAACGGCGCCTTCTTTAAAGTTGCCCTCGTCCAAAAGCCGCATCGCCGCGTCCGGCGGCAGGGCGATCAGCACCACGTCGTATGCCGCAAACGAGTTTGCCGCCGCGCGGATGACGCCCTCTCGTGTTGCCCGTTCGAGTACGGCGGGCAGGTCGTACCCGTCGCACGCGCGCCCAGCGCGTAAAAGCGCTTTTGCCGCGGAGCCGCCGATCAGCCCCAGCCCTGCGATCGCAATGTTCATGTTTCCTCCGTGTTTGCGGCGCGCACCGCCGCCCGAAAGAGGCGCCGCCCGCGGGCGGCGCCTTGTTTGTTTTGCTTATTTTGCTCGCTTTGTTCGGCGCCCTTTTTCGGGTCCGGTCGGCGCTTGTTCGCCGCGCGGAAAGGGTCAATAGGCGCGCGCGAAGAGCACAACGTGCTTTGCCTTTTTGCCGCAGCACACGCATACGTCGGCGTGTTCGTTCTCCGCGATCACGCGCGCAGAGGCTGCCGTCTGCTCTTTGATCGCGTCTTCGCATTCGCGGCAGCCGCACCAGCCCGCTTTCACGAAGTTGCCGCCTTCCACGCCCGCCAAAAGCTCCTGCACGGTTTCGGCGCGGATAACGCGCTTTTCCTTGCGCTCCCTTGCAAGGGCGAGCAGGTTTGCCTGGATCTCGGCGAGCAGCGCCTGCACCGTTTCGGCGATCGTATCGAGCGCGGCTTCGGTTTTTTCGTGCGTGTCGCGGCGCACGAGCACCGCTTTCCCCGCCTCAATGTCGCGCGGGCCGAGTTCGATGCGCAGCGGCACGCCCTTCATCTCCCATTCGTTGAACTTCCAGCCGGGGCTGTTATCCGAAGCGTCCGTTTCGGCGCGGATGCCTGCCGCGCACAGCCGTGCGCACAGGGAGTGCGCCGCTTCGAGCACGCCCTCCTTTTTTGCGGCAATGGGGATCACGATCGCTTGGATCGGGGCAACGACGGGCGGCAGCACCAGCCCGCGCGCGTCGCCGTGCGCCATGATGAGCGCGCCGATGAGGCGGGTGGAGACCCCCCAAGACGTCGTGTAGGCGTATTTGTGCGTGCCGTCTTTATCCAAAAACTGGATGTTGAACGCTTTGGAAAAATTCTGCCCCAAGTAGTGCGAAGTGCCTGCCTGCAAGCTCTTGCCGTCGTGCATCATCGCCTCCATGCCGAAGGTCGCCACGGCGCCGGCAAATTTCTCCTTTTCGGTTTTTCTGCCCGTAAATACGGGAATGGCGAGGCAGTTTTCGGCAAACTCTTTGTATACGCCGAGCATCTTCATCGTCTCTTCCATCGCCTCTTCTTCGGTGGCGTGCGCGGTGTGCCCTTCCTGCCAGAGAAATTCGCTTGTCCGCAGGAAGGGGCGCGTCGTCTTTTCCCAGCGTACGACGTTCGCCCACTGGTTGCTGAGGAGGGGCGGGTCGCGGTACGATTGCAGCCACTTGGAATACATTTCGCCGATGACCGTTTCGCTCGTCGGGCGGATGACCAGCGGCTCGGCGAGCTTTTCGCCGCCGCCGACGGTCACGACGGCAACTTCGGGCGCAAATCCCTCCACGTGCTCCGCTTCGCGGGTCATAAAGCTGTACGGGATGAGCAGGGGGAAGTAGGCGTTTTTGTGCCCCGTCGCCTTAAAGCGCGCGTCCAGCTCCTTTTGGATGTTCTCCCAAATGGCATAGCCGTAGGGGCGGATGACCATCGTGCCTTTGACGGGACCGTAATCCACCAATCCCGTTTTGAGCACCACGTCCGTATACCAGCGGGGGAAATCTTCTTCGATGTCTGCGATCTGATTGACGAATTGATCTTTTGCCATGATAAAAACCTCTGTGTTTTGTTACTGCTGCCGTATTTTTCCGTGCGCCGCCTCAGCGGAGCATGCGCTCCGCTTCGCTCTCCCACACCACGGAGACCGATCCCGGCCCGACGTGCGAACCGATCACGGGACCCATGATGCGGATCTCCGGATCGATGCCGAAGGTGTTTTTGAGCAGTGCGGCAAGCTGCGCCGCTTCATCGGGCGCGTCGGTGTGCACGATGCAAAAGCGCTCGGCTCCCGCGCGGCAGGGCGCGGCTTTGATGCGTTCGGCGGCGTAGCGGAACGCGCCTTTCATGCCGCGGCACTTTTCGATGACGGTCAGCTTTCCGTCTTCGGTAAAGGTGAGAACGGGCTTGATGGAGAGCACCGTGCCCGCGATTGCCGCCGCTTTGGAGACCCTGCCGCCGCGGCACAAAAAATTCAGGTCGGCGGCGATGATCGTGTGCTGGATACGGCGGGTCATGGCAAGGATGCGCTCGTACGCCTCGCCCGCGGTGCCGCCCGCGTCGCGGATGCGCAGGGCTTCTTTTACCAGCGCGCCCTGCCCGATGGTGGCAGAGAGCGAATCGGCGGCGTAAATTTCGATGCCGCGCTCTGCGGCGACCGCTTCGGCGGCTTTTTGCGCGGTCTGCGCCGTCGGCGAAAGCCCGCCCGAAAGGCTGACGTGCAAAATGCTCTCCGCGCCCTCGTCGGCAAGCCGGTAAAAATGCGCGCAGTGCTGTTCGTAGCCGATCTGCGAAGTGCGCGGCAGCCCGCCGCGGCGTTCGCGTTCGTAAAAATCCGTATATTGCGCGTAGCTCGTAAAGCTGTCCGTCTCTTCCGAAAGGGCGCCGCCAATCTCCATCACAAAGGGGAACGCGAGCGTTTGTACGCCGTATGCCTGTAATTCTTCGGCATAAAGATCGCAGGTGGAATCCGACGAAACGATAAATTTTTTCATATTCTTCTCCGAACGTGCGCGCCGCACCCTTTGGTTTGCGGCGGTTCTGCCGCGCGGCTCTCATCCCGCGGCATTGCTCCGCGGCTCTCATCCCGCGGCAGAATATCATTTTATCATATTCTCGGTGCAATGTAAAGGGATACGCACCTGTTTGCGCGCCTTTCGCGCCCGCATTTTTTGCGCGGCGGCGGCGAAGCGCGGGCGGCGGGAGAGGGGATTTTTTCGGATTTTTCCGATATTTTAAAAAAGTACTTGAAAACGCCGCCGCTTTGAAGTATAATAAAAAGAGAAATTTGTGCGGGGAAAGGTATGGAGCGGGAAGACTGGCTGAAACTTAAAAGCGGAACGGATGTGCGCGGCGTCGCGCTGGAAGGCGTGGAGGGCGAGCACATCGATTTGACGGACGAGGCGGTCGAAGGCATCATAAAGGCGCTGTGTTTTTGGGTCGCGCAAAAAACGGGGAATCGGGAGCTTACGCTCGCCGTCGGGCACGATTCCCGCCTTTCGGCGGAGCGCATCGTAAAAGCCGCCGCGGACGCCGCCGTGCAGAGCGGCTGCAACGTGTTGCTGACGGGGCTCTCTTCCACGCCGAGCATGTTCATGCTGTTGCAGGAAAAGGAAAAACTTGCCGACGTATCCGTCATGGTCACGGCGAGCCACTTGCCGTACAATAAAAACGGATTAAAATTTTTCCTGCCCGCGGGCGGGTTCGAAGGGAAGGACGTAGCCGAACTTCTCGAACTTGCCGCCGCAGGCAAGGCGCTGCCCCGTACGCGGCAGGGCACGGTGCGGAGCATGGATTACATCGGGCGTTACAGCGAAAACCTCGTGGCGCTCGTGCGGGCAAAAACGGGGCGGCAACGCCCGCTGGAAGGGAAAAAGATCCTCGTGGACGCGGGCAACGGCGCGGGCGGCTTTTACGTCGATAAAGTGTTGAAGCCGCTGGGCGCGGATACGCGGGGCAGCCAGTTTTTGGAGCCGGACGGCAGGTTCCCCAACCATATCCCTAATCCCGAAAACAAGGATGCGATGCGTTCGGTGTGCGGCGCCGTGCGCGCAAACAAGGCGGACTTCGGCATCATCTTCGATACCGACGTAGACCGTGCGGGCGCCGTAGACCAAAACGGGGAGGAGATCAACCGCAACCGCCTCATCGCGCTCGTCTCCGCGATCTTGCTCCGCGAGCATCCGGGGGCGACCATCGTCACCGATTCGGTCACTTCCGACGGGCTGGCGCAGTTCATCAAAAACCACGGCGGCATCCATTGCCGTTACAAGCGCGGGTACCGTAACGTTATCGACAAGGCGAAAGAGCTGTGCGCCGCGGGGCAGTTTGCGCCCATCGGCATCGAAACGAGCGGGCATGCCGCCTTGGAGGAGAACTATTTCCTCGACGACGGCGCCTACCTCGTGACGCGCATCCTGATCACCGTGGCGGAGCTTGCCGAGGAGGGAAAGAGCGTTTCCGACCTCATCGCCGACCTGCCCGAACCCGCCGAAGCGGCGGAAGCGCGGCTGACCTTTGCCGCGGGGTGCGATTTCAAGACCTTGGGAGCGGGCGTTTTGGCGGACTTGCAAGCCGCCGTGCCGGCGCAGGAGGGGCTTTCGCTCGCGCCCGACAACCACGAAGGGGTGCGCATCAATTTCGACAAAGAGCACGGAGACGGCTGGGCGCTGGTGCGCATGAGCTTGCACGAACCCATCCTGCCCGTCAATTTCGAAAGCAACAAAGAGGGGGGCTGCGCGCAGATCGCCGCGGTGCTGTATGCGGCGCTGCGCCGCTATCCCTTCCTTGCGGCAGACTGCCTCAAAACGTATCTGTAACGCTCGCTTTGCCGCGGGCGGTGCAGCGGCGATAAACAGATCCGTAAACGCAAAATCAAAGAAATCAAATCGGAAAGGAGACAAATACCATGAACGATGTACGGCAACAGACGGTGAACGCCATCCGCGTGCTTTCGGCGGAGGCGATCCAAAAGGCAAATTCGGGGCATCCGGGGCTGCCGCTGGGCAGCGCGCCCATCGGGTACACCATTTTCGCGGATTTTTTGAAGTTCAATCCCAAAGATCCGAAATGGGACGACAGGGACCGCTTTGTGCTCTCGGCGGGGCACGGTTCCATGCTCAATTATTCGCTCTTGTACCTGTTCGGCTACGATATCTCCAAGGATGACCTGATGAACTTCCGTCAGCTGGGGTATAAGACGCCCGGTCACCCCGAATACGGCCATACGCCCGGCGTCGAAACGACGACGGGTCCGCTCGGCCAGGGCATCGCCAACGCCGTGGGCATGGCGGTAGCCGAGGCGCACCTTGCCGCCACGTTCAACCGCGAAGGGTTCCCCATCGTCGATCACTACACCTATGCGCTGTGCGGCGACGGCTGTTTGGAAGAGGGCATTTCCTATGAGGCGTGTTCTTTTGCGGGCACGCACAAGCTGGGCAAGCTCATCCTCTTTTACGACGATAACGACATCACCATCGAAGGGGATACGGCTATCACCTTTAAGGAAGACGTTGCCATGCGCTTCAAGGCGCAGGGCTGGCAGGTGCTGAAAGTAGACGATGCGAACGACCTTGACCTTCTGCGCCGCACCGTGCGCAAGGCGAAGGCGGATACGGAGCGCCCCTCGGTCATCATCTGCAAAACGGTCATCGGGTACGGTTCGCCGCTGGCGGGCTCGCATGAGTGCCACGGCTCGCCGCTCGGCAAAGAAAATCTGCAAAAACTCAAAGAGAACCTCGGCTGGACGGCAGAGCCCTTTGAAGTTCCCGAAGAGGTGGCGGCGCACTGTGCGGCGATCGCCAAAAAGGGCGTTTCCCGCCAGGGGAAGTGGAAGAGGCTGTTCAAAGAGTACGAGGCGCGCTATCCCGACCTTGCCGCGCAGTACAGGCTGTATATGAGCGGCGAGCTGCCCGACCTCAAAAACAACGCCGATCTGTTTGCGTTCGCCAAGCCGGACGCCACCCGCAACACGAGCTTCCAGGTGCTCAACAAGCTGGCGGATATCATCCCCAACCTGATCGGCGGCTCGGCAGACCTTGCGCCCTCCAACAAATCCAACATGAAAAAGAGGGGAGATTTTTCCGCCGAAGATAAGAGCGGTTCGAACATGCATTTCGGCATCCGCGAACACGCCATGGCAGCCATCACGAACGGCATGCAGCTGCACGGCGGGTTGAAGTGCTATTGCTCCACCTTCTTTATCTTCTCCGACTATATGAAGCACGCCATGCGCCTTTCCGCGCTCATGCACCAGCCCGTTACCTACATCCTCACGCACGATTCCATCGGCGTGGGCGAGGACGGACCCACGCACGAGCCCGTGGAACAGCTCATCGCGCTGCGTTCCATCCCCGGCATGAAGGTGTACCGCCCGGCAGACGGCAAAGAGACGGCGGCGGCTTGGATCTCCGCCCTCGAAGGCAACGCGCCCACCTGCCTCGTGCTCACCCGCCAAAACCTGCCGCAGTATGAAAATTCGGGGCTTGCCGCGCTCAAAGGCGGGTACGTTCTTGCCGACAGCGAAAAGGAGACGCCCGACGTGCTGCTCATCGCCAGCGGTTCCGAAGTGGAGCAGTGCATGCAGGCAAAGGATATTTTGAAAACAAAGGGCGTCGATGCGCGCGTCGTCTCCATGCCCTGTTTCGAAGAGTTTGAAAAACAGCCGCAGAGCTATAAGGATGAAGTTCTCCCGCCCGAAGTGAAGGCGCGCGTCTGCGTCGAAGCCGGTTCGCCGTATTCTTGGTACAAGTACGCGGGCGATGCGGGCGAGATCATCGGCATGACCACGTTCGGCGCCAGCGGCCCCGCGAACAAGCTGTTTGAAATGTTCGGTTTTACGGCGGAAAACGTTGTCGAAAAGGCGTTCCGTTCTCTCAACAAAGTGTAAGGCTTGCGTTGCATTTGCGCCGCGCCCCTACGGGCGCGGCGTTTTGCGTGTTTTGCGGGCGGCTTTTCGGCAGGCGGCTGCCGCGGTTTTGCCAAGGGGCGCGTATGCGCTGCCGCGGCGCTCGTTTTTATGCCGTTTTGGAACGGTCGGCGCGGAAAAGCGGGCAAAGGGGCGCAAAACAAGAGGAAAAGGCGGCAGAGGAATTTTTTTACAAAAAACGGGAGGTCCTCGGAATCAATTTACAAAATTCAAAAAAAGTGTTATACTGCACACTGCGGGGCGGTTTCGCTTGCGGCGCCGTGCGGAGGCACAGTATGCGGGAAGAGGATATCCTGATCACCGAGGACGAAAGCGGCAGGCGGAGCCTGCGCGTGCGCGCGGTCCGCTGCCGCGGCGCGCTCTTCCGTTTTACGGCGGAGGACGGGGCGTATACCGTACACGCGGGGGAGAGCCTGCGCATCGCCCGCGAAGGAGAGCTTTCCTATACACTCGAACTGGATCCGCGCGGCGAAACGTTTGCCGAGCTGGCAACTCCCTACGGCACGCTGCCCGTGCGGGTCTGCACCCACCGTTTGCGGTACGGGGAAGAAGGATATTTCGAAGCGGAGTACACGCTGTATCTGGCGGGGCAGCCTTCGCGGCGGAAGATCGCCGTGCGCCCGCACGGAAGGGGGCGGGGCGGCGCCGCAGGCGCGCAGGCGGAAAAAACATCCCCCGCGCAGGCGGAGACAACATTCCCTGCACAGGCGGAAAAAACAGAGGAAAGGGCGCCTGCGGGCGCGGAGAAGGAGGGAAAATGAAGATCGGCTATTTGGGGCATTCCGCTTTTTTGCTGACGGCAGAGGACGGAACGCGCATCGTAACGGACCCCTATGAAGGCGTCGGGTATCGGATGCCGCGCACGGAGGCGGATTGCGTCGTGTGCAGCCATGCGCACTTCGACCATGCGAACGTGCAGGGCGTTTCGGGCGTCAAAGAGGTGATCGCGGAAGCGGGCGCGCATACGTTCGGGCCGTTCAAAGTGACGGGCATTCCCGCCTGGCACGACGAGGTGCAGGGGGCAAAGCGCGGGGCAAATCTCGTATTTCTTTTTGAGGCGGACGGCGTTTGCGTCTGCCACATGGGGGATATCGGGCAGCCGCCCGCGGCGGAGCTGATCGGGCGCATCGGGCAGCCGGATGCATTGCTCGTCCCCGTCGGGGGCGTGTACACGGTGGATGCGGCGGGCGCGGCGGCGTATGTGCGCGCGATCCGCCCGAAGATCGCCGTGCCGATGCATTATCATCTGCCCGGCGGCACGCTGGGCATCGCTTCGCCGGAGGCGTTTTTGCGCGAAATGCAGGAACGCGGCGCCGTGCGCATACAAGAGTTGGCGCTGCCCTGCAAAGAGGCGGAAGGGAAGGTCGTCGTATTGGAGGTGCAAAGATGACGGAACAGGAACTTTACGAACAGTACAGATCCGTTTACGACTATGTAGACGGCTTCGGCATCTTTGAAGTGCGCAACCTTGCGCGCGCCTTCGGGGCGAAAACGCCCTCGTACGGGCGCAAACACGACCTGATCATGCGCCTGATCGGCGTGGCGAGCGGCGCGGTGCCCGCGGGGCTGCGCAGCAAGCGCGGGGCGCGCGTAAAGGCGGAAGACGCGCCCGAAGAATGTGTCACGCGGGTGCGCGAGCTGGTCGCTGAGTGCAATGCGCGCCGTAGTTACGATTTCAGCGAAGTGCACGTGCCGCAATATTATTTCCGCGATTCGGGAGAAACGGAGAGCCGCTTCGGGTACGGAGACGCTTTAACGCAGGGCGTGCTCGAACGGGCGGAGAGCGGGGGGTATCTCCGCAGCCGCGGCTGCGAAGCCACGGCGGACGACCCCGCCGTATCCGAAAGCATGATCCAAAAATTCGGTCTGCGCAACGGAGACGCGCTCACGGGCTATGCCGAACGCATCGAAGGGGTGCACATGTTTGTGCAGCTTGAAGGGGTGAACGGCGCTGCCAAGGAGCAGGAGGAGCGCGCCGTGTTCGAAGAAATTCCCGCAGTATATCCGCAGGAACGCATCCCGCTCGGTGCCGCGGGCGACCCCGTGCTGCGCGCGGCGGACCTCTTGTGCCCCGTCGGGTACGGGCAGCGCGGGCTGCTGTATGCGCCGCAGGGTACGGGCGCCGCAGCCTTTTTCGGCAGTTTTGCCGCGGCGGTTTCCGCCGCGGCGCCGCAGGCGGAGCTTTGCCTGATCGCCGCGGGGTGCGGTCCGGAAAAAGTGAATGCGCTGCGGGCGGCGTATCCGCAGGCATACGTTGTCGGAGCGGCGCTCGGCACGCCCGCGGCAGACGCGGTGCGCGCCGTGCGGCTGGCGGCGGCGCACTGCAAGCGCGTTGCGGAGGGCGGCGGCAACGCCGTTGTGCTGCTCGATTCGCTTACCGCGCTTGCCCGCCTGTTCGGCGAGGCGCTCCCTTCTTCGGGAAGGCGCGCCGCGGGCGGAACGGATCTGAATGTTTTGCACGAGTGCGAAGAGCTGTTCGCCGCCGCCCGCAACTTGCAGGGGGCGGGTTCGGTAACGGTGCTTGCCGCCGTGCAGCGGGCGGGCGCCGCCGATGAGGACGTGATCGAAAAATGCAGCCCCGCGGCGAACGTGCGGCTGTATCTCGCTCCTTCGGCGGGGCAGGAGGGCTGCCCGCCGCTCGATCTTGCCCTTTCGCATACGGAGATGGGGCGGGAAATGCTCTCGGCAGAGGAGCGCGCCTGCGCGCAGGCGCTGCGCCGCCGTTTTGCGGCGGGCGGGGCGGCGCGCGTGCTGCAAACCGTTTCCGCGGTAAAAAACAACGCGGAGCTCGTGCGCGAAAGCGGGCTTTGGGAAGAGAAAGCCGATTGAATCAGCCGCGTTCGGCGGAAAATTCGGTGCTGCCGCCCCGTTCGGCGGAAAATTCGGTGCTGCCGCCGCTGGCGGCGGGAAGGGTGTTCGGTATGCCATTCAAAAGAAAACGGAAATTGCTCGGCGCGGCGTTGGGCAGCGGCGGAGCGAAGGGGCTTGCGCACTTGGGCGTGATGCAGGCGCTGGAAGAGGAAGGCATCCGTTTCGATGTGCTTGCGGGCACTTCGGCGGGCGCGATCGCGGGGGCGCTGTACGCAAAGGGGTATTCGCCCGCGGATATTGCCGAACTTTTGGCGCGCGTCGATTACAGGCAGACGCTGTTTTCGCTGCTGATGGAGCGCTCCGCACAGCCGCTGCACCGCCTGTTGGACGGCGTTTTGGGCGAGAGCGCCTTTTCCGAACTGCAAAAACCCTTTGCCGCCGTGGCAACGGATACCGCCGACGGCGGCGAGATCGTGCTGTGCGAGGGCAACGTGGCGCGGGCGGTGTTTGCCTCTTCCGCCATGCCGCCCTTTTTCCGCCCCGTGCAGATCGACGGGCGCCTTTTGGCGGACGGCGCGTTCGCAAACGCCGTGCCGGGGGATGTGGCGCGCGCTTTGGGCGCCGATCTGGTCATCGGCGTGGCGCTCTCTCCCGCAAACAACTATCGGGAAGTTTCTTTTACCACCGCTTCGGGCAGGCAGATCGCGCTGCGGCAGGAGGGCTTTTCCCGCTGCGACATTCTGCTCGAACCCGATCTTTCCGCATATACCGCTACCAGCGTTTTCGATACGGATAAGATCTTCGATATCGGTTACGCCTGCGCAAAGCAAAACATGGCGCAGATCGTGCGGCTGCTCCGCCAAAACAAGCTGTTGCAGCCCGACGCGCGGGCATGACGCCCTTTGCGCGGAAAAAGCGGGGCAGGCTGCGCGCCTTTTTTCTCCGCCCTCGCACGCTGCTGTGCCTTGTGCTGGCGGCGCTCGTGCTCGCCGCCGTCATCGTGGACGGCTGCGTGTTCCCGCTTCGCCATGCCGCCGCGTTCGCAAGCATGCCCGCGCTGTCCGCGCGGGCGGAGGGCGAGCTGCGCGTGCACTTTGTAGACGTGGGGCAGGGAGATTGCACCATTCTCGAATTTCCGGACGGAAAGACGATGGCGATCGACGGCGGAGACGGCAGCCTGCGCGCCAACGCCGCCGCCGTCGGGTATTGCTTGGCGCTGGGGATCACGCGGTTCGACTGCGTGCTGCTCACGCACACCGACGCAGACCACGCGGCGGGGCTTGCGGAACTGCTCTCTTGTTTCGGCGCCGATACCGTGCTGTATCCTGCCGCGTGCGAAGAGACGGGCGAGGAGACGGGCGCCGCAGACGGCGAAGCGTATGCGCGCTTTCTTGCCGAGGCGGAGGCGTGCGGCGCAAAACTTATCCCCGCCCGCGCCTATGCGCACCTTTTGTCGGAGCGCGAAGAGCTGTTTTATTATCTGCTTATGCTGGCGCCGCTTTCGCGCGGCGAATATAAAGACGCGAACGACGCTTCCGCCGTCTGTTGGCTGGAATACGCGGGCAACAGCGTGCTGTTTACGGGCGATGCGCCCGCCGAGCGGGAAGAAGAGCTGGCGGAGCTGTTCCTTGCAACGGGCGGAGAAGTGTTTTCGCTCCGCGTTCCCGCTTACGGCAGGGAAGTTGCGCTCTCGCCCGATCTTTCAAAGCTCACGTTTTTGAAGGCGGGGCACCACGGCAGCAACGCCTCTACGGGAGACGCCTTGCTGACGCTCTGCAAACCCGAAGCCGTGTTTTTCAGCGCAGGGGCGGGCAACGGATACGGGCATCCCTCCGCCGATTGCATCACAAGGGTGCGCGCGCTGGTCCCCGACGCGCAGATCTGGCGCACGGACGAGCTGGGCAGCATCCTGCTCACCCTTTCGGCAGACGGAAGCGCTTCCGTTCGCGCGGTGCGGCGGTAAACGCAAAGCGGGCAAAACGGCGGGGTTTTGTGCCGCCTGGCGGAAGATCTTTGAAATAACTTGGGCAAATATTCGGATACGGAGACAGAGAACATGAAGTTGACTACGGCAGGAGAATCGCACGGAAAGGCGCTCGTCGCCATCATAGAGGGGCTCCCCGCCCATCTTCCCGTGCGGGAAGAGGAGATCGATGCGTGGCTCGCCCTGCGGCAGGGCGGGTATGGCAGGGGCGCGCGGCAAAAGATCGAAACGGATACCGTGCAGATCCTCTCCGGCGTGCGCGGCGGGTTTACGTTGGGCAGCCCCGTGTGTTTGGCGGTGGAAAACAAAGACTATGCCAACTGGGAGCGGTATATGGCGCCGCAGGAGGCGGACCTCTCCGCGCGCAGGGTCACCTGCCTGCGGCCGGGGCACGCCGACCTTGCGGGCGCGTTGAAATTCCGCCAAAGCGATGCGCGCAACATTTTGGAACGCGCCTCCGCGCGGGAGACGGCGGTGCGCGTGGCGGCGGGCGCCGTGGCGCGCGGGCTCTTGCGCGAGCTGGGCGTCGAAGTGCGCGGCTACGTGCGTTCGGCGGCGGGCGTTTCGGATGAAAAGGAATACACCTTTCGGGAATTGGAAGGGGTAAAGCGTTCGCCGCTGTTCATGCCGGACGAAGCGCTGTGCAGGCAGGCGATGGCGGCGATCGACGCCGCAAAAGCCGATAAAGACACGGCGGGCGGCGTTGCCGAGATCCGCGTGCAGGGATTGAAGAGCGGGTTCGGCAGCTGCATGACGTACGGCGAAAAGCTGGACGGCGCGCTGGCTGGCGCGCTGATGAGCATCCAAGCGGTCAAAGGCGTGGAGATCGGGCTGGGGTTTGCCGCCGCCCGCCTGCGCGGCAGTGCCGCCCACGATGAGATCTTTTACGAGCAAGAGCGCGGCTTTTACCGCAAAACCAACCGCGCGGGCGGCGTGGAGGGGGGCATGAGCAACGGCGAAGAACTTGTGCTGCGCGTTGCCATGAAGCCCATCCCCACCCTCATGCGCGGGCTTGCCAGCGTCGATCTGGGCAGCATGCAGCCCGCGCGCGCGGCGACCGAGCGCAGCGACGTGTGCGCCGTCTGCGCCCTTGAAGTGATCGCCGAAAGCGTTGTTTGCTTCGTGCTGGCGCAAAAGGTACTCGAACGCCTCGGCGCGGATACCATGCAAGAGGTAAAGGAGCGGTACGAAAAACTGCCGTAAAGGGCGGAGGTTGCCGCAAGAAAGAGGCGGGTAAAAAACGCCGCGGTAAAAAGGCAGAAAGGGGCTTGCCGCCCCGCCGCGGCGGTCCGCTTTGCAAGGCTGTTTTTTCGGCGGGATACGATCGTTTTTCTTTTCAAAGAGGCTTTTATGGAGATCATACAGGTAAATGCGGCTTCCCGCCCCTCCCGTGTGTATTGCGGGGCGGGCGCGGCGGAGCGGTACAGAGAGCTGTACGCGGGGGCGGAGACGTTTGTGGTCACCGATTCCAACGTATACGCGCTGTACAAAGAGCGCATCGCGGCGCTGTTTCCCTCTGCCGCCGTCTGCGTTTTCCCCGCAGGCGAACGGCACAAAAACCGGCATTCGCTTTTTTCCGTTTTGGACGCCATGTTCGCGGCGCAGCTGCACCGCCGTTCCGTGGTCGTCGCCTTCGGCGGCGGCGTAACGGGGGATATGGCGGGGCTGGCGGCGGCGCTGTATATGCGCGGCACGCGGCTGGTGCAGGTGCCCACCACGCTGTTGGCGCAGGTGGATTCCTCTGTCGGGGGAAAGACCGCCATCGACTACGGCGGCGTAAAAAACGCGGTCGGTACCTTTTATCAGCCCGAAACGGTGCTGTGCGACCCCGCCTTTTTGCGCACCCTTCCGCGGCGCGAGCTCGTCTGCGGGCTGGGCGAGATCCTCAAAACGGGGGTCTTGGACGCCGCGATCGGAGAAAAAATCGAACAAAACGCCGCACGCTTGCGCGAGCTTTCTTTTTTGGAAGAGATCGCCGCAGACTGTATCCGGTTTAAGGCGCGCGTCGTTGCCGAAGATGAGCGCGAGCAGGGCGGCGCGCGCAAATGCCTGAATTTGGGGCACACCACGGGGCACGCGCTCGAACTTGCCTACGGGCGGCGTTCGCACGGGGCGTATGTGCTCATCGGCATGTGGCTGGAAAGTTTTATCGCCGAGCGGGAGGGGGTGTGTTCTCCCGATCATGCGCGCTATGTGCGGCGCATGGTCTCGCTCGGAATGAAGCGCATACCCGTTTTTCCGCAGGCGCGCGGGTGCGTGCGCTACGCGCTGCTGGATAAAAAGAATGCGGAAAAGGGCAGCGTTTCGCTCACCCTCTCGTCGGGGCGGGGCGCTTGGCGCGAAGTTTCTTTGCCCGCCTCCGCGTATGCGGAATACCTTGCGCGGTTGGAGGTGCGGCAATGAAGATCGCACCGCGGCTTTCGTTCGGCGGAGAATTTACCGTTCCCGGCGATAAATCCATCACCCACCGCGCCATTATGTTCAACGCCGCGGCGGAGGGGGAGGCGCACGTTACGGGCGCCCTGTTGGGGGAGGACTGCCTTTCCACGGCGTCCTGCATGCGCGCGCTGGGCGCGCGCGTGGAGATCGAAGGAGAATGCGTGCGCGTGCGCGGAACGCAGGCGTTTCGCAACGTGCCGCTGCTCGACTGCGGCAACAGCGGAACGACCATCCGCCTGCTGGCAGGGCTGCTGGCGGGGCGGGGCGTATCCGCCGCGCTGACGGGCGACGCCTCGCTGCGTTCCCGCCCCATGGAGCGGGTCGCGCAGCCGCTGCGCCTGCTCGGCGCGGATATACGGACCACGGAGGGACATGCGCCGCTGCGGATCGCGCCCGCGCCCCTTTGCGGCTGCAACGTGGATACAAAAGTCGCCAGCGCGCAGGTCAAGAGCGCGGTGATCTTGGCGGCGCTGGGCGCGGAGGGGGAGACCACGGTCACCGAACCGCAGCGCTCGCGCGATCATACCGAACGCATGCTCGCGGCAATGGGCGCGGATATCCGCGCGCGGGGCTGCACGGTCACCGTCCGCAAAAGCGGGCTGCGCGCCGCGGACGTGCGCGTGCCTGCGGATATTTCTTCGGCGGCGTATTTTCTCGTGTTGGGCGCGCTGCGCGGCGAAGTGCTGTGCAAAAACGTCGGCGTGAACCCCACGCGCACGGGGCTGCTGCGCGTGTTCGATAAAATGGGCGTGCGCTATGCGCTCGAAAACGCGTATACCGAATGCGGCGAGCCCGTTGCCGATATCCGCGTGTACCGTTCGCCGTTGCAGCCGCTGCGATTGGGCGCGGAAGAGATCCCTTCGCTCATCGACGAACTGCCCGTCATCGCGGTACTGTGCGCCTTTGCGGAGGGGGAGAGCGTGATTTCGGGCGCGCAGGAGCTGAAAGTGAAGGAGAGCGACCGCATCGCCTCCACGGCGGAGATGCTCAACGCGCTGGGCGGGAACTGCGTTCCCACGGAGGACGGCTTCGTCATCCGCGGCGTGCGCCGCCTTGCGGGTGGCAGGGTGCGCTCGTTAAAGGATCACCGCATCGCCATGAGCGGCGCCGTCGCGCTGGCGGCGAGCGAGCGGGGCGGGGAGATCGAAGACGCGGCGTGTTCAAACATTTCCTTTCCGGGATTTTACGGGCTCATGGGGGTCAAAGGAGAATAACATGTACAAACTTGCCGTCATCGGAAAAGACGTTTCCAAATCAGACAGCGCCAAAATGCACACCTATTCCATGCGCGGGCTGGGCAGCGGGTGCACCTTTGAACTGCTCTCCGTCCCGCCGGAGGATTTTTCCGCCGCGGCGGAAAGGCTGATCGGCGAATACGACGGGTTCTGCGTGACCATTCCGTACAAATTGGATATCATTCCGCACCTTTCCCGCATCGAAGGGGACGCCGCGGTGTTCGGCGCCGTCAACGTCGTCAAAAACAGGGTCGGATACAACACGGACGGCGTGGGGTTCATGCTCATGCTCGAAAACAACGGCATCGCCGTGCGCGGCAAAAAAGTGCTCGTGCTCGGCGCGGGCGGCGCGGGCAGGAGCGTCATCAAAAAGCTCGCGGACGCGGGCGCGGCGGTGTTTGCCTACGACGTCCGCCGCGAAAATTTGGAGAGCGTGCACAGGGAGTTCGGCTGCTTTACCCCGCTGTTTTCGCTTGCCCCGTTCGGCTGCGACCTGATCGTCAACGCTACGGGCGTGGGCATGCACAAAACGGAGGGCGTTTCCCCGGTGGGCGAAGCGTTTATATCCCGCGCGGGGGCGGCGCTCGATCTCATCTATTATCCGCGCAAGAGCGAATTTTTGCGCCTTGCCGAGTCGCTCGGCAAACCCGCCCTCAACGGCGAGGGGATGCTGTTTTATCAGGCATATTACGGCGATTGCATCTTTTTGGGCAGGCAGCCGCGCGCCGAGGAGGCAAAGGCGCTGTTCGAAGGGTACAAGCGGCAGTACGGCGAATGACCTCTGCCCGTTCGGGCAGTGAAAATTTTTAAAACGGAGCAAAGCATATGAAACTTTTGTTTTTGAACGGCGTCAACCTCAACCGCACGGGCATGCGCGAAAAGGGCGTGTACGGCACCGAAACGCTGGAAGAGATCAATGCGCAGATCGCCGCCTTTTGCGCGGCACGCGGCGCGGAATGCAGCTTTTTTCAGACCAACATCGAGGGCGAACTGTGCACCGCCATCCAAGAGGCGGATGCGGACGGCATCGTTTTGAACGCGGGCGCGTTCACGCATTACAGCTACGCGCTGCGCGACGCGATCGCCTCCGTGGAGATCCCCGTCGTGGAAGTGCATATGTCGAACGTGCACGCGCGCGAGCCGTTCCGGCAAAAGTCCGTCCTCTCCGAAGTGTGCAAAGGCACGGTGCTCGGCTTCGGAAAGAACAGCTATTTGCTCGCCGCGGAGAGTTTTCTGCTGTGAACATCGTTTTGTGCGGCATGATGGGCTGCGGCAAGACCACTGTGGGCATCCGTCTTTCCGAGCGGACGGGCATGCGCTGGTACGACACCGACGAACTCATCACCCAAAAGTACGGTAAGATCGCAAACATCTTCGAATTTTACGGCGAAGAGCGGTTCCGCCAATACGAAACGGAGATCGTGCGCTCCGTTGCGGGGGAGGATAACTGCGTCATTTCCACGGGCGGCGGCTGCGTGCTCCGCCCCGAAAACAGCGCCGCGTTCAAGCAGGGCGGCGGCAGGATCGTGTTTTTAAAGGTGGATATCGAAGTTTTGTTCGCGCGTACGGGGCATACCGGAGACGATCGTCCGCTTTTGAAAAACACGACGATGGAAAAGATGAAGAGCATCCTCGATTACCGCACGCCCATTTACGAGAGCTGCGCCGACCATACCGTGGATACCAACGGCATGAGCGTTGACGAAGTGGCGGAGGAGATCATACGGGTCTTTGCTCTGCCGCAGGTGCGGTGAAATGGCGATGGTGCTGGTGACGGGCGGCTCGCGCGGGATCGGGCGCGCCTGCTGCACCGCCTTTGCGCAGGCAGGCTGGGACGTGGCGTTTTGCTACGATAAGGACGAGGCGGGCGCGGAAGAAACGCGGCGGCTCGTAAGCGAAAGGGGGGCGGGCGTGCTCGCCCTTCGCTGCGACGTGCGCCGCGAAGAGCAGGTAGAACGCATGTTCGCCGCTCTTTCCGGGGTCTCCGTTTTGGTCAACAACGCGGGGGTCGCGCTCTTTGCGCAGATCCAGGATACCACTCTCGCGCAGTGGCGGGAAGTCTTTTCGGTCAATACCGAGGGCGCGTTTTTGTGTACGCGCGCCGCGATCCCGCGCTTTTTGCGGCGGGGCGGCGGATGCATCGTCAACGTCTCTTCGGTATGGGGCGAGGCGGGCGCATCCTGCGAGAGCGCCTATTCGGCGAGCAAAGCCGCGCTCATCGGGTTTACAAAGGCGGCGGCAAAGGAGCTTGCGCCCTCCGGGATCCGCGTCAACTGCGTTGCCTGCGGCATGGCGGATACGCAGATGAATGCGCGCCTCTCCGAACAAGAGCGGCAGGCTTTTTTGCAAAACGTTCCCGCGGGGCGGCAGGCGGCGCCCGAAGAGGTCGCCGCGGCGGTGCTCTTTTTGGCGCAGAGCCGCTACATCACGGGCGAAGTGCTGCGCGTAAACGGCGGGCTGTATATGTAGCCTCCGCTAGGGGAAAAACGGGGGGCGCGTGCCGCCCGACGGATATTTTGCGTAAAAATTTTGTAAAAAGAAGAGGGATTTCCGCTTCGGCGGAGAATATATAAACGGGGAAGCGAAAAATGGCGGAGAGCGAGATCAAGCGGCGCAGGTATGAAATGGAGGAGAATTTTCTCTCTCCCTTTGCGTGCCGGTCCGAAAATACGCGCGGGCGTGCGCGGCAGGAGCCTGCCTGCGCCATGCGCACGGATTTTCAGCGCGACCGTGACCGTATCATTTACAGCAAGGCGTTTTTGCGGCTGAAAAACAAGACGCAGGTCTTTTTTTCGCCGGAGGGGGATCACTTCCGCACCCGCATGACGCACACCATCGACGTTTCGCAGATCGCGCGCTCCATTGCGCGCTGCCTGTCTTTGAACGAGGATCTTGCCGAGGCGATCGCGCTGGGGCACGATCTGGGGCATACCCCCTTCGGGCACGCGGGCGAGCGTTCGCTCAACGAGCTCAATCCGCACGGGTTTGCGCACAACGTGCAGTCTCTGCGGGTGGTTGACGTGCTGGAAAACGACGGCAGGGGGCTGAACCTCACCTTTGAGGTGCGAGACGGCATTTTAAACCACAAAAAGGGGGGCAAGCCCGCCACGCTGGAAGGGCGCGCCGTCTCCCTTGCGGACCGCATCGCCTACGTCAATCACGACATTGAGGACGCCATCCGCGCGGGCATTTTGCGCGAGGGCGACCTGCCCGCCGCGGAGATCGCCGTGCTCGGCTCTACCACGCGGGAGCGCATCAATACGATGATCTCCTCCGTTTACGAACACAGCATCGGCAGGGATACCGTCACGATGGGCGAGCGCGAGGCAGCCGCGTTGGAAAACCTGCGCGCATTTATGTTCAAAAACGTGTACATAACCGAACAGTCCGTACGCGAGGAGGAGCGCGCCAAGCGCATGCTCGCGGCAATGTACGAGTACTTTGTATCGCATGCGGAGCGGCTGCCCGCCTTTTACAGAGGATTGGCGGAGCGCTTCCCGCTCGAACAGGCGGTGTGCGATTATCTCTCGTCCATGACCGATAAGTTTGCGGTGGCGGTGTTCAACAATCTGTTCATTCCGCACAGCTGGGCATTGACCGAGCAAGACGTGGAAAACTGAGCAAAGGGGGAGCGCGGTGAAAGGGCCGGATCAGGAATACCTGCAACAATTAAAGAGCAAAAACGATCTGGTCGATGTGATCGGCAGCTATCTTCCCCTTGAAAAAAAGGGGGCGAATTACTGGGCGTGCTGCCCCTTCCATCATGAAAAAACGCCCTCCTTTTCGGTCAACGCGGCGGATCAGTACTACCATTGCTTCGGCTGCGGCGCCAGCGGAGACGTTATCACGTTTATCCGCGAAATGGAGTCCGTCGATTTCATGGACGCGGTGCGCATCCTTGCCGAGCGGGCAAAAATGCCCCTGCCGCAAACCGATTACGATTCCGAAGAGGCGGCGCGCGCCAAAAAAAAGCGGGACGAAGTGCTGCGCCTGCTGCGCGATACGGCGCATTTTTATCTCGATGCGCTCAACGGCGGGCATGCGGACAAGCACATCGCATACATTTTAAAGCGCGGGATCTCTGCCTCCGTCGTGCGCAAATTCGGGTTGGGCGCCTCTCTCAACTTCCGCGACTTGCCGCGCTACCTGCTCTCGAAAGGGTATTCCGAGCAGACCATGCTCGAAAGCGGCGCCGTGGCAAAGTCGGAGCGGGGCGAGCTCATCGACGCGTTGGGCGGCAGGCTGATCTTTCCCGTCATCAACGCCATGGGAGACGTGGTGGCGTTCGGCGGCAGGATGCTGGAAAAAACGGATTTTGCCAAATACAAGAACACGAAAGAGACGATCGTATTCAACAAAAGCAAAAATTTGTACAACATCAACCTCGTCAAAAAGCAAAAAAAGGCGGGCGGGCTTTCGGATATCATCATCGTAGAAGGGTACATGGACGCCATTTCTCTGTACCAGGCGGGGTTTGAAAACGTGGTGGCGAGCATGGGCACGGCGCTCACCAAGGAGCAGGCGCGCCTTGCAAAACGCTATGCCGACACCGTGCTCATCAGTTACGACGGCGATTTTGCGGGGCAAAAGGGCGCCATCCGCGGGTTGGAGATCTTGCGGGAAGAGCAGCTCAACGTGCGCGTCGTGCCCCTGCCCGAAGGGTTGGACCCGGACGACGTGATCAAGCGGCAGGGGCAGGAAGGCTACCGCGCCTGTTTGGACGCGGCGATGCCGCTCGTCGATTTTAAGCTGGAAGCGCTGGCGCGGCGGTTCGATCTAAAAAACGTCGAACAGCGGCGCGAATATACGGCGCAGGCGCTGAAAGTGATCGCGGGAGAGGAGAGCGCGAGCGTGCGCGAGGATTTGTTGAAGCAGCTGCGCGATCGCACGGGCACCACCTACGAATCGCTGCGGCGCGACCTTGAAAACGCGCCGCAGGCGCCCGCGCCCAAGGCGGAAGCGGAAAGCCGCCCGCGCGAAGATAATGCCGACGGGCTGCGCAAGGCGTGCCGCTTTTTGATCGCCTCCGTGCTCTTCGGCGCAAAGTACGCCGAAGGGTTCGATCTTGCGGGTATCTCCTTTGAAGATCCCGTGCATACTGCCATTGCGGAGTACATTTTGCTGCGGCAGAAGAACGGAGAGCGGGTGCGCCCCTCCGCGCTGTTTGAATTTATTGCGGAAGATTCGCCCGAACTTTCGCAGATCCTCGATCTGAGCATGGGAGACACGCTGGAAGGGGAGCGCGCCAAACGTTACTTTGACGACTGCGTGAATTTGTTGGAGCGCACGAAGATCTCTGCCGAGCTGGAAGCGGTTTCCGCGCGTTACGATGCAGAGACCGACCTTGCCGAGCGGAAAAAACTTTCGCGCCGCATTTTGGAACTCACGCTCAAACTGAAAAAACTGAACGAAACCACGGGAGCAAAAGCAAAATGAGTGTATCCGAACAGAAGCTCAACGACATTTTAAAGCAGATCATCGGCGAATACCGCCAAAAGGGTTCTATTTCGACGGACGTGCTGTGCGACATCCTCGAAAAGATCGATACCAGCCCCGACCAGATCGATTATATATATAAGTCTATCGGCGAGGCGGGTATCCAGATCGTAGACGAGGACGAGCGCGACCGCGAACTGTTCGAACAGGCGCTCAAAGACATCGGGCTGGACGACCCCGTCAAGATGTATTTGAAGGATATCGGCAGGGTGCCCCTTCTCTCCGTTGACGAGGAGATCGAGCTGGCGCAGAAGATGCAGGAGGGAGACGAGGCGGCGAAAAAGCGCCTTTCGGAAGCCAACCTGCGCCTTGTCGTATCCATTGCAAAGCGGTATGTGGGCAGGGGGATGCTCTTCCTCGATCTCATCCAAGAGGGCAACTTGGGGCTGATGAAGGCGGTGGAAAAATTCGATTACCGCAAAGGCTTCAAGTTTTCAACGTACGCAACGTGGTGGATCCGCCAGGCGATCACCCGCGCCATCGCGGACCAGGCGCGCACCATCCGTATCCCCGTGCACATGGTGGAAACGATCAACCGCCTTACCCGCGCTTCCCGCATCCTCTTGCAGCAGCTGGGCAGAGAGCCCACGCCCGCGGAGATCGCCAAGGAGCTGAATATGGACGAGGAGCGCGTGCGCGAGATCCAAAAGATCGCGCAGGACCCCGTTTCGCTGGAAACGCCCATCGGCGAGGAAGAGGATTCGCATTTGGGAGACTTTATCGAGGACGACCGCGCGACCACGCCCTCCGATTCGGTGGCGTTTACCATGCTCAAAGAGCAGCTTTTGGGCGTGCTGGACACTTTGACCCCGCGCGAGGAAAAGGTGCTGCGCCTGCGCTACGGCATTGACGACGGAAAGCCGCGCACCCTGGAAGAGGTGGGCAAGGAGTTCAACGTAACGAGGGAGCGCATCCGTCAGATCGAGGCGAAAGCGCTGCGCAAGCTGCGCCACCCTTCCCGCAGCAAAAAGCTCAAAGACTTTTTAGACTGATGCGGCGGGAAAAGCGGATCCGTATCCTCTGCGGCGAACTTCTGCCCTGCGGCACGTTTGCCGACGTCGGCTGCGACCACGGCTATTGCACGCGGTACATGCTGGAAAACGGGCTGTGCACGCAGGCGGTGTTTTCGGATATCAGTGCCGCCAGCCTTGCCAAAGCCGAACGCCTGCTGCAAGAGCATGTGCGCGCGGGCAGGGCGCGGGCGGTGTGCTGCGCGGGGTTATCCGGCATTCCCGCCGATACCGAAGAGGTGCTCATTGCGGGCATGGGCGGAGACGAGATCGCAGACATTTTGGAGGCGGGGTTTTTGCCGCCCGTTTTGGTGTTGCAGCCCATGCGCAACGCCCGCCGCGTGCGCGGGTTTTTGTTGGCGCACGGGTACGCGATCGCCCGCGACTATACCTTCCGCGACGGAAAGTTTTATGACGTGCTCCGCGCCGAACGGGGCACGGCGGGGGCGGCGCGCGCGGGCGGGCGCGCCTACGGCGCGCGCGAGCTTGCGTTCGGGTACGATAACCTCCATGCCCCGTCCTCGGATTTTGCGGCATGGCTTGCGGAAGAAATTCAAAAATGCGGGCGGCGCATCGCCGCGGCAGGGAAGGAAGTTTCCGCTCTCGGCGAGCGGATGGCGCTTTTGCGCGAGGTGCAGGATGAAACTTTGCGACGTTTATGAAAAACTGGATGCTGCCGTTCCCAAGCGGCTTTCGGACGAATACATACAAAAGTACGGCGGGCACGACAACAGCGGCGTGCTCATAGACTGCGGAAAGGAGATCGCGGGGGCGCTGTTTTCGCTCGATCTTTCGCTCGGCGCGCTTGCCGCGGCGGAGCGGGAGGGCAAAAACCTCATCGTCACTCACCATCCCGCCATCTTTTACCCCGTTTCGGCGCTGCGCGTTTCCGACCCCGTGGGGCGGCGGCTGCTCTTGGCGGCGGAAAAGGGGATCTCGGTCGTTTCCATGCATCTGAACGCGGATTGCGCCGAGGGCGGCGTGGACGAGCAGCTTGCCCGCGCGATCGGCGGGAGCGGCGCGCTCCCTCCGCAAGAGCGCGTGGAGGGCGGCGGCTACGGCAGGATCTTTTCGGTGCCGCGGCAAACCTTTTTTGAACTTTGCGCGCACGTTAAAAGCGAGCTGAACACGCAGCGGCTGTTTGCGTACGGAGACGCCGAACGCACGGTAGACGCGGCGGCTTCGTTTTGCGGAGCGGGGGCAGACGGCGCGGCGGTCGCGCGGGCAAGGCAGGCGGGGGCGCAGGTGCTCGTTTCGGCGGATATCCGCCACAACGTGCTCTGCGACGCGCTCGAAAGCGGGCTCAGCGTGATCCAGCTCACCCATTACGCGAGCGAAAATTACGGATTCAAGATCTTATTTAAAAAATTAAGCGGCATGCTCGGCATCCCGTGCGCATATCACGAAGATGCGTGCATGCTTTGAGGAGGTTGCATCATGATAGACGAATTGCTGGCTTACCAAGAGGCGGACGGGCGGCTGCGCGCCGTAGAACAGAAGATCGCCGCCACGGAAGAGCGCAAAAAGTACATGCAGGCGCGCAAGTTTTTGGAAAAGGCGCCCGAAAAGCTGGACGCGCTGGACGCGCGCGGCGAAGAGCTCAAACGCCTGTACGCGCGGCTGGAACAAAAGAGCGAGGAGCTTGCCGAGCGCATCAAAGACTTTGAAAACCTCGGCGAGATGATCGAGCAGGGCGGCGAAGTCGGCTTTTACAAAAAGAACGCCGCGCAGATCGCCGATGCGCTGCGCGGGCTGAAAGCGGAGATCGCGCGGCTGCGCCAAAGCGTGGAGGAGGCGGCAAAGGAATACGCCGCCGCCAAAAAGCAGACCATCGCCATGCAAAACCAATTCAAAGAGTATAAGGAAAAATATGCGGCTTTGAAAAAGTCGTTTGCAGACGAGGTGCAGGCAAGGGAGGCAGAGCTTGCCGCGCTGGGCGAAAAAGTGCCGCAGGACGCGCTTGCAAAGTACGTTGCAAAGCGAAAGGAAAAGCTGTTCCCCGTCGTGTGCGAAGTGCAGGCGAAGCACAACCGCTGCCCGCAGTGCGGAATGGAGCTTTCCATTGCCGAACTTTCCAAGCTGGACAGCGGCAGTTTCATCGAATGCGACAGCTGCCGCCGCATTTTGTTCCGCCGCAGGGGATAGACGCGCAGGCTTTGCAAAACGGCGCGGCGGCATGCGCCGCCGCGCCGTTTGCAAAATACTTTTAAACCACATCGGTTGTCGCTTTTATAAAGTCATAGCCGCCCTCGTGCCGAGGGCGGCTATGGCGTTTTTGCGGCAATGCCGCTCCCCGATGCAGCCGTTTTGCGAAAAATGGAACCGGCGGTTTGTTTTATGCCCGCTTTTTCCGTTTCAGCACGGCAATGAGAACGGCAGCGCCGCTCACCGCGGCGGCGCCGCCGACGCAGAGGAGCACGATCGCCCAAACAGGGAACTCTTTGGCGGGGATCGGACGGGTTTCCGTTTCGCCGCAGCCGCCGTACTTTTCGGTTTTTTTTGCGAAAGGGTTGTGTTTTTGCGGGAGGCGTGCTATAATAAACTATCGCAGTAACGTTCCGGAGAAAGGTGCATGGATTTTTCCGAATTTCTCGCCACGGGCTGGGGGCTGGCGATCTTCCTGCTGGTCGATCTTGCGGTGCTCGTGCTCATCATGGCGCTCAACTACAAGTGGCTGTTCAAACGGGTGCTGGATATCCTCTTTTCCTTTGTGTTTTTGGCAGTCTTTTTTGTGTTTTTTTTGCTTGCGCTGGCGGCAGACGCTATCTACAACAAGGCGGTAAACGCCTATCCCGCCCTGTTCGTTTCCGAATTTTATTGCGGAAAAAAGGGGAAGCCGATCCGCCTTACGGTGTTTGCCACCGAGCGCATCCGCCGCAGCGAAACGGGAGAACTGCTTCCTGTGCGCGAACGCAGGACGGGCATGGGCAGGTTTTTGGCGGCTTGCGGCATGAAATATTATCCCTGCCTTGCGGCGGTTTTTGCGGGGAAGCTGAGTTTTGTCGGTCCGCGCCCGATGACGCCGGAAGACGCCGCCGCTCTCAGCGAAGAGGGGATGCGCCGTTTTGCCGTGCGGCCGGGGCTGGTCAGTTCGCTTGAACGCTACGGCGGGGAAGGGCTTACCTATCCCGATATGTTTGAAGAGGACGCGCTGTACGCCGCCCGCCCCAACCTGTTCCGCGATATCTCCTTTTTTGTGGCGAAGCTGGCGCATCGTTTGCGCGGCGACGATCCTGCCCGCCCCTACGGGGAGTGCGCAAAAACCGATTATATCGGCTGGCTCGTTGCAAGCGGGGCGATCACCGAAGAGGAGGCGGAGGAATACCGCGCCGAAGGGAAGGAACGTTTGGCGGGGTACCGCCGCCGCCGCGACGAGAGCAAAGATTTTGAACGGCGGATGTTCAACCGCTATTAAAGCGCGCAGCCGCCTGCGGAATTTCCGCGGGCGGCTGTTTTGCGTTTGACAGCTACGCGCAAACCTGTTATAATTTCGGTTACAGACTTATCGAGAACAAAAGGAGTTTCCACGCAATGAAAATTCGCAACAAGATCGTTGTGCCCGTATTGGCGCTGCTGTTTGCGTGCGCGGCGTTTGCGTTTACCGCCTGCAACAACGGCAAGGACGAAGAGGTGGATGCTGCGGCAGTCGTCTCTTCGGTGACGATCAGCAGCAGTGCGGCGCTTTTGAGCGCGCAGGAGGATGCGGAAAACGGCACCGTTGCCCTGACGGCGGGGGTCGAGATCTCCGAGGAAGGGGCAGACGTTGACGTTGTTTGGACCACGAGCAATGCCGAAGTGGCAACCGTTACCGGCACGGTGACGCAGCCGGAGGCGCAGGAGGGGGAGGAGACCCCCGCTCCCGTGTACACGGGCACCGTTACGGCGGCGGGCGAAGGGTATGCGGTCATCACCGTTGCCGCGGGCAACAAGAGCGCAACGTGCGTTGTTGCCGTTACCGACGCCGTGGCGGAGAGCGGCGAAGAACTTGCCTCGCTGGCGGCTTCCGCGGCAGAGGGCGGCGTCGTCGCGCTTGCGGCGGGAAGCTATACGGCGGATGCGGCATTCTCCGCGCAGAACGTGGCGCTGATCGGGATCGGCGCGGCGGGCGCGGTCACGGTGCAGGGCGGCGTCTCCTTTGCGGGCGGCGGCAAGGCGTTCGTTTCGGGCATCACCTTTACCGCGGCGGCGGACGAAACGGACGAAGCGGCGGTCTCTGCGGCGGCTGGCACCGACCTTACGCTGCGCAATGTGCGCGTGCAGGGTTTTGTGTACGGCGCGCGTATCCCCGCGGGCACGCAGGAACAGCAGGGGCAGCTGCATGTGTATGACAGCACCTTTGCAAACGTGTGGTGCGCGCTTGCCGCGCAGGCGCTGCCTACGCTGCTGCGCGTTACGTTCAGCCCCGCGGCTTCGTACGAGGCGGGCACGGCGTTCCAGTGGTTCGACGGTACAAATTACTTCGCGCAGATCGGCGGGGAAGCGGCGCAGAGCGCGGTGCCTCCCTCCGCGTCGGATTGGGCGGCGCAGAGCGCTCCGTCTGCATAAAAAAGAGCAAAGAAAGGCGCCTGCCCGCGGCAAGAGAAGCGGACAGGCGCCTTTTCGTATGGTTTGATTCGGCAAGCGCGCGGCAAGCAAGCGGGCGCGGGGCAAGCATGCGGCAAGCACGCGGGCGCCGTGCGCAATTAGCCGAGAGGGACGGCATCGAAAAAGACGTAGTTTACGCCGCGGCATGCAAGGAAGTCGATCTGCCGCGCCGTTTTTACGGTATGCACGGCGACGGGCTTGCCGAGGTCCCAGCCGCGCTGGTGCAGCGCCCACCAGTCGCCGGTGTGCAAAACGATCGCCTCGATGTCTTCGCGGGCGGAAAAGGCGCGGCGGATCTGCAAGGGCGCATATTGGGCGCGGTAGTTCGTGAACCAAAACCGCTCAAAGGGCAGGGATGCCTCTTCGCGGAGAAGAAGGTATTCCTGCTCGGTGTACACCTGCACGATGAACCGCTCGGCGGCGTCGATCTTCTTTTCATCGCAAAACCGCGCAAGGTCGGTCAAAAGGGAGAGCTGCGTCTGCTCCTTTACGTCCGTTACGATGGTCACGTTCGGGTATTTTTGCAGCATTTCCGCCAAGTAGGGGAGCGTGATGCCGCTGTATTTTCCGCATAGTTTGTACGCTTCGAATTGCGCGGCGGTCGGTCTGTTCTCCATCGAGTAGGGCGGCATGTTCATAAAGGAGTGGGTGGCAACGATCTGCCCGTCCGCCGTGTAGCAAAAATCCAGTTCGATCAGGTCGTGCCCCGCCTGTACCTGCGCGGAAAAACTTTCGCGGCAGTTCAAATACGATCCTTCGGCTTCACCCCCCCCCGCGTGGATCACCAAGTGCGCCGCGCTTTGCCGCTGCGGCGCCAAGGCAATGCAAACGGGAACGGTCAGCGCGATCACCACCGCCGCAAACAGCGCCGCCAGCGCCGCCGTTTGCCGCTTGGGGAGGCGCCACAGGATAAGCAGCACAAGCGAAACCGCCAGCATTGCCGCCTGTATGCCGAAGAAAACGTAAAAAAATATTTCGTTTACAAAATACTTGACCGCTTCCAATACAAGGGCGGCGCCCGTAAGCGCGGCGCAAACGGAAATTTGTTTGGTTCTTTTGTGCTGCATGCGTCTATGTATAATAAGTTGGGAGAGCAAAGGCAACAAAATCGCGGCGGTTTGCGCGGCTTTTTTGCCCTGTTTTTTCTTCGTTTTTTCCGCCGCGAAAAAAATTTTGTTTTTTTGCGGTAAACGGTTGACGGCGCCCGAAAAACGTGCTATATTATTATTGAACATTTGAAGAATTATTCAAATAATGAGAGGCGAAAGGAGAGGCAAATGGCGCCGAAACAGGAAAAACAGGGGATCGACGGGGTGCGGCGGATGCTGCCGGACGAGAAGACCGTTTACGAGCTTGCAAACCTCTTTAAAATGTTCGGCGACCCCACACGGGCAAAGATCTTGGGCTGTTTGCAGGTACGGGATATGTACGTTTGCGAGATCGCGGAGGTCTTGGAGATGACCGTTTCGGCGGTGTCGCACCAGCTGCGCGTGCTGCGCGGCGCAAAGCTCGTGAAAGGCACCAAAGAGGGGAAAGAGGTAAAGTATTCTTTGGACGACGACCATGTGACCAAGATCATGGAGTACGGGCTCACCCACGTGAACGAGGGCAAATAAAAGGCAGGGCGGAACATCCCTGTTTTTTAGCGGCATATAATTGAATAATTGTTCAATAAAGCAACAATGCAAGAGAGGCGCGCCCCTCAGCGGGGGAGCGCGGAAAATTTGTTCGGAGGAAGAAAGGATGAAAAAAAGGTATCGGCTGGAAGAGCTTGATTGCGCAAACTGCGCCGCGAAGATGGAGCGCGCCATAGGGAAGATCGACGGCGTGCGCGCGGCGAGCGTTTCGTTTTTGGGGCAGCGGTTGGAGGTGGAGGCAGACGAAGACCGCTTTGAAGAGATCATGGAGCGCGTTGCGCGCGCGTGCAGGCGGGTCGAACCGGGCTGCCGCATCGTCCGTTGAGCGAGGCAGCCATGAAGCGCATTTCCATGAGCAAAAAAGATAAAAAGGAGCTCATCCGCATCCTCGTTGCCCTCGCGCTGTTTTTTGCCGTATTCATCGCCGATAAGGCGCTGAAAGGCGGGCTGGGCGACGTGTTTGCGGGGCGTGCGGCGTGGGTGTTCCCCTTCGCCCTGTACCTTGCGGTGTATCTTTTTATCGGTTACGACGTATTGTGGCGCGCCGTCCGCAACATCCTTCACGGGCAGGTGTTCGACGAAAATTTTTTGATGTGCGTGGCAACGCTGGGCGCCTTTTCTCTCGCCGTTTTCCGCGGCGTAACGGGGCTGGCAATCGAGGGGTTTGACGAAGCCTGCGCCGTGCTCCTTTTTTATCAGGTTGGGGAGTGGTTTCAGTCTTACGCCACGGGTAAGGCGAGGAAGTCGGTCGCAAAGCTGATGGATATCCGCCCGGACTACGCCAACCTTAGAAAGGCGGACGGCGGCGTGGAAAAGGTAGATCCCGCCCAAGTGCGCGTGGGGGATACGATCCTCGTCAATCCGGGCGAAAAGGTGCCGCTGGACGGCGTTGTGTTAAAGGGCGCTTCCGCGCTCGATACAAGGGCTTTGACGGGCGAATCGCTCCCGCGCGAAGTTGCGGCGGGCAGCGAGATCGTCAGCGGCTGCGTCAACCTTACTTCGCAGCTGGAAGTGCGCGTCGAAAAGGAGTTTTACGATTCGACCGTTTCCAAAATTTTGGAACTCGTCGAAAACGCTTCCGCGCAAAAATCCAAGGCGGAAAATTTCATCACGAAATTCGCAAGGTGGTACACGCCCGCCGTCTGCGCCGTGGCGCTGCTCTTGGCGGTCGTGCCGGGGCTTATCACGGCGGATTGGTCTACATGGGTGTATCGGGCGCTCTCTTTTCTCGTCGTATCCTGCCCGTGCGCGCTCGTCATCTCCATTCCGCTCTCCTTTTTTGCGGGGATCGGGGCGGCGTCGCGCTGCGGCATTCTCGTAAAAGGCTCAAACTATCTGGAAAAATTTCATGCGGCGAACGTGTTTGTGTTCGATAAAACGGGCACTTTGACCAAGGGGAATTTTGCGGTCATCAAAATTTCGCCCGAAGCGAATGCCGGCGAGGTGCTGCGCCTTGCCGCCGCCGCCGAGCAGGATTCTTCGCACCCCATCGCAAGGTCCGTTGCCGAGCGGTGGGGCGGGGAGGCGGAAGGCGGTTACACGCACACCAACGTGGCGGGCGAGGGCGTCGTGGCGGAAAAGGAGGGCTGCGTCATCCTCTGCGGCAGCGAAAAGCTGATGCAGCGGTACGCCGTCTCCTATACAAAGGAGACGGGCGTCGGCACGGCGGTGTACGTGGCAAAGAACGGAAAATTTGTCGGTTCGCTGCTCATCGCCGATGAAATAAAGCCCGAAAGCAAACAGGTGATCGGCGTGCTCAACGGGATGGGGTGCAGGACCGTGATGCTCACGGGCGATAACGCTGCCGTTGCAAAAAACGTGGCGGAGGCGATCGGGCTTACGGGGTATAAGGCGGGTCTCTTGCCGCAAAACAAGGTGGAAGAGGTAGAGGCAATGCTCGCCCGCAAGGGCAAAAAAGAGGTTTTGTGCTTTGTGGGAGACGGCATCAACGACGCGCCCGTGCTGATGCGTTCGGATATCGGCATCGCCATGGGCGGCGCGGGCAGCGACGCGGCGATCGAGGCGAGCGACATCGTGCTGATGAAAGACGATTTGCGCGGGCTATCCCTCGCCAAGCGCATCGCAAAAAAAACGATGGCGATCGTCAAAGAGAACATCGTCTTTTCCATTGCGGTCAAAGTTGTCATCCTCATTCTTTCGGCGGTCGGGCTTGCCAACATGTGGCTGGCGGTGTTCGGCGACGTGGGGGTGGCGGTCCTCGCCGTTTTGAACGCCATGCGCGTCAATTCGCGCGTCGGCGGCGTGCGCACAAACAAAAAACGCGGCGGCTGAGCCGCGTTTTTTGTTGGCGGCTGGGTTTTGCTTTTGTCGCGTTTTCGGGCTTCGCGCTTTGGTTTTTGCAAATTTTCGGCGGCGGGGCTGAGCGGGAGCGTTTCCCGTATCGGCAAAAATGCCGTATTTTTTGTGTGGTTGCCGCATTTATCTCTTTTCTGTGTCAAGTAGAAGTCAGACCATTGCGGGACGTAAACTTCGGTATTGACTATGATACCGGCAACACCCTTGATACAAAAATAACAGAGCCGCGGGTTCAAACGCGACTCTGTTTGGCGGGAAGCGTGCGTATCCATAAAAACACGCTTTATTTTTAAATTTTAATATATACATAGTATATATTAAGAATAGAAAAAAATCGCATTTGTTTTTGAATAATTTGTAAAAAATCATTTAAAATTTAATATAAAAACGACTAAATTTTGTATGATTTAATCGTTTTTTTGTTTATGCTTTAATTTTAATTGATACTTCTTTTTCTTCTATCACAGAGTTGTTTTTGTCTGATGCCATTGGTGTTTTTGTAGATGTTCCATCAATGTCAATGCTTTCTATTATTTCAGTTTCTTTTTTATTTGCATAATTACAATAAATTTCTATTTTATCATCATAAAGAACTATTTTCTTAATTAGCAAATCTATCATTCTAGCTGATGTATTTTTCAAAGCTTTTTTGATATGGTGTTCAATA
>CALVMR010000007.1 GCA_944346885.1 uncultured Clostridia bacterium | reverse complement strand
CTGCCGACAGCAGTTTGGAAACCAGCTCCGCAATATCCGCTTCCGCCGCCGCGGGCAGCTGTACCCCGGCGAGCGGCAGCAGTTTTTCCACCGCGCTTTCCAGCTCTGCAAACGTGGCGCTGAGCTTGATGTTGTACAGCGACAGATACACCGTATCCCCCGCCAGTGTGACCGACAGCGGCAGGTTGAGCGTGCCGTAGGTCACGTTCACCTTGCCCGTCAGCGCAAGCCCTTCCGCCGCGTGGATGCGAAGCTGCGCCTGCGCCGCAAGTTTGCTCCCCTCTTCGCCCGTATAACCGAGCGTAAGCGCGTATGCTTTGCCCTGTGCAAGGGCGAGGATCTCCTCGGCATACGGCATAAGATCGACCGCCTTTTCCTCTTCGACGGCGGCAAACACCGTATCCTGCGCGCCGGGCGTTACGCGGAGTTCGACCTCGACCCCCGCCGCTTGCAGCGACGCCTCTATGTACGACCATTCCGCTTTTTCCCCGCCGCCCGCCTGCGGCACGAGATCGAAGCCGAAGGAAACGGGGATATGCAGCCCGCCGAGATCCAGCGCGCCTTCGATGGTGACGAAATCTTCTTCCACAACAGGCGCGCTGCCGAGCAGCCCGCCGAGCAGCGACATGGGGTCAAACCCGCTCTCTCCGCCGCCGAACAGCCCGCCGAAAAGCGACAAAAGATCGGAAGCCGCCATCCTGCCCACGAAATCTTTGTACTGCACATACAGAGACCCCTCTCCGTATGCGGCCGCCAGATCGCCGAGCTGCACTTGCAGCGCGTTGATCGAAAACGCCTGCTCTTGCATGCTCATATCGAGCAGGATATCCGCCTCGATCGGCTGCCCCGCGACCGTTGCCCGCACGGCGAACACAGACCTGCCGTTGAGCACGGAGGAGAACCCTTCGAGGAAGTAATCCTGCGCGCTCATCGCGGCGTCATCCCCGCCGACGGGTGCCGCGTTGGCGTATTCGCTGAAATATTCTTCGTAATCGGAAACGTCTACGTCCGCCTCGTCGTACGAAAACTCTACCGTGGTCCTGCCCGAAGTGGGCGTGGTAAGCACGGAGACGAACGCCTTATAATCCTCCGCGATATCCATCGAAACGATGGTCCAATCCTCGCGGAAGCGGAAGGTGAGCCCCACGCCCGTAAATTCCGGCGGCTTTTTGAGGTTGCCCATCTTCATCATGTTGTTCACATAATACACGACCGACGTAAGCGGATCGAGCGAAACGGAAATGGTGTACAGCTCCGTCTCCTCGTCGTAGGTAAAAACGGAGCGGAAGCCCTCTTCCTCCTGCGTATCCGCAAGCGAAAGCGCCTCGGAAGCAGCCGAAAAGACGGGAAGATCGAGAATGGTCACCCCGTTGATGATGAAATCGGAGAACTCGGTCGCGGGGAGCCCGTAGGTGTTGAGGTAACTTTCGTAGGTGTATACCTCGCTGGGCTCGCCGTCGTCCCAAACCGTATTTTTGCCGTCCCAATCCGCCGCGTTGCGCGAAGCCGCGTTGCGCACAACGACCCTGTCTTCGCCGAAAAACTTTTGCAGCGCTTTGGAGGGGGCGAAGGTCTCGTTTCCGCTGATGCTCAGCTGCGAGGTCAGCGTGATGCCGTCTTTATAGTCTTTGGTGGCGTAGATATCCTGCTCCACCGAAATGACGGACTTTGCAACGACGTGCGCCGCGCTGTCCGTATGGTAATACGGGCGCGCCGCCAGCCTGCCCACGATGTACCCGATGTTTTCCAGCGCCGACCAATCTTCGGGCGAAGACCCGTCGTCGGGCGGGGTCAGGCAGATGGTTTTGGTATCGTCCGGCATGACGGGCTCCGCCCCGCCCGCCGCGCCCAGCGAAAAGACGAGCACGACGCCCAAGACCACGACCAGCACGCAGGCAAGCACCGTAAAAAGAACTTTCTTTTTGCGGGACGCCTTGCGGTGTTTTTTCACTTTTTTATTTTCAACTTCGCTCATACTCTGCACACTCGCTGTCACATATTTTTATGACATTGACAACACTATTATAGTGAAGCGGAAAAGGTTTGTCAACTGTATCATATGTTTTTATGACAAAATCATTGTTTTTGCTCCCCGAAGATCCGCCCTGCGCAAAAGCGGCGCCGCCGCGGAAGGGTCTGCGGCGGCGCCGAAGCGAACGCGCCCCGCGCGCGGTTTCATACCGCGCGCGGGGCGCTTTGCCCTCTGCAAGCCGCGCGCCGCGCGGCTTGCCCTTGTTTTTTTGCTCTTTCTTTGGCGCAATCCCGGCAATTTCCGCCGAAAAGCGTGCCGCCCTATTCCCGCAAAGCGGGGTCTTGCGGCGCTTTTTCCTCTCGTTCAACCTCCCGCGCGGAGCCCTCTTCGCCGCCCTCCTCGCACAGGGCGGTTTCCTCGCACGGAGCGCTACCCTCCGCCTGCGGCTCTTCCGCCTGCACCGCGGCATTCTCCGCCGAAGCGGAAGCCTCTGCCGCCGCGCTGCGCAGCGCAAAGGGCGCGAACAGCGGTTCCAGCGTCTCTTTGGGCGGTTTTTTGGTGAACAGCGACACAAGCGGCACGATCAAAAAGCCGATCGCCATCGTCCACGCCCCAACATAGATGGAGGACCCGAAGAAGTATTTATACAGGAAGGAATCGATAAACGACTGCGGCAGCATCCCCGACGAGGAGAGCACGGAAACGATAAACGCCGCAACGCTCATGGCAACGCCGAACACAAAGCACGCCCAGCAGGAAGCCTTTGTTGTGCGCTTCCAATACAAGCTGAATAGATACGGCGCCAAAAACGCCCCCGCCAGCGCACCCCAGCTGACGCCCATCATCTGCGCGATAAACGCCACTTTAAATTCTTCGTACACGATGGCGATGACCGAACTGATGACGATGAACACGGCGATAAAGATGCGGATCATCAGCATCTGCCCGCGCCCGCTCATCTCCTTTTTGCGCACGCTTTTGACAAGATCGAGCGTGATGGTGGAGCTGGAACTCATGACCAAAGACGCGAGCGTGCTCATGGACGCCGCCACGACGAGCACCAAAACGAGCGCGATGAGCACGGGGCTGAGGTCGGAAATGAGCGCGGGGACGATCGCATCGTAGTTGCCCTCGTAATTCCCGTCCAACAGCCTGCCGAAGCCGCCCAAAAAGTAGCAGCCCCCCGCCACGATGAGCGCAAACAGCGTGCTGATGATCATTCCCTTTTTAATGGAGCCCTCGCTCTTGATGGCGTAGTATTTTTGCACCATCTGCGGCAGCCCCCAGGTGCCGAAGCTCGTTAAAACGATGACCATGATCAGCCCGTACAGGTCCGGGCCGAAGAAGGAGACGTACGCGCCATTCAAATTGCCCGCCGCCTCCTGCGAAAGATCTCCCAAAGCGGCGGAGAGCCCGCCGAAATTGAGGAGCACGGCGATGACGACGGCAACGATGCCGAAGAGCATGATGATCCCTTGGATAAAATCGTTCCACGCCGTTGCCATATAGCCGCCCACGATGACGTACACGCCCGTGATCACCGCCATGATAATGATGCAGATCCAATAATCGACGCCGAACGCCGATTCGAACAACGTGCCCAGCCCCTTGTAGAGCGAGGCGGTATACGGGATGAGAAAGACGAAAACGATGACGGACGCGGCAAGTTTGAGTTTGTTATCCGCAAAGCGCTTGCCGAAAAAATCGGGCATGGTGGCGGAATCGAGCCGCTGCGTCATCACGCGCGTGCGCCTGCCGAGCACCGCCCAAGCGAGCAGCGAGCCGAGCAGGGCGTTGCCGATGCCGATCCACGTTGCCGCAATGCCGAAATTCCAGCCGAACTGCCCCGCATACCCGATAAAAATGACCGCCGAAAAATACGACGTGCCGTATGCGAACGCCGAAAGCCACGGGCCGACCGAACGGCTGCCGAGCACGAACCCCTGCACCGAACGGGCGCTTTTGCGGCTGCGCACGCCGATAAAGATCATCAGCGCGAAGTAAACAAGCAGCACCGCGACATAGAAAAAGATCGTCCAGTTCACTTTTTCCTCTCTCCGAACGGAAGGCTATCCGTTCTTTTTAAACAATTTAACCGCAAAAGGCGGCAGGTAGATATCGTTGAGGTTGCGCACTTCCCCGCTCAGCAGGTCCGTTCCTTCGCATTCCTCCACGCGCACGGTAACGTCTGCATCCGAAATGTTGCAGGCGCAGTAGATGCGCTCGCCCGCGCACTCGCGCTTGAAGCACATGTATTTGTTGCTCAAAACGCACTTTTCAAAACTTCCGTACGCAAGCGCCCGTTCGGTTTTGCGGATGCCGTTCAAACGGCGGATGAGCGCGGTAAGCGCGGGGCACTTGCCCGTATCGACCGCGCCGATGTACGGGCGCAGGTCGTAATCGAAATTCCCCTTGTTCCCTTCCGCGCCGTATTCCGAGCCGTAATACACGCACGGGATCCCCGGCATCGAATAGAGCACCGCATACAGAGCGGGCAATTTGCGCTTATCCTGCACGGCGGTAAAGGCGCGGGGCACATCGTGATTGTCGGCAAACGAAAAGAGGTTTTTGCCCGTATACAGGCACCACGGCTGCGCACCGAACAGCCGCTCCAAAGAATGGCAGATCTCAAAGAGGTTGTCTGCATTGAGCGCGGAAGTAAGCCCCTTATAGCACTCGTAGTTCGTGATGGAATCCAGCCGTTCGGGGGTGATGTTTTTGGCGAAATTCTGCCCGTGGATGACCTCGCCCATCAAAAAGAAATCGCTCTTTTTTTGGCGCACGGTGCGGCGCAGAAATTCAAAGAACCATTCGGGCAGCAGGTACGCCACGTCCAGCCGCAGCCCGTCTATGCCGAACTCGTCTATCCAAAAGGAAACGGCGCGGGCAAGATAGTCGGTGACCGCCCCGCACTGCAAATTCAGTTTGACAAGCTCGTTGTGCCCTTCCCAGCCCTCGTACCAAAAACCGTCGTTGTAATTGGTGTTTCCGCCGAAATTGAGGTAAAACCAGTCCTTTTTATCGCTCGCCTCGCGCCGCTGCCGCACCTCTTCAAAGGCGAAAAACCGCCTGCCGACGTGGTTGAACACCCCGTCCAGCACGACGCGGATGCCCGCCTCGTGAAACGCCCGCACCAGCGCTTTGAAGTCCGCATTGTCGCCCAAACGCCTGTCCACGTTGAAAAAATCCACCATGTCATATCCGTGGCGCTCGCTTTCAAACAGCGGATTGAACAAAACGGCATTGAAGCCTTCTTCCTTGATCTGCGGAATGCGCTTTTCGATCTCGCCGAAGCGACGGCGGGTCTCCCCGAAGTCGTTTTCGCGTTCGCAGCCGCAGTATCCGAGCGGATAGATCTGGTAAAATACGCTCTCGTCGAACCACATAGAAGCCTCTTTTTGCCCCGCAGCCGGAGCGGAATGTTTGTTACAGGATCTTTTCGGAGAGCAGTTTGATGCCCTTTTCTTCGAGCAGGCGCAGCGCGCGCTCGGTTTCGTTTACGCGCATGAGGATCTTGGCGGTGTTGTGGTTGGTGAGCACGAACGAATACAGGTATTCGATGTTGATGCTGCTCTCCTCCATCAGCTGCACCACTTCCGCCAAGGCGTTGGGGCGGTCGGCAACTTCAACGCCGATCAGCTCGGTGATGCCCACGGTAAAGCCCTCGTTTTTGAGGATGGTGTAGGCGCGCTCGTTATCGCGCGCGATGAAACGCACGATGCCGAAATCCTTGGTATCCGCAATGGAAAGGGTCACGAAATCGATCCCTTCTTTGCCCAGCGCGTGCGTAAGTTTGTACAGCCGCCCCGGCCTGTTTTCCATAAATACGGATAATTGTTTGACTAACATGGTGATGCCCCCTTTTTTCGGAATTTGTTTTTTTGTGTCGGTCCTGCTCTTGCAAACGCGCGGCGCGGGCGCCGAACGCTTATTCGCGGCGGTCGATGACGCGCACCGCCTTGCCCTCGCTGCGGCGGATGCTGCCGCTTTCGCACAGCTTGATCTTTGCGCTGACGCCGATGTAGGAATTGACCTCCGTTTCCACCTTCTTTTTGATGGATTCGATGTCCGAAACCTTGTCGGGCGCAAGGTCGCCCGCAAGTTCGATATCGATCTCCATCACGTCGAGGTTGTTGATGCGGTCCACATAGATCATGTAATGCGGCGAAACGCCCGCAACGTTCATGATCGCCGCTTCGATCTGCGACGGGAACACGTTTACGCCGCGGATGATGAGCATATCGTCCGAACGTCCCTTTACTTTGCTCATTTTGACCGTTGTTCTGCCGCAGGCGCACTTGCCCGCCGTAAGCGTGCACAGATCGCGCGTGCGGTAGCGGATGAGCGGCTGCCCCGTCTTCGTGATGGTCGTAAACACCAGCTCTCCTTCGCTGCCGAACGGGAGCGGTTCGAGGGTAACGGGGTCGATGACCTCCGGGATAAAATGGTCTTCCTGCACGTGGCTGCCCTGTTTTTGCATGCATTCCATGGCGACGCCCGGTCCGCTGATCTCGGAAAGCCCGTAAATATCCAACGCGTCGATGTGCAGAAGGCGCTCCAACTCGTCTCGCATCTGGTACGTCCACGGTTCGGCGCCGAACGCGCCGCCGACGAGCGAAAAATCTTCGATGTTCATGCCCGCCTTTTGGATCTCCGTACCGAGGTAAATGGCGTACGAAGGGGTGCAGCACAGGTGCGTGGCGCCGAAATCGCGCAGCAGCGTAAGCTGGCGGATGGTGTTGCCCGCGCTGGCGGGAACCGTACTCGCGCCGATCTTCTGCGCGCCGTAATGCGCGCCCAAACCGCCCGTGAACAGCCCGTAACCGTACGCAACGTGCACGATGGAATCCTTTGTTACGCCCGTCATGGCAAGCCCGCGCGCCGCAACTTCCGCCCAAACGTCGATGTCGTTTTGTGTATACCCGACAACGGTCAGTTTGCCCGTCGTGCCCGAAGAGGCGTGGATCTCCACCATATCCCGCTGCGGCGCGGAATAAAAGCCGAACGGATACGCTTCGCGCAGGTCGTGTTTGACGGTGAACGGCAGCTTGCTCAGATCCGCCACCGACTTGATGTCGGCAGGTTTAAGTTTTGCCGCGTCCATTTTTTCGCGGTAGGGCTTGCAGTTTTCATAGACGAGCTTGACCGTTTTTTTCAGCCGTTCGCTCTGCAACGCCTCCATCTCCGAACGCGAAAGGCACTCGTATTCGGGCCGATAGATGTAATCTTTTACTTTTCCGGGCATAAGCTCCCCCCGTATTGTTTTTATTTTCCGCCTACGCCGCGGCATAGCCAAGCGCAAACGCCTTTTTGTTCATTTCGACCGTTTTTTGCGGGATGCTCGTAAGCAGCGCCTCTTCGAATTTGGCGCGGTCGAGCCCCAGCCGCCTGCACAGCGCGCCGAGCATGACGGCGTTTGCCGCCTTGGCGTTGCCCGCTTGCAGCGCCAGCGAAAGCGCGTCGATCCCCGCGCAGCCGAGCACGTCTTCTATGCCCGCGGGATACTTCGCCGCGCCCGTTACGACGGGCATGGGCATGATCTCCTGCGCGGAATACAGCACCGCGCCCCCCTTTTTGAGGTAATGCAAATAGCGCAGCGCTTCCAGCTTTTCAAAGGCGAGGATCAGGTCCGCGCCGCCCTCGTCTATGATGGGAGAAGCGATCTTTTCCCCGATGCGCACATACGTCATGACGCTGCCGCCGCGCTGCGCCATGCCGTGCACTTCGCTCAGCTTTACGTCGTGCCCTTCGGCGAGGGCGTATTTGCCGAGCACGCGGCTGGCAAGCAGCGTGCCCTGCCCGCCGACGCCGACGATCAAAATATCCAAACTTTTCATTGCTCTCCGCCTCCTTCGATGGCGCCGAATTTGCATACGCTCTTGCACAGCCCGCATTCGGTGCACAGCGAAACGTCGATCGTGATCCCCTTTTCGCCATTTACGATGGCGGGGCAGCCGAGTTTTAAGCAAGCCCTGCATTTTTTGCAGCGGTCGTTTACTTTGAAGCCGCTGTACAGCTTTTTGGTGAGCAAAACGCAGGGGCGCTTTGCGATGATGACCGAAACGCCCTCGTTGGCGAGCGCCGCTTTGACCGCCGCCTCCGTTGCGGCGAGATCGCCGGGGTCTACGGTCACGACGTCCTCCACCCCCGCGGCGCGGCAGACGGCGGCAAGGTCTAACTCGTGCGTCGGCTCTTTTTTGATGGTCTTGCCCGTGGCGGGGTGCTCTTGGTGCCCCGTCATGCCCGTCGTGCGGTTGTCGAGGATGAGCAAAGTGATGCGCGCTTTGTTGTAAACGGCGTCGATCAGCCCCGTGATGCCGCTGTGGATAAAGGTGGAATCGCCGATGACGGCAACGGTGTGTTTGTGCGCTTCGGGGTCGGCTTTGTCAAACCCGACCGCCATGCCGACGGATGCGCCCATGCAGATGACGGCGTCCATCGCCGAAAGGGGCGGCACGGCGCCCAGCGTATAACAGCCGATATCGCCCAGCACCGTAAGTTTGAGCTTGGAAAGCGTATAAAACACCCCCCTGTGCGGGCAGCCCGAACAGAGCACGGGCGGGCGCGCGGGCACATCGGCGCATTTCGCTTCCTCCCCGCGCCCAAGCACGCACCGGCGGATGAGGTTCGCCGAAAATTCGCCGCAGCGCGGGAAGATGTTTTTCCCCTCCACGGCGATGCCGTGCGCCTTGATCTGCGTTTCGAGATGCGGCGCCAGCTCTTCGGCAACAATGCAGCGCTTTACGCCCTTTGCAAAGGTTTCGATGAGCTTATACGGCAGCGGATGCACCATGCCCAGCTTTAAAACGGAGGCTTCGGGCAGCGCCTCTTTCACGTATTCGTACACGCCGCCCGCGCAGATGATGCCGAGCTCTTTGCTCCCCTCTTCGATGCGGTTGATCGAAAAGCCGTTCGCGTCCTCGGAGAGTTTTTCCATGCGCGCCTCCACAACGGTGTGGCGCACCCGCGCGTTGGCGGGCATCATAACGTATTTTGCAATGTTCTTTTCATACGGGCGCAGCGGCACGTTTTCGCGCGCGCCGAGGGTGACGAGGCTCTGCGAATGCGCCACGCGCGTGGTCATGCGCAGAATGACGGGCGTATCGTACTTTTCCGAGAGCGCGAACGCGAGCTTGGCAAACTCTTTGGATTCTTCGCTGTCCGAAGGTTCCAAAACGGGCACCTGCGCGCTCACCGCCGTAAGGCGGGTATCCTGCTCGTTCTGCGAGGAAAAGACGGAAGGATCGTCTGCCACGGCGATGACCAGCCCCCCGTTCACGCCCGTATACGCGGCGGTGAACAGCGGATCGCACGCCACGTTCAGCCCCACGTGCTTCATCGAAACGATGGTGCGCGCGCCGCGGATGGAAGCGCCGATGCCCGCCTCCAAGGCGACCTTTTCGTTGGGAGACCATTCGCTGTACACGTCGTCATAGCGCGCAAGCTCTTCGGTGATCTCCGTGGAGGGAGTGCCGGGGTAAGCGGTGGCAACGCGCACCCCCGCTTCCCACGCGCCGCGCGCCACGGCAAAATCGCCGAGCAACAACTTTTTTTCTGCCATACGTAATAACCTGCCTTCTTTTCTTGCGTGATTTATTTGCGCAGATCGGTGACCCGCTTGACCTTGCCTTCGGCGCGGCGGATGGAGAACGGTTCGACCAGCTTGACCTTTACGTCCAGTTGCAGCACGACGCGCAGGTTGTGCCGTATCTTTTCCACCAGCGCTTCCAGCTTGGAATAATCGGTCAAAAGGTTCGCGTCCCCCACCTCAACGTGCACTTCGAGGATATCCATATAGTTTTTGCGGTCCACCACGATCTCGTACATTTTGCCCAGTTCCGGCATCGCCATGAGCACGCTTTCGATCTGCGACGGGAACACGTTTACGCCGCGGATGATGAGCATATCGTCCGTGCGCCCGACCACGCGCGACATACGCGCCGTCGTTCTGCCGCACTTGCACGGCGCATAGGTGAGCGACGTGATATCCTTGGTGCGGTACCGCAAAACGGGCATCCCCTCTTTGGTGAGCGTGGTGATGACCATCTCCCCCTTTTCCCCTTCGGGCAGCACCCTGTTCTGCTCGATGTTGACGATCTCGGCATAGAACATATCTTCGTTGATATGCATGCCCGCCTTTTCGCGGCATTCGCCCGCAACGCCGGGGCCGCCCACTTCGGTCAGCCCGTAGTTTTCGGTCGGGAACGCGCCCAAAAGCTGATGCAGCGCCTCGTGCATCTCCGCCGTGGAAGCCTCCGCCCCCATGCACACGAGGCGGATCTTCAAGTCGTTCAAAACGCCCATCTTTTTCGCCGTTTCCGCAAGGTACATGGCATAGCTCGGCGTGGCGATGAGCGCCGTTGCGCCGAAATCCTTTAAGAGCATGATCTGCCGTTCGGTGTTGCCAGAAGAGACGGGCACGACGGTCGCGCCCAGTTTTTCAATGCCGTAATGCAGCCCGAACCCGCCCGTGAACAGCCCGTAGCCGAACGCAACGTGGAAGATATCCTCGTCCGTTGCCCCCGCCATCGTAAGGATGCGCGCGATGCAGGTAGACCAATCGTCGAGGTCCTTGCGCGTATACCCGTTCACGACGGGTTTGCCCGTCGTGCCCGACGAGGCGTGCAGGCGGATGATCTTTTTCATCGGCACGGCGAACATCCCGAACGGGTAATGCTCGCGCAGGTCGTCTTTGGTGGTAAACGGGATATGCCGCACGTCGTCGAGCGTGCGGATGTGTTCGGGCTTCAGCCCGATCGCGTCGAATTTTTGCCGGTACATGGGCACCCGCTCGTACGCGTACGCGACGATCTTTTTCAAACGTTCCAGCTGCAATGCGCGGATCTCTTCCCGCTTTGCCGTTTCGATTTCGGGACTGAACATGTTTCCTTCCCCTCTCGTAAATATAAACTTGTATAATTTTATCACATTTTCCGTACGGTAGCAAGTTATTTGCCGAACTTTCCGCAGGAAAGCCCGTAATTTTGCAATTTCCGCAAAACTTTGCGCGGCGGCACGAAAAAAGAGCGGAATACCGCTCCTTTCACGCCCTGTTTGCGGGCAAAAATTTTGCGTACCCGCCGCTGCCGTGGCGCAGCGCCCGCGACACGCGCGAGAGCGTTGCGGAAGAAATATCCGTTTCCGCAATGATCTCCGCGTACGTTTTGCCCTCGGCGAGCAATTTTGCCGCCGCCGCGCGCTGCGCCATCTGCTCCACTTCCTGATACGTGCACAGGTCTGCAAGCAGCGCGGCAAAGTCCTCTTCCGTCTTGCAGTTTGCAAGCGCCGCATAGAGGACGCTTTCCATTTCCCTGCTCTCTTTCATCGCCCCGCCTCAGAACAGTTCTTCCAGCGATTTACGCAAAAACGCCTGCGTCTTTTCGCTCTTCGGGCTGCCGAACACCTCTTCGGGCGTGCCCTCCTCTTCGATCTGCCCGTCGGCGATAAACACAACGTGGTCGGCAACGCCGCGCGCGAAATCCATTTCGTGCGTGACGACGATCATGGTGCTCTCCGACGATTTCAGCCCTTTGATGACTTTGAGCACTTCGCCCGTAAGTTCAGGGTCGAGCGCGCTGGTCGGCTCGTCAAAACACAGAATGTCCGTGCTGAGCGCCAGCGCCCGCGCGATGGCGACGCGCTGCTGCTGCCCGCCCGAAAGCTCGTGCGGGTAGGCGTCCTTCTTTTCGGAAAGCCCGACGCGCTCCAAAAGGGCGAGCGTTTTTTGCTCGATCGCCGCCTTTTGGTTCGCTTTGATCTCGGCAAGGATCTTTTTTTGTTCGGCTTTGAGCTGCGCGCGCTTCTCCTTGGGCGCGCCGCGGCGCGCGGCGGAAAATTCCGCCTTTTTGCGGGAAAACTCCTGCCGTGCGAGCAGCGCCTGCGCAAGCGTGATGTTTTTGAACACCGTGTACTGCGGGAAGAGGTTGAACTGCTGGAACACCAGCCCGAAGTGCAGCCTCTTTTCGCGGATGCGCGCATTCGAAATTTTCAATTTTTCCGCGGCGTCGAACAGCTTTTCGCCGCCGAGGTACAGCTCGCCCTCGTCGGGGATCTCCAAAAAGTTCAAACAGCGCAAAAGCGTCGTTTTGCCGCCGCCCGAAGAACCGATCACGGCGAGCACTTCTCCCTTGTTCAAGGTGAAAGAAATGCCTTTGAGCACCTCGTTTTCGCCAAAGCGCTTGCGGTAGTTTTTCACTTCAAGAAACGCCATTTTCCTTACACCTTAAAATAGCCGAGCCGCTTTTCCAAGTACCCGAACAGGAGGGTGAGCAAGCCGATAAAAGCGAGGAAGAACACCCCCGCGCCGAGCAACGGATAGATGAGCGGCATGCCCGTCGCCCCCGTCACCTCTTTCGTTGCGGCGATGATCTCCACGATCCCGCCCAGCGTGTTGGCGAGCGACGTATCCTTTACGAGCGTGATCACCTCGTTGCTCATCGGCGCGAGGATGCGCTTGATCACCTGCAAGAGCACGATGCGCGAAAAGATCTGCGCGCCCGTCATACCGAGCACCTGCCCCGCCTCGTACTGCCCTTTGGAAATGCTTTCGATCCCGCCGCGGTAGATGACGGCAAAGTAGCAGGCGTAATTGATGACAAACGCGATCACCGCCGCCAAAAACGAATTGCGTATCGCCGAAAGCCCGAACAGCGCGGGGCCGTAACAGACGATGAACAATTGCAGCATCAGCGGCGTCCCGCGGATGATCCACACAAAAACTTTCATCACCCAGCGCACCGGGCGGAAACGAGACATCAGCCCGAACGCAAACAGCAGCCCCAGCGGCAGCGCCAGCACCAGCGTCAGCGCAAACAGTTCAAGCGTCACCAAAAAGCCCTGCGCAAGCTGTACCAAAAGTTCCGCCATCCGTCATTCTCCGTTTACACTTTGCTGTATGCCATCGGCGCGAAAACGGTGTAGCCGAGAACGATCTTCCCCGAATCCATGATCTGCTTATAGTCGCCGTCCGTGGGGAAGGTATACGCCTCGTCGTAGTCGCCGAACCCGTTGTGGATCACGTTCTGCAAGCCGTACTTTTCGGCGATCTCTTCCACAACGCCGTCTTTGTACAGCCCCGCGAGCACGTGGTTGAGCACTTCGTCGAAGTTGCTGCCGCTGCGGCAACCGATCGCGTAATACTCCGCCTGCACCGCATCGCCGAGATCGACCACGGCAAGCGAATCGTGGTACCCGCCCGTTTCGGAAGTGATGTAGTACCCCGCCATCGTGCTGTCAACGATCCCTACGTCGCTCGCCCCCGTGCTCACCTCGGTGAACACCATCAGCTGCGAATCCGCCGTCTTGTTCGTTTTGCCCAAAACATCCTCGATCACCGTCTCCCCGGCGGAAGTTGCTTCGGCGGTGAACACGGAAGCCGTTTTGATGCTTTCGATATCCGTGTATTTGGCAGCGTCCTTTTTCTGCACGATCGCCACCTGCTTGTTCTGCATGTAGAAGCCCGTAAAATCGATGTTTTCGGCGCGCTCCTCCGAATAGGTGAAGCCGTTCCAGATCACGTCGATGAGGCGCGTTTCCAATTCCGTTTCCTTTGAATTCCAAGAGATCAGGCGGCATTCCAGCTCTACCCCAAGTTTGTCGGCAACGGCACGCGCCAGCTCGATATCGAACCCGATCAGCTCTTTTTGCCCGCACGCGGTAAACGCCGCACCGCCGCAGACGCAGAGCAGCAGCGCCAGAAGAAACGTTACGATCTTTTTCATGATAAACTCCTTTCCGCCGCGCATGGCGGCAAATTCTCTTCTTGCCGCGCGTTTTGCGGCAACGTCCTCTATTTTACTTTATCGCGCTAAATTAGTAAAGTATTTTCACGCACTCTTTCACACTTTTTTCAAATTTTTTCCGCGTGCGCCAAAGACGCGCAACAACACCATTTTCATAGCGAAACGTTGCGTACGAAAATATGCATATAAGTATTAAAATAAATGTATTGTTCCTGCCGTGAATTTTTTGAAAACCCTTGCTATTTTTTGAAAATGGTATATAATGATTGGTGTATACCGCGCGCCTGCGGGCACACCGCATGCGCAAAAACCGACAGAGGAAATATGAAAAAGAAAAACGAAGCCCCTCTTTCCGCAACCGAGGGGGCGCAGCCCGTGTGCGAAGCGGGCGGAACAGAGAGCGGCGTGCCCGTGTGCGAAGCGGGCGGAGCGCAGACGCAGCCCGCGTGCGAAGCGGGCGGAGCAGAGAGCGGCGTGCCCGCGTGCGAAGCGGGCGGAGCAGAGAGCGGCGTGCCCGCGTGCGAAGCGGGCGGAGCAGAGAGCGGCGCGCCCGTATGCGAAGCCGCCGCGCCGCAGGAAGAGATCGGCGCCGCACAAGCAACGGACGCCGCCCCCGCGCAAGCAAAGCTGACAAAAAAACAGCAGTTCATCCAATTTTTAAAGTTTTTGGGCTTTTCCTGCTCGGCTGGCGCCATCCAATTCGGTTCCTGCGCGCTCATCTACTATGTGTTCATGGGCGAGCGCGAACACCTGTATTGGATCGCCTATCTCGTCAGCCTGATCCTCTCCGTGGTGTGGAATTTTACCTTCAACCGCAAATTCACCTTCAAAGCGGCGAACAACGTACCGCTCGCCATGGGGCTGGTCGTGCTCTATTACGGCGCTTTTACGCCTCTTTCCACCTTCGGGGCGGACGCGATCGTTGCGGCGGGGGTAAACGAACTGCTGGTCACCGCCCTGATGATGGTGCTGAACTTCATCACCGAATTTTTCTGGGATAAATTCGTTGTGTTCAACGCAAAGGTGACGGACGCGATCGAGCGGGGGCTGAAACGGGTGTTCTCCCGCAAAGCCGAACGCCCGCAGGGCGCCCCCGAAAACGAGGAAAAATAGCAGCAAAGCCAAAAACGGCACGCCATGCCGCTGAATATACCTAAAATTTTACTCATCAAAAGGAGAACTTCTATGAACAAAGTTGCAACAGGCAAAGACAGGCAGATGCTCTCTGACGAGTATCTTACAAAGCTGAACGCCTATTGGCGGGCATCCAACTACCTTGCCGCCGCCCAGCTGTACATGCTGGATAACCCCCTGCTGCGCGAACCGCTCACACGCGATCAGATCAAAAAGAAGATCGTCGGGCACTGGGGCACCGTACCGGGGCAAAACTTCGTGTACGTGCACCTGAACCGCGTCATCAAAAAGTATGACCTCGATATGATCCTGCTCTCCGGCCCCGGCCACGGCGGCAACTTCTTCGTTGCCAACTCCTACCTCGAAGGCACGTACAGCGAGGTGTACCCCAACGTCGGGCAGGACCGCGAGGGCATGAAAAAGCTGTGCAAACAGTTCTCGTTCCCCGGCGGCATTTCCAGCCACGTTGCGCCCGAAACGCCCGGCTCCATCAACGAGGGCGGCGAGCTCGGCTACTCCATCGCCCACGCGTTCGGCGCCGTGTTCGACAACCCCGACCTCATCGCGGCGGTCACCGTCGGCGACGGCGAGGCGGAAACGGGCCCGCTTGCCACGGCATGGCACTCCAATAAATTCATCAACCCCGCCTCCGACGGCGCGGTGCTGCCCATCCTGCACCTGAACGGCTACAAGATCAACAACCCGACGGTGTTTGCGCGCATCTCCAAAGACGAAGTGGCAAGTTTCTTCCACGGCTGCGGCTGGGAAGCGCACTTTGTGGAAGGCGACGACCCGATGACCATGCACAAGCTGATGGCAAAAACGCTGGATAAGTGCATCGAAAAGATCAAAAAGATCCAAAAGGACGCGCGCGAAGGCAAGAACGGCGAACGCCCCTTCTGGCCGATGATCGTGCTGCGCACCCCGAAGGGCTGGACGGGCCCGAAGGTCGTGGACGGGGCTAAGATCGAGGGCTCCTTCCGCGCGCACCAAGTGCCCATCACCATGGAAAAGCCCGAACACATGCAGCTTTTGAAGGATTGGCTTTTGAGCTACAAGCCCGAAGAGCTGTTCGACGAAAATTACAGGCTCAAACCCGAACTGCGCGCCCTCGCACCCGAAGGGGACCGCCGCATCAGCGCCAATCCGCATGCAAACGGCGGCAAGCTGCTGCGCGATCTGCGCTTGCCCGACTTTAAAAAATACGCGGTCAACGTACCTTCGCCGGGCGGCGTAAAGACGCAGGATATGCTCGAACTCGGCGGCTACGTCCGCGACGTGTTCGTGCTCAACAAGGAAAACAAAAACTTCCGCATGTTCGGCCCGGACGAATGCATGTCGAACCGGCTGTACCGCGCCTTCGAAGTGACCGACCGCGACTTCAACGCGGAGATCTACCCCGACGACGACAAACTCGCCAAAGACGGGCGCATCATGGACTCCTATCTCTCCGAGCACATGTGCGAAGGCTGGCTGGAAGGCTACATCCTGACGGGGCGCCACGGCTTTTTCGCTTCCTACGAAGCGTTTATCCGCGTTGTCGATTCGATGGCGGCGCAGCACGCAAAATGGCTGAAAGTGTGCAACCAGCTCCCTTGGAGGCAGGATATCGCTTCGCTCAACCTCGTGCTCACCTCCAACGTATGGCAGCAGGACCACAACGGCTTTACGCACCAAGACCCCGGCTTCCTCGACCACATCGCCAACAAAAAGGCGGACGTGGTGCGCATGTACCTCCCGCCCGATGCAAACTGCCTGCTCTCCTGCTTCGACCACTGCGTCAAGAGCAAAAATTACGTCAACGTCATCGTGGCGTCCAAGCATCCCAGCTTCCAGTGGCTGACGATGGAACAGGCGGTCAACCACTGCACGCAGGGCATCAGCATTTGGGACTGGGCTTCCAACGACGAGGGGCAGGAGCCCGATATCGTGATCGCCAGCTGCGGCGACACCCCTACCCTCGAAGCGCTTGCCGCCGTCACCATTTTGCGCGACAACCTGCCCGAATTGAAGATCCGCTTCGTCAACGTGGTTGACCTGATGAAGTTGCAGCCGCACGGCGTGCACCCGCACGGGCTGACCGACGCCGATTACGACGCGATCTTTACCAAGGATAAGCCCGTCCTCTTCAACTTCCACGGCTACCCCACGCTCATCCACGAGCTGACGTACACCCGCCGCAACAAAAATCTGCACGTGTTCGGGTACATCGAAGAGGGCACCATCACCACCCCGTTCGATATGCGCGTACAAAACAAGATCGACCGCTTCGACCTCGTAAAGACGGCGATCACCGTTTTGCCGCAGCTCGGCAACACGGGTTCGGCGCTCTTCCAAAAGATGAACGATCTTCTGGTCAAGCACAAGAACTACATCGCCGACGTCGGCGAGGATATCCCCGAAGTCAAAAACTGGGTATGGCACACGCCCGAAAGCAAGTAAACGGCAAAATGCAAGCCCTCCGCACGCACCGTGCGGAGGGCTTGTTGCGTATTCGGCAGACCGTATTCCGCGGCTCAGTCGTGCCGCTCGTCCGAGTCGAAGGTTTCGCAAAAGCGGCCGGCAAAAGAGAGCGGCTCCTTTGCGGCATACAGGTGCGAAACATCGCCGTACGCCGTACAGCGGAACATGGCGATCCCCTTTTCCCGCTCCTCGGTATAGACCGTTGTGATCGACGACGGCGCGGCAGCCAAGTGGTGCAGCAGCGGAACGGGCGAAAGATGAAACAGATGCGAAAGCAGCAGGCACGTTATCCCGAAATGGCAAAAGAAGACGAGCGTATCGCGGTTGGGGCGCACGGCGGCATACCGCCTGCCCTGCCGCACGTACCCGTGCCGCGCGAGCATGCCGTCAAATTCGCGGCAGATCTCACTGTATTTGGCGGGCACGTTGCTCTCCGCCACAAAGGGGACCGTTTTCCACCCGTCCGGAGAATACAGGGCGGGATACCGCTCCAAAAGCGAGGGCAAAAAATCAAAAAAATTATGATCTTCTTCCGTTCCCGGCAGCTTCACCCCGGCGGGAATTTCATGCAGCCATTCGCAAATCTCCCCTTCCGCTTTGAGGAGGGAAAGGGTCGCCTGCGCCGTTTCGCGCGCCCTGCCCAGCGGCGAAACGCAGATGCGCGCGATCTTTTCCTCTTTGAGCCGCGCCGCGAGCAGCGCCGCCTCCCGCCTGCCTTTCTCGGTCAGGCTGTCGTGCTCGTAATCGGGTTCGCCGTGGCGGATAAACAACAGACGCATCTCGCCCCTCCTTACAGCCCGTAGGACTTAGCCAGCTTTTCAAAGGCGGGCAAACTGCGCGCGATCCTCTCCGGCGAGACGCAATAGGCGATGCGCACGTACCCCGCGCAGCCGAAATCGTCTCCCGGCACGAGCAGAAGGTCGTATTGCTTGGCACGCTCGCAAAAGGCGTTCGCATCCGCTTCGGGCGAGCGCACGAAGAGATAAAAGGCGCCGTCCGGCGGCACGCAGGCGAACCCGTAGGAGGTAAGGGCGGCAAGCAGCGTGTTGCGGTTTTGCTCGTAAACGGAAACATCGCCCGTCATCCCTTGGCAGCGCGCAACGACCTTTTGGAAGAGCGAGGGGGCGCACACATAGCCGAGCGCCCTGCCCGCCCCGCATACGGCGAGGTACAGCGCCTCCGCATCCCGTGCGCGCGGGCTGACAAAAATGTAGCCGATGCGCTCGCCGGGGAGCGAAAGAGACTTCGAATACGAATAGCACACCAGCGTATCGTTGTAGTACGCGGGCAGGTACGGCACCTGCACCCCGCCGTACACGAGTTCGCGGTAGGGCTCGTCGCTGATGAGATAGATCGGGCGCCCGAACTCCTTTTCCTTTTCCGCAAGAAGGGCGGCAAGCCGTTTGACCGTCTCCTCCCCGTACACGACGCCGCTCGGATTGTTGGGCGAATTGAGAAGCACCGCCGCCGTTTTCGGCGAAAGCGCCGCTTCCAGCGCGGCAAGGTCGGGCAGGAAGGAAGCGGGGTCGGAGGGCAGCGCCGTAAGCCGCGCGCCCGCCGTTTCGGCAAACACCTTGTATTCGGTAAAATACGGCGCGAACGTGAGCACTTCCTCCCCCGCGTTGCAGACGGCGGAGAGCGAAACGGTGAGCGAAGCCGCCGCGCCGCAGGTCATGTACAGGTGCGCCGCGTCGGCGGGAAACGAAAATGTTTTGCGGATGTGCGCCGCGATCGCTTCGCGCACCTCTAAATCTCCGGGGGCGGACGTATACCCGTGCAAAGCGGTCATATCCCCGCCCTGCAAGAGCTGCGCGATCGCATCCTCCACCGCCTGCGGCGGCGGCACGCTCGGATTGCCGAGGCTGAAATCGTATACGTTTTCCGCCCCGACCTGCGCCGCACGCGCCTTGCCGTATTCAAAAATTTCACGGATGACGGAACATTTGCTGCCCAATCCGTACATTCTTTGGTTCATTGCCGTTGCTCCTTTTGCTTGTTTTTCCGCTCCGATTATACCACAAAAACGCGGCGCATACAACTTTTTCAACGCTTGACATTCCGCCGCAAAAAATTTATAATGAAAAGAAGCGGATCTGCCGCAAAACACACGGGGAGGCGCAACCATGGAAGAAGAAAAAAAAGCCGCGGCAGCGGCCGCCTCTTTGCAAAAAGTTTCGGAACTTGTAACGGAAGGACGGAAAGACGACCTCCGTTCGCTGCTCGAAGAGCTGAGCGCCGAAGAGCTGGCGCCCCTGCTGGAACATTTTGACGGCGACGAACTGACGATGCTGTTCGACTGCCTCGACAAAGAGACGGCGGCGGATACCTTTGTGCTTTTGAGCCGCGACAAGCAAAAACGGCTGCTCAAAGACTTCGGCGACGTTAAGCTGCAACCGGTGACCGACGAGATCATCGACGACGACGTTGAGGAACTGCTGGAAAGCATGCCGACGGACGTCGTGCACGAGGTACTGCTGAAAGCGACGCCCGAAAACCGCAACGACAAGATCGTTGAGATCGTCGATTATCTGGAAGAGAAAAAGTTTTCGCAGCTCAAACCGCTTTTGGCAGAGCTCGAACCCGCCGACTTGGCGCAGATCTTCGCAGACTTGGAAGAACAGGATCTTCCCATCGTGTTCCGCCTGCTCCCCAAAGAGCTTGCGGCGGAGACCTTTGTGGAGATGAACAGCGCGCAGCAGGAGCTGCTCATCAAATCGTTCAGCGACGCAGAGCTGAAACTCATGCTCAACGAGCTGTTCGTAGACGACACGGTGGACCTGATCGAAGAGATGCCCGCCAACGTGGTGCGGCGCATCCTGCTCAATGCCGACAGCGAAACGCGCAAAGAGATCAACGAGATCTTAAAATACCCCAAAGACAGCGCGGGCAGCATCATGACGACGGAGTGCATTTCGCTGCGCGCCACCATGACGGTGCAAAAGTGCTTTGAAAAGATCCGCGCCGAGGCGATCGACAAAGAGACCATTTACACCTGCTATGTGACCGACGAGCAGAAAAAACTGATCGGCACCGTTACGGTAAAAGATCTGCTGCTGCATAAGTTCGACGAACAGATCGGCTCCTTCATGGAGAGCAACTACGTTTACGCCGACACCCTTACCGACAAAGAGGAAGTGGCAAACGATCTCTCCAAATACGACCTGCTTGCCATCCCCATCGTCGATCAGGAAAACAGGCTGGTCGGCATCGTTACGGTAGACGACGCGTTAGACGTCATCACCGAAGAGGCGACCGAAGATATCTCGTACATCAACGCCGTAACGCCGTCGGATAAGCCGTATTTTGAAACGAGCGCGGTGCGCACCTACCTGCACCGCCTGCCGTGGCTTTTGATCCTCATGATCGGCGCAACCTTTACCGCACTCATCCTCAACACCTACCAAGCAATGCTCTTCCCCGTTGTGCTGGCGTGCGTGCCGATGGTCATGGGCACGGGCGGAAACGCGGGAAGCCAGTCTTCCGTCACCGTCATCCGCGGCATGGCGCTCGACCAGATCCGCCCGCGCGATATCGGAAAGGTCATTTGGAAAGAGCTGCGCGTCGGGGTGTTGGTCGGGCTGTCGGTGGCGCTCGTCTGCTTTGCAAAATTGCAGCTTTTGGATAACCTGCTGTTCGGGTACCACGAATACACTTGGTACGTTTCCCTCGCCGTTTCGGTTGCGATCGGCATCGCCGTCATCGTGGCGAAGATCGTGGGCTGCTGCGTGCCCATCTTTGCGAAAGCCATCCGCATCGACCCCGCCGTGTTCGCCAACCCCTTTATTACGACGATCACCGATATCGTATCCCTGCTCATCCTCTGCGGGGTGAGCATCGGCATTTTCGGCTTGCTTGCATAAAAGCCCGTACACGAAACAGGCGGCGCCGCTTCTTTTGAAGCGGCGCCGCCTGCTGTTTTTGCCCCGCGGCATTTTGCCGCGGGCGTTATTCCCTGTCTAAAAAGGCGCGCACGCCCTCTTCGATCTCGGCAAAAGCGGTTTGAAAATCACGCGTGTACCAAGGGTCGGCAATATCGTGCGGGCGGGCGGTGAAATCGGAAAGCCGCGCGATCTTGCCCCGCGGGTCGCCGCCGCAGACGCGCGCCGCCGCGCGTACTTGGTACGCCTCCATGCAGAGAATGTAGTCGTACCTATCGTAATCGGCAGCCGTCATCTGCCGCGCGCGCTTGCCCTCGCAGGAAATGCCGTGCCGCGCAAGCTCCGCCCGTGCGGGCGGATAGACGGGGTTGCCCGCCTCTTCGTCGCTGAGCGCCGCCGAGGAGACGAAATACTCTTGCGCCATGCCGCGCTTTTCAAGAAGATCTTTGCAGATAAATTCCGCCATCGGCGAACGGCAAATGTTGCCGAGGCAGACAAACAGAACGCGCACTTTTTCCGCCATGCTCACTCCGGAACGCGGGCAGCCGCGCCCGCCGCACTTTTTGCCAAGTATACCACACTCCGCGCAAAAAGGCAACCGCGGGCGGGACCCTCTTTTGTTTTTCGCCCCCCACAAAAGTGCGAACACCCTCATACAAAAGCGCAAACGCCGCCGCGCGAAAGGGCGAACGCAAAAAAAGTTGGAACGGCACGGTATTTTTGCCGTGAAACGCTTGCATATTTTCATAAAAAAGTATATAAATATTGCCGACGAAAAACAAGACGGAACGCAGCATGGAAGCAGTATCGCAAAACACACAGCCCGCACAAAACATACAGCCCACAAAAAACACGGAACACACCCGCAAACCGCACGGGCGCGCGCTGCTGCGGTTTTTAAAAAGCCGCATCGTTCTGCTTATCGCGCTCGCCGCGGCGGCGGTGACCTGCTTTTTTGTTCCGCCCGACGCGGTGTACGGAAGCTATTTCGATTTAGACACGCTCTCCTGCCTGTTTTGCACGCTGCTGGTGGTCAGCGCGCTCAAACGGCGGCGCTTTTTCGAATGGCTTGCCGTAAAGATCGTAACGGCGTTCGGCAACATGCGCCGCGTGACGTTTGCGCTGGTCTTCGTCACCTACTTCGGGTCCATGATCATGGCAAACGACATGGCACTGGTCACCTTTTTGCCGCTGGGCTATTTTGTGCTCTCCTCCTGCGGAAAAAACAAGTATACGGCGTTCGTCTTTATCATGCAAAACGTAGCGGCAAACCTCGGCGGAATGCTTACGCCCTTCGGCAACCCGCAAAATCTGTATCTCTATTCCGCTTTTTCCATCGAAGCGGGCGAATTTTTTGCGATCATGGCGATCCCCTTTGCCGTGGCGTTCCTTTTGATCGCGGGCACATGCTTTATCGTAAAAGCGGAGCCCGTCTCCCTGCAAAGCCCGCCCGTTGCCGCCCCGCCCCTTTGGCGCATGCTCGTCTATTTTGCGCTGTTCGCCCTTTCGGTACTGATCGTGTTCCGCGTGTTCCCCTTTTACATCGCCTTGATCGCCGTCACCGTTGCCGTGCTCATCTTAGAACCGCGCGCCTTTCTCTCGGTGGATTACGGGCTGCTGCTCACCTTTTGCGCCTTCTTTGTGTTTTCCGGGAACCTTTCGCGCATCCCCGCCGTCGCAAGCGCGCTCGGCGGGCTGGTCGCTCTCTCGCCGCTGCTCGTCGGCACGGGGACCTGCCAGATCATCAGCAACGTGCCGACGGCTACCCTGCTCTCCCGCTTTACAACGGATTACAGGCACCTGCTGATCGCCGTCAACATCGGCGGGCTGGGTACGCCGATCGCCTCGCTGGCAAGCCTGATCACCCTCGGCGAATATCGAAAACGCGATCCGCGCGGCACCTTGCGTTACCTCGGATTGTTCAGCCTCATCAACTTTTCCTACCTCGCCGTACTCATCGGCGCAGGATTTTTAACAGACTTGCTTTTTCTGTAAATTAAAGAAGCAATATGCCGCCTTTTTTGTACGCATTTCCTTACGAACCGTTCGCTTGTTCTATATAATTTTTGAAGTAATTTTCCATTTGCTCTGCGCCCGCCCGAAGCGCCATATAAATTTTTAAATTCGGTTCCGTTCCGGACGGACGGATAACGATGCTTTCACGATCCCCGAATTCAAATTGCAATACGTTTGACTTCGGTAGCCCGGTACCCTCGTTCTTCATATAATCGACGCATCTTTCCACCGCCTTCCCGCAAATTTCTTCGGGCGGCCGCCTGCGAAGCCGCGCCATGATCTCTTCTATCTTTTTATGCCCCGCCGCCCCCGCAAACGTATACGACAAAAGCGTATTCGTAAGCCTGCCGTACTTTTCATAAATCGATTCCAGCGCTTCCTGTAAATTTATTCCTTCCTTCCGATACTCCGCCGTCATTTTACAGATTGCAAGGGAAGCGACGGGCGCGTCTTTATCCCGCACCTGCGTGCCGAGAAGATAGCCGTAACTCTCCTCAAACCCGAAGAGAAATCTATCTTCTTCCCCCCTTGCTTCCAGCAAACCGATTTGTTCGCCTATATATTTAAACCCGGTAAGCACATTGATGACTTTGGCACCGTACTCTGCGGCAATTTTTTCGGCAAGACCCGTCGTTACGATCGTCTTGATGACAAAAAAGCGCGAGGTATCCTCCCCTCTCCTTTTTCGCTCCTCCAACAGGTATTGCAAAAGCAAGAGCACGACTTCGTTGCCCGTCAAAGTGACGTAGGCATCGCCGCAGCGCACGGCGATGCCTACCCTGTCCGCATCGGGATCCGTCGCTATCAGCAGATCGCAGCCGTTTTCTTCCGCCGTTTTTATGCCGAGCGCCAGCGCTTCCCTCTTTTCTGGGTTCGGATACGGGCAGGTCGTAAAATTCTCGTCCGGAACGCACTGCTCTTTTACGGGGATCACTTCCGCACCTGCCGCGCCAAGCAGCTTCGGAACAAGCTTGTACCCCGTGCCGTTCAGTGCGGAATAGGCAATTTTTAAACCGCTCAGGTCGGTTTCCCCGACGATATCCCGTATTCCCTGCAAATATTTTTCTTCGATTTCCTCTGCTGCAAAATAAATCGTACCCTGCCGCACATATTCGTCAAAGGAATGCGTTTCCTCCCCGAAATAGCTTTCTTCCCCGATAAAGCACGCTACCGCCGCCGCGGCGGCATCCGTGATCTGGCAACCGGCGCCGTTGTAAACTTTGTACCCGTTGTAATAGGCGGGATTGTGGCTCGCCGTGATCATCACTCCCATATCGCACCCCTCCGCCCGCGTTAAAAAGGAGAGGAAGGGCGTCGGCATGATCTTCCGCACGATCACGCAAACAATGCCGTTCTGCGCAAAAACGCGGGCGGCCGTCTGCGCAAACAGCCGCGAATTTTTACGGCTGTCATAACAGACCGCCGCCTTTTTCATGCCGTGCGCGCACATGTAGGCGGCAAGCCCGCGGCTTGCCCTTCGCACCGTATACACATTCATGCAGTTTGTGCCCATGCCGATCACACCGCGCAGCCCGCCCGTGCCGAAGTGCAGTTCTCCGCAAAACCGTTCGCGCAGGGCGGCAGGATCCTTTTCCAATGCCAAAAGCTCGGCACGCTCCTGCCCGCCCCGCACAAACCGCATCCATTGTTCCCATTCCTCTTGCGGTTCCACAGCAAATCACCTCTTGATCCCAAAAGAATTTCCACCTGCGAGCGATTCAACTTCCTGCAACGATACGAGGCAAAAATCGCCCAAAACAGAGTGTTTGAGGCAGCTCGCGGCTGCGGCAAAATCCACCGCCCTTTGCAGCGCAAAACCGTGCAAAAGAGCATAAATGAGCCCTGCCGCAAAAGCGTCTCCCCCGCCGATGCGGTCTGCCATCTCCATATCGTACGCACTGCTGACCGCCTTTTTGCCGCCCACATGCAGTTCGCCCCAAATGCGGTTGTGCCGCGCATCCTGCGTACGGCGGTACGTGATCGCAACAGTGCCGCAACCGAAGCGGGAAGACAGCTCTTCCGCCTCCTTCCCTTCTTGCAGCCCGAACAGGCTGCGCGCATGGTTTTCGTTGACAATGCAAACATCCGCACGGCACAAAAGCCGCCCCAACACTTCGCGCGCCTGCTCTTCCTCCCACAGCTTGCTGCGGTAGTTCACGTCGATCGAAACAACCGCACCGCGCTCTTTTGCCGCCGCGCAAGCGGCAAAGGCGATCTCTTCCGCGTTTTTTCCGAGCGCCGGCGTGATGCCCGTAATGTGAAACCAATCGGCGCCGCCGAAAATGCTGTCCCAATCGTATTCTTCGGCACGGGAAGCGGCAAAGGAGGAGGCTGCCCTGTCGTATACTACGCAATCGGCACGCCTGTCTGTACCGCGCTCGGAAAAATAGATGCCGAGCCGCGCGCCGCCGCGCAGCACATACCGCGTATCCACCCCCCGGCGGCGCAGCGCGTCCACTGCCGCCTGCCCGATCGCATGCGCGGGCACCTTGCTGACAAACGCCGCATCTTCCCCCCAGTTTGCCAATGCAACGGCTACGTTCGCCTCTGCCCCGCCGTAAAACGCGGAAAATGTTTCCGCCTGTACGAACCGCGCATATCCCTGCGGCGTAAGCCGCAGCATGATCTCCCCAAGCGTTACGGCCTTCATTGCATCATACCCCGCTATAAGCGGAAAACCCGCCGTCCACGGGAATCACCGCACCCGTTACGAACCCGCTCGCACCGTCGTCCGCAAGCCACAAGAGCGCGCCCAGCAGATCCGAGATCTCCCCGAATTTTTTCATCGGCGTTGCCGCCAAAATTTTCCCCGTCCGCGCCGTAGGCGTGCCGTCCTCGTTGTACAAGAGCGCGCGGTTTTGGTTGGTCACGAAAAAACCGGGCGCGATCGCGTTCACACGGATGCCCGCGGGCGCAAAATGTACCGCCAGCCACTGCGTAAAATTAGAAACGCCCGCCTTTGCCGCAGAATATGCGGGGATCTTCGTGAGCGGGCGGTAAGCGTTCATCGAGCTTATGTTAAGGATATTCCCGCCTGTTTGTACCATATCCTCTGCAAATACCTGTGTCACAAGAAAAGCCGTCGTGATATTCAGGTCGAACACAAACTTTATCCCGCTCTCTTCGAGTTTAAAAAAAGTTTTTACCGCCCTATCCGGTTCGGCAGCCGTCGTTTCATTATCCGTTGTGGCGCGCGGATTGTTCCCTCCCGCGCCGTTAATAAGAAAATTGACTTTGCCGAACGCTTTTTCAACGGTTTTTTTGGCGGCGACGATGCTCTGCTTGTTCAGGCAATCGCACCGCACGGCAACGGCGTTTTCGCCGATCTCGTCGGCGCCCGCTTTCACCGCATCGAAGTTGATATCGAGCAGCGCGACCTTTGCCCCGCACGCCGCGAGCGCGCGGGAAAATTCTCCGCAGATGACGCCGCCCGCGCCCGTGATCGCTACGATCTTATCGTGCAAATCGACTTTAAAAGGAAGTTTCATGCCCTATTCTCCTTTTGCGGCGGCGACCGCCGCGCGCGTTTTTTGTTCTATTTCTTCTGCCGTTCCTTTCATCATCCAGCTGCCGCCGCAGGCGAAGACCGCAGGGCACGCGAGATACTTGCCCATGTTATCAAGGTTCACCCCGCCCGTCGGCATGAACCGCACGTGCGGAAACGCCGCCGAAAGCGCCTGTATCGTTTTTAGCCCGCCGAAGCAACCCGCAGGGAAGAATTTGAGGTACGTAAACCCCAACGCCAATGCCTCCAAGATCTCCGTCGGCGTTACGGCGCCCGGAAAATACGGCGTTCCCCTTTCTCGGCACGCCTTTGCCGCCTCTTCGGAAAATCCGGGCGAAACAATGAATTTTGCTCCCGCTTCGATCGCCCGCACACATTGTTCTTTGTTTATGACCGTTCCCGCGCCAACGAGCATGGCGGGGTATTTTTTGGCAGCCAGCTTTATCGCTTTCTCCGCGCAGCCCGTGCGGAAACAGATCTCTGCCACGGGCAGCCCGCCGCGGCAAAGCGCGCCGAACATATTCGCCGCCTCCTCTATTCTTTGGACCGTGACTACGGGAACAAGCTTATATTGCTCTATTATCTGCAAAACGTCTTTCATTTTTTATCCTTTTCCAACGCCTCGAACAAGCCGTTTAAATACGCCGCGCCGAGCGCCCTGTCGTACAATCCGTAACCGGGCTTTCCTCCGTTTTCGCCCCAAATACCGCGCCCGTGGTCGGGGCGGACGTAACCGTCGAATCCGCCTTCGATAAGCGCCTTTACAACGGCGCATACGTCTACATCCCCGTCTGCGGTCCGGTGCCCGTTTTCATAGAAGTCCGTCTCGTTCAAAAATTTGAGCTGACGCAGGTGCGCAAAATAAATGCGGTCTGCGTACTTTGCCGCCATCTTCGGCAGGTCGTTGAACCGCCCCGCACCGAGGCTCCCCGTGCAAAAAGTAATGCCGTTGTGTTTATTCGGCACGGCGGCAAACAGCCTGTCGAAGTCCTCTTCCCTGCCCACGGTGCGCGGCAGCCCGAAGATATCCCACGGCGGATCGTCCGGATGGATCGCCATGTTTATCCCCGTTTCGTCGCACGCGGGCAGAATGCCCTTTAAAAAATACACCAAATTTTCAAACAGCCGCTCGTGCGTCATGCCCTCGTATTCTTTGAGCAATCCGTTCAGCTGTTCGGGCGTGTAACTTTCGTCCCAACCGGGCAGGCGCAGGTTATGCTTATCCAGTTTTCGAAAGTCCGCCTCCTTGTAGGCGAGGCTCTCCGCGCCGTTTTCCTGCACATAGTGCAGATCGGTACGGAACCAGTCGAACACAGGCATAAAGTTGTAACAGATACACTTTACGCCGAACTTCCCCAAATTGCGGATCGTCTGCGCGTAATTGGCGATGCGTTTATCCCGCGTCGGCTTTCCGAGCTTGATATCCTCGTGCACGGGCACCGACTCGATGACTTCCATCTCCAACCCCGCCTTGCCGCAAACGCTTTTCAGGCGGGCGATCTTCTCCTCTTCCCACACTTCGCCCACGGGCGTGCCGTACACCGCCGTCACGACCCCGCTCATATTCGGGATCTGCCTTATGTACCGCAAGGGAATGCAATCGCCCTCCCCGTACCAGCGGAAAGTCATTTTCATGATCCGATCGCTCCTTTGATGTTATAGTAACAGATATTCTCGGCAACGGATTTTGCCGCCGCCATATCGTATTCTCCCTTTTCGACCAAATTGCCGAAAAAATCCGACAGAATGCGGCGGAAGAAATCAAAGCGGACATACGAAGAAAAACTGCGGCTGTCCGTAAGCATGCCGTAATTCGTGCCGAGCACGGAATACTCCGCAATGACCGAAAGATTTTTCCGTATCCCCTGCACTGTATCATTGAACCACCACGCCGCCCCCATCTTCACATGGCGGAACGCGCCCGTAAGCGCGGCGAGCGCGGGCAGCTGCGAATCGTTAAGGGGATACAAGATCGTTTCGGGGCGCTCCTCGTCCGATAACTGCCCGAAAAACCCGATGACGTCCTCCATGCGCGGACCGTCCGCAACCACGTCGAACCCCGCGTCCGCGCCGCATAGCTTATACATTTGCTCGTTCACGTTGCGCGCCACCGCAAAGTGCAGCTGCATGAGGACGCCGTACTTTTTATATAACTTTGCAAGCTGAACGAGAAGGTAACCGAACACCTGCTCCCTTTCCCCTGCGGCAAACAGGCGCTCCGCCTCTTCGTACGAGGGATAGCCTGCGGGAAAGCGCAAAAAACCATGGTCGCTTATCTTACAGCCGCGGCAAACGAAATATTGCAGCCGCTCCTCCGCCGCGCGCAATACGTCGGCAAGCGTTTTTATCTCATACCCGACCGCCTCGCCCAGCCTTTTGAGGTATGCCCCGTCCAACGACAGTAGCTTATCCGGGCGGAACGTCGGCGCGACAACGGTATTCCCGTACCTGCCGTGCGCCGCCAGATCGTCGCACGGGTCATCCGTCGTTGCCGCAAACTCCACTTTGTATTGCTTTAACAAGGCGGATACGCTTATCTCTTTCAGTCTTTCGTTCGCCTTTCGGTATATCCGCTCCGCGCTCTCCCCGTTCAGAGGCTCGTTTATCCCGAACACCTGCAAAAGCTCCATATGCGTCCAATAGTACAGCGGATTGCCCGCCAACTGCGGCACGATCTCGGCGTATTTTACAAACTTTTCGTGCCAGCCAGCACTGCCCGTTATGTACTCCTCCTCTACGCCGCAAAGGCGCATGGCGCGCCATTTGTAATGGTCTCCCGCAAACCAAAGCTCGCCGATATCCGAAAATTTCGCATCCTCTTTTATCTTGTTCTGATCAAGGTGGCAGTGATAATCAATGATGGGAAGATCTTTCACCGCCGCATAAATTTCCTTTGCGCTTTCGCTGCCGAGCAGCAGCCGCTCTCCGTAAAATGCTTCCATGTCATCACCTTTCAAGAACGCGCCATATAGTCCATGATTTCGCCGATCGTTGAAAAGGCGAGGCTGAAAACCGTATCGGCGCAGCCGTAATAGAGTGCCACCCTGCCCGTGGCCGGGTCCGCAAGCGCCGAACAAGGAAAGACCACGTTCGGCACGAACCCGACGCACTCATACTCCTTTTCGGGCGTGAGCAAGTAATTTTCGGAACGGGCAAGCACTTTCGACGGGTCTTGCCGATCCAAAAGGGCGGCACCCATCGAATACACCAAACCGGAACAGGTTTGCGTAACGCCGTGGTACAACAGCAGCCAGCCTTCGCTCGTTTCAATGGGGGCGGGCCCCGCGCCGATCTTCAACCGCTCCCAAGAGCTTTTCGGCTGCATGACAAGCCGATGCCTCCCCCAATATTCCAGATCCTTACTGTACGAAAGGTAAATGTCGCCGTACGGGGTATGCCCTTGGTCGGAAGGGCGTGTCAGCAATGCATATTCTCCGTTTATTTTCCGCGGAAACAGTACGCCGTTGCGGCTGTACGGCAGCACCGGGTGCCCGCGAAACACGAACCGCTTGAAATCTTTTGTTTCCGCAAGCCCGATGGTCGGCTGCCCTTGCAGCCCGTCACACCAAAGCACATAATAGGTATCCCCGACCTGCACAACGCGCGGGTCGTAGCCGTACTCCATTTCATACGGCGTTCCGTCTTCCCGTTCCATGCGGACGGATTTTTCGCCGATATCGAACGCGTACCCGTCTTTGCTGAATCCGACGTACAGCAACGGCCAACCGTTGAGCGTATCGCCGCGAAACACGGCGGCAAAGCCGCCCGCAAACGGCACTACGGCGCTATTGTAGATGCGCGCCACCCCCCTTACGGGATTGCGCGAAAGGATCGGGTTTTTTGCACTTCTCCAAAAAGGAAGCCCGTTTTGCTCGGTGCGCTCTTCAAAGGGAATATTGCCGCAGGGCTCTCCTAAAATTTTGTACTTCATGCCTTCCTCCTCTATCCGCGGTTCAAAAAAACAACGGGCACGTACCCGGCTGTATAATGCCCCTCCGCCGTTATTTCCGCAACGACGCGGATCTGCGGCGGCAACTCTTCTTTGGCGTACAGCGTGATCTCGATCTCTTCCGTTTCGTATTTTTGCGTCAGCTGCGACCAGTGCGGCAAAAATACGCAAAATTCCCGTTTATCAGCCCGCACGCAATCCGGCAAAAGCAGCCGTATTTGCAATGTGTAAGGGCGGTTGCCGTACGCCTTGACGTTGTTGTACAATTTTAAAGCAAAACGCGCCTCCTGCCCCGCGCCCAAAACGGGTTCGCCGCGGTATACGACTTCCGCCGTAAAAAAAGCGAACGGCATAGAAAAGGAGTACGGTTTGCACGCTGCAAATTTTTCGCAAGACGCCGCGCCGCGCAAACTCTGCGCGCCTTCGGCGTCTATTTTTGTTTTTCCGCCGCCCAACACCGTATGCGCATTGTTTTCCGCCAACATTGCGGGGGCAAGCCGCGCCACGCGCTCGGTGAGCTGTTTGCAGGAAGTTATGGGGACCCAAGAAACCCCCGTATTGATGCAGGCGGTAACGATCGCGTCGCCGATGTGCCTGCGCCAATCCTTGGGCAGCCCCTTTTTGCCGAGCAGAATGCCCATAACGGCGCCAATGGTCGCCGCGGTGCAATCGGTATCGTCACCACAGTTGAGCGCCGCAAGAACAGATCTTTTAAAATCCCCCTCGCCATACAGAAGCCCCAACAACACGAAGCCGACGTTGGATGGCGCCTGAAACCAGCCGTCTCCGATATCCGCGTTTTCGGCAACGATCGCATCGCGCGCCTCCCGCAGAGGCATACCGCTCTCGTAACAGTGCAGCGCAAGGCGCGCCGTTATTGCCGTGCGGCTGTTCGGCGGGATATGTTCCGCCGCAAGGCGGATCAGTTCTTTGCGGTCTCGAACGGCAAACGCGGCGCTTTCCAGCGCCGCCACAAAAGCGGAAGCTACCGTCCCTTCGCCCGTACCGTGATCCACCTTGGCGTCCTCCGCGGCGTACTTTGCCGCAACGGAAGGGACGGCGGGCGCGAGCGTTGCCCAGATCTCCGTGCGGATCCACGCCCCGTTGCTGTGCTTCCACACGTTGGCGTGATCGCCCGCAACCGAGGGCGGCAAGGCGCACCGCATATTGTTTTTTGCGATGCCGTACTCCGCCCAGTGCGGCGTAACAAACGCCAGCCAATATTCGCCCAGCGTGTAGGCGCTGATGTTTTTCACCCCCGAAAATTCGACCGCCTGCAACCAAACGAGTTGCAGATCCAAATCGTCGTTTGCCGCCGCTCCGCGCGTGCCTTTCGGAAAACCGGTTACCGAAAGATACTCATGCGTACCCTCATAGGGCGCACCCAGCGTGCCGCCTATGTTTTTCCCCAGCCAGCAGGCATGCACTTTGTCGCAGTATTCCGAAAAATTCAAACGGATCATAACGCACATTCCTCCGAAAGATAGGAAAGCAATTTGGAAAAATCGGCAGTGGCAAGCCCAATGTATTGATCGGCGCAGCCGTAGTAAACGTACAGCGTACTGCCCTTTACGACGGCTCCCGTCGGGAACACGCACCCCCCGTACAGCCCGCTCAATTCATACTCCCGATCCGGCTCCATCAAAAAATCTTTGGTGCGCGCCAAAACCTTGCGCGGATCGAGCAGATCCAACAGCACCGCCCCCACGCGGTACACGCCCTTTGCGTCAACGCCGTGGTAGAGCATGAACCAGCCCCGCTCCGTTTTGACGGGCGGCGTGCCCGCGCCGATGCGCTGCTCCTCCCACCACTGCTCGCCCGTCATCAAAAACTGCGGCTTGCCGTATACGAGCAAGTCCTTCCCGAACGAGATCCAAATCGACGGCATTTTGACCTCCGCGTCTTTAAACTTCGGGCGGGAAACAAGCACATAATTCCCCTGCACCGTTTCGGGGAACAGCAGCACGTCTCTATCGTCCACCGTCGGATCCGTCAGCCTGCCGAGTTTTTTGTAATGCTTAAAATCATTGGTCGCGGCGAGGTAGCTCACCGTTGTGTTTTCGCGCGCGAACTGCGGCAATTCCGTGCCGTACACGTCCGCTTTTTCTAAATACATAGGCGGGCGGGATACGCCCTCCACCCACGGTTCCAGCCAATACTGCCCCGGCGCATAAGCGCGCGCGGCATACGTTAAAAAATACGTTTTCCCCATCCGAACGAGCCGCGGATCCTCCGCACAGCCACCGTCCGGCTCGTCACGACGCCCCGCAAACACGGGCGCGTTTGCCGTGCGTTCAAAGTGAACGCCGTCTTCGCTTTCGGCAATGCCGAACGTGATCTGATGCCGCTTATCGTTCCCCGCTGCACGGTAAAGCATGATAAACTTTTCCGCCGCGTCGTCGTATACGACGGCAGGGTTCAGCACGCACCGCTCTTCCCACGCGTTGTTCGGGTTCGGGCGCAGGATCGGATTCCCTGCAAATTTTTCCAGTTTCATCACAATTCCGTCCTCGCAAAAGCACCCTATTCTTTCCGTTCCACGGCAAAATCGCCGCTGCAAACCGCCGCCGCTTCGCCGGGCAACATAATTTCGCCGCGCACTCCCTTCGGCAGGTGCGCAAAATAGCGGATGCCACCCTCCGTGCGCTCGTAGCCGCAAACGATCTTCCCGCACACGCTCTCATAGCTTGCCGAAACGTTGTTGATCCCCGCGATCGGCTTGGGAGCCAAACGTACTTTTTTAAAGCCGGGCCGCAATAGATCCAACCCGGCAAGGCGCCTGTACACGAACTCCATCACCGAACCGTACGCATAATGGTTGAAAGAGTTCATGCCGGGATCATTGAGCTTTCCGTTTTCGTCGATCCCGTTCCAGCGTTCCCAAACCGTTGTTGCGCCGCAGCCGAGCTCATACAGCCAACCGGGGTACTCCTCGTTCAGCAGCACTTTCCCCGCCGTTTCGTGATACCCGTTATCCGAAAGAGCGAACAGAAGATAGGGCGCCCCTGCGAACCCCGTAGTCATATGGTACCCGTGCGCCGCCACGTTTTCGTTCAGACTTGCCGCCAGCCGCGCGCGGAATTTTTCGGGCACGATGCGGAAATGCAGCGCCAAAACAAGCGCCGTTTGCGTTTCGCACACCAACCTTCCCCGCGGCGTAAAATATTCCGCGCGAATGGCAGCAAGCAGCTCTTTCCGCTTGGCACGGTACGCCCGCTCCGTTTCCCGATCTTTGAGGATATGCGCCGCGTCCGCAATGATGCGCAAACTCTCCGCACGGAACACGTTTGCCATGTAATACACGTCCGTAGCGCCGCGGCAATCGTCACGCGAGCTAACCTCCCGATCCAGTCCCAGCCAGTCTCCGTACTGAAATCCGTGCGCAACAAGCCCTTTTTCCGCCGTTTTTTCCACCGCGGCGGCAAACTTTTTCATCGCCGCAAGGTTTTCGGATAAAAAGCTTACGTCGCCGTACATTTCGTACATCGCCCACGGGATCATGGTGATGGAATCCGCCCACAGCGCAGGGGTCGCCTGCTCTCCGATCACGTGCGGCGCCACATCCGGCATCCGCCCGTCCTCGCTTTGCCCCGCGCGCAGATCGGCAAGCCACTTTTTGAAAAAAGCACGCACATCGTAGTTATACGCCGCCGTGCGGCAAAACACGTTGGCGTCTGCCGTCCACCCAAGCCGTTCATCCCGCTGCGGGCAATCCGTCGGAACATCCACAAAGTTGCTTCGCTGCCCCCACAGCACGTTTTCGTACAGGCGGTTGATCTTTTCATTGGAAGTTTGCAACCGCCCCGTTCGGCGCAGATCGCTGTACAGCGCCACAGACGTGAGCCGCGCCGCCCCGCGTTCAAGCCCCTCCGCCTTTACATAGCGGTAGCCGTGAAAGGTAAATTCGGGAAACAGCGTTTGTTTTCCGCCCGCCGGCACATAGGTATCCTGCGCTTTTGCCGAGCGCAGATTTTCCGTATAAAAGTTCCCCTCTTCGTCCAAGACCTCCGCATGCGAAAGCGTGATCGTTTGCCCGCGCACACCCTCGATCTCCACGCGCACGGCGCCCGTAAGGTTTTGCCCGAAATCGAACACGTGCTCCCCTTTGGGCGTATAAAATTCGCGCACGGGCGCAAATTCTTCCTGCGTTTTTACGGGTTCGCACGCCTGCGGGATCAGCTTTGCCCGATCGAAGGGCACTTCCCGCACGGCATAGCGCGCCCGCTTCCGCGTAAAATCCTGCACCTCGCCGTCGTACAGAGAGGAGCGCACGATGTGCGAATCCTCCGCCGCCCAGCTTTCGTCCGTTGCGATGCACGCCGCCGAACCGTCTTCATACGTGATGGTTAGCACCGCCATCCCCGCGGGCTGCGTGCCGTAAAAGCCAGCTTTGTTTTGAAAGCCCACTCTGCCGCTGTACCAGCCGCCGCCGACCGTTTGCGCCACTTCGTTTTCTCCCTGCCGCAAAAGGTGCGCCACGTTGTACCGCTGCACCTGCACGCGCACGCGGTAATCCGTCCATCCGGGCGTAAGGCGCGCGTCGGAAACGCGCTTGCCGTTCAGCTCGATGTAATACAGCCCCAGTGCCGTTGCCAAAAGTTCGGCGCTCTTCACCTTTTTTACGACCGAAAAGGTGCGCCGCAGCACAAAACACTCCTTGGACGCACCGTCGGGCGCGATAAATTTCCCCGTTTGCTCTTTGCACATGATTTTTTCTCCGTTTTCTGCCGCACGCCGCTCGAACAGAAAGTTTGCCTGCCCTGCAAACAGGGCAGGCAAACCCGCTTCGCTTTTTTATGCCGCGCTCTTATCGATAAACGCGATGGAGCCTTCTGTTACCTGCCAATACGTTTTATCCCACGTATCGATCTCCGCTTTCAGCTCGGAATCGAGTGCGTTGTATGCTGCGGCAAAGGCGGTCATGGAATCGTATTTGCCAAAGGTACCCGTGCTGTTTGCTTCATCCGTCCAGGTCGTCGTCCCTTCGGGGAGCGTCCCGATCAAATATGCGCCCTGCAAATTCGGTTTGGGTCCATATACTGTTTCTTGTGTTTCCGGATCTATCCATGAGCTTTGCTTCCCGAAAAAGCAGAAATGGTAAGTCGTCCCGCCCGAAACCAGATTGAAGGACGCTTCCGAGACATCGACAACACAGTCCTTGATCGTTGCGCCGCCGCTGCCAACGCCCTGGCTGAACGCCAGTCCGAGCTGATTGTTAACGCGCATCTCCTTGAACTGAGCATATACGTTTTCGATCGTGCCGGAACCGTAGGCGCTGATCAGCGAGCCCTTTACGCCGATAACGACGTTCGTGAAGCTGACATTTTTGACCGTTCCGCCGTAAAGCGATCCGAACATTCCGTGGTAATTGTTCCATTTATCAGCGACATCCGCGGTGTTGATCTGGATCCCGTCGATGTTGTACCCGCAGCCGTCGAACACGCCGACAAACCCGCCTTTTGCCGCATCGATATTTGTAGGCATGACGTACTTGAACTGTCCGCTGTAAGGAATATCCGTCCCCAACTCAAAGTATCCGCCGTAAATCAAGTCTGCTTCCTTTTCGCTCTCCTTGGAGAAGTACGTCATGTTATCAAGGTCGGTTTTACTCATAATGACCTTGGTCACCAACAAAACGGGCACATGGACCGTGCGCTCCGTATTCTCCTCATCGTTAAAGGTGATTGCAACGGTGCGGTCGCCGTAAGCGAAACCGAACTCGGAAACGTTGACTGTAAGCGTGCCTTCGGCAAAGGAAGAGGCGATATCCTTACCCTCTCTGTTATACATATTGATGCTGCCTTCGTACGCAAGCATTTTTGCCGTTACGTCGGAGATATTGCCGAACACGCTAAGATCGACCGTGACCGTCTTCTCCGTATTCACTGTGGCACCCGTCAGGTCGGCGTACTGTACGTCAAGGTCAACTTTTTGCTGCGTAAACGAAAACTCCTCGCCGCAGGCGCAACTTGCAACGTCGCCGCCTTCCCCGCTCGTCCAAACGGTATAGGCATGCACATGCTCGCGCTCGCTCATCTTATAATCGCAAACGATACACAGCTTCACGTCCTTGCCGCTCTCTGCATCGTACGCCCATTCGCCCGCCGTGTGCGCTACCTGCGTGCTCTCTATTTTTTGCCCGCATACCGAGCAATTACGCCAATGGTTTGCGCCGTCGCTCTGCCACTCGCTTTCATCGGCGGTATGTTCGTGAGTGCGCTCGGAAACATGGCCGCAGGTGCAGGTCATTTTTTCCTTGCCGCTCTCTTGATCGTATTCCCAAGTTCCGGAATGCGCCGCCTGCGTGCTCTCCACTTCTTGCCCGCAGACCGAGCAGTTACGCCAGTGATCGGTATCGTCGCTCTTCCACTCACTTTCATCGGGAGTGTGCGCTACCTGCGTGCTCTCCACTTTTTGCCCGCAGACCGAGCAATTGCGCCAATGTTTTGCGCCGTCGCTCTGCCACTCGCTTTCATCGGCGGTATGTTCGTGCTCGCGCTCGGATACATGGCCGCAGGTGCAGGTCATTTTTTCCTTGCCGCTTTCTTGATCGTATTCCCAAGTTCCGGAATGCGCCGCCTGCGTGCTCTCTATTTTTTGCCCGCATGCCGAGCAATTGCGCCAGTGATCGGTATCGTCGCTCTGCCACTCGCTTTCATCGGCGGTATGTTCGTGAGTGCGCTCGTTCATCTTATGATCGCAAACGGTACACTGCTGCACGTCCTTGCCGCTCTCTGCGTCATACTCCCAAACGCCCGCCATGTGCGCCGCCCGATCCATCTCCTCGCCGCACTCGGTACAAACGTGCCAATGCTCGCTTGCATCTTTTTCCCATGTTTCGCCCGCCGTGTGCGTGTGCGTGTCGCCGCAAGCCGCCAGCGCAAACGCCAACGCCAGAACTAAGGCAAACATGAAAACTTTTGCCAAATGTTTCATACATTTTCCTCCTGTTAAAAAATAATTTATTGTTTGCCCACAGGCAAAAACAATTTCTCAGGTTTATCGAAATACCGGGCAGCCGTTTGCATCCGCCGTCCAGATATTCTTATCCCACTCGGCGAAAACGGATTGTGCCGCGGCATCCGCCGCAAACGCCGCATAATCGCCGAACGCTGCGTATACGTCCGCCTCGCCCGCGCCCGATACGGAGTCGTCTCTCCACACGGCGGGAGAAATGAGGTACACGCCGCCGTACACCGCCTCTCCGCTCACCCCGCATCCGATCAGACGGGTATTGGACGTGTTTGCACCATGGTAAGCGGAAGGATCGGACGCATCGAGGAACACGGCTTCGACCCTTGCCCCCGCCGCTGCGCCGCCCGTATACACGAATCCCGTATAGTGCCCGTTCGTTCCGCCGGTAATGGAGGCGAACGAAGCGTACACGTTGCGCACCGTGCCGCTGCCGCGGTAAGCAATCAGCGCGCCGCAAATGGTTGCGTCTTCAAAGGCGACGTTTTGCACAATGCCTTCGCGGTGCAGCACGCCGAACATGCCGTTATAAGCGCGCGAACTGGCAGAAAGATCGAATTTTAAGCCCGTAACCGTGTGCCCTCTTCCGTCAAACACGCCGCGGAACCCGCCCGTGATCCCGGAGATCGCCTCGTTTCCGCCCAGCCCCACAACACCTTCGGGCGCAAGCGGAAGAAAGGAGGTACCGGTATATTCGATATCGTCGCCGAGAATAAAATACCCGTCGCAGACGTAGCCGTTCACGCCCTCGCCGATCCCGTAACGGTACATCTGGTCCAATTCTCCCGAATCGTGGATGACCATGGTATAGAGGGCTGCGGAAAGCACGTAATCTGCCTGCTGTGTGGTGAGGATCAATTCGCCCTCGCCGAGGTGTGCCGCATCCCGCGGAAATTTTTCGGCAGAGAGCGTCAACTCGTTTGTTGCGGCGTTGAACGAACCGAACACCGAAACGCCCTTGAACGTTGCGTCCGTCACCTCGCCCGAAATCTCCCCTTCGATCGTGATCGGCTTTAAAACATGCAATTCTGCCACGGCGCTGCCCGAAAGCGGCAGACGCGTGCGCGACACGGTCACATCGATGGCGATGCTCTCCTGTTTATAGCGGCAAACGACCTGCGTGCTGCCCGCCGAAACGGCGGCGAGCGTTTCGTTGTTTTCCACCCGCACGACGGCACTGTTTTTGCTCTCCCATTGCAGCTGCGGATCGGGCACGGCAATACCGTTTTCGTAGACGGTGAGCGCGGGGGTAAAGGAGGCTTCATACCCTTCGGCGTCAAGCGTATACAGCTGCGCCGCATACGTTCCGCTGCCGCCCGGCTTGCAGTTGGCAAGGTCTAACACGATATCGAGCGAACGAACGGCAACAAAAATCCTTTGCGCCACATAGATGCCGCGCACGGTCGCGGAAACATAGATCTCCGTTTCCCCTTCCGAAAGCCCGAAGATCACCGCCTGCGCGCCCTCTGCCTGCACGGACGCGAACGCATCCCCGCCCGCCCAGCGGTAGGAAACGTTTTGCACGGGCTCCCCTTTGAGCTGAACGGACGCCGTGACCGTAAACGATTCTCCCTCTGCCAGCCGTACGCTGCTTTCACTGACCGAAAGCACGGGCGCCGCCTGCGAATCGGTGATCGTAACAACGCACACGGCAGAAGCGCCGCCCGCCGACGCGGTGATGCGCACGTTGTTTCCCACCGCCAGCGCCGTAACAAGCCCGTCCTCCACAGTGGCGCGGGAAGGATCGGAACTGCTCCAAACAACCGGCCCGTCCGTGTTTTCCGCCCGTGCGGTAAGGCAGATCGTCTCATACAAGTCAAGCGCCGCCGACGAAGCGCTGAGCGTAACGGAGGGCGTTTTTTCCTCTTCCGTATCCCCCTCCGCGCAGGCGGCAAACGAAAAGAGCAGCACACCGATCAGCGCAAGCACAAGATACTTCCATCTTTTCATCCTTTCGCCCTCCTATATGCCCCATGTATTGAAAACGCTTGAAAAATCGGTCTCTTCATTCACTTTTGTTGCGCCCAACGCGCTGCTGTCTTCCTTGAAAGAAGTGCGCATTTGCTGCAATTCGGAAGACGAATAGGTGCCCGAATACAGCGAAAGCAGCGCATATCGCGGGAACAGCGATTCCAGCAAAATGTGATCGTAATACGTTTGATAACGCGCGGAATCCGCTTCGCGCAGCGGCTCTATGGCGGCAAACGCCTCTGTAACCAGTTCCGTCCAGCCCTCCAACAGCCGTTTCGGCCAATACTGCGCTTGCGCAATATTATCTTTATACCCGCCGCGAACACTGTCGGAGAATGCCGCTTCCAGATACTTCATGTGCGCTTGCAAGGCATCAAAATAGGTGCGCATGGCAGCGCCGCCCTCACCGTAATAGTTGGCAAAAAACCGATCGACCAGCGAACCGTAATTGAGGTTTACATCCACAAGCAACCGCGAATCGACGTACTCTTTCAGTTTGCTGAAATGCGAAACCGCATTGGTGTTCCACTGCCCCTCGTTGTACATATAAACGGCGTTGTTTTCTTTACAGAAGCGGTAGGACTCCGCCGCGGTATCCCACGTGTTTGCAGGGAACATGTAGTGCGCGAAATTGGTTTGGTACAGCCACATATACACGTTATCGCACACAGCCGACCAGGAACGGATGTTTTCCGCAAACGATTGGTTTTGGCTTTCGTAAAAGGAATGCGAATACGTGGCGGTGATGGGCGCGATAACGACGCCCACGTTCGGATGACAGTGGATGCCGTCGATCGCCGCATAGCTGCCGTCCGCATTTTGAACGGTGGGCGATTTTTCGGTCGCGCGGTAGGCAAAAAACGAGATCGTGACCCTGCGCGAATCGCCGAGATACTCTTCCAGCTTTTCGGCAAGTGCATTCACGAATTTGATAACGGGTCCGTTTGCCGAACCGCCGTATTTTTCCGCCTCCGCCTCGCAATATTCGCAGTCGCAGGCTTCGTAATTATCCTCCTGCGTAAACGTGATAAAACTCGCGCCCGGATTGGCATCTACCGTCTCTTTCAATTTGGCAAACGCCGTATCGATCATAAGCGAATAGGTACCCTTTTCATTGCCGTGCGCGGTGTAGCACAGCTGCCCCGGATTGTGCCCGCCTGTAGAAGAAGACTGCGTGCGCCCGCTTACCGTATACCATTCCGGGTACGTTTTCGCCCATTTTTCCGGCGGAAGATACTGAAATGAATTGTGCCAGGCGATCCCGTTGACGGACATCATGAACCCGCTGCTGTATCCCATGCCGTACCTGCCGTTTCCGACCGGCTCGCTCTCTTGGCGGTAATCGTAGTCGGGGCGCTCAACCACTTCCATATCCGGAAGGGTCGCCCCGTCCTTTTCATACAGCACCGTATCCTCCGACAGCATATCGTACCCTACAACGTGACGCAAAAATGCGATCGCGGCAAGCTGATACCCGTCGTCTCCGTTCACCGCAAGGAAAACGGAATCTCCGACAGATTTGATATAATACCCCGAAAAGCCGATATCGTCTTCGGGCATCGTTAGCCCCGCCGCCGCAAACAGTTCGCTGTTGCCGACAACGATGTATTTTGCCTCGGCAGACCATTCCGCGTCTACGCGCAGCGGAAGTTCTGCGCCCGTTGCGCCGAGAATGTGCGTTACGATAAAGTTTGCAGCCGTTCTGGCAGCGTTGCTTTCCCCCGCAACGACCACATATTCGCTGCTGCCTGCCGTAACGAACGGGCGATCCGTTTCCGTAACGGTCACCTTATGCAGCGTACCCTCCACACGGTGCAGCGGCACGTCTTCGGTAACTTCTCCCTGCTGCGTATTGCCGCCCGCCTGCCCGCCGTTTACATTACATGCCGCCGCGGCGAATAAAAACAAAAGACAGAGCAACAAGCCAATTGCTTTTCTGAACGATCTCATTCTTCTCCCTCCGCAAAAACGGTCACGCGCAAACGCACCATCTCCATATTGCCGTCCGCATCCGCCGCCGTGATGCGGAACTCGTATACGCCTGCATACGAGGGCTTAAAAGCATTTCCTTTCAAAGCGACCAGCACGCCGTTCGGGTTGAGCACATATACGCAGATAACGATCTCTTCCGCAGGCGTTTCGTTATCCGTCACCGAATAGGCGGGAAGGATGATCACGTCGCCGACTTTTGCCGTTTGCGTGAGCGTGCCTTTCAGTTCGATCTGCGGCGCCACGACATCTTCGACATTGACGGCATACCCGAAGGAAGCCGATTGCGGGCGCGGTGTAAACGCACTGCTCTCCAACGCTGTATAGGAAACGCGGTATTGCCCGTACTGTTCGAGAACGATCGTATGTTCCGCCGTCGGATCCGCCTTTTCCAGCCGCACCCCGTTCGTATCGGTCACGATCTGCCCGTCGGGGCCGCGCACCGTCAGCTCGAAGGTGACGGACGGCGAAAGCACATCCGCCGCGAACGCGCCGCCGATCGTATACGTCTCCCCGCGCGAATAGCTGCCGCCGTAATCGTGCAGCACCGCGATCTTCGGCGCGATATGGTCGCGCGTAGACTCGGTAAACGGATGATCGTTGACGGAAACGACCTTATACGCCGCCGCGCCGCCGATCTCGCTCATCTCCGCCCGCAAATACACCATGCCCGTCGAAAAGCCGGAAAACGCTTCCCCCGCGTCCGTTTCGGATACGGCTACCCGCACGCCGTTGACGATAAACGAAGTGCCGCTGAACCCGATGGAAAATTGCTGCTCCGCGCTCGCCATAAACGAGCCGCCGAGCGCAACGGATGTTCCGCCCGCCGTAAAAACCGCCCCCGACGCACTGTTTCGGATCTGCGCGGAAACGGAGACCGCGGGGGCGGCGGCGTCGGTAAGCGTGATGCGCAGGCTGCCGAAGCTGCCGCTGCCGGGAACGCTTGTCAAAACAAGAGAAAACTCCGAAAGCAACGCGTTCGCAAACGTCCATTCCGCCCGTTCGCTCCCCGCCTCGGCAGAAACAAGCATGCCGTTCAGCGTCTTTTCAAGCGCCAGCCCTTCGCCGTAAAAATAATTTTCCGTATGCAAGACGGGCGTTCCGTTTTCCTCGGTAAACGCAAGGATGACGGGCACCTCGCGCCGAGCAAGGCTGACGCCGCCGTATCGGTACTCCAAACAAACCGTATCGCCGCTGTTGCCGACGGAGAACGTGACCGCCTCTCCGGAGCGATACACCCGTTCCCCGCTTGCATCTTCGACTGCGATATCGGGCAAAACGCGCTCCGGCGAGCCCGAAGAGTAATCGACGGCGTACACCTCTTCCAAGGCGTATGGCACGCCGGCGATAAACACGGGCGGCAGCACGGGATCCTGCGCCAACACCGGTTTATCCCCCGGCCGTGCGTCCACAACGAAAGGGAGGCTGACCTCTTTCCCCGTGATATCCGTCGCCGTATACAAAACAGTCCATTCACCCTCCTGTTCGGGGCGGAACCCGTCCTTAACGGCGTATGTTTCGTCTCCGTGCGAAACGCTGACCGTTACCGTGACGACGCCGCTACCGCCCGTGACCGATACGGACGAAGCGGGAGGCAACTCTACCCAAGAGCCGAGTTCGGCACTTGCCGCCACGGCGTCCTGCGCCAGCGAAATATGCATCTCTTCAACGGCACCGCCCGCGTGCACCCAAAGCCGCTCCGCCGCGTCGTTCCCGAACGCATCACTTGTTTGGTAGACGATCGTGTACCAGCCCGCGCGCTTCGTTTCAAACCGCCCGTCCGCAATTTCGATGCGCACGGCAGAATCCGCCCCGTAATTGTACCAAACCGATGTTTTTACCTCGCACGCGCCCGAATAAATGTCCTGCGCGGAAGCGGAAAATACAGGGTAACTTCCTCCGACGCGCGCCTCCGGCATTTCAGCATACGGGTTTTCCACGGTGATAACGGGCTTCTCTTGATCCAAAACAACGGCGTCGTACTCCGAAAAATCGGTACCGAGCACTTTTGTAAAGCAGATGTTCGCCGACGCCGAACGGAACCCCTCTCCGCTCACCGAAAGAAACACCTTTCCGCTGGGGAACCCGCCGAAGAGCGCATCGAAATGTTCGCGGTTATCCAAATCGATGATCTGCCCGGTATACGTTTTGCTCGTACTTTCGCCGAACACGCCCATGTTGCCCGCATCGAAACTCAGCATTTGAATATAGTTATCCGCAAACACGGGTTTCCCGTCTGCCGTTTCGCTTGCGCCCGCACCGCCGTCGTACTGCAAGGCTTCAAAAGAGCCCGGCATCGCCATGCCCCACTCATTGTCTTCGTGCAGAATGTTTTTTCCTTGCCCTTCGTACCCTTTCATCGGTCCGCCGTTAAACCCTGCCGAATAGTAGATGAGTCCCGGATGATTGATATAGCGATGCCCGCGGATCTTCACGTAAATATCCGGATCTTCCGCATCGGTAAGCGTAAAGACGATTGCATCCATATCCGCCACGCCCTGCGTTTCGGGGTACACGTAAAATTCTACAAAGCTGTTCCATGCCGACAGTTCGCTCACGTCGATATAATTCATAAACGTAAGCGTTTCATCCTGCGCAAGATGAACAAGGATGCCCTCCGTTCGCCCCAGCGCGGGGACCCCGTAGCCGACCGTGGTATTTTCCCCGTGCCACAGCGCGGGATAGTACACGATAAAGCTCTCCTCTTCCGCATACGGCTGCCCGTCCGCCTCTGCCGACCACCGCACGGAATAGGTGCCTGCCTGGTCGAGCACGGAAGGCGACTTTACGGTCGCCGTGCCGTCCGGATAGACCAAGACCCCTTCCGCGCGCACCGTTTTTCCGTTGACGCGGACGGTACGCGAGGGAATGGCAAACGAACTGTTGGCGTTATAACTTTCGGCGATCTCGACCGCTTCCCACTCCGCCTCGGCGTAGGCATGCCGCGCGGAAGGCAGCAACCCTGCCCAAAGCGCTGCGGCAAGCAGTAAAACGAGCAACCCCGCCAATGCAATGCTGATGTGCTTTCTTTTTTCCATTCCGATCTCCCGTTCTTTCTTTTATCAACCTTTGATGCCGCCGATGGTCAAATTGCCGAGAAGCCGCTTTTGAAAGACCAAAAACACGACGAGTATCGGCACCAACATAATGATCGCCGCCGCCATGCGCATCGGCACGAAATTCATCTCCGTACTCGGCGTAACCGCTACGGTGTACATGCCGTTTGCAATGGTCGGATAGGACGGCAGGTAGATGAGCGGCGTTTGGTAATCGTTCCAATACTGAATAAAATAGATGAGAAACACGGTAAAAAACGTGTTGCGTACAAGCGGAAGCGCTATGCGCAACAGCACCTGCATATTCCCCGCACCGTCGATCTTCGCCGCCTCGGTATAGGCGTCCGGCAGTGCCTTGAATATATTGTAAAACACCAAAAAATACATGCCGAGGAAGTTGGCTTTTAAGATCCACATCCCCCAAATTTCATCGTACAGTTTCAGCGCCTGCGCCATGCGGATCTCCGCGGGCAAACTGCCGACGACGGGGATGACCATCGTAATGAGCACGATTGTATGCATAACGCGGGAAAACTTATATTTGAACCGCGCGCACAGGTATGCCGTGATACAAGGGACCAAGGTGTTGAAAAACGCGCAGCCGCCCGCATACAGGAAGGAGTAGAGATACATCTCTCCCATCCCGACGGACCCGATGCGCTTTGCGGTACTGACGGGCACCTCAAACTCGGCAAAAACCGTGGAGAAATTCCACACCCATTCCCGCGGAAATCCCCACGGGTTTACGCGGAAATCGAACAGCGGGTCTTTGAACGCCGCCATGACCGCCCACAAAAACAACAGAAATAAAGACGCCACATACAAGATCAGCACGATGAGCATGACGACCGTGACCGGCGTAAAGCGCGCATGCGTTCTTTCCCTGCGGATGCCGAGGAGTTTATTCCGTTTTGCCAATTCTCTTCCGAACATATTTTCCTCCTCAGTTTTCGGACGGGCCGAACTTTTCAAGCAGCCAGCGTACAAACAGCGTAAGCGGAATGGCGATCGCCGTGAGGATCAACCCGAACGCGGCAAGGCGGGGGAAGGTGCCATAGTCGCCGTCTGCCCGCTTGACCGCCATGTACAAATAATAACCGAATGTTTGAATGCTGGAATGCGCCGTTCCGCCGTAAAAGGAATACAGATTGATCTGATTGATGAATATATTAGCGATGCTCGTAATGAGAAAGACCGACAGCGTTGGAAAAACGAGCGGAAGAGTGATGTGCCAAAATTCGCGGATACCCGTGGCGCCGTCTATGTGCGCCGCATCGACAAGCTCCGGGTCAATGCCGCTCATGCCGTTTGAATACATCAAAACGGAGGTGCCGAACCCGACCCAGATCGTATAAAATATCACCGTCCAAAACGCATAGCCCGTAGCAGGATCGAGAACGTTGGGAAACTCGGCACCGAACAGATCCTGCACAAAGGAAGGCAGCGCGCTGCTGACGAAATAACGGAAGATCGTGACCATTACGATCGCCGAAACGATGGAAGGCAAAAAGAGCACCGCACGGAAAAAAATGGAACCGGGCATCTTCTTATAAATGTAATAAGAAAACAGCAAGCCGAGCGGGATACTGATCACCAAAAGCAGCGCCCATGCCAAAACGGAATTCAACGCCATTGTGCCCAAATTCGCCCAGGAGATCTCGGTAATGATATTGGCAAAATTTTTCCACGTCCAGGTCGTTACGCCCGTGGCAACGTTGATATCTTGGAACGCCATAAGGAAAGAACTGACGTTGACCCAAATGTAGCAAACGGCAAATTGCAAAACCGGCCAAGCCATCAGGGCAATGTAAAACGCCAGGTCCTTTTTGTTGCTTTTCAGGAGCGTTTTCTTTTTTCTGCCTCCGGAAAACGGCGGCAAAGCGCCGCTTTCCGCTTCCGATGTTTGCGTTGCCACCATACGCATCTCTTCCATGCGTTCCCTCCCCGCCGCTTATACGATCGTGTTCCAGGTGTTCTTGTAATAGGTAGCCAACCCCGTAAAATAGTCCTCGGCGGAAATGCCGTCCACATGGAACGCCTGCGCCGGATACGTTTTGTTTACGCCGCTTACCGTGGCGCGATAATACTCATCGGCACGGAACATAGACGAATTGTTGATATACAGCTCCGCCTGCGAATACGGATATACGATATCCGCACTCTGAATGTATTCGACCAGCGAACGCCCGTACGGCGATAGCTGCTGTAAAACCGTATCGTCCACTTTATACGTCAGCGCCTTCATCGCATTGGTCGTCGTCGTAAATTCAATGAGCGATTCGTCGGTATTGCAAAATTGAATAAAGTCGATCGCAATTGGCAGCTTCCAATCCTCGATGCCGGAAGAAACGCAGCATAGCGAATAAAGCGAATCGGCGATCGTATGCCCGTTTTCCCCCTTTTTGATCTTCTCTGCCGCTTCCGCCACCTTCTCCTTGTTCGCTTTGGGCAGCGGCATCCAGCGCAGATCGCGGTTTTCCATCGAATACTCGTCTCCGTAATGGTCCGCCATCGAGGAAAACACCTGCGAAGCCTCGCTCTGCCACCACATGCCGTCAAGGATCATGGCAACGGGCGTCGTTATGCCGTCCACCCCGGACATGAGAAAATCCTGCTGGTTGTTCAAATGCGAATAGGCGTCCGCAAAAGCGTTCGTTCCGTTATGGTACTTCGGCGTATCAACGAGCGTTTCGATCAGATCCAAAGCGTAATATACGCCCGCCTGCCGCTTCAATTCCCAGCCATTGCTCTCCTCGATCGGAAGGTCGGCGAGATCCTCCGTAAATTCGCCGCCAACGATCGTCCCCAGATCCGTTGCAACGCCTTTGAACGTGTAATTGAGCATCATCTGGGCCAACCCCTCGTAATCGGCTACGAGCGCGTTCAGCAAAAAGCCGAGATACTGCGTATAATACTGCCCCGTCCACGAGAGCGCCGTTTGCAGATTAACCCTTGCAATGTATTCAAGCAGCCAGTAAAATTCTTGGTAGGTTGCGGGCAAGCCGTCGTCGTCGGTTCCGGGCGTGCCGTCCGGCCCCGGAGATCTTTGCCCCGTGCCATAAAAATCGAACTTATCCTCTAAGGGGGCGTCTTCATCATAATCGTTCAGGAAATAATAGCCCTTTTCGTCGAACAGCGTTTTGTTGTAAACAAGCCCGTAGGACCCGAAATAATGCGGGATGCCCAAATACTGCGCTTTTCCGTCCGCGCGCACGCCCTCGATCCCGTAAAACGCCTGCTGCTCGTCGGTAAGTTTTTCCTCGATCGTCTTACCCGGTTCGTACTTGTTTTCGGCGGAAACGGCGTCCGTGATATCCTTGATGGCGCCGTCATACCGCAGCGAATAATAGTACATGTTTTCGATAAAATATACTTCATCCTGCCCGCTTTTGATCGTTTCGGACGTGACCGCGTTTTTGGTGTTGTTCACCATGATCTGGATGCCGCGCTTCCCCGTGCCGGGCTCGTACTCTTCGTCGGCGTGCAGCGCCTCGTAGCGCTGTTTTATTTTATTGAGCCATTCCGATCCGAAACCGCCGTCGTAGTTATACACATACAGCTGCGTGCGGTTTTTATCGATCGCTTCGGTATAGCTGCCGCCCCCGCCGGTGCCCGAACAGGCGACCGCCGAAAGAGCTGCCAGCACTCCCAGCAACGCGGAAAGGACCGCCGCTGCTATTTTTTTAAACGTTCTGTTCACAACGTTCCTCCTACGAAATTTCATTTGCGCCCCGCCGAAAGGCGGGCGGTTTGCTTTTAAATCGATACAGTTTCTGCCTAGGGCAGAAACTGTACGGGGCCCCGTACAGTTTTTTGCAGCCTGCTTTACTGTGTGCCACCGAAGGAAGAGGAATTGTCGATCAACAGATCTTTTCCTTCTTTCTCTTTTGAAAGAGCAATGTGCTCGGAAAGTTTTTTCCAATAAAACGCATCATCGACGGGCAGCTGTACCGTTACGTCTTCCCACGAAGAGAGCAGCATCGCATCGATCAGTTCTACGCAGCGGATCCCCTCTTTCCCATCCACATACAGCGGCTCGATACCGAGGATCGCGTTGGCAAAGTTGTTGATGATCCCCGCATGCTGCGGGTTTTCCCCTTCCAGCGGAAAGGTCTGCACATCGTATGCCGGTTCTGCAAACCCGTTTTTTTCCGTCTGCAAAAACTCTTGCAGATCCTCTTTGAGCCGAACATAAGTGAGCGTGTTTTTTTCACAGACGAGTTTTCCCTTTGACCCAAGTATCTCAAACCGGTTGGTTCCGGGCGCATCGGCGGTGGATGTGATAAACGCTCCCGTTGCCCCGTTCGGAAATTCCAAATAGGCGGTCACATCGTCTTCCGTTTCCATGCTGTGCCACTTTCCGAAGTGGCAAAACGCACGGATCCGGCTCGGCATCATCCCGCAGATCCATTGCAGCAAGTCGAGCTGGTGCGGACACTGGTTCATCAACACGCCGCCGCCCTCGCCGCACCATGTTGCGCGCCAGCTGCCCGAATCGTAATAAAACTGCGTACGGAACCAATTTGTGATCAGCCAGTTTACTCTGCGGATATCGCCTATCCCGCCCTCCGCTACGATCGCATGCATCTTTTTATACAGCGGGTTTGTGCGCTGGTTGTACATCATGGCGAACAATTTTCCGCTCCGTTCCGCGGCGGCGTTCATCTCTTTGACCTGTTTTGTGTAAACGCCTGCGGGCTTTTCGCACAAAACATGCAAACCTTTTGCAAACGCACGCTCGGCAAGCGGCGGATGACTGTAATGCGGCACGGCAACAATCACAGCGTCTACATCCGCCCTGTCGATCAGCTCGGCACCGGAAGCGTAACACGCATATCTGCCCGGATGATTTTTTTGGGCGGCGGCAAGTTTTTGCGGATTTACATCCGCGATCGCGGTGCAAACGCCGTTTATGATCTTCCCTTCCTGAAAAAAGCTCAAATGCACCGACCCCATGTTGCCCATTCCGATAATGCCGAACTTTACTTTTTCCATACTCCGTTCTCCTCTTTGAACGAACACTTTTGCAAAAGCGCCCGCAACGCCTGTACCGCCGCGGCAAACGCCACGCGCGAAGTTCTGTACGAAAATGCCGTTTTGCGCGCCGTGCGCTCCAAATGCGAATACCCTTCAAACACCGCCAAATGCGGTTCCAGCGTCAAAACGGTATCCTTTCCGATCCCTTCCAAAACTTCCTGCAAATGCCCGTCTCCCTGCCCCGCCGGCACGACCTCGCCGCTGTTATACAGCGCGTCTTTGATATGGTAATAATCCGTTTTATCCGCCAAAAGCCGCAGCGCCGCCGAAACATCTTCGCCGCACTGCACATAGTTTGCGGGGTCAAACACGCTTTTCAGCCGAGGCACCTCCCGCAAAAGGTCGGCGCAACGCGCCGCCGTATCGCCGTAGATCTCTTTTTCGTTTTCATGGTACAGCACTACCCCACAGCACTCGGCGAGCTGCTGCATCGCCCGCATCCGGCGCAGCACTTCGTTTCGATCCTTTTCCGGCGATTTCGTATAAAAAGAAAAGACCCGCACTCTTTCCGTTTTAAAAATTTTTGCCAAACGGAACACATGTTCCGCCGTTTTTAAATGCGCGTCAAAATCGTCCTCCATCCCGATTTTTCCCAAAGGAGAACCGATCGCCCATACTTTTATCCCCGCCGCCTCCGTTTGTTCGGCATACCTGCCCGCCTCTTCTTCACGCACCGCCGAAATGTTTTTTCCATCCAACCCGCGGAGTTCGATAAAAGGGATCCGTTCTTCCCGCAAAATTTGCAGCTGCGCCGCATAATCGGCTGCCGCTTCGTCTGCAAAGGCACTCAGTTTGATGTTCACAGCCGCCTCCTGCTCTTTTGTTCACTATAATCATAACACGATTTTTTAATATTTCAATGGCGAAAAATGCTCAAATACTTGCATTTTGTGCCTTGTTGTGCTATCCTGTTCCTATGATCACCGAACTTGCTTTTAACGATATCAATTTCCGCTATGCGCATGAAAGCACTATAAACGAAGCGGATTACTTTAAACATCATCATGTACAATACGAGATACTTTATATAGTACACGGGAACGGTTCCTTCATCATTGAAAACGATTTGTATAATTTCTCCGAAAAAACGATCATCATCGTTCCGCCGGGGAAATATCATGTTATGATGATCGCTTCGCCCAATTTGTATGAGCGCTATGTTATCAACTTCTCTCCGGAACTTTTCCCTAAGGTTTTAGCGGAGAAGCGGAATTACAGCATCTGCAAAATTGCAGACAGCGAAATGCAGCAGTTGTTTACGAAGCTGCATTCTTATTCGGAACGCTTTTCTTCCGAACATTTCCATTCTCTTCTTAAAAGTTTTCTGAATGAATTTCTCATCCTTTTTTCCGTTGACACACAGCACGGAGCATTGGAAAAAAAAGATATGCCGCTGCTCATCAAAAAAGCAATGGAATTTATCAACGAAAATATAAACCAACCGTTAAATATAGAGACCATTGCCTCCCATCTGTTTGTTTCACGCTCATATTTGAACCATCTTTTTAAAAATTTTTTGAATACCGGCGTTATGCAATACGTCCGCATCAAAAAGATGTACGAAGCACGCAAACTTTTGAAAAGCGGTGTAACCGCAATACAAGCCGCTTCCCTCCTCGGATATACGAATTACTCAACTTTTCTGCGAAATTACCGCGCGGAATTTGCGGAAAATCCCATTAACAAAACCTCCAATTTCGCAATTTAGGCATAAAAAAAGATCTTAAACTCACCCAATTTTATCTTTGAATAAGTTTAAAATCTCCGGTGCAGTCGAAGGGACTCATAAGTAGCGAAGCGACGGAATAGCGATCGCTGCCGAGGGAAGAGCGCCGAAGCGGATGAGCGACACGCCGATCGCATCAGCTACGACCTTTCCGCCTTTGGCGGGAAAGAGGTCGTGGGTTCAGCAGAAAGCTGTCTATGCAAAAGAGAGCGGAAACAAAAATGTTTCCGCTCTCTTTTTGGTCGAGGTGACGGGCTTGTAAGGAGCGGCGCAGCCGCGACGGAATAGCGATCGCTGCCGAGGGAAGCGCGCCGAAGCGGATAAGCAACACGCCGATCGCGTCAGCCACGACCTTTCCGCCTTTGGCGGGAAAGAGGTCGTGGGTTCAGCAGAAAGCTGTCTATGCAAAAGAGAGCGGAAACAAAAATGTTTCCGCTCTCTTTTGGTCGAGGTGACGGGACTTGTAAGGAGCGGCGCAGGCGCGACGGAATAGCGATCGCTGCCGAGGAAAGCATACCGAAGCGGATAAGCAACACGCCGATCGCGTCAGCCACGACCGCTCCAAATAGACCAAGAGAGCGGGAAAAAAGTCCCGTCACAAGCAAACCGCGGAAGAGCGTTATGCTCTCCGCGGTTTGTGGTCGAGGTGACGGGACTTGAACCCACGACCTCTTGGTCCCGAACCAAGCGCGCTACCAAACTGCGCTACACCTCGATGGTATCTTATATAAATTTGCCGCGGTCGTTCCACGACCCCTTGGTCCCTCGTCGTCGCGGTCGGCTGCGTTCTCGCATCGCCCCAAAGAGGCAATGCTCGCATGCGCGCTCCGCTCCTCCCCTTCCCAAAAATCTCTCTGCGCTGCGATTTTCGGGAGCCCCGCACTAAGGCGCGCTACCAAACTGCGCTACACCTCGATGCGCCACGGCAAACGGACGGCACACGTTCCAAAACAGCCTATATATTTTAGCATATGGCGCACGCTTTGTCAAACAATGTGGGCGCATGCACAACAGAAATTTCCTATAAATTTCCGCGGCATTAGCGCCTGCGCAGAGCGGTTTGCATGCGAACCGCCAAACATGCCGCCGCAAAACAAAGAAGCACATCCTTTGGAAAAAACAAAAAATTGTTGACCAGCACGGCAGTCCACAAGCCGTCCAAATTCATGTAGAAATGCCATATGCACATGAAGTACGGGATCCCGATCAGATAATTTGCGGCAACGCCCGCAAGGGCAGCCCATACGGCGCGGCGAAAGCAAAGCACGCCCCTTCCGCGCACGAGCCCCGCCGCAAATGCCGCCGCCGCGAAACCGACGATGTACCCGAACGTCAGCTGCAACACATAAACAACGCCGCCCCCTCCCGAAAAGACGGGCAGCCCGATCAGCCCCATAAAGATATAGAGAAGCATGGAAGCCGCTCCTGCCTTAGCGCCGAGCAAGATCCCCGCCAAAACCGCCACAACCGTTTGAAAAGTGATCGGCACATACGGCACGGGGATCCGAACAAAAGAGGCGGCGACCATCAGCACGGCAAACAGCGCGCACTTTGCCAAACCGCGCGCGAGAGAACCCGTCTTTGAAGCCGACGTAGTAGTGGTCGCAGTAAAAACACCCCTATTTTTTCCGTTTATGTTACGCATAGTACTCTGTAAACTGCTAAATTGTTTGATTTTTGCAACAAATCACAGCATGATCCGTACTTCACCCGCGGAAAGCGTACGAACGCTTCCGTCGGCAAAACGCACCTTTAAAAAGCAATTTTCATCCAGATCCAACACCTCCGCCCTCTCTTCCAGCTTGCCGCAAAGAACTTTTACCTGCCTGCCGAGAACCAGGGAACGGCGCTTGTATTCTCCGTAAAAAGTGCGTTCCGAAAGCTGTTCGCAGCCCGTTCGAAACCGCTCTAAAACCGCCGAGGCAAGGCGGGCGCGCCCATTTGGCGGATACTCGCCTTCCCCGAACACGCTTCCTGCGATCCCCTCCAATTCCTTCGGAAACTTTCTTGGTTTGACGTTGATGCCGATGCCGACGACGGCATAGGCTAGCCCGCCGCTCTCCACGTTAAAGGATGCCTCGGTCAAAATTCCGCACACCTTTTTTCCACCCAAAAACACGTCGTTGACCCATTTGATCTCTGCATATTTTTTTGCAACGTCTTCGATCGCACGGCATACGGCGACGGCGGCGCACGCCGTTAAAAACAACGTTTCGGAAGCGGGCAACCGAGGGCGAAGCAGAATACTCATGTATATCCCTTCCCCCGCGGGCGAATCAAACAGGCGGCGATACCGCCCCCGCCCCGCGCTCTGTTCTTCCGCAAGCACCACGCTCCATTCGGGCGCCCCGCTCTCGGCAAGGTTTTTTACGTCGTCGTTGGTGGATGCCGTTTTTTTGACCACCGTAAGAAAATACGGGCGCGACAAAAATTTTTGCACGGACGCGGCGCGCAGCGCGTCGCTCCCCTCGATCAGCGCATAACCACGGTTGCGCACCGAATCGATCTTAGCGCCTTCCGCCCGCAAAGCCTTAACGCTTTTCCACACGGCATTGCGGCTTACGCCGCATTCTTCTGCCAGCTCTTCCCCGGAAACATGCGCGCCGCACGCCTCTTCCAGCCGCTGTAAAATTTTCTCCTTTAATTCCATACACCCATCCTACCACACCCGCAGATAATTGTCAACCTTGTTGCGCCGATAAGTTGACAAATGTAGAAAAGCGAGGGCGCCGACGGATAAACCGACGGCGCCTTTTTGTTTTTTCCCTATTTTGCCGCGAACGACAGCGCCGCCTTTTGCGCGCCACCCGTTCGTTTTTAAAGATTGCCGCCTTTGCCTCTTTGCTTTTACGGCGTGACGCGGTTGATGTCGCGCGGGAACATGGACGCGTAGCGAACGTTTTTAAAGCCCAGCAAATGCATGGTGATGCGTTCCAAGCCCAGCCCCAGCCCGCCGTGCGGAGGAATGCCGTATTTGTGCGCCATCAGGTACCCTTCAAAATCGGCAGGATCCATGCCGCGCGCGCGCATTTTTGCGACCTGCGCATTGTAATCGTGGATACGCTGCCCGCCCGTTGTGATCTCGATGCCGCGGAACAAGAGGTCGAAGCTGAGCGTGTACGCAGGATCGGCGGGGTCGTCCATCGCATAAAACGGACGTTTTTCGGACGGATAATGGGTGACGAACAAAAAGTCGCTGCCGAACTCCTTTTGCGCCCACTTGCCGAGCAGCTGCTCCTCTTCCGGTTCAAAATCGCGGTAATCGGTGATCTTCTTTTTGAACTTTTTGGTGATGATCTCCTTCGCGTCCATAAATTTGACGACGGGGATCTCGCCCACTTCGGGCAGCTGCGCATTCAAAAGCGCAACTTCTTCGGCATACTCTCTTTTGAGCAGCGCCATGATGTAGCGGAGCGCGCCCGCCTCCATCTGCATGATATCGTAAAAACTGTCGATGAACCCCATCTCGAAATCCATGCTGATGTACTCGTTGAGATGGCGGGAAGTATCGTGATGCTCCGCGCGGAACACGGGTCCGATTTCGAACACGCGCTCGTACACGGGCACGAGCATCTGCTTGTAAAACTGCGGGCTCTGCGCCAAAAATACCTGTTTGCCGAAATAGTCCAGCTTAAAAATATTGGCGCCGCCCTCCGCGCCCTGCGCGCAGATCTTGGGCGTGCGGATCTCGGTAAAGCCCTGCGAAAACAAAAACTCGCGGAAGCCGCGCGCGATCCCCTCCTGCACTTTGAACACGGCGCGCTCCTTAGGGTTGCGCAGCGTGACGGGGCGCAGGTTCAAATTAAGATCGAGCGGAATGTTATCCAGCTGCTTTTTGTTGATGACGACGGGCATCTGCTCGGCGGGAGAAGAGAGCACTTCTATGCCGTGGATCTGCATTTCGTACCGCCCTTCGCGCGTTTCGTCCTTGACAATCTTGCCCGTCAGCTTGACCGAACAGCCCTCCGTGACTTCTCCGCCCATGCGGTATTTTGAAAATTCGGGCGAATACACGCACTGCACCGTTTCGCGCGCGGTGCGGATGATGACGAACGCAAACCCCGTCATCTCGCGGATGCGGTGAACGACGCCCTTCATGCAGACGATCTCGCCCGCGTGTTCGGGGAACTGTTTGTACCCGATGCAATCTGTTTTGATCTCTCCGTTGATCGTATCCATCTCTTTTGCCTCTTTCTATATGATCCAAACTCTATTGTAATGGTTTGCCCGCAAAAAGGCAAGCGAATTTGATAAAAAAGCCCCAAAACAAACAAGGCGGGCAACCCTTTTAACGCACCGACGCTTGGGCTGGAAGCGAAGCGTCCGCAACAAAGAGCAACAAGCGAGCGCGTCCACCGCAAAGAGCGGCAAGCAGATGCACCGCCGCCTTGGCTGGAAGCGAAGCGTCCGCCACAAAAGACAACAAGCAGACGCACCCGACGCAAAGAGCGGGCGAACCGCTCCGCCCGCTCTTTTTATGCTACGCAAAAGCGCCCGCGGGCGTCTGCCCGCGGGCGGGCGCTTTACAGCGCTTTTTTGTAGATCTCCAAGATCTCCGCAACGGATGTTTTGCGCGGATTTCCGCCCGTGCAGGGATCGATAAAGGCGTCCTCGGCAAGCTGCGGCAGCTGTTCCTCTTTGATGCCGATCTCGGAAAGGCGCTGCGGGATGCCGATGGCTTTGGAAAGTTTGCGCACCGCTTCGATGGCGGCGTCCGCCGCCTCCTCCTCGCTCATGCCCTTGACGCACACCCCCATCGCGCGGGCGATATCGCCGAATTTTTTGCACGCGGCAGGTTTGTTGTACTCCATCACAAAGGGCAGCAGCAGCGCGTTGGCAACGCCGTGCGCAATGTCGTAACGGGCGCCGAGCGGGTGCGCCATCGAATGCACGATGCCGAGCCCCACGTTGGAAAACGCCATGCCCGCCACATACGAACCGTACGCCATCCCCTCGCGCGCGGCGGCGTCGGAACCGTCTTTTACCGCCTTTTCAAGGTTGTCGGCGATAAATTTAATGCTGTTCCACGTCATCATATCCGAAACGGGCGTGGCGCCGGGCGTGATATACGCCTCGATCGCATGCGTGAGCGCGTCCATGCCCGTTGCCGCCGTAAGCCCCTTGGGCATGCTCGAAAGCATCTCCGCATCGTTGAAGGCGATCATCGGGATATCGTTGGGATCGACGCACACGAGCTTGCGGCCCGCCTCTTCGTCGGTGATAACGTAGTTTATGGTAACTTCCGCCGCCGTGCCGGACGTTGTGGCGAACGCAACGAGCGGAAAGCAGCGGTGCTTGGTCTCCGCCGTGCCTTCCAGCGATTTAACGTCCGCAAATTCGGGGTTGTTCAAAATGACGGCGATCGCCTTCGCCGTATCGATGACGGACCCGCCGCCCACCGCAACGATGACGTCCGGCGCAAACGCCCTGCACGCGGCAAGCCCCGCCTGCACGTTGGCAATGGTCGGGTTCGCTTTTACGTCGTCGAACAGCGTATACGGGATGTGCGCGCCGTCCAACACGTCCGTCACCTTTTTTGCCACACCGAACTTTACGAGATCCTTATCGGATACGACGAACGCCTTGTTCCAGCCCCGCCGCGCCAGCTCGCCCGCAAGTTCGCTGCGGCAGCCCGCCCCGAAGTAACTCGTTTCGTTCAAAACCATCCTAGCCATAAAAGCACCTCCGAAATTGATTTTTTTGAACAAGTATACCGCATCCGAACGCGGTTTACAAGTTTTTAAAAGAAGACGCACCGCCCCGTCAAGCGCAGCGTTTGCAGAAGCGGTTTTTCCCGCCTACCGCTGCGAAAGCCCCAGTTTTTCGTTCAGCGCCTTTACGATGCGGCGGATATAGCCGTCCGCCTCTTCGGGCGAGATCGCTTTTTCGCGCGGGGTAAAGGTGACCGAAAACGCCATGCTCTTTTTTCCCGCGCCGAGCTGTTCGCTGCGGTATACGTCGAACAAGTGCACCGCGGAAACGTATTTACAGCTCTGTTCGATCACCGCCTCGGCTTCGGCGCACGTCACCGCCTCGTCCGCCAGCAGCGCAAGGTCGCGCTTCACTTCGGGGAATTTGGGCAGCGGCGCATAGTGCACGGCGGCGTCCGCCCTTTCGGCGAGCGCGGCGTAATCCAATTCGCCGAGGTAGACGGGCATATCCAGCGAAAGCTGTTCGGCAAGGTCGGGCGCGAGGCAGCCGAGCACGCCCACACGCTTATCGCCGAGCAGCACTTCCGCGCACATGCCGGGGTGCAGGTACGGCGCCTGCGCCGCGGCATAAGTCAGGCGCAGCCCAAGCTCCTTTTCCAAAGCCGCAAAAGCGCCCTTCGCGGTGTAAAAATCCTCCGCGGCGCCCCAGACGGCAATGCCCAGCGTTTTGCGCTCTTCGGGCGGGGCGGCAAGGGGCTGCTTCTCTGCCAGATAGATATTGGCAAGTTCGAACAGCCTGCCCGCGTCGTTGCCGCGGCGCAGGTTGCGCACGGCGGCTTCCAGCAAGGAGGGCACGAGCGTGGTGCGCATCAGGCTCATATCCTCGCCGATGGGGTTGACGATGCGGATCGCCCGCTTCCCCTCCTCTTCCATGCGCAGCAGCGCGTAATCTTTGGGGGAGATGAACGAATAGGTGACCGCCTCGCAAAATCCCTGCCCGCGCAGCGCGGCGGCGGCGCGCGCTTCCAGCTTTTGCGCCGCGTTCAGCCCGCCCGTCGTGCCGGAGGCATTGCGCAAAAACGTGCCTTCGATGCGGTCGTACCCGTACATGCGGATGACCTCCTCGGCAAGGTCGGGATAATCCTCCACGTCCTCGCGGTAGGCGGGAACGAGCACGGTAAGCGCGTCTCCCTCGCAGGTAACGCTGAAATTGAGCGAAGTTAAAATGCGGCAGATCTCCTCGCGCGGCACCGCTATGCCGAGCAGCGCGTTGATGGCGGAAACGGTGGTCTCCACCGCCTTGGGCTGCACCGTTTCGGCATTGATATCGAAGCGGTCGCGGGCGATCGTTCCGCAGCCGAGCTCCTGCACGAGATGCAGCGCGCGGTTGACGGCAATGCCCGTCGTATAGGCGTCCACTCCCTTTTCGTAGCGCGCGGAAGAATCGCTCTTTTGCCCCAGCGCGCGGGAAGTGCGGCGAATGTTCGCCCGTTCGAATTTGGCGCATTCAAAGAGAACGGCGGGGGTATTCTCTTCGATCTCGCTGTTCAGCCCGCCCATGATGCCCGCCAGCGCCACGGGTTTTTCCGCATCGCAGATGGCAAGGTTTTCGCTCGTGAGCGTGAACTCCTTTTCGTCGAGCGTAACAATCTTTTCTCCCTGCCTTGCCCTGCGCACAACGATCTGTTTGCCTGCCAAATGCGAAACATCGAAGGCGTGCATGGGCTGCCCCGTTTCAAGCAGCACAAAGTTTGTGATATCCACAACGTTGCGGATGGAGCGCAGCCCGCACAGAGCGAGGCGGCGGCGCATCCAAAGCGGCGTGGGGGCGTTGTTCAGCCCCGCCACATAGTGCGCGATGTAGCGCGGGCACAGGTCGGGCGCCTCCACGGAGACGGTAACGGCGTCCGCCGTGGAAAACGAGGCGGGCGTGTAATCCAGCGCCAACGGCTTTAACGGCTTGCCGAGGATCGCCGAAACTTCCCGCGCGATGCCGTATACGCTTTGGCAGTCCGGGCGGTTGGCGGTGACGGCGATATCGAAAATATAGTCGTCCAGCCCGACGACGGGGCGGATATCGCTGCCGGGAGCGGGGTCGCCGTGCAGCAGCAAAATGCCGTTCACGTCCGCCCCGTCGTACCAATCGCCGTTGATGCCGAGCTCTTCGCCCGAACAGAGCATCCCGCAGGACGCGACGCCGCGCAGCTTTCCCTTTTTGATCTTGACGCCGCCGTGCAGCGAAGAGCCGTCCAGCGCGACGGGCACAAGGTCTCCCTCGCGGATGTTGTGCGCGCCCGTCACGATTTGGATGGCTTCGCCGAAGCTGCCGCAATCGAGCAGGCAGACTTGCAAATGGTCGGAATCGGGATGCGGCTCGATGCGCACGATCCTGCCCACGACGCAGCGCTCGATCTCCTGCCCGACGTAAACGAGCTCCTCCACTTCCAGCCCGCAGGAAAAGAGTTTTTGCGCAAGTTCTTCGGCGGGGATATCCACGTCTACATAATCTTTCAGCCAACTCAAAGGAACTTTCATCGCTCTTCTCCTCCTAATCTTTGAACTGCCGCAGGAAGCGGACGTCGTTTTCAAACAGCAGGCGGATGTCGCCGATGCCGTATTTGATCATGGCGATGCGTTCCAGCCCGATGCCGAAGGCAAAGCCCGTGTATACGTCGGGGTCTATGCCGCAGTTTGCAAGCACTTTGCGGTTCACCATCCCCGCGCCGAGCACTTCGATCCAGCCCGTGCCCTTGCAGATGCGGCAGCCCTTGCCGCCGCAGTTTTTGCAGGAGAGGTCCACCTCCACACTCGGCTCGGTAAACGGGAAATACGAAGGGCGGAAGCGCGTTTTGGTCTCTGCGGTGAACATTCTGCGCGCAAACTCATCCAAGATCCCTTTGAGATCGCACAGCGTAACGTGCTTGTCCACGACCAGCCCCTCCATTTGGTGGAACATGGGCGAATGCGTCGCGTCCGAATCGGAGCGGTACACCCTGCCGGGGCTGAGCACCTTGATGGGCGGCGGCGTTTGCTCCATCACGCGGATCTGCCCGCTGGACGTTTGCGAACGCAGCAAATATTCCCCGCCCACGAAAAAGGTATCCTGCATATCCCGCGCGGGGTGGTCGGCGGGGATGTTCAGCGCCTGAAAGTTGTAATAGTCACGCTCGATCTCCGGACCCTCGAACACACAAAAGCCCATGCCCGCAAAGATCTCTTCCAGCTCTCTGCGCACCAGCGTGACGGGATGCACCGACCCGCCCGCATGAAATTTTGCGGGCATGGTCACGTCGATGCGCTCCCCCGCCACCTTTGCTGCCAGCTCGGCGCGCTTCAATTCCTTTTCCCGCGCGTTGAACAGCTCTTCCGCCCAAGCGCGCAGCTCTCCCAAAAGCCTGCCCGCTTCGGGGCGCTCTTCGGCGGGCACGTCACGCATGCCCTTGGAAAGTGCGGAGATCTTGCCGCCCTTGCCCAAATACTCCATTTTCAGATCGATCAGCTCTTTGCTCGTTGCGCAGCCGCCCGCGGCAAAACGCTGCTCGATCTCCCGTTTGATGCTCTCGGTCCTCTCTTTCATGTCTCCTCCCGTGCGCCGCAAACAAAACGCCCCGCGGCAATCTGCCACAGGGCGCATTTATGCGCGGTACCACCTATGTTCGCGGGCAGCGCCCGCCTCGTTTCCGCTTAACGCGCGGCATACGCCCGCCCCTACACGCCTTTTCAGGTTTCAACGCGGAAGCTCGAAAGGGAATACCGGAACATCCCTGCGGGGCGGCCTTTCAGCCCACGGGCGCACCCTCTCTTTGCCGGGGACGGCGTTCCGTCTGTCTTTCTCATCGCTTTGTATTGCAAATATCATACCGCAAACCCGCAAAAAAGTCAACGAAAATCGCACACCGCGGAAAAAACTTCACGGAAAAGCCCCGCCCGCGCACATGCAGCCCGCGCGGAAAAATCTTTGCGGAACCCATCTGCCCACAGCCTGCCCGCCCGCACTACGTTCCGACGCCGCCGAAAAGATCGCTTCCGAAATAGACGGACGGCACCTTGCCCGCAATGACGCGCTCGCACAGCAGCACCTGCGTATCCGCGGCGATCTCCTGCGTGCCGGACGGCATGACCACGCTGACCGCGGCGCGAAGCTCCAAATAGATCGAATGCAGCGTTTGGTTGATCCCCGCCTGCCTGAGGTCGGAGCGGAACGAACAATTTACGCGGCTGACGGGTATGATGCGGAAGGTGACCGCGGGCCCCGCGCCCGCCAGCCATTCGACGCCCGTAAACGCCCCGACGGGCACCTGCACGCCGCCTTCGCAGGCTTCGTTGAGCTTTGCCGCCGTCAAGGCGACCGCCTGCCGCGCCAGCAGGTTTGCGTTGGCGGCGTTGGCAGCCATGCTCAGCACGTTCCCCTCCCCGTCCTCCGTAACGGTGACGAGATCGTTATACAGCTCTCTGTTGCGGGAAAGCGTTTCGGCAACGGCTTCGTTGAGAGCGGCGTCGGCGGCGGAGCGCACGGCGGCATAGCTGAGCGAATACAGGATGCCGGATACGTTGCCCTGCAACCACGCGATCAGCAGAAAGAGCGCCAGCAGCACCGCCGCCGCCACGATGTACTTTTTGCGCACGCGGCGCCTTTTGTACCGCTTGTAGCGGTACCCCGTATCATAATAGCGATAGCGCATCGCTACTATATTTATGCGCGCCGCACGCGGCGTATACGCCCGCAAGGCGCGCCCGCCCGTACCGCGCGGCAAAAACCGCCCCGCCCGCCGCAAACAAAGCCCCCCGCCCGCCGCCTTTTTGGCGGGGCAAAAAAGTGCAAACAGGGCGGAAAAAGCAAAACAGAGCGAAAAAGCGGCTCCGCCGAAACTCGGCGGAGCCGCTTTGCGCGTTTTTTATTCGATGACAAAAACGGTGACGCTGTTCTTATCCAAAGAAACTTCGAGCACGTTGTCATGGATCGGCGCATCCGACTCGGCGGGCACGATGTTGTGTTTGCAGCCGTAGTTGGTGCCGATGGTATTGATCACGTTTTCATCCTCGTCCGAAAGGGTGATGACGTGCGCCTTTGTCTTTTTTCCGAAATTTTTGAGCTCGGCGCGCATCCGCTGCGGCTCGCCGCTGGCGTTGACCACTTTGAGGTACACCTTTTCTCCGTCTGCGGTAGCGGATTGGAAGATGCGCTCGTTGACCCGCCAAACATTTTTGTTGAACAGGAAATGCCATTTTCCGTCCTTCAAAAAGTGGCAGACCAGCTTATCCCTCGTGTAGCGCAGGCGGAGCGTGTTCCCCTCCGGCGAATACCCGACGAATTTATCCTTGCCCATCAGTTCGCAGGCGGTGCGCATGAAATCGACGCGCTTATCGAAGGATACGTCGTAACCCTTGTGGTTTTTTCCGTACTGGCAGCTGATGGAAAACCCGTTGCAGTCGATGGTGCCGCGGTCCTCCACCTCCTTGACGCCGACGCCCGCGATAAAGCTGTACGCCCCGCCGACGCGCTTCATATCCACTTCCACTTCGCATTCGGAAAAATCGCCGTCCAAATAGTAGCCGTTGAAGGCGTCTGCATTGCCGATGAACAGCGCGCCGTTTTCAAGTTTCCCGCCCACGCAGCGCGGGTACAGCTTCCAATCGCCCATGCCGTCCTTAAAATTGTGTTTGTAGAGCAATTTTCCGCTTACAAGGTCTTTGACGCGCACCTCGTATACTTCCACGGAGGTCGCATGGGCGCCGATCAGCAGCCCGCCCGCGTTGCTGCGGTCGATGCTCTCCACGTCGTCGAGCACGTATTTTCCCGTATTGCCGGCAAACATCTGCTGCACGAAATAGTTGGGCGTATACATCACGTCACGCGGGTTGAACCAGATGAGGTTGGGCGTCCATTTATAGTTGGCGGTAGAGGCAAACAGCGGCGCATAGCAGGTGAGCTTTACCACGTCGCTGTTGCGCTCGCAGCCCGTTAAAAACGCCGCTTCGGCAATGGCGGAGCGCAGGTTGTTTTCGCCGTTGAGCCTGCCCCTGCCGTCGCTCATGGTGTGCATGGCGTATTCGCCCATAAACACTTTGGCGCCGCTGCGGTCGTAACTGTCATACCGCCGCGTGTTGTCGATGAACCACTGGTACGAATTGTAAACATGCTCGTCTACAATGGTGTCGCGGTACTTATCGTTGATAACTTTCCAGTTGTCGCCGGAATCCTGCGGGCGGATATCCACCCCCGCCGTGGTAACGATGGTCACGCCGAACTTGGCGATCAGATCGACCTGCGTGCCGGCGTAATCGTACTGGCGCAAGCCCATCAGGCAGGCGTCAAAATTTTCAAAGTACACGTCACCCCAGTTTTCGTTGCCGATGCCCACGTATTCGAGCGCGAAGGGGGCGGGGTGCCCCATATCGGCGCGCACCTTTGCCCAGTGCGCCTCGTTGGGGTCGGCGGAATCCACGCTGCCCTTTGCAAAAAAGAGCAGGTCCGCAACGTTGTCGATCACCTCTTCTTTGAACATGCGCGTGCCCGGCATGATGCGGCGGTAATTTTCGCCGCGCTGGGTGCCGACGCGGATCTGGCACAGCAGCCCGCAGTGCAGCACGGGCAGCGGCGCCATGCCGAGGTCTTCGCAAAGGCAGAAGTACTCGTAAAAGCCGACGCCGTACGATTGCATATAGCCCCACGTGTTGGCGATCTGCTTGCGCTGTTCGAGCGGGCCGACGGTGTTGCGCCAGCGGTACTGGTTTTCAAACGCCTCGTCCCCTTCCACGACGCACCCGCCGGGGAAGCGCAAAAAGGAGGGATTGCATTCTTTGAGCGCGCGCACGATGCGCGGAGAAAGTTTGCCGTTGCGATATTTATCGGGGTCGCCCCACACCGTGGAAGGGAGCAGCGAAACATAATCCATGCCGAGGTGCCCGTTGCCTTTGAACAGGATGACCAAGCGCCCCAGCTCCGTTTCCAGCGCTTTGAAGGTGCAGCGCACTTTTACCCATTCGCCGCCGTCGCCTTCCAGCTCGATCTCCGCCTTGGTGGTCAAAACCGAGCGGGCGCCGCGCACGTACACTTCCGCCTTGCCCTTGAAGCCGAGCTTTTTCACCCACATGCTGAAATTGTAGGTTTCGCCCTTTTCCAAAGGCATGCCGTAATAGTTCCACGCCCCGACGGCATAGCCGGGATTTTCCACGCGGTAGAACCCGCCCACGCACAGAACGAGGTAGGAGGGATTGGAGGGATGCATGCCGCCCTCCGTGCTGATAAAGTGCGGCCCCGCCCCGCTGATATCCCAGTATTTGTCTTTGAGCTGACGGATGCCGACGGGCACCGTGGGGTTGTGCAGATCGTAGGAAAGATACGCAAATTCAAAGGAATTGTTGATCACCATCTCCGCATTCAAACCGCCGTCCGCAGACTGGTTGATGTCCTCAAAAAACAAGCCGTACAAGTGTTTGCTCACTTCAATGCCCTGCTTGTTTTTGTCAAGCGTGTACCTGACCATACCAAATGCCTCTCCTTGAATATTTTGAAATGCACTTGTATTCTATCATACGAATTTCGGATAGTCAACGAACGAATCAACGAAAATTCTTAATTTTTTTATGGTAACGTTTCGTTTTTTTACGGCGGGCGCGCACAAAAAAGCGCGCCCGCGGCGCGCCCTTTCTACCGGCCGCGGGCGGCGTTTTGCGCCCGCGGCCGATCTTTGTTACAGGCTCTCTTTTTCCTCTTTCGGCACGTCTTTAAAAGAGGTTCCCTCCCCCTTTTTCTGCGGCGCGCCGTCCGCTTCCTGCTGCCGCAAACCGCTCTCCTCAGCGGCTTCGCCCTCTTTTGCCAAAACTTCGCTTTGCGCGGCGGCAGCCTCTTTTTGGGCGGCTGCCTCGCTTTCCTTTGCGGAAGTTTCTTCCTTGGCGGCAGGCGCAGCCTCCTTTTTGGAAGCAGGCGCTGCCTCCTCTTCGGCGGCTGCCTTTTCTCCGCTTTCGGCGGGCTGCACGTTCGTATCCTCTTTGAGTTCCTTCATCGCGGCAAGATCCTTTCCGCCCGCCGCGGCAGCCTTTTCGCCCCGCTCCGCAGGCACCCGCTTTTTGGTGAGCGCGAGCAGCAAGAGGTAGAAGGAAAAGAGGATCATGATGATGCCGAGCACCAAACAGGAATAGGCGGCAAACCCGTCTACGGCGAGCAGGCAGATGCCGAGCACCAAAAGCGCCGCCGCCAACACGCCTTCTGCAATGTAGCCCATCACCCGCCGATCCTCCGAAACGATGCGGTGGATGGCGATATCCGCCGCCACGAGCGCGCCCAGCCCGATGAGAACATAGGGCACCAGCCCCAAAATGTAGGTGATAAAATCTTCGATCATGAACGCGATGCCGATAGCGACCGCCGCCGCGCCGATGATGCCGAAGGCGTTGAGCACGCGCTTTTTCTCCAACACGGCATAGACGGCGAGCAAAACGCCGAACACGACCAGGGCGATCCCGAACAGAACGCTCAGCCATGTGGTCGCCGAAGCCATTGCGGCGCAGAAGATCACCCCGACGACGAACAGCGCCGCCGCCGTAATGAGCAGGATCTTTGCGTCCTTGGTCAATTCGATCTTTTTCATGTTTCTGCCTCCTTGCGTTTTTTCGCTTTTGCGGCTGTATCCGCAGAAAGTTTGTGCAGTTTGCGCGGGAGCATACGCCCCGCCGCGAAAACAAAGTTTTGAAACGGGCGGGCTTTCCCCGCGCCCGCTAGCCGCGTTTGCGCGTCCGCTATCCGCGTTTGAGCAGTGCGTCGATCTCCCGCTTTTCGGCAAGCCCTGCTTTAAACGCGGTCGCACAGCCCGCCGCCACGCCGCGGCGCAGCGCCTCGTGATCGGTGCGCCCCGTTTGTTTGGCGGCGACGAACGCCGCCACGAGCGCATCGCCCGCCCCCACCGTATCCACAACGTCGCCGATGAAAGCGGGGACGAAGATCTCCTCGCCCTGTTCGTTGAGCAGCATCGCGCCGTGGCTGCCGAGGCTGACGATGACGTTGCGCGCGCCCATCTCGCACAGGCGGCGCGCATAGCGCTCCACCTGCTCGCGCGCGGTGAAGCGCACCCCGAAGATCTCGCCCAGCTCTTCAAGATTCGGCTTGATCAGCCAAGGGCGGTGCGGCAACGCGTTCACCAACAGGGCGCCCGCCGCATCCACGGCGACGCGCAGGTCTTTGCGGTTTGCCCGTTCCAGCAGTTTGGCGTAAAAATCGCCCGAAAGCCCGTTCGGCACACTGCCCGCCAACACGACGCACGCGCCCTGCGGCAGCGCCGCAAGTTTTTTTGCCAGCTCTTCGCACACGCTTTCGGAAACGGCGGGACCGCTGCCGTTGATCTCCGACTCTCTGCTCATCTTGATCTTTACGTTGATGCGCGTGAACCCGTCCACGCGGATAAAATCGGAAGGGATTCCCTGCTCTTGCAGCATATGCAGCAGCATATCCCCCGTAAACCCCGCCGCGATGCCCATGGCAAAGGTGGGGATACCCAGCCGTTTGAGCACGAGAGAAACGTTGACGCCCTTGCCGCCCGCCGCGATGCTTTCGCCGTAAGAACGGTTGGTCGCCCCCTCTTTGAATTTATCCATCCGCACCACATAATCGAGCGCGGGATTGCACGTGACCGTGTAGATCATACTGTTACCTCGAATCGCTTTTCCGGACCCTCTTGCAAAGGGCGCCCCGGTTTTGCAGCCGCGCCGCCCTCCCGCTTTGCGGGCGCGCAAAGTGCGGCGTTGTGTTCCGCTTTGCGGGCGCGCACAGTGCGGCGTTATGTTCCGCCTTGCGGGCGCGCTCGGCGTTATGTTCCGCTTTGCGGGCGGGCACAGTGCAGCGTTATGTTCCGCTCTCCGACCCGTTTTGGCGCAAATACGCTTCCAGCAGCTCCGCCGCGGCGGCGCACAGCTGCGGGCAGGGGCGCTTTTGGTAATACGCTTCGGTGCGCTCCTCCGCCTGCGGCCCCTCCGTTGCGCCCGTGCCGGAAAGCAGTTCGCGGCAGATAAGCGTGCCGAAGCGCTCGCAAAACAGCGCCGCAAGCTGCTGCTCCCGCGCATAGAGCGCCGATTTTTCTTCAAGGGTGACGTGCTTTGCGTCATACGTCAAAAGCCCCAGCACCACGCATATGCCCGAAAGGGCGCCGCAGATCTCGCGCAGCCTGCCGACGCCGCCGCCGAGCGGCGCCGAAAGGCGCAGCAGCTGTTCTTCCGAAAGGTCAACCATATCCGAAAACGCCAGCACGACAGACTGCGCGCAGTTGTATCCCTTTTTAAAATTTTCCGTTGCACGTTCCGCCCTGTTCATGCGCGCCGTTTTCTCCTTCCGCAATTTTTAAAATCCGCTTGCAATCCTGAAATATCGTGGTATAATAAAAGCATGTTGGAAATATTTTATACAAAAAAGCCCGTCTCTTCGGACGACTTTATCCGCAGGATCCTTTCCGAGTACTATAATATACCAAATGCCGTGATTTGTAAATCGATTCACGGCAAACCGTACCTGCAAAAGGGAAAAATCTGTTTTAATTTGACGCACAGCAAGGGGCTTACCGCGCTTGCCGTAGGAAAACGGGAGGTGGGGCTGGACTGCGAAAGCCTTGCCGGCAAGGCGCGCCCCGCCGTGCTCGCAAAATTTTCGGAACGGGAGCGTGGCGAAATTTTTTCGGTGCCCGATTTTTACCGCCATTGGACGGCGCGCGAAAGCTATGTAAAATACCTCGGCGAACAGCTTGCCGCGCTTTGGCGCAAGGTGGAATTTTACCGCGGAAAAATTTATCTGCGCGGCGAAGAGGCGAACGTGCCGCTTTTGCAGTTTGAAGCGGAAAATTATGTATTCAGCATCTGCGGCGAATACACAAAGTACAGCCTCCGCTGCGTAGACTGAGCGCCCGCCGCCGAAAAACCATCCTTTTGCAAAACGCCGCCCCGCGGCAGATGCCGCGGGGCGGCGTTTTTCTCTTGCCGCAATTTTACCGCAGCCGCCCTGCCGCCGCCGAAAGCAAGCCCGCCGCGGCTAAAATGTACAAAAGCGCGCCGCAATTTGCGGCGCGCGCTCCTTTGCCCGTTTGTTTATTCCCTGCCCATGGCAAGGCGTGCGGCGCCGCACAGCCCCGCGTCGTTGCCCAAACTTGCCTTTACGATGGCGCAGGGCGCGTACTCCGTTCCGCCGAACAGGTGCGGGAACACCTTTTCCCGAAGCGGAGCGAGCAGCGTTTCCCCCTCCGCGCAGACGCCGCCGCCCAGCAGCACCGCCTCCGGGCGGAAGATGTTCACCAGATTCACCACCCCTTCGGCAAGATAGGAGATGTATTCGTCCACGACCCGTGCCGCCGCGGCGTCGCCTGCGCGCATGCCGTCAAACGCGGTTTTTCCGTCCACCTTTTCCAAACTCCCCGCAAGGCGCCACATGGCGCTTTCGGGGTGCGCTTCCATCGCTTCGCGGGTGCGGCGGATCAGCCCCGTTGCCGAAGCGTACGCTTCAAAACAGCCGCGCCTGCCGCAGGTGCACAGCCAGCCGCCGCATTCAATCACCATATGCCCCACTTCCGCGCCCGCCGAACGGTAGCCCTCGAACAGCTTTCCGTCCAAGATGATGCCGCCGCCCACGCCCGTGCCGAGGGTGATAAAGACCATCGAACGGTATTTTTTTCCCGCGCCGCAAAAGCTCTCGCCGAGCGCTGCGGCGTTTGCGTCGTTGGTGATGCAAACAGGCAGCCCCAGCCGCTCCCGCACGGCGGCGCACAGCGGCACGTTTTCCCAACGCAGATTGTTGCTGTACACGATCGTGCCGTTTTCGGCGTCGATCAGTCCGGGCGAACCGATGCCGACGGCGGCGATCTGCTCCTGTTGCAGCCCCGCCTGCGCCGCCAAGTCTTTGACCAGCTGCGCCATATCCGCCGCGATCGCCGCGTACGGGCGCTCCGCCCCCGTGGGGATCTTGCCTTTGACGAGGATGTTCCCCTCCTCGTCTACAATGCCGCCCTTTACGAACGTTCCGCCGAGATCCAGCCCTGCATAATACTTTTTCATTCTTCCTCTCCTTTTTCGGTCACGATGATCTTTGCTTCTCCCGCAAGCGTATACGCCTCGCCGCGGGGCACGAACAGGCAATCCCCCGCGCAAAACGGCTTTCCGTCTGCCGTGCCCGTGCCCGAAAGCACGTTCAAAACCGTAAACGACTGCTCGTTTTTCCCTTCAAACGTACCGTTTAAAGAAAGTTCTCGGCAGGAAAAATACTTGCAGGAGGTCAGCCTGCGCACCGAGCCGTACGCGGCGGGCTGCGGCGCGCCGACGCCCGTTTCGTCTTGAAACGCCGAAAAATTGATGACTTTGACCGCCTTTTCCACATGCAGCGCGCGCGGTTTTCCGTCCGCGCCGACGCGGCCGTAATCGTATACGCGGTAGGTAACGTTGCTGCTTTGCTGCACCTCGCAGATGACGCACCCCGCGCCGATGGCATGCACCGTGCCCGCTTTGATGAGGTAGCAGTCTCCCGCTTGAACGGGGATAAAATTTAAGAGTTCCTCCACCGTTCCGTCCGCCACGCGCCGCAAAAACTCTTCTTTTTGCGTATCGCGGCGGAACCCGCAGTAGATCCCCGCGCCCTCGTCTGCCTGCACAACATACCACATCTCCGTTTTGCCGTTGTCGTTTTCCTCGCGGCGGGCAAACGCGTCGTCCGGATGCACCTGCACGGAAAGATTTTGCGCGGCGTCTATGTACTTGATGAGCACGGGAAAGCGGCTCCCCGCCCCGTCTACCGCGCCCGCGTGCGCTTGCAGCCAATCTGCAAACGTACCGCCGCCCTCGCATAGGCTCAGCCCGTCCGGATGCACGGAAGCCTCCCAGCTTTCGCTCATCTTTTTGCCGCCGTTGTCTCTTCCGAACAAGGCGCCGAGTTTTTTTCCGCCCCAGATATAATCTTTTAACACGGGCAGCAAACGGATCATACAAACCTCCCGCAGCGAAGCGCAAAGCCGCGCCCCGCACTCTGTTTATCGAAAACAATTATAGCAAATCGTTTCGCGGTTGGCAACCGTAACGCGCCGCCCGCGCAAAAAATACGGCGCTAAAAATTGCAGCATAAAAAATACAGCACAAAAAACGCGCCGCTAAACATGCGGCAGCGGAAAACAAAAAAAGACGCCTCTGCCGAGGAAGCGTCTTTTCTTTTTGCATCGTCTTTCCTTTTTTAAAAGCGGAACGGCGTGACCTGGTACACATAATAGTTGAGCCAGTTCGTATAAAACAAATTTGCCGCGCTCGTCCACGTCACGTTCACCTTTGTACAGGTCTCGTCCGCAAAATAGTGCGCGGGCGGGTCGATGGGCAGCCCCTTGGCAAGGTCACGCTCGTATTCGCCTTTGAGGGTGTCGCGGTCGTACTCCATGTGCCCCGTCAAAAAGATCTTTTTGTTATCCCGCGATTTTGCGATGGAGAGCCCCGCCTCGTCGGAAACGCTCAATATTTCCAGCCGCGGCTCGCGGGCAACATCCTCCACATACACCGTGGTATGGCGGGAATGCGGGATATAGAACACGTCGTCGATCCCCTTTAAAAGCGGGTCGTGCAGCTCGATCTTTTTGCGGTGCGGAAAAATGCCGAACAATTTTTTGGGCAGCAAGTGCTTTTGGATGCCGTAATGGTAATACAGCGCCGCCTGCGCCCCCCAGCAGATATAGATGGTGCTGGTAACGTGGCTGTCTGCAAAGTCGAAGATCTTGGTCAGCTCTTTCCAGTACGCCACCTCTTCAAAGGGCATGACCTCGACGGGCGCGCCCGTGATGATCATGCCGTCGAAATGGCGGTCTTTGATATCGTCGAACTTCTTATAAAACTTTTCCAAGTGCGCCGCCGCCGTGTTTTTGCTCTTGTACGATTCCGTGTACACGAGCGTGACGTTCACTTGCAGCGGCGAATTGGATAAAAGGCGCAGAAGCTGCGTTTCCGTTTCGATCTTGGTCGGCATGAGGTTGAGGATGGCGATATCCAACGGGCGGATATCCTGCGAAACGGCGCGCTCGGCGTTCATGACGAAAATGTTTTCGGACTGCAATGCCGAATAGGCGGGGATATCTTTTGAAATGACGATAGGCATAAGGGATCTCCTGTCTCGTAAAAATCTCGGCAGGCTGCTGCCTGCGATTTTTACGATTTGAGGACAACCGCCGTCACCCTCCCTTTGGTCGGGATGGCGGAGGTTTTCCTCGTTGCGGCATTTTTTAGGGCACACCTTTATAGAAATGCCGCAACTTCACCTTTCCTGCAACAGCGCTTACGCGCAAACAAGGGTGCGCGAATGCAAAAGCGTGGTTTTGCTTGCGCGAACGAGTATTAAAAATAAGAGCAAATTCACTCTTTCCGAATCGAGCCGAAAGTTTTCGGCAATACGATCCCTTGCTTACACCTTTGCAAGCGCCTGTTCGAGGTCTGCAATGATGTCTTCGGGGGCTTCGATGCCGACGGAGAGTCGCACCAAGTTTTCGGGCACGCCCGCCTGTTCAAGCTCCTCTTTGGAAAGCTGGCGGTGCGTGGTGGAAGCGGGGTGCAGCACGCAGCTGCGCACATCCGCAACGTGCGTTTCCTGCGTGATGAGTTGCAGCGCCTCCATGAACCTTGCCGCCTGCTTCACGTCTCCCTTGATCCCGAAGCTGAGCATGCCGCCCGTGCCCTTGGGCAGATATTTTTTGGCGATCGCATGGTACTTGTTGTGCGGCAGCGAAGCGTGCCACACCCAATCGATCTTCGGGTGCGCGTTCAAATACGCCGCCACTTTTTCCGCATTGGAAGAATGCCGCTCCATACGCAGCGCCAGCGTATCGCTGCCAAGCCATGCGAGAAAGGCGTTTTGCGGCGCCATCATCGCGCCGATGTCGCGCATCATCTGCGCGCGGCACTTGGTGGCAAACTGCGCGGAGGGCAGGTCGGCATACACCAGCCCGTGGTAGCTTTCGTCCGGCACGTTGAAGGAAGGATAGCGCGCATTCCCCTTAAAGTTGAAATTGCCGCCGTCCACGATCATGCCGCCGAGCGCCGCGGCGTGCCCGTCGAGGTACTTTGTCGTCGAATGGATGATGAGGTTCGCGCCCCACTCAAAGGGGCGGCACAGCACGGGCGTGGCAAGGGTGTTATCCACCGCGAACAGGACTCCGTATTTTTTGGCGATCGCCGCGATCTTATCGAAATCTAAAATTTTAATGGCGGGGTTGGCGACCGTTTCCGTAAAGATCATGCGCGTTTTGCCGTCGATGAGCTTTTCGATCTCCTCGGCGGGGGCGTCGGGGTCGAAAAAGCGCGTTTCGATGCCGAGTTTGGGCAGCGTGACCGAAAACAGGTTGAACGTGCCGCCGTAGATCGCCGAAGAGGAGACGATGTTATCCCCCGCGCCGCACACGGTAAACACCGCAAGCGTGGAGGCAGCCATGCCCGAAGAGCAGCCGATCCCCGCAACGCCGCCTTCCAGTTCGGTCACCTTGCCCTCAAAAGCGGCAACGGTCGGGTTGGCGAGGCGGCTGTAAAAATAGCCGTCCGCCTTTAAATCGAACAGGTCCGCCATGCCCTGCGTGCTCTCGTAATAAAACGTTGTGCTCTGCGAAATGGGAGGGATGCGCCCTTCCCCGTTTTTGGGGCGGTACCCGCCCTGCACGCAGACGGTATCGGGTTTGTAAGCCATAATCTTTGTCTCCTTGTAAAAGATTTAGATCGATTTTTTTGGCGTGCCCGCACCAAGGGAACGGCAGGCACAAAATTTTATAGAAATTCCTTTATTCTTCTATCCGCGTCGCGCTTTAATTCACGAAAATCTCGGCGGGCTGCCGCCTGCGATTTTCCGTGACCTAAGGGACACCCCGCCGTCCTCCCGTTCGGTCGGAACAGCGGAGGTTTCCCTCTGCGCGCGATAATTCAGGGCTCACCGTTTTGAAAATCGCACGCATTCACCTTCCCTGCAAGAGCGCTCACGCACAAATTGGGGGCGCCGGCGCAAAAGCGTGGTTTTGCTTGCGCAAACAATTATAGAAATTCCTTTATTCTTCTATCCGCGTCGCGCTTCAAATCTTTTTCTTTCAGGCTCTGCTTTTTGTCGTAGGTGTGTTTGCCGCGGCAGAGCGCAACTTCGACCTTGACGAGCGAACCCGAAAAATACACTTTGAGCGGCACGAGGGTATAGCCCTTTTGGTTGACTTTGCCCGCGATCTTGGCGATCTCCGCCTTGTGCAGCAAAAGCCGCCTGTCTCTGCGGGAATCGCGGGTGTTGAACGCGCCGCTCTTGTCGTACACGGCGATGTGCATGTTTTTGAGCGTGACCTCGCCCGCGCGCACGAAGCAAAAGCTATCCGCAAGGTTGCAGTTGTTTTTGCGGATGCTCTTCACTTCGCTGCCTTCGAGCACGATGCCCGCCTCGAATTTTTCTTCGATGAAATATTCAAAGGACGCGGATTTGTTCACCGCAACGACTTTCATACTCTACCGCCTTCCGCACGCTTGCTCTTATTATACCACAACCGCGCGAAAATGCATACAAATTTTAATTCTCTGCGAGCAAAAAACCGCACTTTCTTGCGCCGACGTCGCAGGAGGCGACGACGATCTTTACCCTGTCTCCCAGCCGAAAGGCGTGCCGCGCGTTTTTCAGGGTGTACCGCTCTTCAAGCAGCACGTACCCCTCCCCCGGCAGATCTTCGGTGCGGACCAGCCCCTCCACCGTATTTTCCAGCGCGACAAAGATGCCCGCCGCCGTGACCCCGGAAACGATGCCCTCGAACCGTTCGCCCAGCCGGTCGCGCATGTACCAGACCTTGTACAGCTCGTCTACGCTGCGCTCCGCCTCGTCCTCCCGCCGTTCGCGGGCGGAACACTGCGCCGCCGCCTTCGGCACGAAGGAAGCGAACTGCCCTTCCGCCTTTTCCGCCTCTCCGCTCAACACCGCCCCGATGATTCGGTGCACGATGAGATCCGGATAGCGGCGGATGGGCGACGTAAAATGGCAATAGCACTTGGAAGCCAACCCGAAGTGCCCTGCGTTTTCGGGGCTGTACTTTGCCTTTGCCATCGAACGGAGCATGACGCCGCCAGCCACTTCGCGCAACGGGTCGCCCGCAAGCTCTTCCAGCACCTTTGCGTAATCGGCGGGGCGAACCCGTTCCGGCTGTATGCGCGCCCGCACGCCGATCGCCTGCAAATACGCTTTAAAAGCCGCCGCCTTTTCCTCGGAGGGCGGTTCGTGGATGCGGTACACGAAAGGCAGAGCGTACCCCGCCGCAAATTCCGCCGCCGCCTCGTTGGCAAGGATCATAAACTCTTCGATGATGCGCTCGGAAGCGCCCCGCGCCCGCGCTTCGACCTCCACCTGCCCCTCCGCGCCGAAAACGATCTTCGCTTCCTTTGTATCCAGATCGACGCACCCGCGCGCCTTGCGCCGCGCGTGGCACAGCTCGGCAAGGCGCTGCATCGCCTCGAACATGGGCACGAGGTCGGCATACTGCACCCGCAGCGCCCCGTCGCCTGCCAAAACGGCGTTGACCTTGTTGTACGTCATGCGCGCGCGGGAGCGGATGACCCCGCGCACAAACTCGCTGCCCAGCACCTTCCCCTGTTTATCCAAACGGAGCAGGCAGGAGAGGGTGTAGCGCTCCTCCCCCTCGTTTAAAGAACAGGCGCCGTTGGAGAGGCATTCGGGCAGCATGGGCAGCACGCGGTCCGGAAAATACACGCTGGTGCCGCGCTCGTACGCCTCTTTATCGGTTTCGCCGCCGCGGCGCACATAGTGCGAAACGTCGGCGATGTGCACGCCCAGCTCGTACCCGTTCTCCCGCTCTCGCAGCGTTACGGCGTCGTCAAAGTCGCGCGAATCGTCTCCGTCGATGGTGACGACGGGCTCCTCCCTGAAATCGCGGCGCGTACCCAAAACAACGCGCTCCGCCGCCGCCTTTTCCGCCTCGGCAAGCGCGCGGGGCGCAAACGCTTCGGGCAAGCCCGCCGCGGCGAGGATCGCGTCCTCCTCCGTTTTGAGGTCTCCGCTCCTGCCGAGCACGCGCACGATCTGCCCCTCCGGGCAGTGCCCGTCCGGATAGGCGGCAATGCGCACGAGCACCTTTTCCCCCGCGGCGGCGCGCACGCCGCCCGTAATGCGCACCTTATCGCCGAACTTGCGCTCGTCCGGTTCGATAAAGCCGCCCCGCTTTTCATGGTAATAGGTGCCCGTCAGCTCTTTCATCCCGCGCGACACGATGCAGTGCACGCAGCCCTCGTCGCCGCGGTCTCCGCCGACAGCGGCGGCGTACACCGTATCCTTGTGCCGCGCGCCGTGCAGCGCATGGTGCGGCAAAAAGAGCGCCTCGCCCCCGTCTTCGCGCAGCAAAAAGGCGAAGCCGCGTTCGTTTGCCTGCACCGTGCCCTTTATCAGCCCCAATTTTTCGGGCGTGACGAACCTGCCGCGCGCATCGCGCACGAGCGCGCCTTCCGCTTCCATCTCTTTGAGCGCGCGCGAAAGCGCGTCGCGCTCGCCCCGATGCGAAACGCCCAGAAGCCGCGCGATCTCGTTCGCTTTTTTGTATTGCAGCTGCCCGCTTTCAAAGCGGGAGCGAAGATCGGAAAACTCCATCTGCCGCACCTCCTTTCCGCGCGCCGCGCGGACCGCAATTACGGCCGCGATCCTACGCAACCGTAACCGCCACGAATTGTATCAAACGCGCCTGTGAAAGTATAAAAAACGGCGGCAACTTCTTCCGAAGTCCGCCGCCGATCGCATCCCGTAACTTAGTTCGGTTGTGCACCCCAAACCTGCGGAAATTGCAGGATAAAAAACACGAGCGCGAGCACCGCAAGGATGACGAGGACGATGATCGTCCACTTTTTCATCTTGCTCTCCATCGAGCGCCCCTTGTTCTTGCCGAAAAAGGTTTCGCTCGACCCGCCGAGCGCGTCGATGCCCTGCGAATTGCCCGGCTGGAACAGCACGAGGATGATCGCGGCAAGGGCACAGAGCAGCATCAGCACGACCAAAACGATGATGACGACGTCGTGCACCGTCTGAACTGTCAAACTGGGATAAATATAATTCATCACAAGGACTCCCGTAAACGTAATGCTTCAAAAACAGCTTGTATAGTATACCATACAAAACGCGATTTATCAACCGTTTTTACGCCGCTTTTGCGAAAATTTTCCGCTTTGCGCCCGTCGGCTTCAAAATATTTTGCCCGTTCGGCGCATGAACTCAGCGCACGCTGAGCGTTTTGCCCGTCATTTCGGCGGGAACGGGGATGCCCATCATATCGAGCAAGGTGGGCGCAAGGTCGGCGAGCACACCGCCTTCGCGCAGCTTTACGCCTTTGAGCGCGTCGCACACGAGCACGACGGGCACGGGGTTGGTGGTGTGCGCGGTGAAGGGCGAACCGTCCTCGGCGATCATCTTATCCGCATTGCCGTGGTCGGCGGTGAGCAGCGCGCCGCCGCCCATCGAAAGGATCTTTTTGAGCACCTTATCCACACACTCGTCCACGGCTGCGACCGCCTTTTCCGCCGCTTCCAAAACGCCCGTGTGCCCCACCATGTCGCAGTTGGCAAAGTTTAAGATCATCGCGTCGTATTCTCCCGTGGAGAGCTGTTCAAGGACCTTTTCGGTCACTTCGTACGCGCTCATTTCGGGCTTTAAGTCGTACGTTGCCACCTTCGGCGAGGGCACGAGCACGCGCACCTCGTTCGGGTTGGGCGCCTCCACGCCGCCGTTGAAGAAGAAGGTGACGTGCGCGTACTTCTCGGTCTCGGCGATGCGCAGCTGCTGCAGGCCCTGCTTGGAGATGTATTCGCCAAAGGTGTCGTTGAGGCTCTCCGGCTTGAAGGCAACCTCCACGTTTGGCATGGTCGCGTCGTACTGGGTCATGCAGACGTAGTACAGCGGGAAGAAGGCGCGCTCGAAGCCGGAAAAGTCCGGGTCAACCAGCGTGCGGGTGATCTCGCGGGCGCGGTCTGGACGGAAGTTGTAGAAGACAACCGAATCGTTCGCGGCAATCCGTCCCTCCGCCGGGTCGCCGATGACAACCGGCACGATGAATTCGTCGGTGACTTCGGCTGCGTAGGAGTTCTCGACCGCCTTTGCAGCATCAGCGCACTGCTCACCCTTGCCTAAAACCAGAGCGTCGTAGGCTTTCTGCACGCGCTCCCAGCGGTTGTCGCGGTCCATCGCGTAGTAGCGGCCCATCACCGAGGCGATCTTGCCGACGCCCAGCTCGTCGAGCTTGGCCTGCAGCTGCACGACAAAGTCCTTGCCGCTGGTCGGCGGCACGTCCCTGCCGTCCATGAAGCAGTGAACATAAACCTTGCTCAGCCCGTTTTTCTTGGCCAGCTCCAGCAGACCGAACAGGTGCTCGATGTGGCTGTGAACGCCGCCGTCGGACAGCAGGCCCATCAGGTGCAGGGCGGAACCGTTCTTTTTGCAGTTCTCTACCGCGCCCAGCAGGGCAGGATTTTCAAAAAAGTCCCCGTCCTGAATTGATTTGGTGATGCGGGTCAGCTCCTGGTAGACGATGCGGCCCGCGCCAATGTTGGTGTGGCCAACCTCCGAGTTGCCCATCTGCCCGTCCGGAAGGCCGACATCAAGGCCGGAAGCGCCGATCTGGGTGTGGGGGTACTGGGAAAAATATTTGTCGAGGTTCGGTTTTTTGGCGGCATGGATGGCGTTGCCGTAGTCGGAGTGGTTGATGCCGAAACCGTCGAGGATCATTAAGATCAGTGGATGTTTCATGACGATGCACCTCTTTCTGGAAAAAGAAAAAAAGTTTGAGGATTCCAAAGGCAGAGCCTTTGGATGCTAAGTCGCGCTTATGCTTTCGGTGAGGCGGAAATTTGTGCTACGCGACCCGAAGTTGGACAAAGTCCAACTTCCCAAGTTTGTATAAAACGCGAAGCGTTTTTTCCTGCGAGGAGAGAGCGAAGCAAATCTCCTTAGCTTTCACTCTAGTCCATAATTATATCCTGTTTTGCAGGAGATAGTAAGAACACTTGCCTTCAATTAAATAGCAGAAGCTAACTGCCTGCCAGCCCCAATTGGGGCTGCGGCCGCAAAGGGGTGGAAGCACTTATTTTGCAGCTTCTACGATTGCGGCAAAATCCTGCGCCTTCAGCGCCGCGCCGCCGATCAGGCCGCCGTCAACGTCTTCCTTCTCCAGCAGCTCCTTCGCGTTGCCCGGCTTCATCGAGCCGCCGTACTGAATGGTCATCGCGTCGGCAGCGGCTTTATGATACAGCTTTTCGACCACACCGCGGATGATGGCGCAGACCTCCTCGGCCTGGTCGGCGGTTGCGGTTTTGCCGGTGCCGATGGCCCAGACCGGCTCATAGGCGATGACGATGTTCTGGAGCTCCTGCTCGCTGACGCCGCCCAGCGCGATCTTGGTCTGCATGCTGAC
>CALVMR010000006.1 GCA_944346885.1 uncultured Clostridia bacterium | reverse complement strand
GAAAGCACAAAAGCAAGACAAAATAAATTTATCCACCCAAAACTTTTTTCATATTCTCTCACTATAATACGGCAATCCGTGCAAGCGGTGCGCCGTATTATAGTTTTTAAAAGCCGCGGTCCGCTTTAAAAAAAGAGGATAAAAAAGACCCGCATGCCCTTGCGGCAGGCAGGTCTTTTGTTTTTGAAAATTAGATCTGTTCGATGTTGATCACGTTTGAGTTGCCCGATTTTCCGTTCGGGTTGCCGCCCGTGATGACGATGCGGTCTCCTTTTTTGACCAGCCCCGTTGCGATCGCCGCGCGTTTGGCGTGGTAGAACAGAACATCCATCGAAGTAAATTCTTCGGAGAGAACGGGGATCACGCCCCAAGAGAGGGCGAGTTTGCGGTACGACATGGGTTCGATCGTCATGCCGATGATATCGATATTGGGGCGGAAGCGGGAAACCAGCCTTGCCGTGCCGCCCGAACGCGAGCACACGACGATCGCCTTGGCGCCGATATCCTCGGCGAGCACGCAGGCGGAGTGCGAGAGCGCGTCGGTGGGGCTTTGGATCTTCAACTGCTTTTCGCCGTACTTTGCGGTGAGGTGCTTTTCGGTCTCCAAACAGATCTTTGCCATTGCCTCCACGGCTTCAACGGGGTATTTGCCGCCCGCCGTTTCGCCGGAGAGCATCACGGCGCTGGTGCCGTCGTAAACGGCGTTGGCAACGTCGGAGATCTCCGCGCGGGTGGGGCGGGGTTGGTTGATCATCGATTCCAGCATCTCCGTGGCGGTGATGCAGCGTTTGCTGGCAAGGCGGCACTTGTCGATGAGCATTTTTTGGATCTGCGGCAGCTCCTCGTAGGGCACTTCCACGCCGAGGTCGCCGCGGGCGACCATGATGCCGTTTGCCACCTGCAAGATCTCGTCGATGTTGTTTACGCCGCTCTGGCTTTCGATCTTGGCGATCAGGTCGATATCCGGGTTCCCGTTTTCTTCCAGCAGCTTGCGGATATCGATGATATCCTGCGCCTTGGAGGTGAAAGAGCAGGCAATAAAGTCGATCCCTTGTTCGATGCCGAAGAGGATATCGCTCTTATCCTGTTCGCTCAGGTATTTGAGGCTGAGTGTTTTTCCGGGGAAAAACATGCTCTTTTTATCCGAAAGTTCGCCGCCGATCTCGGTCACGGTGTGTACTTCGGTTTGGGTCACTTCTTTTACCTTAAACACGAGCAGCCCGTTGTTGAGCAGGATGATATCGCCCTCTTCCAAGTCGTTCACGATCCCTTTATAGGAGACGGATACGCGCTCTTGGTCGCCCTCCACTTCGTCGATGGTAAACGTGAACGGGTCGCCGCTCTTCAACGTGATCTTGTGCGTTTTAAAGCTCTTGATGCGAAGTTCCGGACCTTTCGTATCCAGCATGATCGGCAGGGGGATGTTGAGTTTGTCGCGCACCTTTTTGATGAGTTCGATGTTCTTTTGGTGCTCTTCGTAATCACCGTGCGAGAAATTGAGGCGCGCCACGTTCATGCCGGCGAGCGCCATTTTGGTCAGCGTTTCTTCGTTACGGCAGGCAGGGCCCATCGTGCACACGATCTTTGTTTTTTTCATACGGTTCGCTCCTGAATGTTCCGCCTTGCGGGAATTGCGCGCCGCCCGCGCATCGGGCGGCGATGCATTGTTATTGTAGTATATTTTCAAAAAAAAGACAAGTGTTTGATGCAGATTGCCTGCCGCGGCTTTGTTTTTGATTGACAGCGGGCGCGCGTTGTTGTACAATACACCTGTTCCGAGTCGGCTGTGCGGCCGCGCGGCGAGAGCCGTGAGGAAAGTCCGAGCACCATAGAGCAGGACGCCGGATAACGTCCGGTGGAGGCGACTCCAAGGAAAGTGCAACAGAAACAGACCGCAGGCTGTGCCTGCAAGGATGGAAAGGGGAGGTAAGAGCTCACCGGCGCCGCGGCAACGCGGCGCGCCGTGTAAACCCCGTCCGGTGCAAGATTGGGCATTCGCCGCATAGGGCTGCTCGCCCGGCGTATGCCGTGAACATCGCTAGTGTTCGCCGGTAACGGCGTTCCCAGATAGATGGCCGCACACGACAGAACTCGGCTTACAGGCCGAACTCGGAACGATTTTCAAAACAGGCGGCTCCCGCGTTGCGGGAGCCGTTTCGTTTTTGATAAGCCGCGCCGCATTCGGCGGGGGGGCGGCTGTTTGCCGCGGCGGGCGAGCCGCGCTCAGCGGATGAACTGCGTTTGCGTGCGGTTTGCGGGTTTGCCCGTTACCAAGCCGTAAAGGTCGGCGGCGAGCACGTCCTTTTCGTATACCTCTCTTGCCGCGGCGGAAAGCGCGGCAAGGTCGCCCTTTCGGATAACGGAAGGGAAAGCCGCTCTTCCGAATACGGGGAGAAGTTCGTCTGCCCGCTCGTTGCGCAGCGCCAGTACCTTCAAATACAGCGGCGCGCGCAGCGCTTTGCGTACCAGTTCTTCCGTGATGTGCAGGGCGGCGGCGGCGAGGATGCGACGGATGCGCGAGGAAATGTAGCGTTTTGTGGTCGCCTTTTCGATGAGGATATCGTAATCGGGGTTGTCTTTTGCGAGCGCTTTGATGCGGTTTTCCAGCCCCTCCGAGCAGTCCAACACCCGTTTGAGCTGTTCGGCGCTCTGCGAAAGAGCCGCGTAAACGGCGATTTTTTTAAAGGCGTCGCCATCCGAAAAGGATGCAAACAGGTCGTCTGCCACATACTCCGGTACGTTTTTGCGCACGGCGCGCTCTTTTCCTTCGCGTACGGCGGCGCGGATCGCCGATGCGGAGGAAAAGTTTTTGAGCAGTTCCGCATCCGAATACCCTGCGCCCGTGCGTTTGACAGGCAGGATCTTTGCCAAACTTCCGCAGGAAAGCAGCGCCTTTTGGTATTCGACGCCGAGTATGTTGTTGGGAGACTGCAACAGCGCTGCCGCCTCGCTCTCGCCCGTTTCTGCAAGCGCTTCCGAACGGGCGCGGGGCAGGCTTTTGCCCGCGCGCAGGTGCAGGCGCAAAATGCGGCGGAAGCCGCGGCTCTCTTCGGAAGTTGCCTTTGCGGCGGCTAAAAAGCGCGCGGGGTCCGCCGTTTCGCAGCCGAAAGCAAGCGTATCGAACCCCGGCACGGCGTTGAGCAGGCGCACGGCGCCCTTTGCAAAGATCTCCGCGGGCGCCAGCGCGAATACCGCGGGCAGCTCGATCACGGCATCCGCCCCGCCGAGCACGGCGTGCCCCGCCCGCGTAAATTTATCCAGTGCCGCGGCTTCGCCGCGCTGGGTAAAATTGCCGCTCATCATGCAGACCACGGCGTCGCAGCCGCTTAGTTTTTTTGCCTGTTCGATGAGATACGCGTGCCCGTTGTGGAAGGGGTTGTATTCGCAAATTATGCCGCAAATTTTCATTTTTTTCCTTAAAACCTTTACTTTTCGGAAAGATTGGTATATAATAACAGTTGACGCGGAAAAGGGCGTGCGGGTGATTTGTTACCTTTCCATTATAGCGCATTTTCCGTAAAAAATAAAGCGATTGAGGTAAATTGTTGTATGGCGGGCTTTTTCGATAAAGTGAAAGAGAAGATCACCGAAGTCAACGAAACGCTGGAACGGCGCTTGAACGAAGGTGCGGTAATGCGGGATATCAAAAAGCGTGCGGCGGCGCTGCATAAGACCATCGTGCTGTGCGAAGGGGAGGACGCGCGCGTCGTAAAGGCGGCGCAGGACGCTACCAAACAGGGCATCGCAAACATCGTTTTGCTCGGAAACCCCGAACAGATCGCAAAGGATAACCCGAACGTCGATCTGGAAGGCGTTACCGTGATCGACCCCGCCAAGAGCGAAAAGCGCGCCGAGTACGCCGCGCTCTTGTATTCGCTCCGCAAAGCGAAGGGGATGACCGAAGAGGAGGCGGACAAGCTCTCTTACGACAATACGTATTTCGGCGTGCTCATGCTCAAAGCGGGAGACGCGGACGGGTTGGTCTCCGGTGCGTGCCACTCCACGGCAAACACCCTCCGCCCCGGTTTGCAGATCGTGAAGGCGGCGCCGGGCGTGCCGCTGGTTTCCAGTTATTTTCTCATGGTCGCGCCCATAGGCGGCGCCGAATACTGCGAAGACGGCGCGTTTATTTATTCCGACTGCGGGCTGAATGAAAATCCGACCGCCGAACAGCTTGCGGAGATCGCCGTCATGTCTGCAAAAACCGCCGAGCAGATCGCGGGGATGCAGCCGCGCGTGGCGATGCTTTCGTTTTCGACCAAGGGCAGCGCCAAGCATGCGGATATCGACAAGGTGACGGCGGCGCTCGCCATGGCAAAGGAAAAAGCACCCGACCTCAACATCGACGGCGAATTGCAGCTGGACGCCGCGATCGTGCCTTCCGTGGCGAAGTCGAAAGCGCCCGGTTCCAAAGTGGCGGGGCATGCAAACGTGCTCATTTTCCCCGATCTGGATGCGGGCAACATCGGTTACAAATTGACCGAACGGCTCGGCGGGTTCCAGGCGGTGGGGCCGCTTTGCCAAGGCTTTGCAAAGCCGATCAACGATCTTTCTCGCGGCTGTAAATCGGACGATGTGGTGGCGGCGGTCGCCATTACGGCGTTGCAGACGCAGATCAAGTAAGGTCCGCAAAACAGGGAAACGAAAGGGAGAGGAAAATTATTATGAAAATTTTGGTCGTAAACGCAGGGAGCTCTTCTCTGAAATACCAGCTGATCGATATGGATACCGAAAGCGTGATCGCCAAAGGCGGCTGCGAGCGCATCGGGATCCGCGGCTCTAAGCTCACGCACAAGACCAGCGCGGGGGAAACGGTCATCGAACAGGATATGCCCAATCACAAAGTTGCGTTGCAGTTGGTGCTTGCGGCGCTTGTCGATGAAAAGCACGGGGCGATCTCGTCAATGAAAGAGATCGACGCCGTAGGGCACCGCGTGGTGCACAGCGCCGAGGATTTTGACCGCTCCGTTTTGCTCAACGACGAAGTGATGAAAAAGTGCAAGGCGAACATCGAACTTGCGCCGCTGCACATGCCCGCCAACATGCTCGGCATCGAGGCGTGCCGCGAAGTGATGCCCGCAACGCCGATGGCGCTCGTGTTTGACACCGCGTTCCATTCCACGATGCCGCCGCATGCGTACATGTATGCGATCGATTACGACGACTATAAAAAATACAAGGTGCGCCGTTACGGGTTCCACGGTACCAGCCATAAATTTGTTTCGCAGGAGGCGATCAAATACCTCGGCATGCCCGCCGAGGAGACCAAGATCGTTACCTGCCACCTCGGCGGCGGTTCTTCGCTGAGCGCGGTGCTGGGCGGAAAATGCATCGACACGAGCATGGGCTTTACGCCGCTTGCGGGCGTGCCGATGGGTACGCGTTCGGGCGATATCGATCCCGCCGTGCTTGAATATTTGGCAGCCAAAAAGCACTATACGATGCTCGATTGCATCAATTATCTCAACAAACAGTGCGGCGTGGCGGGCATCAGCGGCGTATCCAGCGATTTCCGCGACTTGACCAAGGCGGCGGCGGAGGGCAACGAGCGCGCCAAACTTGCCATCGACGTTTTCGTCTATAACGTCAAAAAATACATAGGCGCGTATATCGCCGCAATGAACGGCATCAATTGCCTTGTGTTTACGGCGGGCATCGGCGAAAATACGTGGCAGGTGCGCCGCGCCGTCTGCGACGGGATGAGCTGCTTCGGCATCACGATCGACGCGCTCAAAAACGAGCAGAAAAACGATGGTTCCATCCACGATATTTCCGGGAAGGATTCCAAAGTGAAAGTGCTCGTCATTCCCACCAACGAAGAATTGGTCATTGCGCGCGAAACAAAAGAACTTGTGGAAGCAAAGGGGTAAACTTTTGCTTTTTTGAAGAAAATAAGTTGACAAAGCGCTTTGAATGGTTTATACTTTTGTAGTCTTAGCAAAACATGTCAGAAGAGGTGAACGGAGATGGCGGTACCTAAGTCGAAACAGTCCAAGCAGAGGACGAATACACGGTATGCGAATTTTAAAGCGGCAGCGCCCACGCTTGTGGAGTGCCCGCATTGCCATGAACTGAAACAGCCCCATAAGGTCTGCAAAAAGTGCGGCTATTATGACGGCAGAGAAGTGGTCGCTACCGAAGAGAGCAAGTAATTTTGCAAGCAAAAGCGGGCGGAACGTTTGTTCCGCCCGCTTTTGCGTACAGCCGCGTTGTTCCGCATGCCCGCTGCGCCGCGGCGGGGCGATAAGGGTTTATCCTGCGGCGGTTTTCGCCCGTCCGAAAAATTTTGCGCGGCGGAGGCTACCATTCGTTGGGGAAGGGAGGGCGCTCTTTGCGCCACCAGTCTTCGTAATAGTTTACGTACTGCGAACAGTTTTCGCTCACGTTATCCGTCAGCGGCAAACCGCTCTGTTCCCAAAACGGGCGAACAAAGGCTTCGCAGGCTGCTTCGCTTATCTCCTTTAAAAATACCGCGCCTCGTTCCAAAATATCCGCAGGGCGTTTTTTGCAGCCGCGCACCGCTTCTTCGAGGCGTCGGTTTGAGGGGAACAGTACGCGGTTTTCGAGGAGGATCAGCCGGTATACGCTGTACACGATCTCCTGCGCAAGGTGGGCGCGCATATAGGCGTTGTTTTCGGGCACGCAGCGCAAAAAATAGCCGCGGTTTAGCTGCAAATCGGCGTTGAAGCAGCGGATCTTTTGCAACCGCTCGCTTTCGGGATATGCCGCGATCCGTTCGAGCAGCGGCGCGATCGCTGGGTCGGAAGAAAAGAGCACGCGCGCCTTTACATAGGCGTTGCGCGTCGGTTCGCTCGCGTACAGAGCGGCTTCTTCGAGCATCCGCTTGGTCTTGTATTTTACGTCGAAGTAGCCTCCCTCATAGGTGCAGTGCCCCGCGATCACTTCTGCAAAGCGGTTTTGCGCGGCAAGCGAAGCGTACGCCTCCTCCGATACGATGACGATCGCGTCTATGTCGGAATCGGGGCGTTCGTTTCCTTTGGCGACCGAGCCGCCCAAGATCAGGGCGGTCAGCCCCGGCATGGGGCGGAAATAGGCAATGAGATTTTCGATCGATTCTGCATGATGGCGGTACATCGGTTCACCTCGCGCGGATAGTATATCATGCGCGCGGATATACCGCAAGCGTTTGCGCGGTTTTTTTCTTTGCGGCGGTCTTGACAGCGCGCTGCGGCGGGAGTATAATAATTGCAACCGTATTGGTAGTGGTTAAATGAGGTTTTCATGCGTACGCAATTCAAAGTGACGGGGATGACCTGTGCCGCCTGTTCGGCAGGCATTCAAAAAACGGTGAACAAGCTTTCCGGTGTTAAAAGGGCGGACGTCAGCCTGATGGGGCAGAGCATGAGCGTGGAATACGACGAAACCGCCGTGACCCCCGATGCGATCGTGGCAGCCGTCGTTTCGCTCGGTTACGGCGCCGCGGTGGACGACGGCGCTGCGCCGCGGCAAGCGGACGCAAAAAAAGCAAACACCTTCGGAGAAGAGGCAAAAAAACTGAAAATACGCTTTTTTGTTTCGCTCGCGTTTTTGCTCCCGCTGCTCTATCTTACGATGCTGCACCACATGGCGGGGGCGCCGCTCCCGTATTTTTTCGATATGCACAAAAACCCGTGGAATTTTGCGCTGTTGCAGCTCGTGTTCACGGTTCCCGTATTGTTTATCAATTTCGCCTTTTTTAAAAACGGCATCAAGGCGCTTTTTAAGCGCGTCCCGAACATGGATACACTGGTCGGGCTGGGCGCCGCGGTTTCCTTTTTATACAGTTTGGTCGTTTTGTTTTTGATGAATCTCTCCTTCGGCGGCGATCCTGCGCAGGCGGAGGCGCTGGCGGGGAAAAATTTGTTTTTTGAATCCGCGGCGATGGTGCTCACCCTCGTTACCTTGGGCAAGTGGCTGGAAGCGCGTTCCAAGAGCAAAACGGGCGGAGAGGTGGAAAAACTTTTAAAACTTGCCCCCGATACCGTTACGGTGGAGCGGGGCGGCGCGTTGCAGACCGTGCGGCTTGCGGAGGTCGTGAAGGGGGATACCGTCGTTGTGCGCCAAGGCGACAGCATCCCCGTAGACGGGGTGATCTTGGAGGGGGATTCCTTTGTCGATAAGTCTGCGATCACGGGCGAAAGCCTGCCCGTCGAGGTGCGGGCGGGCGACGCGGTGACGAGTGCCTCCGTCAACCGCGGAAACGTACTGCGCATCCGCGCCGAAAAAGTGGGGGAAGATACCGTTCTCTCTTCGATCATCAAAATGGTGCGAACGGCGGGGGCTTCAAAGGCGCCGATCGAGCGCGCCGTGGATAAGATCGCCGGCATTTTTGTTCCCGTTGTACTCGGCATCGCCGCGTTGACGTTTGCGGTTTGGATGATCTTATGGGGAACGGGCGCCGTAACAACGGTCGAACCCGCTCAGATCGTAAGCATGTCGATCAGCGTGCTTGTCATTTCTTGCCCCTGCGCGCTTGGGCTGGCTACGCCCGTCGCCGTTATGGCGGCAACGGGGCGCGGCGCCTCGCTCGGCATTTTGTATAAGGATGCCGAGGCGCTGCAAAGGGCAAAGGATGTTCGCTGCGTTTTGCTGGATAAGACGGCGACCGTTACCGAGGGCAAACCGCGGGTGACGGACGTTGTGCTCTACAACGGCTTTTCCCGCGCCGCCGTGCTGCGGCTGGCGGGAACGGCGGAACTCGGTTCCAACCATCCGCTGGCGGCATGCATCAGCGGGCAGGCGGAAAGCGAGGGGGCGGAACTTGGCAGGGCGGAGGCGTTTTCCTACTTCCCCGGTAAGGGCGCGGAAGCCGTGGTCGGCGGGGAAACATGCCGCATCGGAAACTTGCGGCTGCTTGCCGAGAGCGGCGTGCGCACGGCGGAGGCGGAAGAGGACGCCGTCCGTTTTGCCGATGAGGGAAAAACGGTGCTGTATTTTTCCGTAGGGAAAAAGCTTGCCGCTCTGTTTGCCGTGGCGGACGTCATCAAAGAGCACAGCGCCGAAGCGGTGGCGGGCATGAAGGAGCGCGGCATTTTGCCCGTTATGCTGACGGGCGACGCGGAGGGGGCTGCCCGCGCCGTTGCAAAGCAGGCGGGCATCGGGCAGGTCATCGCCGAGGTGCTGCCGGAGGATAAGCTCAAAGCCGTTGCGGAGAGCAAAAAGAGCGCGGTCACCGCCATGGTCGGGGACGGGATAAACGATTCTCCCGCGCTGAAAGAGGCAGACGTCGGGATAGCGATGGGGAACGGTACGGATGTTGCCATCGATTCGGCGGACGTCGTGCTGGTCGGCGGGGATCTGCGCGCCGTCAATACGGCGGTCGATCTGAGCCGTGCCACGGTGCGCAACATTCACCAAAACCTGTTTTGGGCGTTTTTGTACAATCTGCTGTGCATCCCCGTTGCGGCGGGCGCGTTGTACGCGGTCGGCGTGCTGTTGCAGCCGATGTACGGGGCGCTGGCAATGAGTTTGAGTTCGGTTTTTGTGGTAACGAATGCCCTGCGGCTGATGCGTTTCCGCCCGCGTTGGATGCGGAAGCGGTGCACGGAGCAGGGCTGTAAGATAGAACAAAAAGGAGGTGTACCCATGCGTAAAATTTTGAAGATCGAAGGCATGAGCTGTTCGCATTGCAGCGCGCGGGTCGAAAACGCGCTCAACGCGCTCGAAGGCGTTACGGCAACGGTCGAGCTGAAAAAGAAGCGGGCGATCGTGCAGACGGATGCGGCGGACGACGTGCTCGTCAAAGCGGTCGAAGACGCAGGTTATAAAGTGGTCGGGATCAAAGCAGAAAAATGATCGAAGTGCGTTTACGTATGAACCGATGCCCGCCGCGGCTTTTGCCGCGGCGGGCATCGGTCTTTTATAGAAAAGGAGGATCTTTCGGAGCGCCAAAAAGAGCAAAAGGCGGCGGAGAATGCCGCGGCGTTTGGCATAACGCCTAGGGCAGCTTCATATGATATACGGAAAGCGAGGACAAGGCATGCTGGATTTTTTGACGGACGGTTTGCGCGCGGCGCTGCGGCGGACAAACCTATGCTGCGTATACGAACTGCGCGTACGGGCGGGAAAGCCCGTCGTCATCAATTACGGCGGCAGCTATACGTACCTCGGCAGGCATGGGGTGACGGACAAGCAGGGTGCGGCACTCATCGCCTCTGCCGCGGATATTGAGGAGATCGTATACCGCGCCAGCAACTATTCCGTCTATTCCGTCACCGAGCAGATGCGCAGCGGTTATATCACGGGGGCGGCGGGAGAGCGGATCGGGCTGGGCGGCGCGTACGTATACGAAGAGGGCAGTGCGTTTGCCGTAAAAGAGATCACCTCGCTGAACATCCGTATCCCGCATGAAGTGCGCGGCTGTGCGGAACAAATTTTTCGCCGCTGTTTTTCGGAAGGGGCGGCGAGCGTGCTTTTGCTTTCCCCACCGGGGCGGGGAAAGACGACGATCCTGCGTGACTTGGCACGGCTCTTATGCGGCGGCACGCCCATAAATGTGCTGATCGGCGACGAGCGCAACGAGATCAGCGCTTCGAACGGCAGCTCGGCGCTGGATGTGGGGGTGTTTACCGATGTGATCCGTTTTGCGCACAAAACGGACGCCATGACGGCAGCCGTGCGGGCGATGCGCCCGGACGTCATCATAACGGACGAGCTTATCGGCGAAGAGGAATTGGATGCCGTGGCGGCGTGCGTGCGCGGCGGCGTCGAAGTGATCGCCTCGGCGCACCTGCGCGGCATTGAAGCGCTGCGCGCATCCCCCGTGTTTTCCCGCGTTCTTCGGGAGGAACTGTTTTCCTATTACGTCGTTCTCTCCGCGTCGGGCGTGGGGCAGATCGGCGGGATCTACGACAGGGCGCTGCGGCAGGTGGCGGCGTGCTGAAACTGCTGTTATGCCTCTGTTTGCCGCTCTTGTGCGTGTTGCTCGCCTGGCTGTTTGTGCGCAAGTACCGGCAGCGCCGCGATTTTTATTACCAGTTGAGTTTGTTCAACGAGCGGCTGTACAACGAGGTGAGTTACACAAGGGCGCCGCTGCCCGCATTTATCGAAAAGTACGGGTTCAGCGGCGATTTTAAAAAACTGCTGGAACAAAAAAAGCAGTGCGGCTTCGGCGGCGGGGAACATGCGATCCCGTATCTGCGCAAGGAAGAGCAAAACTATCTTGCCGATTATTTTAAAATGATCGGCAAAAGCGATGCGGCTTCGCAAAAAAGCTATCTTGCCGCGCGGCGGCAGGAAGTGGAAGAGCGCCGCCGCAGCAGCGAAGAGGCGTACAAAAAGCATTTTTCGCTCTATATGAAGCTCGGTGTGCTGGCAGGGCTGATCCTCGTGATCCTCATCATTTGACGGCGGAGGGGGCATGGATATCGATATTATTTTCAAAATTGCCGCCGTAGGCATCATCGTGACCATCGTTTGCCAGATCTTGAAAAAGTCTGACCGCGAGGATATGGCAACGATCGTAAGTTTGGCGGGGCTGATCATTGTGCTTGCCGTTGTGCTGGATATGGTCGCCGACCTGTTCCGCTCCGTCCGCGGGATATTCGATCTGTTCTGAGTATGGAGCTGGTGCGCATCCTCGGCGTCGGATTGGTGACGGCGATCGCGGCGGTGCTGCTCCGTGCCTCGAAGCCGGAGATCTCCTTTGCGGTCACGATTGCGGGGATCGTGGTGATCCTCTTGTTCACCGTCGATCTGCTGGGGGAAACGTTGGGCGTTTTTGCGGAGATCGGCAGCGCGACGGGGATCGACGGCGCGCTGATCCGCACGATCTTAAAGATCGTTGCAATCGGGTACCTCGTGGAATTTGCAGCGGGCGTTGTGGAAGATTTCGGGGCGAAGAGCGTGGCGGATAAACTCGTGTTGGCGGGGAAGGTGATCATATTTACCGTTTCCGTGCCGATCGTGCGCGGGCTCGTTTCCGTGATCGAAAATTTTTTGGGGCTCTTATGATGGTATGCAGGCGAAAACCGAAGCGGTTCGTTCTCGTTTTTGCGTTGGCGGCGGCGTTTGTTTTGTTTGCGGGGCTCTTCTTTTTGCCCGTCGCCGCGCAGGAAGCGGAGGACGGAACGGAGGAGGGTTCGCAGAGCGCGGAAGAAGAGCTTTGGGAAAACGTGGAGGACCTTCTCGGCGAGCTCGATACGGACGCTTTGGACGAGTATCTCGCAACACTTACCGAGCAGCAGCGCGAGCAGTTCGGTACGGGGAGCTTTGCGGAAAAGGTCGAGCAGCTGCTCAGCGGAGATTTTGCCATCGATTACGGCAGCGCCTTGCAGGCGATCGCGGCGCTTGTGTTCGACGGGCTTTCCGGGCTGCTGCCCACCTTCTGTTTGATCCTTTCCATCGGCATTTTGTGCGGGATCTTAAACCGCTTTAAAAGCTCGTTTGCCGAACACGGTACGGCGCGTATGATCTTTTTTATGTGCTACGGGGCGGTGCTCGTTCTGGTCCTTACCTCCTTTTCGGGGATCGTAACGGATTGCATTTCCGCCGTAGATTCCATGCGCGCGCAGATGCAGGCGGTTTTTCCCGTTTTGCTTACGCTCATCGTCACCTGCGGCGGCAGCGTTTCGGCGGCGGTATACAGACCCGCTGCGCTGTTTTTGAGCGACGGCGTTGTGCAGGTGGTTTCGGCGGTGGTCTTCCCGTTGGCGGTGCTCGTGTGCGTGTTGCAGGTTGCCGGGCACATGAACGAAGAGGTGCGGCTGAAAAATTTCACCTCCTTCTTTTCCGGCGTCATAAAGTGGACGCTCGGCATTGCTCTGACGGCGTTTTCGGTGTTTTTAACGGTGCAGGGCATCACCTCCGCCACCTATGACGGGATCTCGTTCAAGGCGGCAAAATACGCGATCGGCAGTTCCGTGCCCGTTGTGGGCGGTTTTTTGAGCGGCGGGTTAGACCTTGTGATGGCGGGGAGCGTGCTCATCAAAAATTCCGTGGGGATGTGCGGGATCCTGCTTTTGGTGATCGTGCTTGCGGTGCCGCTCATCCAGCTGATCGTGTACAATCTCTTTTTAAAACTTGCGGCGGCGGTCACGGAGCCGGTCGGGGCGGAGGGGATCTCCGGGTTTCTCGCCTCGCTGTCTAAGTCCGTCAACTATTTCATCGCAGGGCTTTTGGCGGTCGGGTTTATGTATTTTGTCACCGTATTGCTCTTGATCTGTTCTTCCAACGCGCTGTTTTAAAAATGAAAGTATACATTCTCGCCGTTTGCGGCGCCGCGATTTTATCCGCTCTCGTTATGCTCCTGCTTCCGCCGGGCAAAACGGGGAAGTTTATCGGCGGCATTTTAAAACTGTTTTGCCTGCTGGTCATGCTATTGCCGCTTCTGTTTTTCTTTACCGATTTTAAAACGTCTTTCGGCGCGTCTTCGCAGGAAGAGGGGATGCAGCCGGACGGTGCGTTTATCGAAAGTGTGTTTTCGCGCAGGGCGGAACAGGAGGAGGAGAGTTTGGAGGCGTTGCTCAAAAAGGAGTTTTCGGTGGAGGCGGAGGCGCAGATCGGCTGGAAAAGCGTCGAATATGCGTTTACCGTGACGGATGTGCTGGTTTCGGTCAAAGATTTCGGAATATACGAGAACGGCGAGCATATACTTATAACCGAACAGATCGCAGGGCGCGTTTCCGGGTTGTACAAAGACGCGGAGGTGACGGTGCAATGAGCGGGCGGCCTGTGCTGGCAAAACTCAAAGAAAAACTCAAAGGCGGAAAGGTGTTGGAGATCGTTGTCGTGCTCATCCTTGCCGTTGTGGTGCTCGGCGCCGTGTATTCCATGCTCGGCGGAAAGCAGGAGCAGGCGACTTCCGCCCCGGATGGGTATGCGCAGACGTTGGAGCGGCAGCTTGCCTCGGTACTCTCCGGCATCGACGGCGCGGGAGAGGTGGATGTGTTCGTCAGCGTTGTTTCCGAAGGGGAGAAGATCGTTGCCATGGAAACGACGGTGGATGCGGACGGCAATACGACCTCTTCGCCCGTGCTTGTCGGCGGCAACGTGGTGGTGTTGGAAGAGCGGTTTCCAGAGATCACGGGCGTTTTGATCGTTGCGGAGGGGGCGGAGAGCGTGTTGGTGCGCATCCGCCTGTTGGAAGCAGCGGCGTCTGTGTTGGATATTCCCCAAAGCAAAATCAAGATATATACAAAGGCGGGAACACATTAAAGTAAAAGGAGCAAACGGAAATGTCAAAAACCAAAAAGATCGTCATTATGTCCGCCCTGGTGCTGTTGCTTGCGGTCACCGCCGTATTCAACTTTGTGCTTGCGGGCGGCGTGCAGGGCAGTGCGGCAGACGGTGATATCACCGCATCGGCGAATTATTTTTCGACCTACCGTACCGATCGGACCACCAACCGCAACGCCGAACTGTTGGAGCTGGATTCCATTCTCGCGTCGGTAGAGGAAGGCGGGGCGGAGTACGCCGAAGCGATCGCGCTCAAACTGGATATCGTGGAGGCAATGGAAAAGGAGCTGTTGCTCGAAACGTACATCAAGGCGATGGGATACGACGACGTTGTGGTCAGCATCGGCACCGAGTCGGAAAACGTGAACGTTTTCGTCAGCGCGGCGGGGCTCGCCTACGATGATTTTTTGGCGATCTACAACATTCTCAGCGACGAGGCGGGCTGTGACCCCGCAAACGTAAATATTATGCCGATCGGAACGGAAATTTGATAAAAATGCTGTTCAAATCCTAAAAAGTATGGTATAATAAGTATACAGAACTTTGCGGGAGGAGCAGGAATGGCTGTATTCAAGCGCGTTCCTTCCGACGGGCAGAAAGGGAAGGTTTCGTACAATCCCGGTATCGTAAACGGGATCGTGCACCTCGCCGTCTCCGAAGTGGAGGGGGTAGAACTGCTCGGCGGAAAGAAAAAGGGGCTGAAGATCTATTTTGAAAAGAACGGCATTTATGCCGACATTTCCGTGATCGTCGATTACGGGTACAACGTGCCGGAAGTCGCTTTTAAGATCCAACAGACCGTAAAACACAACGTGGAGGCAATGACGAATTACAAAGTTGCCAAAGTGGATGTGTATGTGGAATGCGTGGACCAGCTCGGCGAGCGCACGGCGGCGGAATAAACGGCGGTATTGCATTTCCCTTCGTTTTTGCGGGGGGAAATCATTCCGTAATGAGGAAAAACAGACATGAGAAGCAAATCGCGCGAATGTGCGTTCAAAATCATTTTTTCTTCGCTGTTCAACGCGGAAGAACCTGCCTCGTTCCGCCGCGGCATCTACCGCGCGGAAAAACTCGGCGAAGAGGACGCCGCTTTTGCGGACGTGCTGCTGGGTGCGGTCTTTTCAAACAGAAAAGAGCTGGAAGAGTTGCTCGGTAAATACTGCATCGGGTTTTCGGCAGAGCGCCTGTTCCCCGCCGACAAGAGTTTGCTGCTGCTTGCCATGGCGGAGGCAAAGTACACGGATACGCCCGCCGTGGTGGCGGTGGACGAGGCGGTCGGGCTGGCAAAAAAATATTCCACGGAAAAAAGCATCGGGTTCGTGAACGGCGTTTTGGCGGCGTTTATTGCCGGGGAGGTACAAAAGTGAGCGTTCGTATCGACGGTAAGGAATTGGCGGCGAAGCTGCGCGCGGATATCCGCGAAGAGGCGGAGCAATACGCGCGGCAGCACGGAAAACAGGTCGGGCTCGCCGTTGTGCTGGTGGGGGAAGACCCCGCGTCGCAGGTCTATGTTCGCAACAAGATCAAGGCGTGCGAAGAGACGGGGATCCGTTCCTATTCCTATCATCTCCCCGCCGAAACGCGGCAAGAGCAGCTGGAAGAACTGCTGGACGGGCTTGTTGCGGATAAAAACGTGCACGGGATCCTCGTGCAGCTGCCGCTTCCCAAGCATCTCGACGCCGAGCGCGCGTTGAAGCATATCCCGTCCGAAAAGGACGTGGACGGCTTTTGTGCGGAAAACGTCGGCAACTTGGCAATGGGGCGCGCGGCGCTCGTGGCTTGCACGCCGCACGGGGTGATGAAAATGCTGGAAGCGTACGGCATCGATCCGCGCGGCAAGCGCGCCGTTGTGCTCGGCAGGTCAAACATCGTCGGAAAGCCGATGGCGATGCTGCTGCTCAATGCGGATGCGACCGTTACCGTCTGCCACAGCAAAACAAAAGACCTTGCCAAAGTTTGCGCGGAGGCGGATATTTTGGTCGTTGCCATCGGCAGGGCGAAGTTCGTGACCGCGGATATGGTCAAAGAAGGTGCGGTCGTCATCGACGTCGGCATGGACCGAGACGAAAACGGGAAGCTGTGCGGCGACGTCGATTATGAGGCGGTCAAAGAGAAGGCGGCGTACATTACGCCCGTTCCGGGCGGCGTCGGGCCGATGACCATCACAATGCTGCTGTACAATACGGTGCTTGCGGCAAAGAGAGGGTAACTTGGAAAATTTTACGCAGCAGTACAATGCCTACAAGGGTATTTTCGAAGCGGCGCTTTCCGACTATTTGAGCAAGATCACGCTTTCGCCGCCCGTTTTGCAGGAGAGCTTTCGCTATTCGTTGCAGATCGGCGGCAAACGTTTGCGCCCCGTGCTCATGTTTGCCTGTGCGCGGATGCTCGGCGGCAAGGAGCAGGACGTGGCGCCTTTTGCCGTTGCGCTGGAAATGATCCATACCTATTCGCTCGTGCACGACGATCTGCCGGGGATGGATAACGACGATTTCCGCCGCGGGCAGCCGTCGAACCATAAAAAATTCGGCGTCGGACAGGCGATCTTGGCGGGGGACGCGCTTCTCAACGAGGCGTATGCGCTCTGCTTTCAGGAGAGCCGCCGCGGGCGCACCTACCTCAACGCGGCAGAGCAGATCTGCCTCAACGCGGGCGCGAGGGGGATGATCGCGGGGCAGGCTGCCGATCTGTTTTACGAAGGAAGCGAAACGGCGGGAAAGAGCGAGGCGGAGTTCATCGTGCGGAACAAGACGGCGAAGATGCTCGTTTCCGCGGTCACCGTGCCTGCCTATGTGTACGGAATGGACGAAAACATTCTTTCGCTGCTTGCCGAATACGGAAAAAATCTCGGTTTTCTGTTTCAGATCACGGACGACATGCTGGATGTGAGTGGAAACTTTGAAAAGCTGGGAAAAACCGTCGGGAAGGACGAGCGGGAAAACAAATTGAGCTACGTGCGGCTGTACGGGATGGAGGAGTGCCGTTCGATGGCGGAGCATTACTGCGGCATCTGTGAAAAGGTGCTTGACGCCCTGCCGTTTGAATCAGACTTCTTCATGGAAACGGCGCGGTCGGTTCTGAAAAGGGAGTATTGAGCGATGCGCTTGGACAAATATGTATCCGAGCGCTTTTTTTCGTCGCGCACCAAGGCGGCACGCGCCATTGCCGAGGGACGCGTGTTGCTGAACGGCAGGGCGGCAAAAGCGGCGGACGAGGTGCGCGAGGGAGACGAGGTGCGCGTCGCCGAGGCGGGCGCCTATGTTTCCGAGGGCGGAAAAAAGCTGGAACGGGCGCTGCAAGTTTTTGAGAAAAAGGTATGCGGCGCCGTTTGTGCGGATTTCGGTGCCAGCACGGGCGGGTTTACCGACTGCCTGCTGCGCGCGGGAGCGGCGCATGTTTATGCCTTTGACGTCGGGCAAAGTCAGCTGGCGCCGTCGTTGGCGGAAGATCCGCGCGTAACGGTGTGCGACAGGACCAACGTGCGTTATTTGCGCGCGGGCGATCTGCCGCAGCCGCCCGATCTTATAACGATCGATGTGAGCTTTATTTCTTTGGAGCTCGTATTGCCTGCGGCGGCTTCCGTGCTTTCCGCGGGCGGCAGGGTGCTCGCGCTGATCAAGCCGCAGTTTGAGTGCGGCGGCAGAGGGTTGGATAAACACGGGATCGTGAAGGAAGCCGCCGTGCGGGAAGCGTGCGTGCTGCGCGTCGTGCAGGCGGCAAAACAGGCGGGGCTATCGCTGTACGGGTTGGTCAACGCGCCGCTCGTTCCCAAAAAAAACATCGAATATATGGCGGGTTTTTGCAAAAACGCGGAAAGAGAACTGCGGGGCGAAGCATTGCTTGCGTGCATACGGAACGTATACTGAGGAAAAAAGATGAGCGAAAGACCGTATACCGAAAAACAGCTGCGGATGATCGAAGTCAAAAAGAAGCTGAAAACGCCGAAAGAACTTGACTTTTTGCGGCGTATGCTGCTGCCGCGGACGAAGTACGTGCCCGATACCGAAGAGGAATGCCGCGCGCTGGCGGAGGAGATCTTAACGGCGGAGCGGTATACTTTGTTTTTGGCGCTCGCAAAGGAGATCGAGGAGCGCTATGCGGCAAAGGAACATCTTTGGAGCGCGGGGGAAGGCAAGGCGAAGCTCGTTTATCGGATAAAAAGGGGCGGAAGAACGTTTTGCGCCTTTTTGTTGGAGCCGGATCGGTTTCTCCTTGCGGTGTATTTTAACGCGGCGGAAAGGGAACTGTTTGAGCGGATGCGCGCTTCCTTTGACCGAACCGAGATCCAATGGACGTATGACATCACGGCGGTGGCGGCAAACGGCGTCAAGCGGGTGGTGTACGACATTGAAAGCGAAGAGCACCGCCCGTACGTTTATTCGCTGCTCGATTTTAAAGCCCGTGCGGAGGAACTTATGCGCAGGAAAAAGTAGCGCGCCCGCACTTTTGTTTGCGGCGTGCGGATCGGATCGCCGCGAGGCATGTGCCCGTAAAACAGGAAAACGCCCGAAAAAGTTTGCTCGGCTTTTCGGGTGCTTGTTTTTATAAAAAAGAAAGCGTTTGCCACGGCAAACGCTTTCACATGTAGATCGGTCAAATTTTGTGCCCGATTCCGCCGAAAGGCGGAATCGGGCGAGTAGCTAACCTTATTCTTTGCTGAAAAGATAGTAATAAATGATGGCGAACAGCGGCACGTTAAAGAGGAAAATGCAGGGGAATACGGCATACAGCAAAATACTGCGCGCCGTGATCGTTCCGCTGAATCCGATCACCAAAAAGGCGATCAGGCAGATGATGAGAACGACGTTTACATAAACGATCAGCGTTGCGGAAACGTACGATTTGCTTTTGACCTTTTTGCTCCGCCTGCCGTAGCCGCGCAGGAACAGGATCAAAAATACGCACAGGAAGGCGACGGAAAAAACGAAGGGGAGAACGGCGTATGCCGCGCCAGAGGCGAGCATGCCGGAGAGGCACGCGTTGATGATGGATTCCACGAGCGCGACCCCGAACACCCACAGCGCCGTGATGAAGAGCAGCCTGCCTTTGTCGAACGTTCCTGCCGTATCCGCTTTTTGCATGGCTGTGCCGCGGCTGCGCCTTCCGGTCGCCGTTGTAACGCGCAGCCCGTCCGTTTCCGCCTGTTCCTCTACGTCGTAAAACTCAATGTTGCCGGCGGTCCTGCCGCGTTGCGGCACCGGTGCGGGAGCGGGCGGCGCGGGCTCGGCGGCGGGGGCGGGGCTCTCTTGCACCGCTGTTTGCGGCGGCTCGTCCTCGGCGGGGTCGCCGTGGCGGGTGTTGTCGTACAGCCGCGCGATCAGTTCTTTGTAGTTCCGCTCTTCGGCGGGTCTGTTTGCGTACAGAAGTTCCGAAGAGATCGCCCGGTTGCGCTCGTACTCGTCGTCGTAAACGGGGGCGCTCTGTTCGGCGGCTGCAAATTCCGCCGCCGCTTCGCTGCGGGGCGCTTCCTGCTGCCGCCGCTGCTCTTCTTCGTTGCGGCGCACCTGTTCGTAATATTCGGCGTCGCCGTTTTCCCCGATCAGCGCGCGGTAATTTTCATGGATGCGCTGCTGCTCTTCGGGGGTAAGCACGTGCGGCTTTGCTTCGGGGCGTGCGGTCTCTTGCGCGGCAGCGGATCCGTCCGATGCGTTTGAAATTTCTTCGCGGGCTGCCCCCGTGCCTTCCGCGGCGTTGTTTTCGCCGCTTGTTTCGGCACTTTCTTCGGCATTGCCCACGGTGTTTTCCGCGGCGGGTTGCCGCAGGAAGGGGGCTTCCGCCTCGTCCTCATCTTCCTCGGCGTTTGCGCGGCTTGCATGGATGCGCGTCGTCGATTGTTTCAGCAGATTGAAGTCTACCGAATGAGAGGGGGGAGGATTGTTGAAGTCATATTCCTTTTGGGAGATCAAATTGTCGATGATCGTGCGCGAATATTCCCATTCGGCAAGATTTTGTTCGACGACGTTTCTTCCCTTTTCGGTGATCTGAAAGTATTTGCGCCTGCCGCCGCCGGAAGCGCCGCCCCAATAGGAAGTAACAAAGTCTTGCGTTTCCAAACGTTTGAGCGCGCTATACAGCGTGGGCTGCTTTAAAGAATACTGCCCCTTGCTCTTTGCCTCGATCTCGTTGATGATCTCGTAGCCGTACTTATCCCCGTCGTACAGCGTGCGCAAGATGATGGTATTGATGTGCCCGCGTATCAGTTCGCTGCTGATAGAGGGGTCGTTTTCAGGCGTTTTCGCTTCGTTTTCATTGGTAAGATCGTCTGCCATGATTTTGCTTGCCTCCTTACAAATATTATATAATATTTGCCGAAAATTGTCAAATGCTTTTTTATATTTTGTATTTTTAAATATTTTGCAAAGTATTATGCGCCGCATACTTTGCCGTTGATTTTATATTTATGCGGGCACAATGTAATAGACAAATCCGACGGAAAGGTGTAAAATAATAGAAAAACAAGGAGGCGGAGGCGATGCGTGCGGAAACCAAAAGCGAGACCCGATTCACGGTCCGCAATTACGAAACGGATATAAACAGAGAATTGAAGCCGTCGTTCATGCTCGGCTATTTTCAGGAAGCGGCTACGGCGCATTCCGATAAAATGGGGATGGGGTACGACGTGCTGCACCGCGACGGCCGTTTTTGGGTGCTTTCCAAAATTTGCGTGCAGATCCTGCGCCGCCCGACGTTCGGGGAAGCGCTGCGCGCCGTCACTTGGCCGCATGCGCCGAATCGCGCGACCTACGAGCGCAGTTTTATTTTGGAAGACGCCGAAGGGAACAATTGCGTGCGCGCATTATCCCGTTGGTGTATTTTGGACCGCGGCGGGCATATTGTGCCCACGTCGCTGGTGGCGCATGCCGAGATGGAGTTTACCGAGGGGCGCGCGCTGGAAAACTGCGACTGGAAGATAGCGGAGGCGCAAAGTTCGCCGCTGCCCGCCTTTTCCGTGCGTATTGCCAATTCCGAGTGCGATCTGAACGGGCACGTCAGCAATATTAAATATGCCGATTACGTCTTTAATTGTTTCTCCGTTGCCGAACTGCAAAAGCAGCGCCTCGGCGAATTTGCCCTGCACTATGTTCGGCAGGCGTACGACGGCGACTGTTTGGATTTTTACAGGGAAGATAAAGAGGATGGGTACATGCTGGTGACGGGCAGGCGCGGCGAGGAAACGGTAGTTGCCGCGCGGGTGCGGTTGGGGGAGGGCGCGCGTTGAATGCTTTTTACCGCGTGATCCGTTCCCGCCGCCGTTCGGTCGCCGTGATCGTGGCGGACGGAAGCGTAACGGTGCGCGCGCCCTTAGGCATGAGCGACGATGCGATCGCGCGTTTTGTGGAAAGCAAGCGCGCCTGGATCGAGCGGAAGCTGGTGCGCGACCCGCGTTTTGACGCGGTGCGCCGCGGTGAAGCGGTTTTGCGCGCGGGCGAATCCTTTCCGATGCGGTTCGGCGAACGCACCGGGGAAGAGGGCGGCGTATTTTATTTTAAAAACGCCGCGGCGGTGCGCCCGTATTTTATCAAAAGATGGGGAACGCAGCTTACCGATCGGCTGCTTTTTCTGTCGCGGCAGGCGAGGCTGTACCCGTCCGCGGTGTGTTTGCGCGATTTTAAGGCGCGCTGGGGCAGCTGCGACGGGGCAGGGGTCATCAAACTCAACTGGCGGCTCCTCATGCTTCCGCCCGCCCTGTGCGATTACGTGTTGCTGCACGAGTTGTGCCACCTTGCCGTGCCTGACCATTCCGCGGCGTTTTGGGCGCTGCTCTCGCGCTTTTGCCCTTTTCCGAAACGGCTTCGGGCAGAGCTGAAACGGTATGCTTTTTTAACGCTTTTGTATCGCAACGCGTCGTGAGCGCAGCGCCGTTTTTCCGCGCGGAGAGCGCGGGGAGAAGCAAAGCGCGCGAAATCCTTACGCGGGTGCTCGTTCAAAATTTGCATAAAATATATTTATTCATGAATATCGATGTTTTGTTGAATATTTATTCATTATATTCAATTTGTACCGAATATTTTTATACATTTTTTGAAAGTATGCCCGCAATTTGCTTGACGAATGAAAGAAAGAATTGTATAATCTTTACAAAAATCACAGAGGAACGAAAAATGAAACAAAAAGAGATCAAAAAGGTGGTGCTTGCCTATTCGGGCGGGTTGGATACGTCCATCATCATCCCTTGGCTCAAAGAGAACTACAACAACTGCGAAGTCATTGCGGTATCGGCGGACGTCGGGCAGGAGAGCGAGCTGGAAGGGCTGGAAGAAAAGGCGCTCAAAACAGGCGCTTCCAAACTCTATATCGAAGATCTGCGCAAGGAGTTCATCGAAGATTATATCTATCCCACGATGAAAGCGGGCGCGGTTTATGAAAACAAATATTTGCTGGGCACTTCTTTCGCGCGCCCCGTGATCGCAAAGCGCATCGTGGAGATCGCCAAAAAGGAAGGGGCGGACGCCATTTGCCACGGTTGCACGGGTAAGGGGAACGATCAGGTCCGCTTTGAGTTGACCATCAAGGCGTTTGCGCCCGAAATGACCATCATCGCGCCGTGGCGTATTTGGAACATCAAGAGCCGCGACGAGGAGATCGATTATGCCGAAGCGCATAACATCCCTTTAAAGATCACGCGCGAGACCAATTATTCAAAAGACAAAAACCTGTGGCATCTTTCGCACGAGGGGCTGGACCTCGAAGACCCTGCCAACGAGCCGAAATACGATCAGATCTTAGAGCTCGGCGTATCGCCCGAAAAGGCGCCCGACAAACCGACGTATCTTACCTTGACCTTTGAAAAGGGTATCCCCGTGGCGCTGAACGGGAAAAAGCTCGGCAGCGTAGAGCTGATGGAACAGCTCAATAAAATCGGCGGGGCAAACGGCGTCGGGATCATCGATATGGTCGAAAACAGGCTGGTCGGCATGAAGAGCCGCGGCGTGTACGAAACGCCGGGCGGCACCATCCTCTATACGGCGCACGAGCTTTTGGAAATGCTGTGCTTGGATAAGGATACGCAGCACTTTAAACAGCACCTCGCCATCAAGTTTGCCGACCTCGTTTACAACGGGCAGTGGTTTACGCCTCTGCGCGAGGCGCTCTCCGCTTTTGTGGATAAAACGCAGGAAAACGTCAGCGGCGAAGTGAAGTTGAAGATCTATAAGGGCAACGTCATCAACGCGGGTATCCGCAGCGAACATTCGCTGTACAGCGAGGAGATCGCAACGTTCGGCGAGGAAGACGTGTACAACCAGTACGACGCGGAAGGGTTTATCAACTTGTTCGGGCTGCCCATCAAAGTAAAGGCAATGCTGGACGCGAAAAAGCTGAAATAAGCGGAACAGGCATATGACAAAAGTTTTTATAGACGGAAAGGAAGGGACGACGGGATTGCAGATCTACGAGCGCCTCGGCGCGCGGAGCGATGTGTGCGTCGTCTCTCTTCCGGAAGAGCGCAGGAAAGACGCGCAGGCGCGCAAAGAGTGCATCAATGCGGCGGATATCGTCTTTCTCTGCCTGCCGGATGCGGCGGCAAGAGAATCGGTGTCGCTGTGCGAAGACCCGAAGGTGCGCATCATCGATGCGTCAACGGCGCACCGTACGGCGCTCGGCTGGGCGTACGGCTTCCCCGAATTATCCAAACGCCATCGCCGAGCGATCGAGCAGTCATCGCGCGTGGCTGTGCCGGGCTGCCATGCGAGCGGATTCGTTTCGCTGGTCTACCCGTTGGTTGCGGGCGGCATAGCGCCGGCGGATTATCCGTTTGTTTCCTATTCGGTAACGGGGTACAGCGGCGGCGGAAAAAAGATGATAGCCCAATACGAAGCAGAGGAGAGAGACGCTGCGCTTTCCAGTCCGCGGCAATACGCGCTGGGGCAAACGCACAAGCACCTCCCCGAAATGCAGGCGGTGTGCGGGCTTTCGGCTCCGCCCGTTTTCTCTCCCATCGTTTCCGACTATTACAGCGGAATGTGCGTCACCGTTCCCTTATTTTCAAGGTTATTGCACAAAAAATATACGGTAAATTATATAAAAGAGTATTTTGCAGAGTACTATGCGGGGCAGAAACTCGTACAATGCGATGAAGAGGAGAGCGGCTTCCTTGCGGCAAACAAACTGGCGGGGAAGGACGGCATGCGCATCTATGTGTCGGGGAACGACGATCGCATTTTGCTCTGCTCGGTGTTTGACAATCTCGGCAAAGGGGCTTCGGGCGCTGCTGTGCAGTGCATGAACCTGATGCTGGGGTTAGAGGAATGCGCCTCGCTGGTGCTGTAAACGGAGGATCGTGTAGGCGATGACGGAAGTAAAAGGCGGCGTCTGTGCGCCGCAAGGTTTTAAAGCAAACGGGGTGCATTGCGGCATCCGTAAAAACAAACAAAAGCGCGACCTTGCCCTGATCACGAGCGACGTGCGCTGCGCGGCGGCGTGCGTCTATACGCAAAACCTTGTGAAGGGAGCGCCCATCCTTGTTACAAAGCGGCACGTGGCAGACGGCTATGCGCAGGCGGTCATATGCAACAGCGGCAACGCAAACACCTGCAATGCGGACGGGGAATCGGTTGCAGAGCAGATGTGCGCGCTGGTGGAAAAGCAGGTCGGGATCCCCGCGGCGGACGTCGTTGTTGCCTCCACCGGAGTGATCGGGCGCCCGCTCGACCTTGCGCCCATCGCAGCGGGCATGCAGGAGCTTGCGGACGGGCTCGGTGCGCACAGCACCGAGGCGGCGCAGGCGATCATGACGACGGATACCGTGGAAAAGCAGATCGCCTATTCCTTTTCGTTGGGCGGCAAAACATGCACCATCGGCGCGATCGCCAAAGGCGTCGGGATGATCGACCCGAACATGGCGACCATGCTCGTGTTCGTTACCACCGACGCGGCGCTTACGTCCGTCATGCTGCAAAAGGCTCTCTCCGCCGAAGTGCGGGATACGTTCAATATGATCAGCGTGGACGGGGATACGTCCACCAACGATATGGTGTGCGTGCTGGCAAACGGTGCCGCGGGGAATGCGCCCGTTTCGGAAGCGGGAAAGGATTTCAACGCTTTCCGCAGGGCGCTGCATGCGGTCATGGTACATTTGTGCCGCCGCATCGCCAAGGACGGGGAGGGCGCCACCAAACTGCTCGAATGCAAGGTTTGCGGCGCAAAGAGCAAAAAGGTCGCCAAAACCGTGGCAAAAACAGTTATCCGCTCTTCGCTGCTCAAAGCGGCGATGTTCGGCGCGGACGCAAACTGGGGCAGAGTTCTGTGTGCCGTCGGGTACTCCGGGGCGGATATCGACGTGCGGAAAGTGGATGTATCCTTCCGCAGCCGCGCCGGCAGGCTGGATGTTTGCAAAAACGGGAGCGGCATCCCGTTTTCGGAGGAAGAGGCGAAGCGGATTTTGTCGGAAGACGAGATCGAGATTCTGATCGGGCTGAACAGCGGCGGCGCCAAGGCGACGGCGTGGGGCTGCGACCTTACCTACGAATACGTCCGTATCAACGGCGATTACCGCACCTGAGGAGGCGGCGATGGAAAATTTGAACGATAAACAGGTGCGGGCGCAGATCTTGGCGGAAGCGCTTCCGTACATTCAGGAATATAAAAATAAGATCGTTGTCGTCAAATACGGCGGCAACGCCATGATCAACGAGGGGCTGAAACTCTCCGTGATGCGCGACATCGTTCTGTTGAACCTGATCGGGATCAAAGTCGTGCTCGTGCACGGGGGCGGCCCGGAGATCTCCGAAATGCTCCGCCGTGTGGGGAAACAGTCTGTGTTTGTAGACGGGCTGCGCTATACCGACGAGGAGACCGCCGAGATCGTGCGCATGGTGTTGGCGGGCAAGATCAATAAGTCTCTCGTCAACCTGCTGGAAGGCATCGGCGGCAAGGCGGTGGGGCTGTGCGGCATCGACGGGCATATGATGAAATGTGCCAAGATGGACGAGCGGCTCGGATACGTCGGCAAGATCACCGAACTCAACGCAAAAGTTATCACCGACGTGCTCGACGGCGGGTATATCCCCGTTGTTTCCACGGTCGGCTACGACGAGGAAGGGCATATTTACAACGTGAACGCCGATACGGCGTCTGCCGTGATCGCCGGAGCGCTGGGGGCGCAGAGTCTCATTTTGATGACGGATATCGCGGGCGTGCTGCGCGACAAGGACGATCCTTCCAGCCTTATCCCCAAAATTTATGTAAGCGATATTCCTTCTTATATTAAGCAGGGCATCATTTCCGGCGGCATGATCCCCAAGATCGAGTGCTGCAAAGAGGGGATCCGCCGCGGGGTGGACCGCGTGTTTATCATCGACGGCAGGGTCGAACATTCCATTCTCGTTGAAATTTTGTCGGATAGCGGGATCGGCACGATGTTTGTGAACGGAGACTGATTTTTATCGGTCTCCTTTTCTGCGCGGCGCGAAAAAAGAAGGTACAAGATGGAAGCGGAAAATTTTCCCCAAACCATTGCGTTCGGCGTCGATTTGTGGTAGAATAGATAAAATAGGTGTCTTGCAATGAGTTTTGAAGAGATAGAAAAAAAAGACAGCTGTTATATTGCGCACACGTACAACCGTTTTCCGACGGATATTTGCGGCGGGGAAGGGGCAATGCTCTTTTCCGAGGACGGAAAAACATTTCTTGATTTCGGTACGGGGATCGCGGTAAACACCTTCGGGGTAAACGACGAAGAGTGGAAAAAGGCGGTCACGGCGCAAATAAACTGCGTGCAGCATACAAGCAATTTGTATTATGCGCGCCCCGCCGTCGAGCTTGCCGAGCTCCTGTGCGCTAAGACGGGGGCGAAAAAAGTTTTCTTCTCCAACTCCGGCGCCGAAGCGAACGAGTGCGCAATCAAAGCGGCGCGGAAGTATTCCTATGACAAATACGGGGCGGGGAGATACCGCATTTTAACGCTGAAAAATTCCTTCCACGGCAGAACGCTTGCCGCCTTGGCGGCAACGGGGCAGGACGTGATGCATCCCGCCTGCTTTGCTCCCTATCCTGAAGGGTTTTACAGCATAGAGCCGACCGCCGCCGCGCTGCGCGCGGCGCTCACGCCGCAGACCTGCGCGCTAATGTTCGAACCCGTGCAGGGGGAGAGCGGCGTCAACGTGCCGGATGCGGAGCAGGTGCGCGCCATGGCAGCCCTCTGCAAAGAACGCGACGTGTTGCTGATAGCGGACGAAGTGCAAACGGGCAACGGCAGAACGGGGAAGCTGTATGCCTACGAACATTTCGGGATCTGCCCGGATATCGTGACGACGGCAAAGGGGCTTGCGGGCGGCTTGCCGTTGGGAGCAACGATGTTTTTCGGGAAGTGCGAAAACATTTTCGGCGCGGGAGACCACGGCTCCACCTTCGGCGGCAACCCCGTTGCTTGCGCGGGGGCTTGCAGCATTTTGCGGCGGCTGGATAAGGAATTGCTGCTGGAAGTGCAGGGCAAGGGCGAATACCTGCGCACGCATCTTTCGCGCATCAAAAACGTACGTTCCGTTTCGGGCATCGGGCTGATGATCGGGGTGGAAACGACAAAGCCCGCCCGCGAACTTGCGCAAAAATGCCTTGAAAAAGGGCTTATCGTGCTTACGGCAAAAAACAAACTCCGCCTGCTTCCGCCGCTCAACGTAAAAAAGAGCGAGATGGATGCGGCGCTGCAAATCCTAAACGAGGTCATATCCGAATGAAGCATCTTTTAAAACTTTCCGACCTTACCGCGGAGGAAATTTTAAGCATCCTCAATCTTGCCGATCAGCTCAAATACGAGCGGAAAAACGGCGTGCCGCACCCGTATCTGAAAGGGAAACATCTGGGAATGATCTTTCAGAAGTCTTCCACGCGGACCCGCGTCAGTTTTGAAGTGGGGATGGACGAGCTTGGCGGGCAGGCGCTCTTTCTCTCCGACCGTGACTTGCAGATCGGGCGCGGCGAGCCCATCCAAGATACCGTACGCGTGCTTTCGCGCTACCTTGACGGGATCATGATCCGCACCTTTAAGCAGGAAGACGTGGAGGCGCTGGCAAAATACGGTTCGATCCCCGTCATCAACGGGCTTACCGATTACTGCCATCCCTGCCAAGTGCTTGCCGACCTGATGACCATCCGCGAATACAAGGGGAGTTTGAAGGGGCTGAAACTTTGTTTTGTCGGGGACGGCAACAACATGGCAAATTCGCTCATCGTCGGCTGCATCAAGATGGGGATGCGGGTGGCGATCGCCTGCCCCGACGCCTATCGCCCCGATGCGGACGTTGTTGCGTGGGCGCGGGAAAACGGCGAACTGCTCGTCACTTCCGACGTGCTTGCCGCGGCAGCGGGTGCGGACGTGCTCTATACGGACGTATGGGCGTCGATGGGGCAGGAAGGGGAAAAGAAGGTGCGCGAGGCGGCGTTTAAAGGCTATTGCATCGACGAAAAGGTGCTTGCCGCCGCCGACCGAGAGGCAATGGTGCTGCATTGCCTGCCCGCACACCGCGGCGAGGAGATCACGGCGGAAGTTTTTGAGGCGCACGCCGCGGAGATCTTCGATGAGGCGGAAAACAGGCTGCACGCACAAAAAGCGGTGCTGGTAAAGTTGCTCAAATGAAAAATAAAATCGGGAAGGATTCAGTTTATGAAGGGTAAAAAGGTGTATCTTGTTCTGCAAAACGGGCAGGTGTTTGAGGGCAAACGCTTCGGCGCAGAGGGCGAAGTGCACGGCGAACTCGTGTTTACGACGGGGATGACGGGGTACATCGAAACGCTGACCGATCCGAGTTATTACGGGCAGATCGTCATTCAAACGTTTCCGCTCATCGGCAATTACGGCATGATCTATTCGGATCGGGAGAGCAAGGAGCCGTACCTGAGCGCTTATATCGTGCGCGAATATTGCGAACATCCTTCCAATTTCCGCTGCGAAGAAAAGATCGACGATTTCCTTCGCCGCAAAAACGTGGTGGGCATTTACGGCATCGACACGCGCGAACTGACCAAAACGGTGCGCGAAGCGGGCGTGATGAACGCCGCCGTCTCTTCCACGCCCGAAGTAGACCTGAAAGCGCTTTCCCGCTATACCATCCGCAACGCGGTGGAGAGCGTTACATGCAAAGCGCCCGTGGAATACGGCACCGAAAACAAGCGCACGGTAGTGCTGTGGGATTTCGGCGCCAAAGAAAACATTGTGCGCGAGCTTGTCAAGCGCGGAAACCGCGTTGTGCGTGTGCCCGCGCAGTATACCGCGGAGCAGATCTTGGCGCTGCACCCCGACGGCGTTATGCTGACGAACGGACCAGGCGATCCCGCCGAAAACACGGGGATCATCGAAAACATCCGCAAACTTGCGGGGAAGCTCCCCATCTTCGGCATTTGCCTCGGTCATCAGCTGTTTGCGCTGGCGATGGGCGGAAAAACGCAGAAGATGAAGTACGGGCACCGCGGCGCGAACCAGCCCGTCAAAGAATTGAAAACGGGCACGGTATACATTTCCAGCCAAAACCACGGGTACGAAGTGCTTGCCGATTCGATACGCGGCGTCGGCAATTTGAGCTTTATCAATGCCAACGACGGAACTTGCGAAGGGGTCGAATACCCGGATCTGAATGCGTTTACCGTACAGTTCCACCCCGAAGCGTGCGCCGGACCGCTGGATGCGCGCGATCTGTTCGATAAATTTGTGGCGATGATGGACGGAGGAAAAAGGAATGCCTAAGAGAAGCGATATTAAAAAGGTGCTCGTCATCGGGTCCGGCCCCATTGTCATCGGGCAGGCTGCCGAATTTGACTATGCGGGGGCGCAGGCGTGCCGCGTATTGAAGGACGCGGGCGTAAACGTTGTGCTCTGCAACTCCAACCCCGCCACGATCATGACGGATAAGGCGTTGGCGGATGAGATCTATTTGGAACCGCTTACCCTCGATTCGTTGAAGCGCATCATCATCAAAGAGCGCCCGGATAGTTTGCTTGCCTCCCTCGGCGGGCAAACGGGGCTTACGATGGGTTGCAAACTTGCAAAAGAAGGCTTCCTCGATAAGTGGGGCGTAAAGCTGATCGGCACAAAAGTGGATGCGATCGACCGCGCCGAGGACCGAGAGCTGTTCAAGGAGACCATGCAGAAGATCGGGCAGCCCGTCGTTCCGTCGGATATCGCCTATACGGTGGATGAATGCGTCGAGGTTGCCAACAAGATCGGCTATCCCGTCATCATCCGCCCCGCATTCACGCTCGGCGGCGCAGGCGGCGGCGTGGCGTACAACGAAGAGGAACTGCGCTCTGTTTCGCACAACGGGCTCATGCTTTCGCCCATCACGCAGGTGCTTGTCGAAAAGTACATCTACGGTTGGAAGGAGATCGAGTTTGAAGTGCTGCGCGACGGCGCGGGGAACGTGATCACGGTCTGCTCGATGGAAAACTTTGACCCCGTCGGCATTCACACGGGCGATTCCATCGTAGTGGCGCCCTGCCTTACGCTTTCGGATAAAGAATACCAGATGCTGCGCAGCGCGTCGCTCAAAATCATTACCGAACTCGGCATTGAAGGCGGCTGCAACTGCCAGTTCGCGCTCGACCCCGAATCCTTTACCTATTCGGTCATCGAGGTCAATCCGCGTGTGTCGCGCTCTTCGGCGCTCGCGTCTAAGGCGACGGGGTACCCGATCGCAAAAGTGGCGACGAAGATCGCGCTCGGCTACACGCTGGACGAGATCCGCAACGACGTTACGGGCAAAACGTTTGCCTGCTTTGAACCCGCCATCGACTATGTTGTCGTAAAACTTCCCAAATGGCCGTTCGATAAATTCTTGTACGCCAAGCGCGAGCTCGGTACGCGGATGAAAGCGACGGGCGAAGTCATGTCCATCGGCACCAGCTTTGAAATGGCGATCATGAAGGCGGTGCGCGGGGCGGAGATCTCGCTCTCTTCGCTCAACCTTGACAAGTACGACGGAAAGGATCTGCGCGAGGAGTTGAAAAAGCTCTCCGACGAGCGCCTGTTCACGGTGTTTGCCGCGCTCAAAGCGGGGATCCCGATCGATGAGATCTACGAGATCACCAAGATCGACCGTTGGTTCTTGCACAAGCTGAACAACCTCATCGTGTTTGAAGAGGAGTTGCGCACCAAAAAACTTACCCGCGCCCTCTACGACGAGGGGAAGCGCCTCGGCTATCCGGATGCGGAGCTGGAAAGGCTCTCCGGGCAAAAGGTGCCGTATCACAAAAAAGCGGTCTATAAGATGGTGGATACATGCGCGGCGGAATTTTCCGCGCAGACGCCGTATTTTTATTCCACCTACGACGAGGCAGCGCACGACGAGGCGACGCCCTTTATCCGAGACAGCAAAAAGAAGCGCATCATCGTCATCGGGTCCGGCCCGATCCGCATCGGGCAGGGGATCGAGTTCGACTACTCTTCCGTGCACTGCGTTTGGACGCTGAAAGAGATCGGCTACGAAGTTGTCATCATCAACAACAACCCCGAAACGGTTTCGACCGACTTCGATACGGCGGATCGACTGTACTTTGAACCGCTCACCCCCGAAGACGTACAGAACGTGATCGATAAGGAAAAGCCTTACGGCGTCGTCATCACGTTCGGCGGGCAAACGGCGATCAAGCTGTGCAATTATCTCGACAAGAAGGGGATCCGCATCCTCGGCACTTCGGCAGACAGTGTGGATATGGCGGAGGACCGCGAGCGGTTCGACGAGTTGTTGGAGCAGTTCGGCATCAGCCGCCCGAAGGGGCTCACCGTCATGACCAAGGAGGAGGCGCTGGAAGCGGCGGATAAACTCGGCTATCCCGTGCTGCTGCGCCCTTCGTACGTGATCGGCGGGCAGAACATGACTATCGCGTTCACCGAAAACGATATTTCCCGCTATATGGACGTCATTTTGGCGCAGCACATCGAAAACCCCGTGCTCTGCGACAAGTATCTTATGGGGCAGGAGCTCGAAGTGGACGTCATCAGCGATGGCACGGACGTCCTGATCCCCGGCATCATGCAGCACATCGAGCGTGCGGGCGTGCACAGCGGAGACTCCATCGCGGTGTATCCGCCTTATAACCTGAGCGACATCATGCTCGATAAGATCATCGAATGCTCCACGCAGCTTGCGCTCTCTCTCAAAACGAAGGGGCTCATCAACATACAGTTCCTCGTGTTCCACAACGAGCTGTATGTGATCGAAGTGAATCCACGCGCGTCGCGTACGATACCGTATATAAGCAAGGTGACGGGCGTGCCGATGGTCGAGCTTGCGACCAAGATCATGGTGGGAGCAAAGCTGAAAAAGCTGGGCTACGGTACGGGGCTGTATAAGAGCTCGCCGTATGTGGCGGTCAAGGTGCCCGTATTCTCCTTCGAAAAGCTCAACGACGTAAATTCCCAGCTCGGCCCCGAAATGAAGTCTACGGGCGAAGTGCTCGGCATAGGCAAGACGATAGAGGAGGCGCTCTTCAAGGGGCTCGTATCCGCGGGCTTTAAGCTCTGCCACCCGACAAAGCAAAAGCATGCGGGCGTGTATTTCACGGTCAACGATCAGGATAAATTCGAGATCCTGGGGCTTGCCAAAAAATTCAGCGATCTGGGCTTGAACATTTACGCGACCAAGGGAACGGCGGATACGATCCGCACACTCGGCATCGACGTGACGACGGTAGACAGGCTTTCGGAAAGCGAAGCGATCTTCAAGCTTATGGACGAGGAGAAGATCGATTATATCGTTTATACGGGCAAAACGGATATGGCGTCGATCAACGATTATATCCGCATGTACCATCACGCGATCCTGCTCGGCATCACCACGCTCACTTCGCTCGATACGGCGAACGCGCTGGCAGACATCATTGCGAGCCGGTTCAACGAGGAAAATACGGAGCTGGTAGACATAAATCACCTGCGCAGCGCAAAGACGAAGATCTCTTTCCTCAAAATGCAGAGCTGCGGCAACGACTATATTTTCATCGACAATATGGACGGAAAGATCACCTGCCCCGAATCGCTTGCGATCAATTTTGTCGACAGGCATTTCGGCATCGGCGGAGACGGGATCACGCTCATAGAGAAGTCGGAGATCGCCGACGCTAAAATGCGCATTTTCAACAAAGACGGAAGCGAAGGCGCCATGGCGGGCAATTCGATCCGCTGCGTTGCGAAATATCTGTACGACAACGGCTTTGTTAAGGATAAGACGGTGCGCATCGAAACGCTCAGCGGCGTCAAGGAGATGACTCTTTTCACTTTCAACGGCAAAGTGAGTTCGGTCAGCGTCAATATGGGCAGGGTCACGCTGGAAGGCAAAAAGATCCCGTCCACGCTGGAAGGAGAAACGGTCGTCGGGCGGGAGATCGAGGTCGGCGGGCAGAAGTACAGCGTTACGCTCGTAAACGTAGGCAATCCGCACTGCGTCGTGTTCTGCGATAAAGTGGACGCCGTAGACGTTGCGAACGTCGGGCCGCTGTTTGAAAACGCGCCTTATTTTCCTGAGAGGATCAACGCGGAATTCGTGCGCGTCGTAAACGATAAAACGCTGAAAATGCGCGTATGGGAGCGCGGCAACGGCGAAACGCTCGCCTGCGGAACGGGGGCGGCCGCCTCCGTCGTAGCGGCGGTGCTCGGCGGTTACTGCCGCAAAGATGAGGATATCACCGTTAAAGTGCGCGGCGGAGATCTGATCGTGCGCTATAATTCAGACGAAACAGTTACGCTTACGGGCAATACAAAGCTCGTGTACGAAGGAGCCATCGAATTCTGATCAAAAAAGGGTGCTTATGCAGGAAGTTTTTTACGAAGAGAGTGTTGACACTCATAATCAGGCCTCGGCAAAAAGAAAGTATCTGGTCTATAAAATTTTTTCGATCATTTCCGCCGTTTTTGCATTTATAGCGATCCTGAACGTGTTGTTCGGTATCCCCATCGATGAAGAGGTCGGCTTCACGACGGCGACCATCATCGCGCTCGTCGTTTGGCTGGTCATCGCGGCGCTCATGATCGTTCTTGCGGTGATGCTGGCGAGGAAAAAGCATGCCTTCTTTCTGAGCTATGATTATACGTTCGTTTCGGGCGATCTGCGCATATCCAAGGTCTTTAACAACAGGCGCAGGAAGCATCTGTATAATATCCCTACGGACAGGATTATCAAGATCGGCCGCGTCGGGTCGGATTCGTACGAAAAGCTTAAAAAATCTCCCGACGTAAAGGAGGATATTCTTACGCCGAATACGGAAGCGGACGAAGATAAGGAATTTTTCTATGTTCACGCGCAGACGAACGTGGGCAAAAAGATACTCGTGCTGGAATGCCGTCAGCAGCTCTTGTTTACCGTTATCCGCTATATGAATAAGCCGAACATTTTGGAAACGGAATTCAACAAAAAACCAGGAATTTCGAGATAAATCGAAAAAGAGCGGCTGAAAAAAATTTTAATAATTAAGGTTAAAGCGCCGCCGCGCGATGGAAGTGCGGCGGCGCGCTCTGTAAATTGCTATGATCTATCTTGACAATGCAGCGACGACCCGCCCGGACGAAGGATCCGTACGCGAGGCGATGCGCTATATCGGGGAGGATTTTTTTAATCCTTCCGCCATGTATAAAGAAGGATTTTCCGTTCATAAACGCATGGACGAGGCGAGAAAAAATATTTTGGCGCATATAGCCGACCCGTTAAAATTCGACCTCGTTTTCACTTCATGCGGAAGCGAAGCGGACAATCAGGCGGTCTTTTCCTGCGCGCGGCGCGGGAATTTCGTCACGACGGAGGGAGAGCATGCGGCGATCTATCAGGCGGCTGCGGAACTTGCGCGCCGTGGCGTTGAGGTGCGCTTTGCAAAGCTCGACCGTTACGGCGGCGCAGATGAGGAAGACCTTTTGCGCCTCGTGGACGAAAAAACGTCGCTCGTGTCCGTCATTCACGTCAATAATGAAACGGGAGCGGTCAATGATATAGCTTCTGTCGCCAAAAGAGTGAAGGCAAAAAATCCCCGTACATTTTTTCACAGCGACGGCGTACAGGCATTCGGAAAGATCCCGTTCAGAATGACGGGCGAGATAGACTTTTATTCGGTAAGCGCACACAAGATCGGCGGCGTGCGCGGCGCCGGCGCGCTCGTGCGGAATAAAGCCAAAAATCTTTTTCCGTTCGTCTTCGGAGGCGGGCAGGAAAACGGTTACAGAAGCGGAACGGAAAACACCTTTGCGATCATGCAGTTTGAAGCCGCCGCCCGAAAGAAGTTCAGAACTCTTACGGAAGATCTTGA
>CALVMR010000005.1 GCA_944346885.1 uncultured Clostridia bacterium | reverse complement strand
TGTCTGTCGGCGGGGCAGCCGTGGCGGGGCTCGGTATCGGGCTGGCTGTTGCCGTAAAACGGAAAAGGAGGATCCTGTGATGAACGGGTACACGATCGGGTTTATCATTGAAGGCGCTCTTGCGCTGATTCTGATCATTGCGTTGATCGCCGTGATCGCCAAAAAGAAAAAGGCTCCCGCCGCAGAAGCGGCGGGGGAGAACGCCGAGGAAGCAATGCCGCAAGCGGCAGAGGAGAGCGCGGAGCGGGAAAAGGCGGACGCCGTTTCGGGCGAAATGGCGGTGGCGGAGCTTGCTGCCGCGCTCCCCGAAGAGGAGCTTGGCAACCGCATCAGCTTTGCGGCGAACGAGCGCTCGTTCAGCGAGGCGTATGCCACGCTGAACGAAGAGCAAAAGCGGTACTTCATCCTCCTGCGCGAGTACGCGCTGCATAAGCCGAACGCCACGGAAACGCGTACGGCAAGGGGCGTTGTGATCCGTTCGAACAAAAAGATCATTTTGAAGGTGATCATACGCCGCGGGATCACCGTGGCGGCGTTCAAGCTCGAAAACGACCTTCTGCGCGATTACAGGCGCAATTCGGAAGCGGCGGGTGCGTTCCGTCAAAAAGAAACGGAAATTTACGTTACCGACGACAACGCTATGGAAGCGGCTTGCGCGATGGTCGATCTGATGCTGCAACAGTACGCAAGAGAGCGCGAAGAGACGATCCGCCGCCGCCGCGCAAGGCAGGCGGCGCGCCGCGCCGAAAAGCGAGCGGAGCGTGAACGGGCCGCGCAAGAAAAGCGAGCGGAGCGTGAACGGGCCGGGCAAGAAAAGCGGGCGGAAGCGGAAAGTTCGGAGATATCCGCAAAAGCCGCGGAAACGGAAACGGAAGCGGAAACTTTTGTTGCGGAAGGCGAGCAAGAGCAGCCGTAAAGCGCGGAAAAAGCTGCAAAAAAGCAAAAAAGAGGGGAGCGGGTTCGCTCCTCTCTTTTCTTTTTATTTGGTGAAACGGGTCCCGCGCGGCGCGGGTCTACGTGCGGGCGGGGGTGCAAAACAGGCGCATCGCCCGCTTTACGTCCTCCTTCATTGCCAGCATTGCCGCGTACTCCACGTCGTGCAGGTAGGAAGAGTTCCCGCTTTCGATCTCCCGCTTCGCCGCGTCGTATCCCGCTTTGGACATATACGAATAATAATTGATCTTGCGGATCCCCGCGGCGATCGCGCTTTTGTAGCCCGCATCGTCTACGCCGCTGCCGCCGTGCATCACGAGGGGCAGCCCCGTCGCTTCCGCGCAGCGGCGCACCACGCCGCAGTCCAGCTTGGGCTGCGCTTTGTAAAAGCCGTGGCTGGTCCCGAAGGCGACCGCCAGTGCGTCGATGCCCGTCTTTGCCGCAAATTCCGCCGCCTCATCCGGGCGGGTGTAAAAGGCGGCGGGGTCGGCGCCCGCAAGTTCCTTTTCGCCGCCCTCTCCGGTGACCAGCCGCCCCAATTCCGCCTCTACGCCCGCGCCCATCGCGTGCGCGGCTTCGGTCACTTCCTTGGTGACGCGCAAATTTTCCCGAAAGGGCAGGGCGGAGGCGTCGATCATGACCGAGGTAAAGCCCAGCCGCAGCGCCCGCCAGATCATGGAGAGGCTCACGCCGTGGTCGAGGTGCACGCATACGGGCACTTTGGCGTTTTGCGCCGCCGCCAGCATGGCGGGGGCAACAAAGGAGATATCGTTGTACACGTTGTGCACTTCGGCGTGCGCCAAGATGACGGGGCAATCCAGCTCTTCCGCCGCCCCGACGATCGCCTGCAAACTGTCAAACCCGGTCGCGTTGAACATGCCGACCGCGCTCTTTTCCTGCTCGGCAAGGGCAAGGATCTCTTTTAAACCGACTAACATGTTTCCTCCTGTTCCTCCTCGATGCGGGGGATGCGCACGATGCGCGCGTCGGCAAATACGTCGCTTTCGTCGCGGCTCTTGGTCGAAAATTCGCTGATCACGGTATCTTCTTCGCCCGCGCAGAACCAGTGCGGCGTATTCGGGTAGATGGTGTACTGTTCGCCCGCGCGCAGCACGATCTCACGGAACACCGTCACCGTCGTCGGCGGGAGCAGGCAAGAGATCGCGTCGGCGCTGCCCGTGCCCGCCACATACAGGTAGCACTTGCCTTTGCGCACGCGGAACGTTTCTTCCTTTCCCTCGTACGCCGTTCCGTTTTCGGTGCCGCACACGTGTTTGTGTTCGGGGCACGTTTGGTGCGCGAACAGCACCATCTCCTTGGCGCAGACGCGCTCGGTGTTGACGTACGTCAAAAGCTGCAAGCCCACTTCGTTCGGCATACCCAGCCCGAAGTCGGCAACTTCGATGCGCTCTTTTTCCGCCTCGGTCAAAACGATGCCCGCGCTTTCCAAAACGCGGACGGCGCGCTCTGCCTGTTGTTTGTAAAAAGCCCTGTTCATAACAATTCCTCCCCGTTCGGCATTGCCCTGCGCGGGAACCGCGCTTCCAGTGCCATGGTCTCGGCATAATTTTTTGCGCCGCTCACCGCGTCCGGCGCGTGCAGGCAGCACGCCGCCGCGCAGGAGGCGAGCCGCAGCCCCTCCTCGGCGCCCGTGCCGTTTGCAAACGAATACAGCATCCCCGCGCAGAATGCGTCTCCCGCGCCGACGGAGCCCGCGATGTACGAGGGCGGAAGATCCAGCGAGGGCACAACGGTGAAGTTCCCCGCGGCGTCCAGCGCGCAGCCGAGCTCCGGGCAGTGGATCGCCACGGTGCGGCGCACGCCCGCGCGGCGCAGGCTCTCGCAGGCGGCGCGCAAGTTTTCGGTGCGCAGCGCATGCCCCTCCCGCAGGGGGATCCCCGCGATCCTGCCCGCCTCGATCTCGTTGATCACAACGTAGTCGCAGTAGCGCAGCGCGGGCAGCACCGTTTCGGCAAAGCGCCTGCCTTCGGCGCTCACCACGTCTATGGAAGTGCGGATGCCCTGCGCCTGTACGGCGGAGAGCAGCTTTGCCGCCTTCGTGCCGTACCGTGCGTCGGGCAGGTCCAGCGCGCTTAAAAGCAGCAGGTAGCCGAGGTGGAACAGGTCGCAGCGGAGGCTGCCGACGGGCACGTCCTCTTCGCAAAACGCCGCGTTTGCGCCCGCCGCGCAAAAGAAGGTGCGTTCGCCGTTCGGTAGCGTCATCACGTCCGAAAAGGAGGTCGGCAACGCGGGGTCTTCGCGCAGCCCGCCCGCATCGACGTCGCGCTTTTCCAGCTCGCGGCGGATAAAGGCGCCGTTTTCGTCTCTGCCGATGCGCGAAAGCGCCGCAACGGAAAGTGTTTCCGGCGCAAGCGTCTTTAAAACGATCCCCGTGTTCGGCACGCACCCGCCCACGCCCGGCACGATGCGCGCAATTTGGCAAAGATTCCCTTTTTGCGGAAAAGCGTCGATGTACTTGATGACGTCTACGATGCTGTTGCCCGCCAAAACGATCCTCTTCATGTGTTCCCCCTCGCCGTGTTCTGTTCAAAGTATATCCCGCGCGCGCGGAAAAGTCAATGCCGCTTGCAAAAAAGGATAGTACATAAAATTGCTTTTTTCCCGAATTTGTGTTAATATGATATAGCATATCGAACGTTTTTCGCCCCTTATGCATACATAACAGAGAGGAAAGAGCCATGCAAACGCTGTACCAACGGATCTATGCGGAATTGTACGAGGCGATCGAGGCGGGCAAGCTGCGCGCGGGAGACCGCCTGCCCACCGAACGGGAGTTGTGCCGCGCGTACGGCGTCAGCCGCATCACCGCCTGCCGCGCCCTCAACGAGCTGCGCGCGCAGGGGCTGATCGAGCGCAAAAAAAAGCGGGGCAGCGTCGTTTTATCCGCGCCGCTCGTTCCGCCGCGGAAAACGGGCACGATCGCCGTGGTGTTCAGCGATTTCGATCAGTTCGGGCGCAAGATCCTCGCCGTGCTCGGCCCCTTCGCGCAAAAACACAATTATACCGTTGCCACCTTCGATTCCGCCCATTCGCGGCGGAAGGAGCGCGAGATCCTGCGCTCGCTCATCGGCAAAAACCTCTCCGGGCTGATCCTTTGGCCCATTACGCGCGCCTCCAATCTCGATCTGCTGTACCAGTTTGAACGCAACGGCATCCCGCTCTGTTTTTTGGATTATTCCTCGTACGGCATCAAGGCGCCCTGCGTCAGCTCGGATAATTACGGGGGCATGTACAGCATCACAAAGTATCTGATCGGGCTGGGGCACACCCGCATTGCGTATTTTCCGTTCAAAGAAAACTTTTTGCCGACCGAGGAGGAGCGGTTCAGCGGATATTGCAGGGCGCTTGCCGAATGCGGGGCGGTGCCGGACCCGAAGTACTTTCTCTCCATGCCCGAAACCATCCGCAACACCACAACGGAGAACGCGGGGCGGTACGGTTACTGCGCCCGCTATGCCGTGGAGCGGCTTGCGGCGCTGCCCCTGCGCCCGACCGCCGTCGTCTGCGTCAACGACGCCACCGCCTGCCACATCGTGCGCGCCGCCCGCGAAAAGGGGCTGCGCGTGCCGCAGGATCTCTCTGTTACGGGGTTCGACGATACGGCAATCGCCGTGGAAAACGACCTTACGACCGTTTCGCAGGATTTCGGGGAAATGGCAAAGCTGGCGTTTCAGCTGCTTTTGCGCCGCATCGAAGAGCCGACGGGCGCGGCGCACCTGTCGGCAACGAGCAGGCTGCGCTCGATGATCTGGGAACGCGGCTCTACCTGCCGTTTAAACTAGCGCCGCCTCCCGTTTTTGCCGTTTGCGCCGCCTTTTGGCTGCTATTTTGGTCGCTTTTTTGGCTGCCGCCGCCCCCGCTCGCACCGAGCGGGGGCGGCGGCGTTTCGGTATGGGGCGTTTCGGGGAAAAGGGAAAGCATTTCGGAAAAAGAGGAGGGGTTCGGGAAAAGGAAAAGTGCTTTTCGGAAGAGAGGAAGCTGCGCGCAGCGGTGCCGCGGGGCGGGAGAAGAATGCCGAAAAACGGATGGGCGGCACTATGCGGAAAAGCGGAAAAACCGCATAAACGAGGGTGGGCCTTTTTGCTTCGGGCAACGGCGGAAAAGATTTCGACAAATATTTACAAAATTAGACCATATATTTTTAAATATATTTAATTTATTTTACCGTATTCACTGTACTTTTGCCGTTTTATGCTGTATAATACCGTTGCAAATCGAAAAACGTGCAAGAGGAGAGAGAAAAATATGGAACAAGTTCGCGTGGCGGTGCTGGACGGGAACGCAGAGTCCGGCAAGGAGATCGCGGAGGCGTTGGAGGCGGCAGGGTTTTCCGTGTGCATCCGCACGGCAGACGGCGCGGCGGGGTTGGAAGCGCTGCTGCGGGAAAAGCCGGACGCCGCGGTGTTGAGTTTGGTGCTCGGCGGGTTAGACGGCATCGGCGTGCTGGACGGTTTGCAGCAGGCGGGAAGCCGTACGCGGGCGGTGGTGCTCGGCAGTTTTGCGGAGGAAGAGATCATTGCGCGCGTGATGGCGTGCGGGGCAAAGTATTACCTGATCCGCCCCGTTTCGCCGCAGGTGGTGGTACAGCGCGTGCGGGAGTTGCTTGAAGGTTCCGCCGCCCCGAAGCGGAAAAGCGCCGTAAAGCTGGAAGAGCGGATCAGCAGCATCTTTATCGCCATCGGCATTCCGCCGCACATCAAGGGATACGGCTACTTGCGCGAGGGGATCCGCCTTGCGGTGGAGGACCCTGCCATCCTCAACAGCGTAACAAAGGGGCTGTATCCCGCTGTTGCGGAAAAGTTCGGCACAACGGCAAGCAAAGTGGAGCGGGCGATCCGCCACAGCATCGAAGTGGCTTGGAACCGCCAGCGGACGGAGGCGATCAACGCGGTGTTCGGCGTGCGCGTGTACATCGGCAACGAAAAGCCGACCAACAGCGAGTTCATCGCTTTGGTTGCCGACAAACTGCTGTTGGAAGGGCTGAGCGACAACACCTGAAAGCGCGCCAAAGAGCGCGCCGCGCGCCCGAAAAGCGGAAGGAACACGGTGCGCCTGTTAAAAACGGGCGGAACAGACAGCGGAAGCGGCAGGAGTGCCGCAAAGCGGCGTTGCGATTTTTTTGCATAGCCCCGCAAGCCATCGGCTTGCGGGGCTGTTTTGCGGTTTTTTCGGCGCGGGTGCTTTCGGGCGGTCTTTTTTATCGGGGTTGTCTTTTGGCGGTTTTTTCGGTGTGGGCGCGTTCGGGCTGTTTTGCGGTTTTTTTTCGGCGCTGCCGTCTTTTGGGAAGCCTTTTTCGTCGGGGCTGTTTTTGAGCGGTCTTTTTCGTTGCGGCATCTCTTTTTGCGGCGGGGCGCGGATCGTTTGCCGCGCCTGATTTTTCGGCGAAAAAAAAGCGCGTGCCGCGGCGATGCGCATCCCAAAACCAACACAACACAACAAAAACTTTATAAAAAACCACAAAAAATTCGGAATTTATGTTGACAGTTTTGTTGTTTCATGGTATAATCCTGCCGAACGGAGAAAAATGGAGGGGACGGCGATGGCTAAGTTTTATGCGGAGACCATCCGAAAAAGCGACAGGATCGATCGTTTAAAAGAGAATTTGTTCCGCAAAATGCCGGAGATCGAATCGGCGCGGGCGCGGCTTTTGACCGAATCGTACAAGCAGACGGAGAGCGAGCCGATCGTCATGCGCCGCGCAAAGGCGTTTTTGCACATTTTGCAAAACCTCCCCATCGTCATCCGCGACGAAGAGCTGGTCGTGGGCAGCACGACGCTTGCGCCGCGCGGCTGCCAAACATACCCCGAATTTTCCTACGAATGGCTGGAAGCGGAGTTCGATACCGTAGCCACGCGCGCGGCGGATCCCTTTTATATTTCGGAAGAGGCAAAGCGGGAGATCGCCGAAGCGGATGCGTATTGGAAGGGGAAAACGACCAGCGAGCTTGCCACTTCGTACATGGCGCCCGAAACGCTCCGTGCCATGAAGCACGACCTGTTCACGCCCGGAAACTACTTTTACAACGGCGTGGGGCATGTGACCGTGCATTACGATTGGGTGCTCGCCGTCGGGTTTGCGGGCATTGCCGAAAAGGCGAAAAAGGCGCTGGAAGCATGCAGCGTGTCGGATGCGGACTATGCCCGCCGTTCCCGCTTTTTGCAGGCGGTCATCCTCTCCTGCGAGGCGGCGTGCGTCTATGCAAGGCGCTATGCGGCGCTGGCAAAGGAGGAGGCGGCAAAGGAAAAGAACGCCGCCCGCCGCGGCGAGCTGTTGCAGATCGCCGAAAACTGCGCCCGCGTGCCCGAACACGGCGCGCGCACCTTTTGGGAGGCGTGCCAGTCCTTCTGGTTCGTGCAGCAGCTGTTGCAGATCGAATCGAGCGGGCATTCCATTTCGCCCGGCCGCTTCGACCAATATATGTATCCGTATTATAAGAGCGATTTGGAGGCGGGCAGGATCACCCGCGAATTTGCGCAGGAGCTTATCGACTGCCTCTGGATCAAGCTCAACGACCTCAACAAATGCCGCGACGCGGCGAGCGCCGAGGGCTTTGCGGGGTACAGCCTGTTCCAAAACCTCATCGTCGGCGGGCAGAATGCCGAGGGGCTGGATGTGACCAACGACCTTTCGTACATGTGCCTTACGGCGTCCATGCACGTCATGCTGCCGCAGCCCTCTCTCTCCATCCGCGTGTGGAACGGTTCGCCGCACGAGCTGCTCATTCACGCGGCGGAGGTCACGCGCACGGGCGTCGGGCTGCCAGCCTATTACAACGACGAGGTGATCATCCCGTCGCTCATGAGCCGCGGGCTGACCTTGCAGGACGCGCGCGAATACAACATCATCGGCTGCGTCGAACCGCAGAAGGCGGGCAAAACGGAGGGCTGGCACGACGCGGCGTTCTTCAACATGTGCCGCCCGCTCGAACTCGTTTTTTCAAACGGGACGGATCGGGGCGAACAGGTCGGTCTGCGCACGGGCGACGTGACGAAGTTTGCGACCTTTGAAGAATTTTACGACGCATACAAGCGGCAGATGGAATACGCCGTCGCGCTGTTGGTGAACGCGGACAACGCCATCGATACGGCGCATGCCGAGCGCTGCCCGCTGCCCTTCCTTTCGGGCATGATCGAAGATTGCATCGAACGCGGCAAATCGGTGCAGGAGGGGGGCGCCGTTTACAACTTTACGGGGCCGCAGGGCTTCGGCGTCGCCAACATGGCGGATTCTCTGTACGCGATCAAAACGCTCGTATACGAGCAGAAAAAGGTGACGATGGAGGAGTACCGCCGCGCCCTTGCCGAAAATTACGGCAAGGGGCTGCCCGCAAACCAAGTTGCGTTTCTGCTCGGCGAAACCGCCAAACAGCTGCGCGCGGCGGGCAAAACGGTGGACGCGGGCGAGATCGCTTCCGCCGCCAAAGCGCTGCTTACGCCTACCGACGCATACGACGGCTTGCTGGCGATGATCGACGCCGTTCCCAAGTACGGCAACGACATAGAGGAAGTAGACGCCTTTGCGCGGGATGTGGCGTACACCTACACCCGCCCGTTGGAAAAGTATAAAAACCCGCGCGGCGGGCAGTTCCAAGCGGGGCTGTACCCCGTTTCGGCAAACGTGCCGCTGGGCGCGCAGACGGGCGCCACGCCGGACGGCAGGCTGGCGGGCAAGCCCGTGGCAGACGGCGTTTCTCCCTCGGCGGGCAAGGATACGCACGGGCCGACGGCGACGGCAAATTCCGTCTCCCGCCTCGATCATTTTATTGCGTCGAACGGCACCCTGTTCAACCAAAAATTCCACCCTTCCGCCCTCAGCGGGCGGCGCGGGCTGGAAAATTTTGTGGCGCTCATCCGTTCGTATTTCGACCAAAAGGGCAGCCACATGCAGTTTAACGTCGTCTCCCGCGAAACGCTGCTCGACGCCCAAAAGCATCCCGAAAATTACAAGCACCTCGTTGTGCGCGTCGCCGGGTACAGCGCGCTCTTTACCACTCTTTCCCGCAGTTTGCAGGATGACATCATCAACCGCACCGAACAGCAGGGGATCTGACCATGGCGGAACAGTATTTGGACGAACGCGGCAGGATCTTCGATATCCAGCGCTATTCCATTCACGACGGGGCGGGGATCCGCACCATCGTCTTTTTAAAGGGCTGCGTGCTGCGCTGCAAGTGGTGCTGCAACCCCGAATCGCAGGAGTACGCCGTGCAAACCATGCTCGTGCAGGGGAAGCCCAAGGTCATCGGGCAGGATGTTACCGTGCGCGAAGTGTTGGAAACGGTGGAGCGCGACCGCACCTATTATCGCCGCAGCGGCGGCGGGATGACCCTTTCGGGCGGGGAGAGCCTCTGCCAGCCCGCCTTTTGCGAGGCGCTGCTGCGCGGCGCCAAAGAGCGCGGGCTGACCACCGCGATGGAGAGCATGGCGTGCGCCGAGTGGAGGGTGATCGAGCGCGTTTTGCCCTATCTGGATACCTATCTGATGGATATCAAGCACACCGACCCCGCCAAGCACGAGCGCTTTACGGGCAGGCGCAACGAATTGATGCTTGAAAACGCCAAAAAGGTGGCGGAAAGCGGGCTGTGCGAACTCATCGTCCGCGTGCCCGTGGTCCCTACCTTCAACGCCACCGAAGGGGAGATCGAGGGCATCGCGCGCTTTGCCGCGTCTTTAAAAGGCGTTAAAAAACTGCACCTTCTCCCGTACCACAGGCTGGGGCAGGATAAGTACGAGGGGTTGGGCAGGGAATACGAGTGCAGGCACATCCTTCCGCCCGACAACGCGCAGATGGAGCGCCTTGCCGCCGCGGCGCGCCGCGCGTCCGGGCTGGATGTGCAGATCGGCGGCTGAGCGAACAGGAAACGGAGAAAGAACATGGACCAAAGCGGATTTGAACAAAACGGCGCAAAAATGCGCATCGTGCAGGAGCTCGTTCCCGGCAAACAGATCACGCTCGCGCACATCATCGCCAACCCCGACCCGGTGCTGTATAAAAAATTGGGGCTGGACCCCGCCGAGGACCTCGGCAGCGCGGCGCTCGGCATCGTGACCGTCAGCCCCGCCGAAACGGCGATCATCCTCGGTGACGTGGCGATCAAGGCGGCGGGCGTGGAGCTTGCGTTTGTGGATAGGTTCAGCGGCACTCTCATCGTAACGGGCACCGTTTCGCAGGCGGAGGCGGCGATGGAGGCGCTTGTCTCCTATGCCCGCGGCACGCTCGGCTTTGTCTGCTGCCCCGTTACCAAAACGTGATGCGCAGGATCTTGCTGGCGGGGCGCACGGGCGCGGGGAAAACGACGCTGACGCAGGCGCTGCAAGGGGAGCGGCAGCACTACCGCAAAACGCAGACGGTGGAATGCATAGGCGCGCTCATCGATACGCCCGGAGAGTACACCGAAACAAAGCGCCTCGGCTATGCGCTGGCGCTGTGGGCGTACGAGGCGGACCTCGTGGGGCTGCTGTGCGCGGCAAACGAACCCTTTTCGCTCTTTCCGCCCTGCTGTACCTGCATGGTAAACCGCGAAGTGATCGGCATCGTCACCAAAACGGACGCGCCGAACGCCCGCCCCGAACGCGCCGCCGCATGGCTGCGCCTTGCGGGGTGCAAAAAAATTTTTGCCGTTTCCGCCCGCACGGGGGAGGGGATGGAGCAGCTTTCCGCCTATTTGCAGGGCGAAGCCGCCGAAACAAAACAAAAAACAACGTGATTCCACAAAAATAAACCAATAAAATCAAAATAAAGTGTTGACTTTTGTGGAATTGTGTTGTATAATGAAACAGAAAAAATCAAAAATGCAGGAGAGTGCAAAGCATGATCAACGAATACGAGATCAAAAAAGAGATCTGTGACATCGGCAAACGCATCTACAACCGCGGCATGGTCGCATCCAACGACGGCAACATTTCCGTCAAGATCGGCGATCACGAATTTCTCTGCACGCCCACGGGCGTGAGCAAGGGGTTCATGACGCCCGAATACATCTGCAAAGTGGATGAAAACGGCAACGTGCTGCAAGCGAACAAGGGGTTCAAGCCCTCTTCGGAGATCAAGATGCACATGCGCGTTTACAAAGAGCGCCCGGATGTAAATTCGGTCGTGCACGCGCACCCCATGTACGCCACGGCGTTCGCCATCGCGGGCATCCCGCTTACGCAGCCCATCATGCCCGAAGCGGTCATCGCGCTCGGCTGCGTGCCCATCGCGGAATACGGCACCCCCTCCACCGAGGAGATCCCCAACGCCGTTTCCAAGTATTTGCAGCATTTTGACGCCGTGCTGCTCGAAAACCACGGCGCGTTGACGTACGGCGATTCGCTGCTCAACGCCTACCACAAGATGGAGTCGGTGGAATTTTACGCGCAGCTGTTGTTCCTTTCCAAGCAGCTCGGCGGGCCGAAGGAGCTCTCCCGTTCGCAGGTGGAGCGGCTGTACGAGATCCGCCGCAAGTTCGGCATGAAGGGCAAGCACCCTGCCGATATCTGCCTCAACGCCAAGGATGGCAAGCCCAACTGCCATTCGGGCGGGCGGTGCGGCGCCTGCGCTTCGGCTTCCTCCGCCGAGGGAGACCTCGTGGCGGAGATCACCAAAAAGGTGATGAAGGAACTCGGCCTTTAAAATGGACGCAAGGCAGGTCGAAGAAGCGGTGCGGCGGGCGGTGCAAAGCGCGCTTTGCCGCAGCGTGACCTTGCGGCAGGCGCGCGCCCTTGCCAAAGCGGTGCGCTGCCGCGCCCGCGAGATGGGTGTAAAGGCGGTCATCGCCGTATCCGACGCGCACGCCAACCCCGTGCTCTGCGAAGCGGAGGAGGGGGCTTACGCCGCGTCGTGGGATATCGCGCTCAATAAAGCGTACACCTGCGCCGCTTTAAAGATCTCCACGGCGGCGCTGGCGGAACTTGCCGCGCCCGGCGGCGAGCTGTACGGGATCCAGTTCACGAACGGCGGAAAGATCGTCGTGTTCGGCGGCGGAGAGCCGCTGGAAGGGGAGAACGGGCAGATCTGCGGCGGGTTGGGCGTGAGCGGCGGCAGCGCCGCGCAGGATACCGAACTTGCCGCGTACGGAAGGCAGAAATTTTGGGAGATTTGCCGCAATGCTTAACGAAAGCGATATCGGCGAGATCGTAAAACAGGTCGTCGCAAAATTGAATATCCGCCAAAGCGGAACGGGGGAAGGCATCTTCGAGGATATGAACGAGGCGATCGCCGCCGCCAAAACGGCGCAGGCGCAGCTGCGCGTTCTTTCGATGGACCAGCGGGAAAAGATCATCTCCCGCATCCGCAAAAAGATCTTGGAAAACGCCGAAACGCTCGCGCGGATGGCGGTGGAAGAGACGGGCATGGGCAACGTCGGGCACAAAATCCTTAAAAACAGGCTGGTCGCCGAAAAGACGCCCAGCACCGAGGATATCACGACCGTCGCATGGTCGGGAGACCGCGGGCTGACGCTTGTGGAGATGGGGCCGTTCGGCGTGATCGGCGCCATTACCCCCTGCACCAACCCCAGCGAAACGGTGCTGTGCAACAGCATCGGCATGATCGCGGGCGGCAATACCGTGGTGTTCAACGCGCACCCAGCCGCCATCAAAACGTCGAATTTTGCCGTAAAACTGGTCAACGAGGCGTCCGTTGAGGCGGGCGGGCCGGAAAACGTGGCGTGCTCTCTCGTCAAGCCCACGTTGGAAAGCAGCAAGATCTTGATGTCGCACAAGGATATTTCGCTCATTGCCGCCACGGGCGGGCCGGGCGTTGTGACGGCGGTGCTCTCTTCGGGCAGGCGCGGGATCGGCGCGGGGGCGGGCAATCCGCCCGCGCTCGTAGACGAAACGGCGGATATCCGCAAAGCCGCCGCCGATATCGTGAACGGCTGCACGTTCGACAACAATCTGCCCTGCATCGCCGAAAAGGAGATCGTCGCCGTAGATGGCATTGCCGACGAACTCATGCACTATATGCTCGCGGAACAGGGCTGCTACCTCGCAAATAAGGAAGTGCAGGAAAAGCTCGTTTCCACGGTGCTTACCCCCAAGGGGCTCAACCGCAAATGCGTGGGCAGGAGCGCCAAGGCGCTTTTGGCGATGGTTGGCATCGACGTTTCCGACGATATCCGCTGCATCGTGTTCGAAGGGGAAAAGGAGCACCCGCTGATCCGCGAGGAGCTGATGATGCCTATCCTCGGCATGGTGCGCGCCAAAGATTTTGACGACGCCGTGGAAAAGGCGGTCTGGCTGGAACACGGAAACCGCCATTCCGCGCACATCCATTCCAAAAACGTGGATAACATCACAAAATACGCAAAGGCGATCGATACCGCCATCCTCGTCAAAAACGGCCCGTCGTATTCGGCGATCGGGTTCGGGGGAGAGGGGTTTTGCACGTTTACGATCGCCAGCCGCACGGGCGAAGGGCTTACCAGCGCCGCGACCTTTACCAAGCGCCGCCGCTGCGTGATGTGCGACAGCCTGTGCATCCGCTGAGCGCAGACCGCTGCGGGAAAAGGAGACAGAATGGACAGCAAAAACATCGAAGAGATCGTAAAAAAGGTTTTGGAGAGCATGACGGGCACAGCCGTGCCCGCGCGCGGCGCCTCTTCTTCGCGGGAGATCCCCAAAACGGCGCGCGTGGCAAAGCTGGTGGAAAAGGGGCGCTTTGAAATACAGGAGTACCCTCTTCCCGAAGTGGGCGACGGCGATATCCTCGTCAAAGTGGAGGGCTGCGGCGTGTGCGGCACCGACGCGCACGAATTTAAAAACGACCCGTTCGGGCTCATCCCCGTCGTGCTCGGCCACGAAGGCACGGGCGAGATCGTCAAGATGGGCAAAAACGTAAAGGCGGACAGCGCGGGCAAGCCGCTGCGCCTCGGCGACAAAGTGGTCACCTGCATGATCTTCAAGGATAACCCGGAGATCACCATGTTCGATCTGAACAAGCAGAACGTGGGCGGGGCGGACGTGTACGGGCTCTTGCCCGACGACGAGGTGCGCTTCAACGGCTGGTTTGCCGATTATATCCTCATCCGCAAGGGGAGCACGGTGTTCAACGTTTCCGACTTGGACCTTGCGTCGCGCGTGCTCATCGAGCCGTGCGCGGTGCTCGTGCATGCGGTGGAGCGCGCCAAAACGACGGGCATTTTGCGCTTCAACAGCCGCGTTGCGGTGCAGGGCTGCGGGCCGATCGGGCTCATCTGTATCGCCGTGCTGCGCACGATGGGCATCGAACACATCACCGCCGTAGACGGCGAGCCCAAGCGCTTGGAATTTGCAAAGCGCATGGGCGCGTCCGAAACGGTCAACTTCAAAGACTATAAGGGCATCGAGGCGCTTGCCGGCGCGGTCGAGGCGAGCTTCGGCGGGCACCTTGCCGATTTCGCCTTCCAGTGCACGGGTTCGCCCGCGGCGCATTCCAACATCTACAAATTCATCCGCAACGGCGGCGGGCTGTGCGAGCTCGGATTTTTCATCAACGGCGGCGATGCGACCATCAACCCGCACTTCGACCTGTGCGCCAAGGAGATCACGCTGGTGGGCTCTTGGGTGTACACCCTGCGAGACTATGCGACCACGTTCGACTTTTTGAAGCGCGCCAAGGGGATCGGGCTGCCGATGGGAGAGCTGATCACGCATACCTTCCCGCTGGATAAGATCAACGAGGCGCTCAAAACCAACCTGAGCATGCAGGGGTTGAAGATCGCCGTCATCAACGAATAGGCGGTGCGGCGGTATGGCTAAGGCGGCGGGCATCCTCGAAGTATTCGGGCTGGCAACGGCGTTTGTGGCGGCAGACGCGGGCTGCAAGGCGGCGGACGTCACCATCGAAAAATTTGACAAAAACAAACCCGCCAATGCCGATTCGCTGCCCGTTCCGCTCATTGTTGCGATCAAGTTCCGCGGCGAAGTGGCGGCGGTGGAAGCGGCAATGCGCGCGGCGGAAGAGGCGGCAAAGGGCATGGCGGGCGTCGTGAGCCGTTACATTATCCCGAACCCCGTTCGGAGCACCGAAAAGATGCTCAAACTCAGCGGGCTGGATAAAAAATAGGGCACGGCGCGCGGGCGGAAACCGGCGCGTGCGGGCAAAAGGGCGCGGGCGGAAAACGGCGCGCAAAACAAGGCAAAGACGGGGGGATGTGCCCCGCAAAATACGATAAATCGAGTTTCGGAGGAACACAAAGATGGCAAAGGAAGCATTGGGCATGATCGAAACGCGCGGGTTGGTCGCGGCGATCGAAGCGGCGGACGCGATGGTCAAGGCGGCGGAAGTCACCCTCATCGGCACCGAAAAGATCGGAAGCGGCTTGGTCAGCGTGATGGTACGCGGCGACGTCGGCGCGGTCAACGCGGCGGTAGACGCGGGCGCGAACAACGCTTCGCGCTTGGGCGAATTGGTCGCAAAACACGTTATTCCCCGCCCGCACGCGGACGTGGAAAAGATCCTGCCGAAGCTGTAAGCACCCCGTTTGCCGGAGGATATTGCTGTGGGCAAAGCACTTGGTTTTATCGAAATATCCGGCGTGGCGGCGGCTGTGGATGCGCTCGATCTCATGTGTAAGGCGGCGAACGTGGAGTTCGTCACCTGGGAGCGGAAGCTGGGCGGAAGGCTTGTCACCGTGATCGTGCGCGGCGAAGTGGCTGCCGTGCAGCAGGCGGTGGAGGCAGCGGCGGCGCACGCCATCAAGCGGCCCGCCGCAAAGGCGGTCATCGCCAACCCGCACGCCGAAGTGCGGCGGCTGGTGGCGCTTTCCGCCGCCCGCATGAAGAGGGCGGGGCAGCAGCAGGAAGAGCCTGCCGCGGGCGAACCGTAAGGGCGCGGCGCAGGCAGGCGGCGAGGGATGCGCGCAGGCGCTTCCCGCAAGGCGAAAGGAACGCGCGCAGGCGCTTTTCCGATACAAAATTCGAAAAATCTGTAAGGAGGCAAAAAACATGTCACTCGAAGCATTGGGTATGATCGAAACCAGGGGTCTCGTTGCGGCGATCGAGGCGGCGGATGCGATGCTCAAAGCGGCAAACGTCACCCTCATCGGCACCGAAAAGATCGGCAGCGGTTTGGTCAGCGTGATGGTGCGCGGCGACGTCGGCGCGGTCAACGCGGCGGTCGAGGCGGGTGCGAACAATGCATCCAAGCTCGGCGAGCTGGTCGCAAAGCACGTCATTCCCCGCCCGCATTCGGACGTCGAAAAGATCCTTCCCACCCTCGCAAAGTAATCGTACGGGCAGGCAGCCGCGCGCCGCAAGGCGCGCGGCACAGAGGGTGCCGCCGCGCGCGGCGGCAGGCGGAGAGCCCTTTTCGGAAAGGGGCTTTTTTCGCCCTACTTTTTGTGCGGGCGCCCGCATAGCGGGCGTACGGAAGGCAGGCGGCTATGGACGAAAAGACCGTAGAATTGATCACAAAACTGGCGCTGGAAGCCATGCAGGAGCGGCAGGCGGAAAAGAGAGGATTTCTCGTGCCCGTCGGCGTCTCCGCGCGGCATGTGCACCTTACGCAGGAGCATGTAGAGGCGCTGTTCGGGGCGGGGCATACGCTGCACCCGAAAAAGACGCTCATGGGCGGGCAGTTTGCCGCCGAAGAGTGCGTCACCATCGTGGGGCTGAAACTGCGCGCCATTGAAAACGTGCGCGTTTTGGGGCCCTGCCGCGGGCAGTCGCAGGTGGAGATCTCGGCAACGGATGCCGTTCGTTTGGGCGTGAACGCGCCCGTGCGCGAATCGGGCAAGCTTGCGGGCAGCGCGCCCGTCGCCGTGGTGGGGCCTGCCGGGGCGGTGTATCTCAAAGAGGGGTGCATCGTTGCCATGCGGCACATCCATATGTCTCCCGCGGACGCGCAGGCAGCGGGGGTGAAGGACGGGGCGATCGTTTCGGTGCGCGCGGATAACGAGCGCGCCACCGTGTTCGACAACGTGCTCATCCGCGTGAACGAGGCGTTCACGCTGGAAATGCATTTGGATACGGACGAGGCGAATGCCTGCAAGATCAAAACGGGCGATACCGTGCGCATCATGTAGCGCGCGGAAAGGGAGAACGCTATGATCATCGGCAAAGTGGCGGGGAGCGTCGTCTCCACCCGCAAATGCGAAAATCTCGTAGGAAACAAATTCATGGTCGTCGAACCGCTTCCCGGCATGAAGCGGAGCGGCGCCGTCGTCGCCATCGATATGATCGGCGCCGGGATCGGCGAATACGTGCTAGTCGCCGAAGGGAGCGCGGCGCGCGTCGGCTGCGGCATGGAACACGCACCCGTCGATGCGGCGATCGTCGGCATCCTTGACGACGGGCAGAACTTGCGCTAAACAGGCAAGGTTTTTCGGTTTTTTATGGAGATCAACGAACTTGCCGCCCTGCTGCGGCAAAACGGCGTGGTCGGCGCGGGCGGCGCCGGCTTCCCTGCATATGCCAAATTGGACGCGCGCGCGCAGACGGTCATTTTGAACTGCGCGGAGTGCGAGCCGCTCTTAAAGCTGCACAGGCAGCTGTTGCAGCGCCATACGGACGAGATCCTCTCCGCGTTCAAGCTGATCGTGGATACGTTGGGCGCAAAAGAGGGGATCGTCGGCATCAAAAAAGCGTACAAAAAGACGGTCGCCGCCCTGCAAGAGGCGCTGCCCCGCTATGCGGGGATCCGCCTGGGGCTTTTGGACGAAGTGTACCCCGCGGGCGACGAAGTTGTGCTCATATACGAAGTGACGGGCAAGACGGTGCGCCCCGGCGGGCTGCCCATCGAATGCGGCGTGTGCGTGTTCAATACCGAAACGTGCTACAACCTGTTCCGCGCCCTGCAAGGCGAACCCGTCACCGATAAATTGGTCAGCGTCGTGGCGGAGGTGGCGCATCCCGCAACCCTCCGTTTGCCGCTCGGCACTTCCGTGGAGGAAGCCGTGCGCCTTGCGGGCGGCGCTACCGTCGAAGATCCCGTTTACCTCGTCGGCGGGCCGATGATGGGGGAGATCCGCCCCGGCAGCGCGCCCGTCACCAAAACGACGAACGCCGTGCTCGTGCTCCCGCGGGAGCATTTTCTTGTCGAGCGCAGGCAGGCGGCGGCGGGCATTTTGCTCAAACGCGCGGCGGCGAGCTGCTGCCAATGCACCATGTGCACCGAACTGTGCCCGCGGCATTTGCTGGGGCACCCCATCCGCCCGCATCTGTTCATGCGCGCGGCAACGTGCAAGGACGTGCAGGACCCCTCCGTTTTCGTGGATACGCTCTTTTGCTCTTCGTGCGGGCTGTGCGAGCTGTATTCCTGTTTTCAGGGGCTTTCGCCGCGCACGCTCATCACCGAATACAAAAACAAGCTGCGCGCGGCGGGCGTAAAGCCGCCGCAGGCGCAGGCGGCGCCCGCCGATCCGGCGCGCCCGCTGCGCAAAGTGCCGCTCAAACGGCTGCTTGCGCGCCTCGATCTGGTGCGTTACGACGTGCCCGCGCCGCTTTCGGAGCAGCGCGCCGCCGTAAAAACGGTGCGCATCCCCACCCGCCAGCACATCGGCGCGCCCGCCGTGCCCTGCGTGCGCGCGGGAGACGCCGTTGTGCGCGGGCAGCGGATCGCAGACCCTGCCGAAGGGCTTTCGGTCGCCGTACACGCCTCCGTTACGGGCAGGGTACGCTCGGTCACGGCGCGGGAGATCGTTATCGACGCTACGGGAGAAGAACAATGAGCAAAGCGATCGGAATGGCGGAATTTAAAACGGTATCCGCCGGCATGACCGCCGCCGATACGATGGTCAAAACGGCGGAAGTGGAGATCATCGAAGCGGAAACGGTCTGCCCCGGCAAATACATCGTGATCGTTACGGGCGAGCTTTCGGCGGTCAACGCCGCGGTGCAGGCGGCGTGCGCGTGCAGCCCGCTGCACTTGATCGACAGTTTCGTGCTGGGCAACCCCGCGGAAGAGATGTTCCCCGCGATCTACGGCGCCACGCAGGTGGAGCAGATCCGCGCGCTCGGCATTTTGGAGACGTACGACGCCGCGGCGATCCTCGTTGCGGCAGACCAAGCCGCCAAAACGGCGCAGGTCACCCTCATCGAGATCCGCTTGGCGCGCGGCATGTGCGGCAAGAGCTATTTGCTGCTCACGGGCGAAGTGGCGGCGGTGGAGGCTGCCATCGCCCGCGCCAAAACCGAGATCGAACCGCGCGGCATGTTTTTGGATAGCTCCGTCATCGCCCGCCCGGATAAAAAATTTCTCGGCCATATCCTGTAACAAAGCAGGCTGCGGCATTGCCTTCCGTTTGCGGGCGGCGGTGCCGCGGTTTTTTCAAGCGGGCTTTTTTGCGGGGGCGTGCGGCAAAAAACGCATTCTCGCTTGCTTTTGCGCGGATTTTGGTATATACTGGTCGTATGGGGCGGCACTTTGTTCGGGCAGGGCGCCGCCCGCAGAGAGCGGGGCGCATGCGCCGCCGCACGAGAAGGAGGGGAACATGCTCGCCATCGAACGCAGAAACAAGATCCTTGCCCGCTTAAAAGCGGAGCAGCACGTTGTGGTCAGCGAACTGGCAAAGCAGTTCGGCGTATCCGAAGAGACCATCCGCCGCGATCTGGATAAGATGGAGGGGGAGGGGCTGGTCATCAAGTCGTACGGCGGGGCGGTGCTCAGCGAAAACGGCGTGGCGGAGCTGCCGTTCGTCGTCCGCAAACGTTCGCACGTCGAAGAAAAAATGAAGATCGCGTCCGTCGCCGCTTCCTTGATCGACGACGGAGACGCCATCATTTTAGACGCCTCTTCGACGGCGGTGTTCATCGCCCAAAAGCTGAAAACAAAAAAGAACATCACGCTCATCACCAATTCCGTCGAAGTGCTCATGGAGCTTTCGGATGTGGTCGGCTGGCGCATTTTGTCTACGGGCGGCACGCTGAAAGAGGAGTCTTGCGCGCTGGTCGGCCCCGTTGCGGAGGGCATGCTCGCCTCCTACCACGTCGGCAAAGCCATCCTTTCCTGCAAGGGGTTGGATGAGGAAGGCGGGTTTTCGGATTCGAACGACAGCCACGCCTCCTTAAAGCGCAAAATGCTCGCCTGCGGCGCGCAAAAGATCTTTGCCGTCGATTCAAGCAAGTTCGGCAGAAGGTCGTTTATCGGCATCAGCGGGTTTGACGGCATCGACGCGGTGATCACCGACCGCCGCCCCGACGAAAATTGGATGCAGCTGTTTGCCGCGCACGGCGTGGAAGTGCTCTGCCCGGAGGAGGAAGAGCGGGAGCTGCCCGAATAAACGCAAACAGCGAAGCCCCCTGCGGGGGCTTCTTTTTTTGCGCGCCGCGCTTTTGGCGGCGCATGCGGCGGAATAGGCGCAAAAAAAGTGGGGTGCGCGCAGAGAAAAAACGGTTTTTTGTATTGACAAACCGTTTTTCTTATTTTATAATAAAAACAGAAGGCGCGGCAGCCTCGGCTTGCCCGTGCGTGCGGGGGCGCGCCAAATCTTTTTTTGCGGAGCGGAAGATGGAACGGTATCGCTATGTAAACGTTACGTTAGGCACATTGAACAGCAAACGGTTTTCCAACGGCAACGTATTGCCGCTGACGGCAGTGCCGCACGGCATGGCGTCTTTTACGCTGCAAAACGAAAAGGCGGCAACGCCGTGGTTTTACTCTCCGCTTTCCAAGAGCTTTGAGGGAATCCGCCTGACGCACCAACCCTCCCCGTGGCTGCAAGATTACGGGCAGCTCGTCGTTACGGGGCAGCGCGGCGCATTGTATTTTTCGGAGGAGCAGCGCTGGGCGTCTTTCGACAACGAGGGCTGCGTGCTCGAACCCGCGTACATGAAGGGGTACGTTTACCGTGACCGTTACACCTTTGAACTTGCGCCGACCAACAGCGGCGCCGTGATCCGCTTCACCTTTTCGGAGGCGGAAACCAACCGCGTCAACATCATCGGAGACGAGCGCACCGTGTTCCGCTTTGACGAAAGCAGCAAAATGGTCACGGGGTACACGACGGCTGCGGCGCACCCCGTGGCGTACGGCGAGCTCAAAGAGTATTTTGCCTTTACGCTGAACGTGCCGTTCACCGTCGAATACGGCAAAAACGCGGTTTCGCTGGTCACTTCTTCGCGGCAGGCGGAGTGCAGGCTGGCTACTTCCTTTCTCTCCGAAGAACAGGCGCTGCTCCATTTCGAACGCGAACTTGCGCACAGGAGTTTGGAGGAAGTGCGTTTTGCGGCGCAGGAGGAGTGGGAGAACTGCCTCGGCAAGATCGACGCCGAGGATGAAAACGAGGAGCGCAAGGCGGTGTTTTACACCAGTTTGTATCGCACCTTCCTCTGGCCGCGGCGCTTTTGGGAGGAGGATGCGGCGGGGCGGATCCTGCATTTGAACCTGGAAACGGGGGAGATCGCCGACGGGTATCTGTATGTAGACAACGGGTTTTGGGATACCTACCGCACATTGTACCCGCTCCTCTCCCTTGTGGATACCGACCTGTACGCCAAAGTGGCGGAGGGCTGCTACAATTATTATAAGGATAGCGGCTGGCTGCCCAAATGGCTGTGCCCGAACAATTTCAACTGCATGCCCGGCATGCTGGTCGAGGCGGTGCTCGCGGATGCGATCGTCAAGGAGATCGTGCCCGCCGAAGCGGGGGAGCGCATGCTGGACGCGCTGCTGCACGACGGAGACTGCGCCTGCGACGAGCCGGGCGTCGGGCGCGAGGCGCTGCGGGAGTACCGCGCGCTCGGCTATGTGCCGTATACGGCGGCGAAAGAGAGCGTGAACGAAACGCTGGATAACTGTTACGGCGATTACTGCATCGCGCAGGCGGCGCACAAGCTGGGGCGGGAGGACGTTGCCGCGCGTTACGACGGGTACGCGCACAATTACCGCAACCTGTTCGACCCCGCCGCGGGATTCATGCGCGGAAAGGACGAGCACGGCAATTTCCGCAGCGAAACCTTCGATTGTTTTGCCTGGGGCAGGGATTACACCGAGGGATCCGCTTGGCAGAGTTCGTTTGCCGTGTACCACGATATCGAGGGGCTGAACGGGCTCTACGGCGGGAAGCTGGCGGAAAAGATCGACGAGCTGGTCGCCGCGCCCCGGTATTTTGCCATCGGCGGGTACGGCAGCGAGATCCACGAGATGAGCGAAATGGCGGATGCGCGGTTCGGGCAGTGCGCCATTTCCAACCAGCCCTCTTTCCATATCCCGTACATTTATGCGGAGCTGGGAGACGTGGCGAAGACGGCGCGTTTGACCGAGCGGCTGGCGGGGGCGTTCCGCAACACGATCGACGGCTATCCCGGCGACGAAGACAACGGCTCGCTCTCCGCTTGGTTTGTGCTCACCTGCCTCGGATTGTACCAAATGAGCCCTTCCCGCCCCGATTTTACGCTCTCTTTGCCGCTGTTTAAAAAGATCACCGTGCGGTTGGCAAACGGCAGGGAGCTAGTCATCGAGCGGGATAAGCTCGACCCCGCGGCGATGAAGAACAAACTTTCGTACGCCGAAGCGATGCGGGGCGGGCGGCTCGCGGCGATGGTGCAAAAAAAGTGAACGGCGCCCAAAAAACGCCGCCCGCCGCGCGGGCGGCGGCGCGGGGCGGCGGGCAGGCGGCGCAAAAGGGAAAAGAGGCGTACCTCTTGGAGGCGCAGGCGCTCGGCGGCGAAGAGCTGGCGCTCGCCGTCTTTTTGCAGGGCGCCGTCAACCGCGGCGGAAAAACGCTGTGTTTGGACGCCGACGGGTATGCCGATTACCTCTCCGCGCCGCTGCCGCGCATCGGCTTGGAGGAGGCGCTGGATCGCTTTGCGCCGCAGCTGCGCGCGGTCGCGGTGTTCGACTATGCGGCGGGGGATGTTTCCGTCAACATGGCGGCGACCGTCTGCGCGGCGGAAGGCTGGCTGGGCGTGCCGCGCTCTTTGTTGCCGCGCGTGCAAAAATACGGGCTGCCGATCGCATTCGACGCCGCGTGCGTGCGCGGAACGGACGCGGAGCGGCAGCGCGCCGTTTGGCTGCGCTGCCGCGCAAAGCTGCGGCGAAACTGTTTGGTGCACCAAGTAACGGACGGCGCGGCGTACCGCCCGCACCTGCGCGACGACGCGATCGCCCGCGGCGCCTTTTGCTTTTACGCCAAGTGCGGCAGAGACGACGCTTTCCTCGCCGAAGTGCTCGGCTGGGCGCAGCGCTGCATCCCCGTATACGGCTGGACGGATAACGAGCTCGCTTTCGTAAAGCAGCTCTCCGCGTTCGGCGATCGTCTGATCCCCTGCGATTGGTCTTTGAACCACAGTTTTTTCCGCGCGGCGGCGCAGCCGCCGCGGCAGCGCTGCCGCGCGGAGCGGCTGCGCGCCGACCCGCGCAAACATTATCTTGCCGTCGTCGTCAGCGACGGAGACAACGTGCAGTGGTGGGAACGCGGGTTCTGCCGCGGCGGGCTGTTCGGGCAGCGTACGGCGGGCGCATACCCGTATAAAATGAGCTGGACGGCGCCGCCCTCGCTGGCGCGGCTGTGCCCGCCCGCGCTCGCAAAGGCGTATGCGGCGGCGCGGCGGGATACGTTCGTGTGCGGCGTTTCGGGGGCGGGGTATACAAATTGCATGACCTACCCCGAACGGCTGCTTCCCCGCTATGCGCGGGAAACGGCGCAGGCGATGAAACGGGCGGACCTGCACGTGCTCGCGCTGCTGGATAACATCGCGTATACGGGCGGCGGCAACGCCGAGCGCAGGCTGGCGGCGTTTGCGGCGCAGCCGCAGATCGAGGGCGGGATCTGGCAGCTGGACCCCGACCGCTACGAGAGCGGGAAGGGCAAGATCTTTTGGGCGGGCGGCAAACCGTTTGTCAGCGTGGGCGTTTCGCTGTGGCACCCTTCCTGCGATCCCGCCTGCGTTACCGAGAAGTGGCTGGACGGCGTCGTGCGCACGCTCAACGCGCGGCGGGCGGATATCGGCAGCGAAGCGGGGTACACGGTTTTGAACGTGCACCCTTGGACGATGGATATGCATGCGGTCGATCATGTGCTCTCCCGCCTCGGCGCGCATATAGAGATCGTTTATGCGGAAGAATTGATCGCGCTGGTGCGTGAAAACGTGCCGGCAAAGGAGTAGGGGGAATATGGTAACCATCAACGACGTGGCAAAAAAATGCGGGGTGGTCAAATCCACCGTTTCAAACGCGCTTACGGGCAAAAAATATGTCAGCCCCGCGCTCAAACAAAAAATTTTGGACGCCTGCAAGGAGCTGGACTTTCAGCCGAATTTTTACGCTTCCACGTTGGCGCGCGGCAACACGAACATCATCGCGCTCGTGCTGGAAGAGGACAGCAACGTAAAGTTCCGCGGGTTTTACGGCGACCTCATCATCGCCTGCCTGCGCACGGCGGCGCAGTACGGGCGGCATCTGCTTATATACAGCGGGATCGACAAAGAATCCGTTTTAACGATGCTCAAACGGGATAAGGCGCCCATCGACGGCGCGCTGGTCATGACGCCGCTGACCGACGACGCCCGTATTTCGCAGCTGGAACAGCAGCGCATCCCCTGCGTGCTCATCGGGCGCCCCGCCGACGGGATCCGCATCAGCTATGTAGACGTGAACAACGTACAGCTGGTAAAGGACGTGGCGCGGCGGCTGTATATGCAGGGCGTGCGCAAGTTCTGCCTGGTCAACAGCGAGGAAAACAAAACGATCTCCGCAGACCGCGCCAAGGGTTTTTGCGAGGCGTTTGAAGGCGTGGGCGGGGTGCGCCGTGAGATCGTGTACACCGAAGAGAGCACCGAAGAGGAGGGCATGCGCGCGGCAAGCCCGTATTTGGAGGTGGGCATGGCGTTCATCGCTTCCGACGGCACCGTGGCGCACGGTATCTACAAGGCGGCGGAGGCGGCGGGGCTCGACCCGCTGCGGGATATCGTCATCTATTCGCTGGGCGAAGACAACGCGGGGCTGGGCATCCCTTGGAAGTTTGCGCGGCAGGATTACCGCAAACTCGGCGAGATCGCCACGAAAATACTCATCGAAGAGATCGGCGGCGACAGCGAGATCAAGCAGATCTGCACCGATTGTTACGTTGTTTGAGTTCTTTGCCCCTGCCGCCGCGCGGCAGGGGGCAGAACGGGAAAATTTAACAGGAAATGAAAAAATAAAAAATTTTTTTAAAAAGGTATTGACAAGCCGCGCATTCCGTGGTACAATAGAATCAGAAAAACGATTTTCTTAAAATGTAAGCCGCGCGGCGCGAAACCGCGCGAAACAGGGAAGACGGCTAGCCGTCTCTTTCGGTTTGCAAACCGAAAGAGAGTGCCTTTAACGGAAAAAATCTGCAAAAACGAGGAAAACAGAACGGAGCATGGGGGCGTTTCGGCGCGCAGGGCGCGCAAAACGCCGAAAACACAACAAAAAATGCTCCGCTTTCGTTTTCTCCCTAGAAAACCGTTTTTGTGTTTCGAAGCGTTTTTACGGAAAAATGCCGCCGCGGCGGCGAAGCGGACCCCGAAAGTCGGACGAACTTTCGGAGGTGCTTATCACGGTACCGCGGTGTATTTTAAAAAATATAAGGAGGAAATGTGGCAGACCATGAAACGAGTAAAAGCATTGCTTTGTATCGTTTGTGCGCTGCTGCTCGGCACGTGCTTTGCGTTTGCCGCCTGCGCGTCTAAGGACACGGAGGAAAAGGCGACGATCGGCATCGGCGGGCAGACGGCGGATGCGCAGGGAGAGTATTCCCTTACGTTGGAGGAGGGCAAGAGCGCGACGTATACCCTGATCGTGGGAACGTTAACGGATTATTCCTTCTCCGTGGAAAGCTCGGATGCGGCAAAGGCGACGGGCAGCGTCAGCGGCACGCAGCTCTCCGTAAGCGCCGTTTCCGAAGGCGAGGCGACCCTCACCGTGTCGGAGGCGGCGGAAAAGGCGCATGACCTTGTGATCCGCGTGACCGTTACGGCGGCGGAAGATCCGGGCGAGAATCCGGGCGAAGAGGAGGACGTGACGGGCGTCATGATCTCCAATACGAGCAGCGGCACGGGCACGATCTCCGATCCGTACGTCGTTTCGATGGCGGAGAGCAGCACGTCGAGCCACAATCTCGTCGTGCGCCCGACGGGGGCGAACAACGCCTTTACGTGGGAGGCGGGCGAAATTGCGGACGACAGCTTCACCACGGGCGGGGATGCGATCTCCGCAACGCAGGCGGGCGCGGTTTTGACCATCGCTTCGACGGAGCAGACGGGCACCTTTGCGCTGCGCGGCACGGCGCAGGCGGGCGGATTCGCCACCTATCTGCGCGTAAACGTTACCGAATATACGCGCTTGGAGGATATCGTTGCCGACGATCTTACCGAGGACGATTCCGAAGCGTACGACTATACGTTCGTCACCGCCAAGGGGACTTCTTGGAACATGACGGACGGCATGAGCGGCAGGGGCGAAGCCGTTGCTGCGGGCGCGGACGGCAAAACGCAGTACCAAGTTCCCGTGGAGGGCACGGTAACGTACTATGCTTCGCTGTACGCCATCACCTTTACGCCGGTCCCCGCCGAGGCTTCGGATACGACGTGGAAGGTCAGCTATTCCGAGGAAGGCGTGTTTACGCTCGACCCGAATGCGGGCACTTGGTCTGCAAACGCGGCGGGCGAAACGGTCGTCACCGTCACCAACGTGGCGGAAGAGGCGGAGATCACCATCAAGGTGACGGTAGAGGATACGCTGTACACGGGCATCCTCTCCTCCTCGTTCGAAGCCGCCGAAACCAGCGATAAACTCGGCTGGAATTTCGACGGGTTCCCCGCAACGTGGAGCCCGGAGGACGCGGAAGAAGCGGTTTCGCTGTATTCGGATTGGAACCTCGTTATGAACAAGACGACGGGCGACCCGGACGGCAGCGACGGCGGGCAGAAGTTCTTCTATGCGGGCGACCCCGGTCGCGTGTACGGCATCGACGCGGAGATGCGCATCGACAGTTCTACGGGCGTGGCTGCCAACACGGGCAACACCATTGCGCTGATGTGGGCGAAGGTGAACATGCCCGCGCAGGCAACGACCTTCTCCATCCTCATCGGCACCAACACGGGCAACAAAGACTTTTTGAGTTATCGCGTCGTGTTTGTGGCGGCAGACGGCAGCGTTTCGGATGTTTCCGGCGGCTGGATCGCCAAGGAGGAGGACGGCACGGGCACGACCGCAACGTACAACATCCCCGATTTCGCCAAGGGCAAAACGGGCGCGCTCGTTATCGAGTACGCGCTGACCAAAGCCAATGACAACATCGAAGCGATCGTCAAAAACATTCAGATCGCCACCTATGCGGCGGTGGAAAGCGTTACGGTAAACCCGGACGCGGCATCCGTCGGGCAGGGCGGGCAGTACACGATTTCGGCGTCGGTCATGCCTGCGGGCGCAACGGATAAGAGCCTCAGCTACGAGGTGACGGCGGCGCCCCAAGACGGCAACCTTACGGACGTTACCGTCAACAGCAACGGCGTTGTATCGGTCTCTCCGGATGCGGCGGTCGGCGAGTACACCATCACCGTCACTTCCAACGACAACGCGGAGGCGAGCGATACCTTTACGCTCACCGTTACGGAATACACCCCCGTTACGAGCTTTGCGGGCACCCTCTCGGTTTCCGGCAGGGAGATCGATTACGGCGCGGGCGGCACGCTTAACGGCGCGCAGCTCTCCGTATCGTACGATGAAAACGGCACCTATACCGACCCCGCGCTCACCTTTGCGCCGCAGTTCAACGAGGGCGCTTCCGTCGTGACGTACACCGTTGCGGTGGACGGAACGGGCGTTGTGTGGAACGAGGGCAGCAGCACCTTTACGTTCAATGCGGTCGGCTCCGCCGCGGTGACGATCACCCCGACGGATAACGCCGATCTCGCCATCGAATTTACCGTAAACGTGGGCGCATATTCCCTGATCGAGGGCACCAACGTGACCGAAACGTCGGTCGGGCTGCTTTCGGCGGATACGCGTACTTCGTGGAACACCAACGCGCAGATGCACAACTTTATCTTCAACTTGGTGGATAAGAGCCACGGCAACGCGAAGTTCAACTACGACGGCGATGTGATGCAGTTTGAAAGCCATACCGTTACGGCGAACAACACGAACCCCGTCAACATCGGTTACAACTATGTTTCGATCGGCAGCGACGCAAGCGTGCTCGCGTTCAACGTGCACGGGCACAGAGACGACCGCTATCTGGAAAGCAGCAACTTCCGTGTGCGCGTGCTTTCCGAAGAGGGCGGCGAATGGTCCGCCGCGGAGCTGCTGGGCTGGACGACGGTCGCCAGCCGCTGGACGCAGCAGGAAGAGTGGTTCACCGTCTCCGTAGACGTTTCCGCGTACCAAGGGAAGGACGTGGTCATCCTCTTTGAAATGACGGGCGGCTTCCAAAACGGCACGGGGACCTACCCGAACGCTTCCGATTCCTCTGCGGGCGCCTACCTGTATCTGGGCAACATCCGTCTCTTAGCGGAAGCGCCCGAAGGCAGCCTCGTCGCCGAGGACGGCGTTGCGGAAGATGCGCGCCTGTACGCGCACGATTCGCTCGCTGCCACCGGCTGGACGGTAAGCGCCAACAAGTTGGCGGGTTCGTACAGCGAAGGCAAATATGCGCCGCTCACCCTTACCTACGCGGGTTCGCTGAGCGAAGTGACGACGATCGCGCTTACGCAAACTTCGTTTTACAGCGCTTCGGCGGCGTCCTCGCTCTATCCTTGGGGCGTGTTCCCCGCGCTGAACAACAGTGCGGCGCAGGATGCGCAGGGCGTTGCGTACCGCTCTTCGAACGAAGAAGTGTTTACGGTAAACGGCGGCGTGATCACCCCCGTTGCGAACGGCACCGCCACCTTGTATGTGGATGCGGCGGCGCAGGCGGGCGGCACGGTCACCTTTGAGGCGAAGATCGTTGTGGCGGCGGTCGAGCAGTCCGTCACCGCGCTGGAAGAGGCGCGGACCATCGAACCCGGAGACAGCTACACCCTCTCGTATGAGACCGTTCCCGTGGAGGCGGCGGTCACGATGACGGTAACGCAAAAGCCGGACGGCGCGGACGAGTCGATGTACACGCTGCAAGAGGGCGTGTTCACGCCCGCCGCAAACGCGGTGCTCGGCACATACGTCATCACCATCGCCTTGGAAGAGAACGGAGAAATTTCGGATACCGTTTCGGTCACCGTCGCCAACGTGACGAGCTGGGCAAATAAAAACGCCATCTTGGACGCCTATACCGGCTGGGAAGTGAACGGCAGCATCGACGCGGGCGTCGGCGAAGGCGCCGATCTCAACAGCGCAGGGTCGTACCTTTCCAAAACCGTCGATCTGACCGAGCTTACGACGCTGACGCTCGGCGCAAGGGTGTTCGTGCGCGGCGGTGAAACCGATCCGGTCCTGTATGTGGCGGTCGTGGTAGACGGCGAACCCGTGCGCATCGTTGAAAAGACGGCGGGCACCGAAACCGTGACGCTGGATACGACGGATCCGAAGTATGACTCCCGCAACGAGTATGTGTACGACCTCTCCGCGTATACGGGGAAGACGGTCGAGATCCGCATCGGCATCGACCAAGGCACGCACTGCGTCATCACGGACGCGGCGCTCTCGTAAGCGGTCTGCAAGGCTTTTCCTCCTCCTTTCCGGATCCCTCTGCGGGCGGCTGCCCGCAGAGGGATGAAGGGGAGAGGCGCGAAAAATAAAACCATCCCATCGGAGGACGATCCATGAAAAAGTTGCTTTCTCTGCTGTGCGCCCTTGTGCTTTCGCTGGCGGCGGCTGTTTCGCTGGCGGGCTGCGGCGGCAGCGGCGGAGGAGACGGCGAGCTGACCATCTGGTGGCCGGGCTCCACCGTCGAAATGCAGGCGATCAACCAGGCAAAAGAGGATTACGAGGCGGAAAACCCCGGCGTTACCATCAACATCATCGGGCAGTCTACGCCGGATTTCTTCAACGCCTATCTGCTGGCTATGTCCGGCAATTCGGCGCCCGATATCGCGTACGTCGATCACGTGTACGTGCAAACGCTCGCCTATTACGGGTACATCGCCGACCTTTCGCAGTACGGCTGCGACGAGCTGGAAAGCAAGTTCGTGCCCTCTTTGTGGGAGCCGAACCTGTACGAAGGCGGGCTGTACGGTTTGCCGATGAGCGCAAACGTGCTGGTCACCGTCTATAACAAGACGCTGATCGCCGAGGCGCAAAACACCACGGCGGACAGCATCACGCTGCCTGAAACGTACGACGAGCTGCTCGCTCTGTGCGCGGATATCTGCGACCTCAATGACAGCACCACCACAAACGACCCGTATTACGGCATCACCCTCCCTTCGGGCACGGGCAACACGTCTATGGCGGCGATGAGCTACCTTGCGTTTGTGGACCGCTGCGGCGGAGACGGCATTCTCTCCGCCGACCTGAAAACGGCGCAGCTTGCCTCCGACGCAAGCAAGGAAGCGGCACACAAACTTGCCGAGCTCGGCAAATACGCCCCGCAGACCTTTTCGGAGGCGAAGTTTGAAAGCGGCAAGATCGGCTTTATCGAAATGGGGCCGTGGAAGATCGCCGATTACGAAAAGTATTCGGAGCAGTACGAGTGGGAAGTGGGTTACACGACGGCGATCCCGTTTGAAGAGAACGGGTCCGCGGGCGGCACGATCGGGCTGTACAGCCTCGTGGTGACCAACAACGCCGATTCCGCTTTGGCGGCGGATTTCGTCTCCTTTATCACTGCAAACGATACTTACCAGCTGGCGTTTTCCACGCCGCAGAACCTGATCCCGACCACCGTTACCGCTTTGGAAGACGAGTTCTATTCGGGCGACGTGTGGCAGGTGTTCATCGATCAGCTGGACGATGCGGTCGTCCGCCCCGGTTCGCCTATTTGGACGGATATCGAAACGGAGCTCGGCACCTTTTTGACCAACCTCGTGCAGCAAAAAGTTAGCAGTGAGGAGATCGATTTGGAGTGCACGGCGCTGAACAACCGCATAAAGCTTGCGCTCAACGACATCTACTGAGCATAGAACCGCGCGGGGCGGCTGCGCCGCCCCGCGCGAAAAAAAGGGGGCAGTATGCAAAACAACGAGAGCCTCGAACGGGAAGACCTTGCTGCGGAAAACGCCTCGGCGGAGCCGATCGGCGCCGCGCCCGTGCGGGGAGCGGAGGGAAAGCCGAAAAAAAAGCCCTTCCGCCAGCGCTATAAAAAGGAGATCTTGGCTTATTCGCTGATCGGCATCCCGCTGATCTGGTGGTGCGTCTTTTTTGTGGTGGCGCTGCTGTGGGCGTTTGCCACGAGCTTTACCGATATGCGCGGCGGCTACGGCTTCGATTTCGTGCACAACATCAGTTTCGATAATTACATAAACATTTTTACGGTGGGCAGTTCGCAGGCGGAAGCCTTTTGGAACGGCATGAAAGTGACCGTGATCTGGACCGCCGTCATGATGGTCGGCAACAACCTGATGGGCATTTTGTGCGCCTTTCTCATCAAGGCGATCCGCCGCGGCGGCAAGCTCTTTTTGGCGCTGCTGTTCTGGCCCTCGCTGGTTTCGGCGGTCGTGGGCGCGGATATCACGAGCACGCTGTTCCAATCGGATAACACGGGCGTCGTCAACCAGCTCATCATTGCCTGCGGCGGTTCGCCCGTTGCATGGTTCGAAGATCCGAACACGGCGATCTGGGCGCTGATGGTGGTGCCGTTTTTCTTCGGGTTCTGCCAAAAGATGCTCATCTATTATTCCACGCTCGTCTCCATACCGGAAACGTACGAGGAGGCAGCCAGCTTGGAAACGTCAAGCCGCTTCCGCATCTTTCTCCGCGTGATCTTCCCTCTGATGAAAAACGCGCTGGTGCTGAACACGCTGCTCTCCATCATAGACGGATTCAAGATCTTGGGCCCCATGCAGCTGGTCACGGACGGCGGGCCCGCAAACAGCACGCAGTCTGTCATGCTGCTCATCTACAAATCGGTGTTCAATGCGCCCGCCCGCATCGGGCAGGGATGCGCGTATGCGTTTGTGCTGTTCCTGTTTATCCTGATCGTATCCGTATTCCAAAAGCTCCTTGCGGGGAAGGAGGAATCGAACATTGAGTGAGGCGATTTCGGTAAAAAAACTGCAAACGCGCGCAAGTTTGCGGCGGCAGGAGATCCAATTCAACGTCATCAGCATCGTGTTCCTCTCCATCGTGGCGATCGTGCAGCTGATGCCTTTCTGGCTCAAGCTCATCGACGCGACGCACAGCCCGGATTTTTTGCCCGAAGTGGGCAAGGTGTACCTCTGGTTTGAAGCGTTCACGCTGGAAAACTTTTGGACGGTCATCGAATCGGCTAGGCTGTATCTGGCGCTCGGCGTGAGTTTGGCGCACACCTGCGGCTTTACGCTTTTGAGCCTGTGCGTCGTCATGGTCGTCGGCTATGTGCTCGCCAAGATCAAATTCCGCGGCAGAGGCGTCGTCAGCATGTTGCTTTTGGCAACGCTGATGATTCCGGGCGAGGTGCTGCTTTCGGCAAACTACCAAATAACCATCTTTTTCGGCATCAACAAAAACATCCTCGGTATCATTCTCCCCGGTATCGTAAACGTGTTCGGCATCTTCCTCGTCAAACAGTACATGGCGTCCGTGCCGGACAGCGTGCTCGAAGCCGCCGATATCGACGGCTGCGGCGAACTGAAAAAGATCGTTACGATCGTGGTGCCCATGTCGGTGCCCATCATCATGACGTACGTCATCATCACGTTTATCGGCACTTGGAACGAATACCTCTTCCCGATGATCCTGTATTCGACGTCGGGGTCGGATTCGCTGTATACCTTGCAGCTGGCGATGCAGAGCTTTTATCCCAACTTCGGCGGCAATGCGGATACCTACGTCCGTTCGGCGGGCATGATCCTCATCACGGTGCCGATCATCATCATGTACATCGTATTCCAAAAATACATCCTCAACCAAAGCAACATTGCAGGGTTGAAATAAAAAAACAGGAGGAAACGGAAAGAGATGAAAAAACATCTTGCAAAGATCCTGAGCGTTGTGCTCGCGCTGGCAATGCTGTTCTCTTTTGCGGCGGCTTGCGCAAAGGGCGACGAACCGGGCGGCGGCACGCACACGCACAATTATGAAAACGGGTATTGCACCATCTGCGGTGAAGCCGACCCCGATTATGAACCGGGCGGCGGAGACGAACCGGGCGGCGGAGACGAGCCCGGCGGAGACGAGACCTTTTCGTACTACGATACGACGAACCTGCGGAGCGATAAAACGGTCTACACGCTCAACTACGACGGTTCGATGGACAACGACGACCTCAACACCGCTTCGGCGATCCAGGGCTTGTTCGCGCGGGAAGCCGTCACCTTTTACATCGACGGCAAGTACCTGACCAACGGCACCAACGCGGATCAATACTATATGAGCGAAGCGGAGGAAAAATACGGCGTGATCGCCGAAGAATCTTCGCTGGAAGAAGCGGTGCAAATGTACATCGACAGCTGGGACGAGATGGTCGAAGCGGGCGTTTGGGGCAGCGGGATCGATCTCGCCACGGGCTTCAACGACGATTCGGGCGCATACAGCGCCTACACGGAGGCGGACCGAAGCTCGGCGGAAGCGGGGTATAATTCGCCCGGCTATATCGTGTACCGCCCCGGCGAGTTCTCCGTCAACGTTGCCAGCACGCTGGCGGGCATCACGGGATTTTTGCCCGTCTCCGAAGAGGATACCGAAAAGTACGACGCGATGGGTCTGGTGGAAAAGATGGACGTCACCAGCACGCTGTACGACTATTACTGGGTGTTCAACGCCTGCATGACCGAGCTCTCTTCGGGCGGGCTGATCCACCAAAACTACACGCAGAACGCGCTGACCAATTACTATGTGCGCGACTACGGCGTCATGAACAAGTATCTGTATGTGTATTACGACAGCGCGACGACCGCGCCCTCCTCGCTGCGCAGCCAGATCCACAGCTTCCTCGATAAAAACATCCCCATTTTGGGCTATGCTTTCAACGAAACGCAGGACGTGGCGCTGTTCAGCCAATACGGGCAGTTCCTCGTGCCGACCGACTATTCCATGAACATCACCTTCCATGTGGCGGAAGAGTTCCGCCATGCGGACGGGTTCACGCAGCCGAACAGCGATCGGGAGCAGCCCGCCGAACAGGGCAAGCACTACGTTGCGTTCGTCGTTTCGGACGGCGATAACGCGCAGTACTGGCAGAACACGGCGATCTTTTCCACCAGCTACATGAACGCAACGGGGCGCGCGGACGACGACTTCGCCGTCACTTGGTCCATTTCGCCCTCCATTGCCGAGCTCATGCCGTTGGTCATGGACGCCGCGTACAACGGGGATATCACCACCGAGTACGATTACTTCTGCGCGCCCGTTTCGGGGCAGGGGTACATCGACGCGGGCAACTTCTATAACGCCGGCGCGGCGTACATGAACACCTTCCTCGGCAATCTCGATACCTATTTGCAGCGCTCCGACCTGCGCGTTACCACCATCATCGGCGCCGAAAATTACAGCGGCGGCATTTACGGCACGCTGGATGCGTACGCCTCCGTCGATTCGCTGGAAGGCGGGCTCGTGCTCAACGGCAACAAGTACTTCGGCGGCGCGTATTCGGGCGGCGTGTATTGGAAAAACGGCAAACCGTTCATTGTTCCGCGCGATTCGCTGTGGAGCACCACGCCCGCGTACATCGCAGCCAGGATCAATATGTATTCTTCGACCGAAACGGGCACCGACCCCACCAACATCGACGCGTATTCGGTCATCAACGTGCACCCTTGGTCGCACAATTATGAGGATATCCGCACCATCGTCGGCATGCTCAACGACAATGTGGAAGTGGTTTCGCTGGACCGCATCGTCGCAATGATGCGCGGCAACGTGGCGGATCGGAGCGATTCCGATGCGTTTGAACTGCCCGAAAGCGGTTCGGGCTGGACGATCACCGAGGATCACCTGAAAGAGGATCCTTCCGTCATCCCGACCGACCCGCTGGAAAACGACTTCCTGCTCTGGCAGGAGGACTGGACGGGCGACGTGACCTATTATTCGAACGACGACGCGACCAGCGACGTGTATCCGACCTTTAAGACGAACATCGGCATTTCCGGCAACGGAACGGCGAACAAAAAGGCGTTCACGCTGCCCAACGTTGACGACGTGTGGATCAGCTTCTATGCGCGCGCCAACAGCACGAACGCCTCCGATACGACGGCTTTCTCCGTTTCGATGACGGTAGACGGCGCCGAAAAGACGGTCATTGCATCCGCCTCGCTCAAAGGGGTTTCGGGCACGAACAGCGCGACCGTTACGGGCGACGGCTGGCAGGCGTTTGCCTTCCCGCTGGCGCAGTATTTCCCCGATTACAAGAACAAGCAGGCGAGCGTGACCATCAAAGTGACGGGCAGCACAGGCATCAAACTGGATATGTTCCAAGTTACCGACCGCTATATCGTGGAAGGGGATACGACGGTATGCGCGGACCCGTATTCCAACGAGTTTGAAGGCGGCTCCACCGAAGACTGGATGCTCGGCGATCAGTGGCAGACCAGCCAGTATTATCACTGGGCGGCGATCGACCGCGAATCCATGCAGCCGAAGGGGCAGCTGCAAGTTGACGCTTCCGATGGCGGCGGCAACGAAAAGCGCAACGGAAATACAAACGTATGGTTCGCCAAGTGCATTGCCATGCCGGATACGCAGGACGAACTGACGCTTGCCACAAGCATCGGCGGCGGCGCCAAGTGCAAACTTGCCATGTATGTAGACGGTTACTATATCGTGTTGCAGGAGTGGGCAACGTCGAGCACGCTCGGCGCAAAGGAAGTCAGTTTGACGCAGGCATACCGCGACGCGGCGGGCGATCAAAGCGCGAGCCTGGCGGGCAAGCAGGTCACGTTCGTGTACGAAGTGCGTGACAACGCTTCGGACGACAACGGCGTCGGGCAGGATTACAACCTCGATTATTTCCGCATCAACTGGGCGGGAAAAGAGAGCGCCTGAAACAACGAAGAAGCATGGCGGCGCGCGCACGGCGCGCGCCGCTTTCGCTGCGCTCTGCGCGGCGGAAAAAAGAAATAAGGAGATCGTGGCATGAAAGTACGGTTTACGAAAGCGGCGGCGCTGCTGCTGGCGGTTTTGCTGGGCGCTTTTGCGCTGTTCGCCTTTGCGGCGTGCGGAAAGCCGGACGGCGAAGAGGACGATACGCAGGAAGCGGAGGGGTATTTCCGTTCGTTTACGATGACGGACGAGGACCTGCTCGTTTACGGAAAGAGCGAAAGCCTGAGCAAAGAGCAGCAGTTTTTTGCCGAATCCGTGCAGGGGCTGTTTGCACAGAAGGGAGAATCGAAGTATTACCACCATGTTTCGGGGCAGTACGAAACATGGCTGAGCGAGCTGGAAACGGTGTACGGCAAGGGCAGCCGCAACGTCACCCTTGCCGAAATGCTGGAAGATTATAAGGCGAACATCGGCACGGGGTACGTGCTGTACAACGCGGCGGACGGAGAATCGACGAACTGCGCCCGCACGATCGCCGGGGCGGAGGGCGTCGCCATGGTCGATGCTTCCCTCAAAGACTGGGCGGACGAAAACGGGCTGGAACAGAAGGCAGATGCGACGCAGATGTCGGCGGAAGAGTGCTTCGAGACCTATAAAGATAAGCTCGACCCTTCCGGGCTGGTGCAGCAAGACGGCGGGCTGATCCAGCTTACGGACTGGGCGATCGCCAATAAGTATTACTGCTATTTCATCACCGACAACAACGTGCGCGCGCTGCAATTCCGCGGCGAGGTGCAAAAATGGTGCGCGGGCTGCGCCGTGTACGGCTGGTGCCCGCTGGACGAGGGGACGGACGTCGGGTTCAGCTCTACGTACGGCAGTTTTACGCTGGCTTCGGACTATTGCTACAACATGACGGTTTTCTCCTGCACAGAGTTTTTCGGGGAGGAGCAGTTTACGCAGCCCAACGAGACGGATACAGACCTTTCGGCGTATTCCACCGATAAGCACTACATCACCATCGTCAACAGCGACGGAGACAATTTGCAGTGCTGGTACGGCGGTACGTTCGAACAGGATAAGTATATGGGCGCATCCCGCGGGAATTTTGAAATGGGCTGGTCGGTCAGCCCCGCGCTGTACAGCTTGGGACCCAACATCCTTTCGCGCACCTTCCGCAGGGCGCAGATCGGGGATACCTTTGTGTGCAGCGTATCCGGGCTGGGGTACACGTATCCGCAGTCGTATACTGCGGAGGGGCTCGAACGGTATTGCGCCGTGCTCGATACGTATTTGGATGCGACCGATCTCTCCGTCGTAAAGATCTTGGACAGCGGGCTATCCGAAAACACCATTCGGTATTATTCCGAAATGGAAAATGCGGAAGGATTTTTGTTCTGCACTTATGCAGACAGCTATGTGGGGGAACACGGCTCCGTCTATTGGTCTGAAAACGGCAAACCGTTCGTGACCTGCCGCGCCACCATGTGGAACGCCACGGCGCGGGGGATCGCCGAGCAGATCAATGCCTATCCCGCCGACGCCACGACCATCGAGGGCTACACCTATGTGAACCTGCACGTTTGGTCGATGGATTATAACGACGTGGTGGAGATGGTCTCTCTTTTGGATGAGGATGTGGTCGTCGTCAATCCCGAAACCTTTATCCGCCTCATCAAGCAAAACGTGCCGCACGAGGATAAAACGCTTACGGAATAACGCGCGGCAACATTGCGCTGCAACAGCGTGCCGCAACGGTGTGCCGCAATAACGCGCCGCGGCGGGCTTGCACCGCCGACTGGTGCAAAAGTGCAGACGTTATCCTGCGAGCGGCAGGCAAACAAAAGGTAAGGTAAAAAATAACGCAAGTTGAACATGGTTCGGCTTGCGTTATTTTTGGTGTTCAAGAAGCAGCCGAATTTCATTTGAGATGTGTGCAAAATCTGCACATTTTAAATTTCAAGCATGTGCAATTTCTGCACTTATCGATTGACTTAGACGGTGCATTGTGGTATACTGCAAGGGAGGTATGTATATGGAACTGAAAAATATCAGAATATCGAAAGGGCTGACGCAGGTTTGTGCCGCACAGATATTGGGAGTCAGCCGAAGGACGTATATCAAGTATGAAAACGGTGAAGCAAATTTGCCGGAAGTCAAATATAATTTCTTGTGCAGGACGTTGGAAGAGTACGGGCGCATTGATGAAGAACACGGTCTGCTGACGATCGATAGGATCAGAGAGGCGTGTTCCCGCGTGTTTGAAGAATACGGCGTGGAATATGGTTATCTGTTCGGTTCTTATGCGAAGGGGAAGGCAACGGAAAAGAGCGACGTGGATCTGCTTGTGGCAATGCCGCTAAACGGACTTAAATTCTTCGGGCTTGTGGAAACGCTCAGAGAAGAATTGAAGAAAAAAGTCGATGTGCTCGATGTTGCTCAACTCGATCATAATGCGGCGCTTGTGCAGGAGATATTAAGGGACGGAATAAAGATCTATGGATAACGTAAAAAACGACAAATATTATCTCGGTAAAATATTGGCAGATTTGCAGTTTTTGGTGGAGCATACCGAGGGAAAAACGTACGGCGAGGTCGAATCCGATCCCGTGCTGATAGATTGCATTCTGTTTCGCTTGATACAGATCGCGGAGAATAGCGACAAACTTACCCCGTCATACAAAGAGGAACATAAGGGTTTGCCGTGGCGGGAGATCAAAGGCATGAGAAACCGCATCGTCCACGATTACGGTTTTATCGATTTAACGATCGTTTACGATACGGTGATGCACGGCATCCCTGAAATGTATGGGTTATTGAAAAATTCTCGTAATGCAGCAGGCGGGGAGGACTGATCAAAACAGGAGGAACGCACCGCAATAACATGTTGCGGCGGGCTTGCACCGCCGACGGGCGCAAAAGCGCAGACGTTATCCTGCAATCGGCAGGCGAACGAAAGGTTAAGTAAAAAAACACGGACCGAGGCTTATTGCCTCGGTCCGTGTTTTTTTGTATGGTGCGAGTAATCGGATTTGAACCGATACGCCCTCGCGGGCGAGGGATTTTAAGTCCCTTGCGTCTGCCTGTTTCGCCATACTCGCGTATTTAGGTGATTTTGGTGCCCGTTTGGTTTGCGGCGCCTGTGCGCGGCTGTTTTTTGCGCAAAATGTATCCGTGCGGTTGTGTTATGTGCAAAATGTATCCGTTCGGCTGCGTTATGCGCAAAATTATTCCGTACGGCGGGTTTCCGCGCGGGGCTTTTCTGCGCAATAGATCAGGTGCGGCATTTCCATGTCGTAATATTTTTTTACGAGCCCGCCGCAGACGCGCATGCCGTTTCGTTCGGCAACGCGGCGGGAGGCGGCGTTGTTTTCGCGGATGACGGAGTAGACCTTTTCGGCGCCGTGCGCAAACGCGTACGCCATGCAGGCGGCTGCCGCCTCCGTTGCGTACCCGTTGTGCCAATACGTCCGCTCAAAAAGATACCCGACCTCTATGCCGCGCGCGCCGTTTCCGAGCGGCTGCCACGTCAGCCCGCACTGCCCGATAAACCGCCCGTCTTTTTTGCGGAGAACGCCCCATAGTCCGAACCCGTCCTCGCGGTAACGCCGCAGTTGGTTCAACAGCCATGCCCGCGCTTCCTTGTTTGAAAAGGCATGTTCATAGGCGTACATCGCCTCCTCGTCCTGCAAAGTGCGGCAAAGGGAGGGCAGGTCTGCCTCTTCCAATTCGCGTAAAATAAGGCGCTTTGTCTGCAATACGATGTTCATGACGGACCGTCCGCGCTGCCGCGTGTTTTCGATGCAGTGAAGCGGCGCCCCGATGCGGCGAAGCGTGCACCTCGATAGGGGAGCCGCCCCCGTTTCACAGAAGCGGAGGCGGCGTTTTTGGAGGTGCTACCCGGATTTGAACCGGGGAATCAGGGTTTTGCAGACCCTTGCCTTACCACTTGGCTATAGCACCAAAAAATAAGTGCGGAATGATGGAGCGGGAAACGAGATTCGGACTCGCGACATCTACCTTGGCAAGGTAGCGCTCTACCCCTGAGCTATTCCCGCATAAATTCCGCACTGTATTTCGCATAAGAAATTGGTGGAAGTTATAGGGCTCGAACCTATGACCCCCTGCTTGTAAGGCAGGTGCTCTCCCAACTGAGCTAAACTTCCGTCCGAACCGCCTATATACTATACCAAAAACAAATGGTCTTGGCAAGTATTTTTATGTAATTTTCCGAAAAAATTTTCCGATTCTTTTTTGCGGACTTTGCGCGGGATCGTTGCACAAAAAACGCCTTTTGCCGTATACTGTATAGGAGCGGAACCGAGGTGCTTTCGCCGCAGTGCCTGCGCCGTGCGTGGGCGGGAGGGAGAGGAAAATGCCTTCACAATATACGCACGCGATCGTGGCGGAGCACATTTTGCAGGCGCTACCTCCGCCCGTGCGCGGGCAGATCCGTTCGCTTTGCGATTATTACGCGGGCGCGCAGGGCGGGGATATTTTCTTTTTTTTGCGCCTGACGCGGGATGCGGAAAAAAACATCGGCAGGCGGCTGCACCGCAGCGGGATCTATGCCTCTTTTTGCGCCCTGCTCGCCGCGGCGGAAGAAGAGCGCGCGGCGGAAAAAGAGCGTTCGGCGGAAGAGGAACGCGCGGCGAAAGAGGAAAAAGAGGGAGCGCCGCTCGCCGCGGCGGAAGAAGAGCGCGCGGCGGAAAAAGAGCGTTCGGCGGAAGAGGAACGCGCGGCGAAAGAGGAAAAAAAGGACGCGCGTGCCGTGCGTGCGGAAAAAAGAAGCAAAATAGGCGGTGCGGCGGACGCGGGGCGCGGTTTTGAGGAGACGGCAATTTTTTCGTATGTGGCGGGTTACATTGCGCATTATGCCGCCGATACGGTGTTCCATCCCTTCGTGTACGGCATGCAGGAAAAGCTGATCGCCGCGGCAAAGGCGGGCGAAAAGGGTCTTGCCCGCGTCAGTTTGCATTCGTACGTCGAAAGCGATCTGGATACCTATTTCGTGCGGGCAAAAAAGGGGCTTGCCGTTTCCGATTACGTTTTGCCGTCCTGTGCCGCTTCGCTGCAAGCGTTGCACCCTGTCGTGTGCGCGGCGAGCGGCGTGCCTTTCGGGCGGCGGGCGTTCCGCCGTTCTTTCCGCCGTTTTTCCCGCTACGTGCGCACCTTCCGTGACCGCACCTACCGCAAGCGCGGAGCGCTTTACGCCATAGAAAAGGTGTTTTTTTTGCCGCACCTTGCTTCGGCGCAATGCCGCCGCAAGGAGGAGGACGCGCGCTGCGTCAATGCGGAGCACGCCCTTTGGCGCAACCCGTCCGTGCCGCAGTTTTGTTCGCGCGAAGGGGCGGAAGAGCTCTTTGCGCGCGCCGTATCCGAGGGGGTGCGGCTGATCGGTGTCTTTTTTGCCGCCCTGCAAAGCGGCGCGCCGCTGCCCGAAGCGGACTTCAACAAACACTTTTTGACGGGCGCGGAGGAAAAAGTCCCCTTTGTAAACCCTTCTTTGAAAAAAGGAAAAGAGAGCAGGGAGAAACGATAGCGGGTTTTTGCAAACGCGCATGCTCCGCCCCGCTCCGCCGTGCGGAGCGGGGCGGTTTTTCTGCGGAGCGGGGCGGCTTTTCTGCGGTGCGGGTGGGGCGCGGGACGGGTCGCCGGCGGGGCGGCTTTTCGGGGCGCAAAGCACGGGGGCGGCTTTTCGGAGCGCGAAACACGGATCGCGGGGCGGCTTTTTGCCGTACGGAAATGGCAGGGATCCTTGCGCGGCGGGCTGCCGCGGGTGTATGATGGAAGCGGAGGAAAAAAGCATGCAAAAATTATACGATTCCGACGCGCGCCTTTTGGGGTATCTCTCCGTTTCGGGGGCGCAGCGGCAGGTGCTGTACGATTCCGATTACGGCATCCTCGGCTATTATTATCCCGCCACGGATAAGACGTACGACAGGGATATGCGCCTGATCGGGCGGGGGAACCTGCTTACCTCGCTGCTTGCCGCGCCCGTGCGGCAGGAGGGCGCTCCGTAACGAAGCGCCCCCGCAAACGCAAAACAAAAACTGCTCGCCGCGGGCGTAAAAAGGGCGGAAAGAGCGGGGCGCCGCAGGGGCATGCGGCGGGTGCGGGCTGTGTCAGCGGCGGCTGCCGCACAGCAGCGTGAGCGCAAACAGCTTGTTGTGCGCCAAGGCGCGGCGGATGACCTGTTCGGTCACGCGCGTGCCCGCGGGCGCAAGCACGTTGCCGTAAGCGTCCAACAGGTCGGCAGGCAGGATCTTGCCCGTCAGCAGGGCGCTGCCCGCGCGCGGCTCGCTTTGCCGCGCGTTCGTTTTTGCGGCGGCAGGGGCGGTTTGCGCGGCGGGTTCGGCTGCCCGTGCCGCGGCGGTTTGTTCGGCGGGTTTGGCGGCGGGTCCTGCCGCCCGTTCTGCCGCGGCGGCGCGCCTCTCTGCCGGTTCTGTTTCGGCGCTGCGCTTATTTTCCTGTTCCGCTTCGGCGGGCGCTGCCGTCCGCCTTTGCCGTGCGGCGGGGCGGTTTGCGGGAGGGAGGGGCGCGGAGAGGTCCAGCACGGCGGCGTCCGCCACGCGCGCCAGCCGCTCGGTTTCGTAGCGGCTGCCGTCGGAGAGTACCACGTGCGTAAGGCGCAGCTCGTCGCACACAAAGTCGTCCAGCTTTCCGAGTTCTTTTCCCTCTTGCGAAAACACGGCGCATTTGAGGGGGAGGGGGATGCAGTTTTTGTATGCCCGCCGCGCGCCGCCGCGCACGATCACGGCGTCGCTGCCGTATTGTTCGGCGGCGGTAACGGGCAGCAGAAATTCCTCTTCGTCCTTGTCAAAGCATTCCAAATTGCGGATCTGCCGCAGGCGCGTATCCGTTTGAACGCTGCGTACGCAGCCGAGGTACGCTCCGCCGCGCGTGAGCAGCGGTTTTCCAATCAGTTCGGTCACGGTTTTGTACATTCTCTCTCCTTTTGCGGTGCGGCGCACCGTTTTTTTTACGCAGTATAGCTATGCGCCCGCGGCGGCGGCAATGCTCGCCCGCGGCGGCGAAAGTGTGCGGATCGTGGCGAATTTTTCTGCGGGATTGACATTTTTGCCCGCCTGTGCTATGATAGAAGAGGAGATGCGGAGGCTGTTATGGCAAGCAGGATGATGGTGTTGATGCGCCCCGGCGAGGAGGGGCAGCTCTCCCGCTTTGCGGGCGAGCTGTGGCACGACGCGTACGACGGGCTGCTCGGCAGCGGGCAGGTCGATTATATGATGCAAACGGTGCAGAGCGAAAAGACCATCCGCCGCCAGATCGAAGAGGAGAACTATATCTACTTTTTTCTGTTTTTCGAAGGGGCGCGCGCGGGGTACTGCGCTTTGAAATTGGAGGGGGAAAAGCTGTTCCTCTCCAAATTGTACCTTTCGGAAAAATTCCGCGGCAGGGGGCTGGGGCAGCGCGCTTTGGCGGAAGTGGCGGAGTGCGCGCGGCGGCTGGGGTTGAAGAGAGTGTACCTGACCGTCAACAAGGGCAACGCGCGTGCCATCCGCGCCTATGAGCGGTTCGGGTTCGTGCGCGCCGCAAGCGCCGTGACCGATATCGGCGGCGGGTACGTGATGGACGACTATATTTACGAATACACGCTGCCGCGTTGAGCGGCGGGGCAGAGGGTCGGAAAGTTGCCGCACGGAACGGGGCGGCGGGGTGGAAAGCCGCCGCGCCGAGCGGGGCGCAAAGCCGCCCGAACGGGCGGCGCGCGTGCGGAGCGTGAAACAAGGAAAGCGCAGGGCAAAAACAGCGTAAAAACAGAGCAAAAACAGAGCAAGAACAGAATAAAAGCAGAGCAAAAACAGGGCGCCGCCTCTTTCAAAGAGGCGGCGCCCTGCCGATTTTTTGTTGTTTGCCCTTGCGGGCTGTTTTGCGTTTGCCCGCCGCCCTTATTCGGCGGAGCGTGCGGGGAGCTCTTCTTCGGCTTCTTCCGCCGTCAAAAGCTCTTCGGGAAATTCGCCGCCGCATTGCAGCACGCGCTCGCGCGCGGCGGCAAAGTAGCGCGCGTACGAATTTTTACAGTACCGCTTGTGCTGCTCTTTTTCCTCCTCTGCGGGCGGCAAAAAGGAATACGCCCCGTTCACTTTCCACTTGTTGAACAGCCCGATGCGGATGGCGTTTTGGGGGCATTGGAAGGCGCAGCGCATGCACATTAAGCAGCTTTTTCCGAAGCGGAAAGCGCCGTTTTCGTACGAGATGTTGTGCACGGGGCAGGTTTTTACGCACTTCATGCAGTGGATGCAGCTCTCTTCCACGCTGTATTTTTTTCCGTTCCAGCGCCCGCCCCAGTGTTCCACGCGCATGATCCATGCCAGCGCCCCGCCGAGGGGGAATTTTTTTTCGGGCGGAACGCGCCCCGCGGCAAGGTCGGCGCAGTCCAGCGGGATGAGCCGCTTCGCCGTCTCCCACATGCGGTACGCCATCGCGTCCGAATGGCGGAAAATGATGTTGTACGGCATCACGTAGTGGTATTCGCCGCAAAAGGTATAGTTCTTTTTTTCGAGCACGGCGCGCAGCTTCAAGGAGGAAATATTGTTCAAAGCCAGCGGCTCGCCCGACGTTTTAAAGATATAAAAGGGTTTGGGCGCCTCTTTGGTTTGCGCGGGCAGCGCTTCGCAAAAGCGCAGCACGCTTGCGGGCGCGTTGAAGGCGTGCACGGGGTAGCCGATGCCGATATAGCCGCACGCGGCGATCTCCTCGGCGGGGCTTTGCACCTGTTCCATGGCGCGGCAGCTTGCCTCCCAGCCGAGTTGTTGCAGGGCGTCCGCCGCCTTTTCCACAACTTTGCGGGTGTTTCCCGTGCCCGAAAAGTAATAGATGACCGTCTTCATTTTTTCATTCTCTCTCAAATTTCGTCTGTAAATTTTCGTCCATCGAATAGACGAACGCTTCGTTCTGCGCGTGCGTATCGTACCAAAGCTGCGCGTACAGGCTGTCCTTGCGGGCGAGGCGGTCAAACTCCCATACGTTTTGGGTATAGGTGCGGTTGAACCAGTGCCCCGCGCGCAGCACGCTGTACGGGCGGGCGGAAAATTCCTCTCCGTCCTGCGTGCGCCAGCGTACGGGCGTGTATACGTCGCCCGTCGTAAACCGTTCGCTCAGCAGCGCCCCGCCGTGCGCCGCGGCAACGGCGCGCAGGTCGGCGGCGGAGATGTCTTTATCCGCTTTTTCGCTTTCGAACCCGTGCGAGAGGAGAGCGGCGTTTTTTTCGTCTTTGAGCGCGGCGAGATCGACGGGCTCTCCCTTTGCGTTTTTCCCTTCGCACAGGAGGGGAAAGGCATCCCAATCGGCCTTCTGCAAGGCGTTGTATTGTTCCTGCCCGCCGAAAAAGGCGGTCAGCTTGCCGATGTCGCCGTGTCTGTTCCAATAGGCGGGGGCGTTTTCATCCTTTTCCAGCCGTTGGATCGCGGCTTTGCGGATGAGCGCCTTCGGCACGAGCTTTGCCAGCGCGTAATAGCGGTGTGTGCGCGCGATCTCCGCCCAGTACTGCGCGGTAGACTGCGTTTGGTACGAAAACATCTCTTCGAGCTTGTGCCCGTCCGCAAACCATACGCCGTGGAAGTTGCGCACCGCGTTCATGCCGGGGCGGAAAAAGTTTTTGCCGCTGCCGCCGATGAGGCGGAACCCCTCGTTAAAGGTGTCGTAGCCCGTGATGCGGTTTTGGGCGAGCGAGCCTATGTTGAACACATGCTTCCAAAACGCCTCTCCCGCTTCGCCCGCGGCGTCCTTTTCGAGGATATGCGCAATGAGCACGCCGCTGTCGTGCGCGGTCACCCATTCGAGGGGCGCGTTGAAGCAGGTGTGGAACATCAGCCCGTCCTTCATGTTGTCGGCAAGCATGTTTTTGTGCAGCATCGCGCTCTGCCGCAGCACCGCCCAGGCGGAAACGGAGGATTCGAGCACGCAAAATTCGCCGCGCAGTTTGGTTGCCGAATAGATATCGTACGGGCTGACGAGCAGCGGATCGCCCACTCTCGCCCAAAGGTGCTTTTCGTCGCGGTTGCCGTACAGCGCCACGGTGCTGATGTGGATGAGTTTGGGCTGCGGGCGGGCGGCTTCGATCGCCGCCACCAGCGTTTGCACCCCCGTTTGGTTGCATTCGACGGCAAGCTCCGGCCGCTTGTCCGAAAGAGGGGGGATCACCGCCGCCAAGTTGACGACGTAATCGGCGCCCGCGATCAGCTCGCGCACCGCCGCAAGGTCCGCCAAATTGCCCCGCACGATGTGCAGCCTGCCGCTTTTGCAAAGCGCGGCATAGGTTTTGCGCAGCCGCTTTTCCCGCTTTTTATCCGAAGGCAGGATGAGCGCGCGCACCTTCGGCTGCAAGGGCGAGGCGGCAAGCTGTTCGAGTACCGCCTGCCCCATGTTGCCCGTAACGCCCGTCACGGCAACGGTCCATTCTTTTTTCATCTTCTCTTTTGTTTTCTCCGCTTTTGCATTCGGCTGCATACTTTGCCGCCTGTATGTACAGTATACCATGCCGTTTTTAAAAATGCAAGGGAAGTTCGGTACAAATGTGTATTTTGTCATGTAAATTTATGACATATGTTCCGGAATGTGCCGCCGCGCTCTTTTTCCGCAATTTTTTGCCGCGTTTTTTGCGGAAAGCAAAAAAGTCACAACAATTTGCGCAAGAGCCCTTGCCGCACACAAAGTATTGTGGTATAATAAAAAAAAGCGCCGCGCCGCGGCGCCGCACGAACGGGGGAACGCACCGATGGATTACGGCAACGCCGCGCGGTTTTTAAAGAGCTACAACAAGATCGAAAGCCAGCTCAAATTATTGTACAACGAACGCCCGACGCAAAATTTTACCGACCTTGTGCGGCGGTGCACCGATCGGAACCTGACCGTGCGCCGCTACGAAAACGAGCTGGTGGATTACGGAAAGCTGCGCAATGCCATCGTGCACCGCACGGGCACGGAGGAGCTGTTCATCGCCAACCCCTCCGACGAGGTGGTGGAGAACATCGAGTTTATCGAACGGCAGCTGTGCGACCCGCCGCGCATCACGGACGCGTTTAAGGTAAAGAGCCTTGCCAAAGTGTTTGCGGATAAACCGCTTTTGACCGCCGCGGAAGAATTTGCCGCGACCAAAAAAAAGTCTCTCGTCGTGTACGACCACGGAAAAACGGCGGGCGTGCTCAATACCTATTATTTGCTGCACCTGCTTGCCGAGCGCGCCGCGCGCGGCGAAAACGTGACGGAGTTTTTGCAGAACACGCTCTGCGGCGACGTGCTGGACGAAAGGCAGCTTGCGCATTACGAGTTTCTCTCCGGCGAAGCGACCGTGTTCGACGTGTTTGCCGCCTTTGAAGAAAAAAAGGACCTCTACGCCGTGATCGTGACCGAAAACGGGCGGCTGGGCGAAAAGGCGCTTTTGGTGCTTACCCCTTCCGACTTCCCCGCCATCAACCGCTGTTTGGAGGCATGCGCGGCAAAAAGTTTTTAAGGCGGGTTTAAGGCGGGCGCTTTTTTCAAATAATAAGAAGGAGGAGCCGCTTTTAAAAGGCGGAACGGGCTGCTTTTGCGGCGCCGTTCTTTTTTTAGCGCTGCGGCGGCGTTTTAGCGCTTCGGCGGCTTTCGGGGGAGAGGACGCGGCAAACAGGCGGGCGGCGGGCGGCTGCGCCACAAGATATTGTGGTTCCGTCCCGCATGAGAACTATAAACAAAAAATTTTAATTTTTTTCAAAAAAGGTATTGACAAACCGAAAATCTGTGCTATAATAGAGGTACAAACAGGAAATCCCCAAAACCGAAGGGGTCGGCAAGACGGGGCGGAATAAGCCGCTGCCGCTCGCCGCAGGCAAATCGGAAGCGGAAAGAAAGGATTTTCGCAAGGCAAAATCTGTACAGGGTTTTCTCTTTATCGGAGTCTCAGCGGTAAACGGAAAGCAAGCCGAACGGAAAAAATTTCTCAAACGGAAAAGGAGCCTGCGGAGGGTGCGGAAGCAGCCGAAGCCGCAGCGCCGTGCAAGCGGATAGGATGCCGTACTGCGAACGTTGCCAAACCGTAAGGAGAGGCGGCGGGCATTTCGGAAGCGGAACCGGAGAAGAGGAGAGGAACTGTTTGCTGCAAAGTTTTGTGCAGCCGAAAAAAAGTGCCGCAGAGCGTAAAACGTCGTAATCGGGTTTCATGAATTTGCGCAAAACCATACACTTTGGCGTAAAAAAATTTGTAAGACCGAATTAAGGCAGCGCAGCACATCCGGGAGCAATGCAAGGCATTGCCGAACAGAATCACACACAGATCGATCATCCGTTGATAAGATTGATTTATCCGAAGAGTGGTATTCAAACGAGATGGCGGCAACAGCGGTAAAAAAAAAGAAAATTTTCGCGGACCGTATTTTGATCGGCAGGGTGCCGAAAAAGATCAAAGAGCGTAAGTAGCGGTCCGGGGGCGGAAAACTTTTTGGAATATCCGTTTGCGGGCAGCAGAAAACCGAGCAGAAAAACGGGGCGGCGCTATGCAGCGCCGCCTTGCTTTCCCTCCCGCAAGAGGAGGAAAATCCGACAGGGCAGGGCAGAACGAAGGGCTGTTTGCTTCGGCAGGCGGCCTTTCTTTTGCGCTCTCAAACAGGGTTTTTGTTCGGCGGGGCGTGTTTTCGGTTGGGCGGGCTTTTGTTTGGCTGGCGTTACGGTATTACGGCGATCGGCGGAGTGACGTTTGGCGGAGCGATGTTCGGGGAACGGGCTTCTTGCTTGGCGGAGCGATATTCGGCGGGGTGGCAATCGGCGGGACGATATTCGGCGGAGCGGTGTTCGGCGGGGCGGCAATCGGCGGGCCGCTTTTTTTGTATGGCGGGGCGGGTTTTTGCGCATTTTTAAAACGAACCGAAAAAAGGTTCCGCCCCGAAGCGCGCGGCGGCGTTCTTTTGCGGGAAAGATAAATTTTTGCGTGCGGCGGGCGTTTTTGCGGCGCAAACAAATTTTTGCGTGCGGCGGGCGTTTTTGCCCATTTGCTTGCAAGTGTGCGGCGCGGCATGTATAATAGAGGAGAAAAAACTTTTGTCTTTCCGTTCGTATGCGGCGGAGCGCACGGGTCTGCAAACGGGGCGCGTTCGAAAAGGAGAAAAAAAGAATGGTCGGCAGCTTCAATGAATTGATCGGAAAAACGCCGCTCTTGCGGCTGGCGGGCGTGGAGCGTGCCTGCGGGGCGAGGGCGCAAATTTTGGGCAAACTCGAATCGTACAACCCCACGGGCAGCGTAAAGGATCGGGTCGCCCTTGCCATGGTGGAGGATATGGAGCGGCGCGGCGTGCTCAAAGCGGGCGGCACCGTCATCGAGCCGACCAGCGGCAATACGGGCATCGGGCTTGCCGCCGTCTGCGCGGTAAAGGGGTATACCTTGATCTTGACCATGCCGGAGACGATGAGCGAGGAGCGGCGCAAACTGATCGCCGCCTACGGTGCGAAAATCGTGCTCACGCCGGGGGCGGCGGGGATGCGCGGCGCCATCGAAGAGGCGGAACGCATCCGCCAAAACACGCCGGGCAGCGTGATCGCGGGGCAGTTTGAAAACCCTGCCAACCCCGCGGCGCATTACGCTTCCACCGCGCCAGAACTTTGGGCGGACGCCGAAGGACGGTTGGATGTTTTTGTGGCGGGCGTCGGCACGGGCGGTACGTTTACGGGCTGCGCGCGGTACCTTAAAGAAAAAAATCCCGCCCTGCGCGCCGTGGCGGTGGAGCCGCAGGGCTCGCCCGTGCTTTCGGGAGGAAAGGCGGGCGCGCACGGGTTGCAGGGGATCGGCGCGGGGTTTGTGCCCAAAGTGCTGGATACTTCTTTGATCGACGAGGTGATCCCCGTTGCCGATGCGGACGCCTTTTCCATGTGCCGCCTGCTCGCGCAAAAGGACGGCGTGTTTGCGGGCATCACGGCGGGGGCGGCGGTCTGGGCGGCGGTGCGCCTGGCGCTGCGCACCGAATACGCGGGCAAGCGCATTGCCGTCATTTTGCCCGATACGGGCGCGCGTTACCTCTCAGGCGAAGTGTTTTCGGCGCAGTGAAGGGGCGGAAGCGGCGTTTGCGGCAGGCGGACGCCATGCAAAAAGTCGAACAACAGGCGCGCAAAAGCGGGCGGACGGTGCGTGAAAGCGAACGGACGGCGCGTGAAAGCGAATGCGCTGCGCGAAGAAACGAACGGGAGGCGCGGGCGCTGCGGCGGTTTTTGCGGTATGCCGCCCTGTTGCGTGCGGCGGGCAGAGAGCAGAAAGACTGCACCGTGCCGCCGCGCCGCGCGGGGGTCTGCGGCGTGCTCGCATCGCTGCCCTTTGCCGCGGCGGCGGTGCTGCTGTACTGCTTTTTTTCGCCGCGGCTCCTGTTTTTGACGGGCAGCCTCGTGTGGGAGCCGCTGGTTGCGGCGGCGGCGCTCATCGCCGTCGTGCCCCTGCACGAGGGGGTGCATGCGCTGGCGTGGGCGGCGGTGCACGGTACGTTTTCGGGCATACGCCTGCGCGTATGCGGGGCGCCGCAGTGTTTTTGCGCGCGTGCTTCGGGCAGGGCGGCGTATGCGTTTGCCGCGCTGGCGCCCTTTGCGGTATGCGGCGCGGCGCTTTCGGCGGCGGGCATTGCCACGGGGTGTTTGGCGGCACTGGCAGCGGGGGCGTTCGGCTGTATCGCGGCGGGGGCGGACCTGCTTACCGCCTTCCGCGCGTTGGGGGCGGGCAGGGGCGCGCTGTTGCTCGATCACCCCGCAAGGTGCGGTTTTTATGCTTTTGTTCCCCTGCGGCAAAAAAACGGCGCAGAGGGTTGACAAAACGCACCGCAGCGAATACAATGGATACAAGAAAACGAGGAGGAGAATATGGAAGAGCAAAACGACCGCGGCGCAACGCCGCAGAACGGGCAGCAAGGGCAGCCGACCCCGCCGAACAACGGTTACGGCGGGCAGCAAGGGCAGCCGACCCCGCCGAACAGCGGTTACAACGGGGCGTATCAAAACGGGCAATACAACGGCTACAACGGGCAGTACGGGGCGTATCAAAACGGGCAATACAACGGTTATAACGGGCAGTACGGGGCGTATCAAAACGGGCAATACAACGGTTACAACGGGCAGCCGCCCTATTACCCGCCGCAGCCCGCGCAAACGCCGCTGAGCACGCTCTCCATCGTCGGGTTTGTGTTTGCGTTCGTCATGAGTTTGGTCGGGCTGATCCTCTCCATCGTGGCATACAACAACGCCAAGAACGAAAACGACCTGCGCAGCCAAAATTTTTCGCGCACGGGCATCATTCTTTCCGCGGTGTTTTTGGGCCTCTCCGTCCTGTTCGGCGTGATCGTCGGGGTCTATGCCGCCGAGTACTTCCAAATGATGTTCGGCGCATACGCATAAACGGGGATTTGCCGGTGGTTTTCGGCATGTATACATAAAAAAAGAAAGGCAGCGCCTGCGGGCGCTGCCTTTTGCGCGGTGCGGTAAAAATGCCGCATGTTTAAATGACGACGATGTTGTGCGCTTCAAAGCGCTCTTTCACGTCCGCGGGGAAATTGTCGTCCGTGATGAGCACGTCGATGTTTTCCGCCGTGGCAAAGGTGTAGGGCATGATCTTGCCGATCTTGGAAGTATCCAGCATCATGTATACCATCTTGGCGCGGGCGAGGATAAATTTCAGCAGTTCGCTCTCCACCTGCGAAATGCAGGAAAAGCCCTGTTCAAAGGAGAACGCCGAGGCGGAGATGATGGCAAGTTCAAAGTTCGAGTTCTCCAAAAACACCTTGGAATAGGGCGAGGCGGTGGAGAGGTTTTCTTTGATCAGAGAACCGCCCACAAGGATAACTTCGGGCTGTTTTTTGTGCGCCAGCTCTTCGGCGACCACCAACCCGTTGGTGAAGATGTGGCAGGGTTTATCGGGCAGTTCCTTGGCAAGGGCGAGCGCCGTGGTGCCGCCGTCGAGGAACAGGCTCACCCCGTCGTCGATAAGCGATACCGCCTTTTTGGCGATCACTTTTTTCGCGTCTGTGTTGATGGTGCTCTTTTGCGCGTATGCCTCGCCGGAGCGCTTTTGCACTTCGAGTACAGACATGGCGCCGCCGCGTACGCGGATGACCTTGTTTTCCTTTTCCAGCTCCAACAGATCGCGCCGAAGCGTCATGTCGGATACATCGGGGAACTGCTTTGCCAGCTCCTCCAAACTCATTTTTCCGTTTTTTTCGATCAGCAAAGCGATCTCTTCGATACGTGCGTGTTTCGTAGCCGTGCCCTCCGCAAACTTTTTACAGAGACAGTATAACATATTTCACAAAAAATAGCAACAAAAAGATACATTTCCTGTAAAGATTTTACAATCATCCCAAAAAAATTTTTGCGCCGCCGCAAAATGCGTTGAATTTTCGGGCAAATATTGTATAATGGTATGGATAAAACTTCTCTTTTGGGAGGCAGGCACATGAGCGAAGGGTTTCTCGCCGATCTCGATGCGTATTTTTGCAAAAATTACAGCAATTTTGACCTTATCTGCGCGCTGCCCTCGTACGAGCCCGTGACCGTTGCCATGCTGCTGCGCAGCGGAAACCGCGTCACCGAAGGGGAAAACGGCGTCAGCGAACGGCGCAAACTGTGCTACCAGCCGCAGTGCGAAAAACTTTTGCAAGAGTTCAAAGAGCGTTTTGTGGACGGAAGTTTTACCTATTCTTTCCGCGTGGCGCCCGCGCGCGAGCGCTTTGCGGCGCTGTTTCGCCGCCGCAGCAGGGGCGGGGCGCTGTTGCTGAAAACGATCGCAAGTTACGGGGAGGACGCCGCTTCCGTGCCCGAAAAGCTCGGCGTTTCCGCCTATGTGTGGAAAAAGATCGTGCGCGGCAGTTTTTTGCCCGAAAAGGTGCTGCTGTTTAAACTGTGCCTGCTGCTGGGCGTGCGGCAAAAGGAGAGTTTGGCACTGCTCAAAACGTTCGGCGCATATTATGATTTTGCGGACGCGCGCGACGTTGTGGTCCGCTACCTCATCGATTACCGCGTGTTCAACCGCGATATGATCGACGCGGCGTTCGAAGCGTTCAATTTGAATAAAATTTTGTAAAAAAGTTTTTGCAAGGAGAGGGGAGGGGCTTTTTTGCGCTTCCGTGCAAGAGGTGTAACATGTTTAAACGCCTGCGAGCAGACATCAACGCGGCGAAGCGGAACGACCCCGCCGCGCGCAATAAGTTCGAGATCTGGCTCACCTATTCGGGTGTGCATGCTTTGTCATGGCACCGCTGGGCGAACAGGCTGTACCGCATGCATTTAAAACTTTTGGCGCGCATCACCAGCCAGTTTGCCAAGTTTTTGACGGGCATCGAGATCCATCCCGCCGCCAAGATCGAGGGCGGCGTGTTCATCGACCACGGCGCGGGCGTCGTCATCGGAGAGACGGCGGAGGTCAAAAGCGGGGTGGTCATCTACCAAGGCGTAACGCTCGGCGGCACGGGCAAGGAAAAGGGCAAGCGCCACCCGACCATCGAAAAGGATGTTGTGATCAGTTCGGGCGCGAAGGTTTTGGGCGGCTTTACCGTGGGGGAGGGCGCCAAGATCGGCGCGGGCGCCGTTGTGCTCAAAGAGGTGCCGCCGCACGCAACGGTCGTGGGCGTTCCTGCGCGCGTGGTGCGCATCCGCGGCGAAAAGCCCGATCTTTTACAGGAAAAAGTGGACCCCAACGCCGAAGAGATCCGCGCGCTCAAATGCAGGATGCATAAACTCGAAGCCGCGCTGGAAAAGCTGACGGGCGAAAGTTTTGCATGCAGCGAAGAGGAGCTGTTCCCCGTGGCGGGCGCACCGCTCTTTGAAGACGCCGCGCCTGCGGAAGAAGAGTCGGCGCAGCTTGCGGAGGAAGAAGCGGCGCAGCCTGCGGCGCAAGAAGCGGAGCCGCCTGCGGTGCAAGGAGCGGAGCCGCCTGCGGCGGACGCGGAGGAAAATGACGGGAAGGAGCAAAAGGAGTAATACGATGAAGATCACATCCAAAGAACTGCGCAACGCGTGGATCAAGTTTTACGAGAGCAAGGGGCATGTGAACATCGGCGGCGTTTCGCTCATCGGAGACGGAACGACGGGCGTCATGTTCAACGTGGCGGGCATGCAGCCGCTCATGCCCTATCTTTTGGGGCAGCCGCACCCTGCGGGCAAGCGCCTTTGCAACGTGCAGGGCTGCGTGCGCACCGTCGATATCGAATCCGTCGGCGACGCTTCGCACTTCACCTTTTTTGAGATGATGGGCAACTGGTCGCTGGGCGATTATTTCAAAAAGGAAAAAACGGCGTGGAGCTTCGAACTTTTGACCGAGGTATTCGGGCTGGATAAAGATAAGATCTGCTCCACCGTGTTTGCGGGCAACGAATCCGCCCCGCGCGACGAGGAAACGGCACAGCTGTTGATCGGGCTCGGCATCAAGCCCGAACACATCTATTATTTGGACAAGTCGAACAACTGGTGGGAGCTGGAAGGCACCGTGGGCACTCCCTGCGGGCCGGATAACGAATGGTTTTACCCCGTTACCGACGAGGAGTGCGGGCGCACGCCGTGCGACATCAACTGCCCGTGCGGCAGGTACGTCGAGATCGGAAACGACGTGTACATGCAGTACAAAAAGACGGCGGACGGATACGCCGCGCTGGAAAACAAAAACGTGGATACGGGCTTCGGGCTGGACCGCATGCTCGCCTTTTTGAACGGTTTGACGGACGGATACAAAACGGACCTGTTCGCGGGGGCGATCGCCTATCTGGAACGGGTTTCTGGCAAGCGGTACGACGACGGGGGCGAGGCGCAAAAAGCCATGCGCATCGTTGCCGACCATACCCGCACCGCCGTCATGCTCATCGGCGACGTGAACGGCATCCTGCCTTCGAATACGGGCGCGGGGTATATCCTGCGCAGGCTGATGCGCCGCGCCGTCCGCTGGTGCCGCAGCCTCGGCATCGACGGAAAGGAGATGCTCGGCGTTGCCAAAGTGTTCATCGAAGAGGTGTACAACGAGGCGTATCCGCTGCTGCCCGAAAAGGAGGCGTACATTTTATCCGAGATCGGGCGGGAGATCGACCGCTTTGAAGCCACCCTCGAAAAGGGGATCAAGGAGTTTGAAAAAACGCTTGCGGGCATTGCGCGCAAAAACGAGTTTATGGCAAAGCAGGATCCCGCTTACGTTCCCGAAAGGGCGATCGGCGGCAAGGCGGCGTTCAAACTGTACGATACCTACGGTTTTCCGCTCGAACTTACGGTAGAGCTTGCCGCGGAGCGCGGCTTTGCGGTGGACGAGGAGGGCTTTGCCGCGGCGTTTAAAGAGCATCAGGAAAAGAGCCACGCCCAGGCGGCGGGCGAGTTTAAGGGCGGGCTTGCCGATACGGGGGTGCTCACCACTCGCCTGCACACCGCAACGCACCTGCTGAACGCGGCGCTCAAAGCCGTGCTTTCGCCCGATTGCAACCAAAAGGGCAGCAATATCACGCCCGAACGGCTGCGGTTCGACTTCAATTTCCCCCGCCCCATGACCGCGGAGGAGATCGCGGCGGTGGAAACGCTCGTCAACGAAAAGATAAAAGAGGATATCCCCGTTGTGTTTGAAGAGATGCCGTACGACAAGGCGCGCGCCGAAGGCGTCGTCGGCGTGTTCGACAACAAATACGGCGATGTGGTCAAAACGTATTCCATCGGCACCTTTTCGCGCGAAATGTGCGGCGGCCCGCATGCGGCGCGCACGGGCGAGCTGGGGCATTTTAAGATCGTCAAGGAACAGTCTTCCGCGAGCGGCATCCGCCGCATCAAAGCGATTTTGGAGTAAACGGAAAGAGGCGGGCGTTCGCCTTGCCGAAAAACAGGATACGGGCGGCTGCGGAATGTTCCGCAGCCGCCCGTTTTGCGTGCTCTTTGTTTTGTCGGGTATTCTGTGCGCGGGTGCGTGCGCGCACATGTGTTTGCGCGCGCAGGCATGCGCTTTTTTGCGGCAAAAGTACGCCGCATGCGCGCGCGGGCATATGGTTTGCGGGGCTTTTCGCCGGCATATGGTTTGCGCGCGCTGTTTTGCGGGATTTGCGCTTGCCCGCCTGCGGGCGGGCAAGGAGCGCGCCTTTGCGCTTTGCGCCCTGTTGCGGCGGGCGCGCTCTCGCCTTCCGCGGGGTTTAGGTTGCGTCCTTTTGCAGGGGCGCGTTTTGCCAAAACAGGCAGGGCATGCCGTTTACGGTTTTCCAAATGTATTCGTCAAAGAGCAACGTTTCATACAAAAAAGATTCGGAGAGCAGCGTCGCCCGCGGCGTATCGCCCTGCCCGTATTGGGAGGGTTCGCCATCGCGCAATATGACCGCGTCCGAGGAGGCGTAGCAGTTTTGCCGCTGCAAATAAGAGCCGATGCTCCCGCAGAAGGCGCCGACCCCGATGCTCCCGGAAAAGCGGGTGGAGGCGGAAACGTTGCCGAGGGAAAAGCAGTTGATGTAGGTGGCGCGCTCCGCCGAAGAAGCCGCCCAGCCGCGGCCGATAAAGCCGCCCGCGTCGCATTCTTCGCCCCCTTCGGCAACGATATCTACGTCTGCATAGCAGTTTGTAATGGTGGAGGAGCTCGAAAGGGAGGATTTATCCCAGCCGATCAGTCCGCCCGCCCAAGTTTCCACATAGTTGCCGAGGGTGTTGGTCGTTGCCGCGCGGATGGTCCCCACGGCATAGCTGTTGGAGATCGTGCCGAGGTGTTCTCCCACCAGCCCGCCGACAACGGGGCGCTTGTTCAGGTCCGTATGCACGTCGATGGAGACCTTTGCGGCGCAGTAATCGATGGTACCGCGGTGATTGTACGCCACCAGCCCGCCGATCAGCAGAGAGCCGTATCCGCCGTTCCCTTCGACGGGCGTGATCGTAACGGTGCCCTCCGCCGAACAGTTGCGGAGCGAACAGCCGCTCTCCATGTTGCCGACCAACCCCGCCACGGCGGAAACTTCGTCGTCCGTTGCCGCAACGGTGTATTCGACGGAGAGATCTTTTATCATGCTTCCCTGCTTCATGGAGCCGATAAAGCTGCTGCCGAAGCGAATGTTGCGGATGGTATGCCCGTTCCCCGAAAAGGTGCCTTCAAAGCCCGACGACGGCGCTTCCCACAGCTGCCCGCCGAAATCGATGTCGTTTAAGAGTTCGTAGTCGGAAACGCAGTCCTCTTGCAGCTGCAAAAGATCTTTTGCCGTGCGCACCTGCACCGTTTTTTCCTCCCACTGCGCAAACAGTGAGATCTCCGAAGTGATGGGCGTGGAGAGGTCAAACATCTGCGGGTTGCCCGTCCATGTAGACCATCCTGTAAAGGTGTAGCCCGGTTTGGAAGGTTCGGCGGGCGGCGTTACCGTGCGGCGGTAGTAGACGTATTGCTCGTCGTACAGGTCGCCGTCCACAAAAAACGCGACGCGGTATTTTACATAAGTAAGATCTTGTTCCTCGTCTTCGTCCGGCGCGTTTCCGCCGCCGCAGGCGGCGAAAACGGCGGCAAACAGGCATGCCGCAAACAGGAGCAGCAGCGCGCCGAGCGCGCGCGGAAACAGCTTTTTCACGGTCTATTCCTCCGGGGCGATCAGGGAAGAAAAGCGGATCCATCCCTGCGCCGTTTTGTAATCGAGCACGCTTTGGGCGGGCACGAAGATCTGCGCGAGCGCCGCGCAATCTTCCAGCGCCGAGCCGGAAAGTTCGGGCGGCGCGGTGCTTTTCAGGGTAATGGTTTGCAGCGAAGTGCAGTCTGAAAAGGCATTGCTGCTCACGGTTTTCACGGAGGCGGGCAGCACGACGCTGCGCAGCGAGGTGCAGCCGGAAAAGCCCTGAACCGTTTCCACCGAGTCGGGGAGCGCGATCTCTTCGAGCAGGGTGCAGTCGTAGCACAGCGATTCCGGCAGCTCTTTAAAGCGCGTGCGGACGGTCAGCTTTTTCAGGTCGCTCTTGTAAAAGAGCCCGTATCCCGCCTGCGTAAGAGAGGCGGGGAGGGTCATCTCCCGCACGCCGCTGAACGCAAAGGCTCTGTTTCCTATCGTTTGCAGCCCTTCGGGCAGCGTTACTTTTGTCAGATCGTGCGCCTCCCAAAACGCCTCTTTTCCGATGGAGCGCAGCTGCGTACAGGCGGAGAGGTCGAGCGATTGGAGAGACGTGCTTTTGCTGAATGCGCAATCGCCGATGGTTTGCAGGGAGGCGGGCACCTCCACGGTGTCGAGCAGGTCGCACCCCGCAAAGGCGGATTCGCCCCATTCGGTCACGCTGTCCGGCAAAAATACGGTGGTCAGCGCGTCGCAGTGTGCAAAGGCGGATTCGCCGATTCGTTCGAAGCAGCAGCCCTCTTCAAAGGAGACGGATACGATTTCGGTGTTGTAAAACGCCTTTCTTCCGATCTCTTTTACTGTTTTCGGGATCACGACGTTGATGGCGTCGCCGTCGTAATCGGTAAGCACGCCGCGGCGGATGGTAAACCCTTCGGGCGCGGCGTCGCACCCGCAAAGTGCGGCGCAGGAAAGCGCGGCAAGCGTCAGCGCCAAAGCCGCCGCGCAGCGTTTGAACAGTGTATGCACGGTTTTTTCCTCCTTGCCTTTATTATAGCAAACGGCAGTGACGGTTTTTGACAGTACGGAAAAAATTTTTTTGCCGAAGGGGATTTTTGTGAAAAAACGCCGCAAAAAACGGCGTTTCGGCTGCGGCGGAAGGCTTTTTGCGGCGGAGGAGGGGAACGGCTTCGGAAAGAGAGGGGGAAGGCAGCGGGGGTAGAAAAAATGCGCCGCGCAGGGCAGCTGCGCGGCGCCGAAACAAAAAGCCGTGGCAGAGGCTTTATCCGACTTTGATCACGTTGAGCGTCGTGTTGGAGTAGAGGAAATCTCCTCCGCTTGCATTTACTTGCAGCGTTGCGGGCGCGTCGCTTACGGTGATCAGCTGTGCCGCCGACTGCGCCGAAGTTTGCCCGTCTGCCGTAAAGGTGTGCTGGGCGGCGGTGCCGCCGAGCGTCGTACCGTTCAGTGTAAAGGTGATGAGGTTGGTCTCCGGGTACGTTGCGCCCGTCTGCGGGGCTGCCGTGCCGCTGTACGAAACATAGTAGGTGCCCGCTTCCCCGATTACAACGTCGGCAGAATTGTCTGCGTGCGTGATCGCCGTGCCCAGCTGTGTTGCCGTGCGGTCGAACACGAGCGGCTGCCCGCTGGTCACCGCCGCCGCGGGCGTTGAATACGCCGTCAGCGCCTCGGCGGGGTAGGCACCCGTTGCTCCCGTCGCGCCTGTGGGACCCTGCGGACCTGTTGCTCCCGTTGCGCCTGTCGCGCCTGTTGCACCCGTTGCGCCGTTTGTGCCCGCGGGACCTTGCGGACCCGTTGCTCCCGTGGCACCGTCTGCGCCTGCGGGACCCTGCGGACCCGTTGCTCCCGTCGCGCCTGTCGCGCCTGTTGCACCCGTTGCGCCTTGCGGGATAACAAAATCAAATACGGCGGCGGCAGGGGTGCCTGTGTTGGTCACGGTTGCCTGCGTATCCGGGGCGCCCGTTGTCACTGTGCCGACGGTAACCGTCGCCGCCGCGCCGTCTGTACCCGTCGCACCCGTTGCGCCCGTCGCTCCCGTCGGACCCGTTACGCCGTCCGCGCCTGCGGGGCCTTGCGGACCTGTTGCACCCGTCGCGCCTGTTGCACCGTTCGTGCCCGCGGGACCCTGCGGACCTGTCGTACCTGTTGCGCCCGTTGCGCCGTTTGTGCCCGCGGGACCCTGCGGACCTGTCGTACCTGTCGCTCCCGTCGCGCCCGTTGCACCGTCCGCGCCTGCGGGACCCTGCGGACCCGTTGCGCCTTGCGGGATAACAAAATTAAAAACGGCGGCGGCAGGGGTGCCTGTGTTGGTCACGGTTGCTTGCGTATCCGGGGCGCCCGTTGTCACCGTGCCGACGGTAATCGTCGCCGCCGTACCGTCTGCTCCCGTTGCGCCCGTCGCACCCGTCGGACCCGTTGCGCCGTCTGCACCTGCGGGACCCTGCGGACCCGTCGCTCCCGTCGCACCCGCGGGACCGGTTTGCCCTGCGGGGCCCTGCGGACCCGTGGGACCGATCGGCCCCATGGTGCCGCGCAAAACGGTCACTTGCGCCGTGTTCGAATGGCAGCAGCAACGGCAGGGGGAACACTCGCATCCGCATCCGCCAGTAAAAAAGATACGTTCATCCATTGGTTCGTTTCTCCTTGGTTAAAGGCAATATGCCCTATTCCTGTATATGCCGTTTTTCCGTGTTCCTGTGCGTGCGCCCGCGTTTGCGTCGGTTCATTCCGCGGGGCGCTCCGCATTCGGGCAGGGGGAGGCATGCTTCTCTTTCGGCTCCGCGTTCGGGTAGAGGAAGGCTCATTCCGCTTTCTGTTTCGCATTCGTCGAACAGGGGGAAGCGCACTCCGTTTTCAGTTCTGTATTCGTGTCGGGGAAGGCGCTTTCCCCCTTCCGCTCCGCGTTCGGGCAGGGGAAGGTGCGATTCTCCTTTTGCTCCGCATTCGGGCAGGGGCAGAGATGTGTGCCGTTCAAACGCGCAAAATAGGCGCGGTTATAGAGGTAGCTTGCGTCGTTCGGTTTAAAAGCGCCCGCGCGTTCGTTCCAGAGGGCGGCGCGGCGGTGATCGCCGAGCCTGTCGTAACACACGCACAGCCAAATGCAGGGACGGTAGCCGCAGAGATCCGGGCAAAAAAAGCCCTGTTTTTCGCTGTTTTTCCCCTCATTGACGGCGAGTTTGAACCAAAAGACCGCCGTGGCGGGGTCGCCCTGCTCCAAAAACAGTTCGCCGAGGGCGCAGCAGGCGGCGGGGCGCGGCGCGCCGTAGCAAAAGCTGTGCAGCAGTGCGCTGTGCCGCAAGCGCGGTTTGTTTTGCCTGCGGAAGATCTCCGCCAGGGCGAGGCAGGCGCCGATCTTGTCTTCGGCGCACCCTTCGCCGCGCAAAAAGGCGGTAAAAACGTTTGCGGCAACCGAATCCAGCCCGTTGTCAAACAGTTCGCGCGCAAAATAATATGCGCTGCGCCCGCACGGCGTGTTCCCCGCAAGCAGCCCGCGCAAAAAAATGCGCAGGTTGCGCCCGCGCTCCTTGTTTTTGCCCCGCCTGTGCGTGACGGCGATCTCCTCCCGCTGCACGTTTCCGCCGACGCACAGCGCCTCGTGCACGGCGCCCTGCCACGTAAAATTGCAGGCGCGGCGCACGATGCGTTCGCGGTAAAATTGCAGGGCGGGTCTGCCGTATTCGTCTTCCGCCGCGTCATAGCGCAGGTAGTAGGCGTCGATGCTGCCGTCCAAACGCGCTTTGAGGGCGAGCAGGGCGGCGCGGTCCTCTTTTTTGAGGACGTCGTCTGCGTCCAGCCACATGAGGTAGTCTGCCTGCGCTTTGGAAAAGGAGAAATTGCGTGCGGCGGCAAAATCGTCTTCCCACGGGAAATCGTAGATGTTTTCCGTAAACTGCGCCGCAACGGCTTTGGTCCCGTCGGCGGAACCCGTATCGGCGATAACGATCTCGTCGAACACGCCTTCCGCGCTTTTGAGGCAGCGCCCAAGGTTCGCCTCTTCGTTTTTTACGATCATGCACAGGGCAAGCGTCATCGGTAAAAACCTCTTTTGTGCAGGTTTGGGCAGGAAAGCCTGTCTTCTACAAATTATGCAAAAATTTTCGGGAATGTGCGGCGAATCTTCTTTGCTTTTTCCCTTTGATTTGCTATAATAGGAAAGCGCGGAAGAAAACAGGAGCGCGCCGCGCCCTTTTGCGGGCGGCGATCTCTGCGTAGCCGCATGCGCTTGTAGTCTAATTGGATAAAACATAGCCCTCCGACGGCTACGTTCCGAGTTCGAGTCTCGGCAGGCGCACCAGCCGTGCCGCCCCGAAGCGATCGCTTCGGGGCGGCTTTCGCCTGTAAAAGCGGTGCGGGGCTTTGGCGGCGGGGCGTTTGTTTGCCGAAGCGCGGGGCGCGCGGTAGGATAAGGCGGCTTGCCGAAGCGCAGGGCTTTGTCGGCGGGCAGATCTTTCGGAAAAGTTGACAATTTGCGGCAAAGATGGTATGATTTGCGTAGCAAAACGGCGGGCGGTTTTCGCCCGTAAAAAGCGGCGCGGGCATGGTTTTGCGGCGGAATAGGGCAGGGAGCGGAAGATGCGGATGATCGGGCAAAAAGCGGAAAAACAGGGCGGCGCTTCGGGGCGGGAGGCGCGTTTGGCGGCAGATGGCAAAACCGTTTGCGCGGCGGACGCGCGGTGCTCTTTTTCTCTGCAAGAGGCGCGTGCGGCGGATACCGAAACGGCGATAGGCGGCAAAACAGTTTGCACGGCGGAGCGGAAAGTAGCAGGACGCGCGCAAGAAGAAGGATGCGCGCAAGGTACGGCGCAGACGGCGGGGTGCGGCGCAAAGGGCGGTGCGGACGCTCTTTTTGCGGATCGGCGCTTGGAAAGGGCGGTGTGCGCGGCTGCCGTTGTGCTTTTGAGCCTTGTGGCGGTGCTGCCGTTCGCCTGTTCCGCCACCTTCGGCGGGCACGATTTTCCGTACCATCTCGATTCGATCTTGGCATTGAACGAGGCGTGGGAAAACGGCACCTTTACGAGCAAGATCTATTCGTTGATCTGTTCCGATTACGGGTACGGCACGGGGCTGTTTTATTCGGCGCTGCCCGCGGGCGCAACGGTGCTGTTCATGCGGGCGTTCGGGCTGGACGTGGCGGGGGCTGCCGCGCTGTTTTATTTTTTGCTGTTTGCGCTCGGCGGGCTTTGCATGTACGGGTTTTGCCTGCGCGTGTTCAAAAAGAGTAGCATAGCGCTGCCCTGCGCGCTGTTTTACGTGCTCTTTCCGTATTATTTGACGAATTTGTACGTTCGGTTTGCGTTCAGCGAGAGCGTGATGACGCTCGTTCTTCCGCTCGTGCTTTGGGGCATATACGAACTTGTTGAACGGCGCAGTTACATTCGGTTCCTGCTGCTGTTTACAACGGGGTACAGCCTCGGCGTTCTCAGCCATCTGACGCTTACGATGTACCTTACCTTTTTCGTGGCGGCATACATCTGCCTCAATTTCAAAAAGTTTTTTTCGCGCGGGGCATGGATCCCCTTTCTCTTGTCGGCGGGTTTGGTGCTGCTGATCACGGCGGGGTTTACCGTTCCCATGCTCTGCAACATCGGCGCAACGCGGGCAGACAGCCTTTCGCGGACGGGGATCTCGATCTGGGCAACTTCGCTGGATCTGTTCCGAAGCGGAGACCTGCTCCCTTCCACGGTGCTCTTGCTGCTGCTCTATGCACTCTTTTGCTTTGTGCATTTGAAGCGGGACAAGGCGGCGCGGCGGCCTTTCCGCAAGTATTTTTGGCTGTTTACGGGCACGCTGCTGTTGGCAACGCCCGCGTTTCCGTGGGTGGCGCTCGGTTTTGCGCCCTTCAACATGATCCAATTTTCATGGCGGCTGCTTGCGATCGACGGGGCGGTATCCGTGTTTATGTTCGGGTACGTTTTAAAATATGCGGATCGGGCGCTTTGGCGCCGCCTCGCGCTGGCGGGCGCCGCGCTGTTGGCTGCCGCGGCGTTCGTGCTGCGGGCGGTCTGTTTCCCCGTGGCGGGGCACGTCGAGTATGACCGCTCTGCGCTTTCGGCAGATTATGTGAGCCATTACGAGGGGCTGGGCGGGAGCAAATCCGGCGATTATTTTCCGAGCATCGGCGTGTGGGATTACTACGAATACACCTCTACGCGGGTGAACGGCGCCGCCGTTTTGGAGGCGGATACCGAGGTGCTGGAATTTTCGCATTACCCTTCGCGCAGCCAAGTCGTCTTTTTGGTAAAAGACGCGGCGCACGGCTTTGTAACGCTGAACATCCCGTACGCCGCGGCGCAGGGCTGCGCCTATTCCGTCAACCGTACCCGCTACCCGAATACGAGCGTGCAGCCGCAGGTGCGCGGCGCCCTCGCGGAGGGAGAGGAGTACCTTCGCATCGAGCTTTCGGGGGTGCAGGGCGAAGCGCTCGTCGTCATCGATTATTCGCAAAACGCGGCGCTCGGTGAATATTTGGAGGAGCATCCCTTTGCGTTTGTGGTAAAGAGCGGAACGGCGGCGTTTTCAAAGTTTGTAAAACAGAACACGTTTACCTATTCGGTGGAGATCGCGGCGGAAGAGGGCGCGGTCGTCGAATTGCCCACCCTCTATTACAAGGGGTACGAACTGATATGGGAGGAGAACGGGCAGCGCACGGCGCTTAAACCCGTGCACGGAGAAAACGGGTTCATCGAGGCGGCGGTGCAGGGAAGCGGCACGCTGTACGTGCGCTTTGCGCCCGTGTACATCACGGCGGCGAACGCCGTATCCGTTGCGGGAACGGTGCTGTTTGCCGCCGCCTGTGCGGGCGTGCCGCTGTTTTTGCGGCGGAAAACGCGCGGAGCGCGGAGGGAGAGCGATGAGCGAACAGATGAACATGTTTGAAAGCGAGGCGAGCCTGCCGCTTGCGGCGCGGCTGCGCCCGCGCACGCTGGACGAGTTTGCGGGGCAAAAACACCTTTTGGGAGAAGGGAAGGTGCTGCGCCGCATCATCGAGGGCGATAAAGTGGGTTCCATGATCTTTTGGGGCCCGCCCGGCGTGGGAAAAACGACGCTTGCGCGCATCATCGCCAACCGCACGCGCGCAAAGTTTATTGATTTTTCGGCGGTGACGAGCGGCATCAAAGAGATCAAACAGGTGATGGAACAGGCGGAGAAAAACCGCCGCTTCGGCGAAAAGACCATACTCTTCGTCGATGAGATCCACCGCTTTAACAAGGCGCAGCAGGATGCGTTTTTGCCCTTTGTGGAAAAGGGGAGCATCATTTTGATCGGCGCGACCACCGAAAACCCGTCTTTTGAAGTGAACGGGGCATTGCTCTCCCGCTGCAAGGTATTTGTGTTGCAGGCGCTCAAAACCGAAGAGCTGGTTTCCCTTTTAAAACACGCCCTGCACGATCCGCGCGGGTTCGGCGGGCAAAAGATAGAGATCGCAGACGATCTGCTCGAAGCGATCGCGGCGTTCGCCAACGGGGACGCGCGCAGCGCTCTTTCCACGCTGGAAATGGCGGTGCTCAACGGCGATATGGGGGCGGACGGGTCGGTTGCCGTCACCCGCGAGACCATCGAGGGCATCACCTCCAAAAAATCGCTGCTGTACGATAAAACGGGCGAGGAGCATTACAACCTTATCTCCGCGCTGCACAAGTCTATGCGCAATTCCGACCCGGACGCCGCCGTGTACTGGCTGGCGCGCATGCTCGAAGCGGGGGAGGACCCGCTGTACGTTGCGCGGCGGGTGACGCGCTTTGCTTCGGAAGACGTGGGGCTTGCCGATCCGCGCGCGTTGGAGATCGCCGTCGCCGCTTACCACGCGTGCCACTTTATCGGCATGCCCGAATGCACCGTGCATTTGACGCAGGCAGTCGTCTACATGGCGATGGCGCCCAAGTCGAACGCGCTGTACGTCGCTTACGGGCGGGCAAAAAAGGACGCGCTCGAACAGCTTGCCGAGCCCGTGCCGCTGGTCATCCGCAACGCGCCCACAAAGCTGATGAAAGAGCTGGATTACGGCAAAGGCTACCAATACGCGCACGACGCGGCGGAAAAGCTGACTTCCATGCAGTGCCTGCCCGATTCGCTTTTGGGGCGGGCGTATTATACGCCGACCGAAGAGGGGTTGGAGGCGAAGTATGCGGCGCGCCTTGCCGAGATCAAGCGTTGGAAAAAAGAGAACGAAGAAAAATAAAGGGGAGAACAAACGACCGCCGCAGACGGGTTTTGCGGCGGTCGTTTGTTTGTACGATATTGGTTATATAGAATTAAAGTCCTTTGATCGTATGGGAAACTTTTTCCAAAAAAGTATCGTAATCGTTGTATACTATGGTATTTCCAAATGTAAATTGTAAAGAAGATAAGTTTATTTCAAAAGGATGCGATAAATAAAAATTCTTGTATTCTTCTTTGTCGGCAAAAGAATGGTTTTCACCGTCGCTCTTAATATGCACGATAAAGACTAAGGTTTTTAGCGGGGTATGTAAAAATTCGTAAGGATTGTCATGAGAAAGCGCCATGTATTTTTTAATATCGTGTTCGCTGATTTTTTCAGGCTTGGCAATTTCTCCTTCTTTTTTAAAGTATGGAATACTGTCGGGAATGATGAAAATTTGAAAATACGGGATTTGCGCGGAGCGAAGATTTGCTGTTTCGCCGAGCATATTTTCAAAATAATTATTTGAGTTCTGTTTGTAATTGCTCATAATATATTTTACGGCAATTCCGGCGACCGGCTTATTCTTTTCGGCAATTGTTATATCAACGGTTTTATCGACGTATCGTCCCGTTATTTTCTTTTCCTTTCCGCTTTCGTAACCAAGTGAAAAGATTGTATAGTTTTTATTGTTTAATCTTTGGTTTAGATCCTCTGCAATGGCTCCGTGTAAAACTTCCAGCTTTTTGTTGCTTTGGGCGCCGGTTTGCAAATAGGTGATAAAAGAACGTTTAAGAACCGTCAGAAATTGTGCGTTGTTCATAATTAAATTTTTTCCTCTGTGTGTAGCTGTATTCAAGATAAATTTTTAAATCTTTTGAGGAAAAGGTATAATAGCCGCCGCTTTTATATTTTCCCAAAAGAGATATATAAGTGATAAAATCTTCGTTATACAAAATTTCACGGAGTTCGTTTTCTTCTATATCCGTCATAATATAAAGTCCGCTGTAAACGCCTACGCCTTTATCGCACTTGATAAGTTTGAGGTCAGAAGGTGTTCGCAGCAGCGTGTTAATGGCGTATTTACATCGATAAACATCTTTAATACCCTGTGAACGCCCGAATCCGTACCAAACGCCGTTGCGTTCCAAACTTCGCCGCTGTAGCATATCTTTATGAGATTCAAAATAATTTCGAATACAAGATTTATCGGTCAAGTCTTGATAAGGTATCAATTTACCGTTTGTATAGGGGAAGAGACATTTGCTGCGTTTTCCCGTCGATGCTTTTATAATCGGGATCGTAAAGTCATCAAAATCAAAATCGCCAATGAAAAAATTATCGGCAAGAGTAGCAAAACCGTTTTTAACGGAGAAATGCTCTTTTTTGGGAACAAACTGTAAAAGTGCATTTAATTTTTCAAGACTCTCTTTCTTGGAAAAATAAAAGCTATCTTTGATATAATAGTCTTTGGCATGTAGTGCGTCTACAAAATAGGGAAAGTTGTTCTTATTATTAAATTGAAAATAATCGGTTGTTTTTTTAGAGCGGTTCTTTTTTAAAACGGTGATTGCAGTATAAGTGGTTGCGGAAAATGCTTGAAAATGTTTTAAATCGACGATTTTATCCAATAGATTATGTTGGACGAAATAAGAGCGAAGACGCTTTCCCGCAAGACTGTTGAAATAGGAACTTGGCGTAATATAGCCTAATGTGCCGTTATTGTTCAACATTCTCAACCCGATTTCGAAAAAGGCGATATATAAATCGGTCATGCCGGTCTGCGTAAAGGAAAAATTTTTGATGGTGCAAGCATTTTCTAAGTTGTGGATGCGGACGTAAGGCGGATTTCCCACAACATAATCCATTTTTCCGTTGTATTTTTCAACGGTCAATGTGTCGGTGCAGGTTATATCCCAATCTACATATTCGATGCCGTAGTTTTGCACGACGCAATTTAAACGTTCGAGACACATCCGGCATGCTGTTTCGTCAATTTCAATGCCGTGAATGTAACAGGACAGTTCTTGGGAGAGGATTTGCCGATCAGAATTATGTTTTAAAAATTCTTTACAGTATCGGGTTACGGCGGCAACCAAAAATGCGCCATCTCCGCAGCTGTTGTCGATGACGTGTTTTTTTAAAATCGTTTGACCATGGTAACTTGCAAGGTCAAGCACGTTGTCAACGATAAATTCCAGCGTATAAAAACGCCCGTTTAATTTTTCGGCGGAAGTTGTTTGCATTTTTGTTTCCATCGCTGTATTGTAATTATAGCATATACGGGCGGTTTTCGCAATCGTTTGTTAGATACAATCCCCTTTGCATACAAACGGCACGCGCCCTAAGGAGGCTTGCGGCATGCGCCGCAAAGCACTCCGTGCACGAATAGCTTGCGCCTTCGGCGCAACCGATTTGAGCGCTTTGACGACACACAACAAAACCCGCAAAGGCAGGTTTTGCGGCGGAGCGAAGGGGCGGGCACGCGCCCTAAGGAGGCTTGCGGCTTGCGCCGCAAAGCACTTCGTGCACGAATAGCTTGCGCCTTCGGCGCAACCAATTTGGTCTGCCATGGGTGCATAACAAAAACAGCACAGACAAAAGTCTGTGCTGTTTTTGTGGCGCGCCCTAAGGAGCTCGAATCCCTAACCTTTGGTTCCGTAGACCAACGCTCTATCCAATTGAGCTAAGGGCGCACGGCGGCTGCAAACGCACCCTGTTTGCAGCATGCCATATTAGTATAACAGATTTTTCGGATTTGTCAATAATTTTTGCCGTGCGCGCACAATTTTTTCCAAGCGCCAAAACGGGCGCGCGGGGGAGAAAATTGCCTCGGCGGAAGAGGTGCGCGGCAAAGGCGAGGAAAGGAGGGGAAAGGCGGATAAAGGCAGACAAGGCCGGGCGCGCGGCAGAGGCGGCTGTGCGGGCGGCGGCATGGTGGCGGGCGGGGCGCGTCTGTTCGGGCGGCGGCACGGCGGACGCGGGAGTTCGGCGTGCGGGCGGTTACACGGCGGCGAGGAAGGCAAAGGCGGGCAGAGGAAAGAACAGATGTTTGTATTTTTGTTGATAAAATTTTTTAACAAGCCCGTTCAATCGATAAAAAAAGCGCGAATCGCGTCGAAATTTGGCGGATTTGTGGATCGCTGTGCATAAATTGTGGATAACTTTTACGAAGTTTTGCACAATCGCTTCGATTTCAGCCTGATTTGCGGTTGTGCACAGCGGTTATGCACAGTTTGTGGGCAAAGCGCAGAGGCGCCGCGCAATTTTTCCGCCGCGTTTATAGGGGATTTATCCCGCCGAAAGAGTTGTCATTTTTTTGCGCGGATGGTATACTGTATGCTGCGGGGCGGGCGTATAGGCGCGCCCGCCCCGTACAAAATAAAAAAAGAGGTGAAAAATCATGGCAAAGATCACGGCGGATACGCTCATTGCGGATTGCTTGAAGTATAACCCCGATGCGGCTTCGGTGCTCATGTCGTACGGCATGCACTGCCTCGGCTGCGCGCTGGCGCACGGCGAGACCATTGCGGAGGCGGTGAACGCGCACGGCAAGGATCTCGACGAGCTGCTGGCAAAGCTCAACGAGGGCGTGGAAGAGTAAACAAAAACACAAAAAGCGGTTTGCGGGCGGCGGAATTTTTCCGCCGCCCGCATTTTGCCGCTTGCGGGGGGGGCGTGGGGCGCCGCCGGTGCGGTCGGGTTTGCCGCTTGCGGGGGCGGGACTTCTGCCGGCGGGATCGGGGTTTTGATCGGTAAAAGCGGCGCATGGTTCGGCTTTTTTAAAAAATTTTATGTAAACACTTGCTTTTTCGACAGGGGGGGTGGTATAATCATATTGACAGAGGATGCTCTGTAAAAAAATTTTCCGCTTCGCGGAAGAGGGAGAGAAGGATGGAGAAAAAAGGATTGAAACGCTGCGCGTTGGCTTTGCTGTGCGCCGCCCTGGTTGCGGGCGTTGCCCTGTTTGCGGGGTGCAGCTGGAAGCCCGACGCGCTGTACGGCACCGAATACACGTACAGCGGCGGTTTTCAGCCGATCGAGTGGGACGATAAGGGCGGCTGGCAGTTCGTTTTGTGGGAGGATCAGAGCGAGAACATTTCGCCCCGCGCCGCGATCGATCGCCTGAAAGGGGAGATCGATTGGCAGAACGTGCAGGAGAATTTAACGGGCACGGTTTTGAATACGGTGCCCATGGAAGAAGTGGATACGACGGATACCGACGCGATCGTTGCGTTCTTCGACCGGATGGTCGAAGCGTTTAGCGAGCAGGATAAATGGGAAGGGGCGCGCGTCACCGTCGGCGGCGAAGCCGAAGGGACGATCACGATCTATCTTCCCGCGGCGGTAACGCACGGCGAAGCGGCGGAAAAAACCTTTCCCGCCACGATCACTGCAAACGGCACGCAGGCGCTGTTCGGAGCGGAACCGGAAACATCCATGTTTACGCTCAGCTACGTCGGCTCTACGACGCACAAATACGGCGCGAGTTTACAGCTTACGGGGACGCAGGTGAGCGAACTGACGGGCGAGCAAGACAGCGGGTATTTGGAAACTACGGCACAGATCCAGTTTTTCGGTTCGGATGGCGTGCAGCCGCTCGGCGCGCTCTTCGTGTACCGCGCGTTCACGGTGAAAAAAGCGTGACCGTAAGGGGGAAGGGCAATGTTGCGTTTGTTTCAGCTCTTTCGGCGCGTCGATAAGATCGGCAGCGCAAGCGGCGGCAAGCGCGTTGCGTACGCGCTGGGGAACGTATTTTTGATCGCGCTCGCCATTGCGGCGGCGTACGGCACATATTGGCTGTGCGCGCACATCGGCGGCATTTTTGAAGACAACATTTTGGTGGGGGCGCTTGCGGCGTTCGGCATCGTTGTGTGCGCGCTTTCCTTTGTGGTCTGCTTTTTGCACGGCGTTGTGATCCAGATCGCGCTCATCGTCTGTGCGGCAAAGGACGATACCCCGGAGGAGCGCGGCAAAAACATTGCGGCGATCGTGCTGGCGGTGCTTGCGTTTGTCGTGCTCATCGCCGTCGCCGTCGTGCTCATTTTGTTTGTGCGGTAAATCCTTTCCGCCCGGCGCGGCAAAGTTTTTTGCACGGCTTAAAAGTTGTTTGTTATCATGCGGAAAAAGCGCTCCGTCCGGGGCGCTTTTTTATGTGTTTTTTTTGAGCGGCGCGCTTTTTTTATGTGGTTTTTTTGTGCGGCGAAGCGCTTTCAGGCAAAGCGGCGATCCGGCGCGCAAACAAAGCGTTTTCAGGCAAAGCAGCGATTCAGCGCGCAAACAAATTCGGCGGGCGCAAAGGGCGCGATGGGGGCAAGCGGGCTGCCGTTCTCCCTTTCCGCCTGCTGGGCGCTTTGTTCGGGCGGCGCAAACGCAAATTGCAGCGCCTGCAAAAAAGGAGCCGCCTCCTTTGCCTCTTTATGCGCTTCTTTGTTCGGGGCGGCGCCAATTTCCGCAAACAGGCGAAGCAGGGCGGCGGGGTCCGCTTTTCCCTCGGCAAGCGCGCGCAGCGCGGGCGCGGCGCGCACAAGGCGCTCGGCGGCGCTTTGCAGTTCGGGCGCGGCGCAAAAAAGGGAGCGGAGCGGCTCGGTTTTGAGCAGAGACGAGAGCGCGGTAAGGCCCTCCCGCTTTTCGCCTGCCGCGGCTGCCAACAGCAGCAACAGCGGTAAAAGTTCCATGGTATCCTCCTCGGCGGACATATCGCGCCGCCGCCGCATATACATGATTGAACAACTTATCGGAGGTGTGCGATGCAGGATTTTAACGCCTATGCAAACGAGGGGAAAAAGGTCGCCGCGCAGGCGGCGAGGGAAGAAGCAAAGAGCGATGCGCTCGCGCAGCAGCTTGCACGGGCTTTGGCGGGGAAGGGAGAGGCGGATATCCTCCGCGCCATCTACAAAGAGGCGGAGCGCGGCAGAAAAGCGGGCACGCTCACCGATGAGGAGTTGGATCGCTTTTCGGCGGCGATCGCGCCCCTGCTCGACGCGGGCAAGCGGAAAAAGCTGGAACAGATCGTCCGAAAGCTGAAAAGTATGTAAAACAACCGACCTTGCCTTGCCGCAAGGAGGGGCGCGCGGGGCGGTGCGGTCTGCACCGCCCTTTTTTCGCGTGCGGCGGCGCGCGGCGAGCGGTGGGAGGCGGCTATGCTCTCTGTCGCCGCAGCGGGCGGCGGAGCGGCGGGCGCAAACGGTTTGCAGTGCGGCAAAGGAGAGGTGCGGCGTCGGCGCGCGGAGAGCGGCGCGGCAACAAAAGAGCGGTGTAGCGCGCGAAGAGCGCCCGCCGCCGTCCGTTTCAGCCGCGCCCCGCAAGGGCGCGTACGGCAGAGAGGAAAACGTGTATATCTGCTTCGGTTTCGTATTCGCTCAGCCCGGCGCGCACCAGCCCGCACTCCGCCGTGCCCAGCCCCTTATGCATGAGCGGCGCGCAGTGCAGCCCGCCGCGCACCGCGATGCCGTATTCGTCCGAAAGCGCCTGCGCAAACAGGTCGGACTGCATGTTTTCCGCCGAAAAGGAGAGGATGCCGCAGGCGTTCGGCTGCCCGTACACGCGGACGCCGCCGATCTGTTCCAAGCCCGTTTTCAGGCACGCCGTAAGAGAGAGCAGGTGCTGCGCGATGCGCTTTCGGCGGGGCAGCAGGTACAGGGCGCCTTCGGCAAGCGAGGCGATCGCCGGGCAGGAGAGGGTGCCCGCCTCCAAACGGTCGGGGAAAAAGGGAGGCATGTTCTCGTCAAAGCTCATGCTGCCCGTGCCGCCGTAGGCAAAGGGGGCGGGATCGAAGCGGGAGGAGAGCAGCAGCGCCCCCGCGCCTTGGATGCCCTGCATGCCCTTGTGCCCCGCCACGCAGAGCGCGTCGATGCCCGCCTTTTGCATATCGACGGGCAGGTGCCCGCACGCCTGCGCGCCGTCGGCGACCAAAAACACCCGTTCGGGCAGCAGGCGGCGCAGGGCGGCGGCGTCGATCGCCGCGCCCGTCACGTTGGAGGCGAGCGTGCAGGCAACGAGCAGCGTTTGCGCGTTTACGGCGGCGGCGATGCGTTCGGGCGGCACCGTTCCGTCCGATAAGGGGAGAACGGTCAGCGAAATTTCTCCCGCACGCTGCATGGCAAAGAGAGGGCGCAAAACGGAATTGTGCTCCATTGCCGTGGTCACGATGTGCGGGCGTGCGCGGGTGTACCTGTGCGCATAGGCGCGCACGGCGCCGAACAGCGCCATGTTCAGCGCTTCGGTGCAGTTTTTGGTAAAAATGACGCGCTCCGCCCGTTCCGCGCCGAAAAAGCGGCACAGTAGACCGCGCGCCCGCAGCACGTTTTCCGCCTGCGCCAAGGCGGCGGCGTGCCCGCCTCTGCCGGGGTTGGCGCAGCTGCCCTCGACGCACGCGCGTACGGCGCGGCAAACGCAGTCCGGCTTTCTGCCGCCCGTGGCGGCGTTGTCAAAATACAGCAAGGGCGCCTCCTTTTGACCGTTTTTGCTGCCGTTTCATATATTGAAACAGATCCCTTTTTACTATATGCCGTAGGCGCGCAAAGGTTGCCGCGGCGGAAAAACGGAGGAAAAAATGGCTTGGATCTATGCGGTGTTCCGTTCGCGGACGGAAGCGCTCGACTGCGCGGCGCAGCTTGCGGCGCGCGGCGTTGCGGCGCGGGCGGTCTCCTCCCCGCGGGAGGCAAACGCGGGCTGCTCGCTTTCGTTGCGCGTGGAAGAGCGTGACCTGCCGCGGGTGCGCGCCTATACGGCGCGGGCGGGGTATGCGACGTTTGCGGGGTTTTTGCGCGTGCGCGGCGGCGCGGTCGGAAAATTTTAAAGGGCGCGCCGCTTGCCGTGCAAAAAGCGTTGAAAACAAGGGAAAAGTATGCTAAAATAGCGGCATGGACGAACAAAAGCGGAAACGTGCGCTGGAATTGTTGGCGCGCGAATACAAGGATGCGCGCCCCGCGCTGCATTTTAAGAGCGCGTACGAACTGCTGGTGGCGGTCATTCTCTCCGCGCAGTGTACGGACGAGCGGGTGAACAAAGTTACCGCCGAGCTGTTCAAAGAGTACGATACGCCCGCAAAGATGTGCGCGCTTTCGCAAGAGCAGTTGGAGCAAAAGATCTTTTCCTGCGGGTTTTACCGCAACAAGGCGGCGCACATCCTCTCCGCTTCGCAAGATATTTTGGAGAAATTCGGCGGAGAAGTGCCCGAAGCGTTCGAGGCGCTCTGTTCGCTGGCGGGGGTGGGGCGCAAAACGGCGAACGTCGTTTCGGCGGTTTGGTTCCATAAGGACGCCATCGCCGTGGATACGCACGTGTTCCGCGTTTCCAACCGTTTGGGGTTGGCGCATGCGAACACGCCCGAAAAAACGGAGCGCGCTTTGATGGAGGCGATCCCGCGGGAACAGTGGTCGGAGGCGCACCATTGGCTGATCTGGCACGGGCGCAGGGTATGCCATTCGCAAAAGCCGGACTGTGCGCACTGCGTTTTGGCGGAATGCTGCGACCATTTCGGCGCAGACAAGCCCGCGCCGTAACAATGCGGCGAAGAAGGCGTTTCGGTACAGACAAGCCCGCACCGTAACAATGCGGCGAAGAGGGCGCGGGAATGCCTGTTCGGGGCGGGCAAAACGCCGCTTTGCGCAAAGCGGCAGGGGAGGAGCGGATGTTCACCGATAAAGTTAAGATCATCATCAAATCCGGAGACGGCGGAGACGGGATGAACTCCTTTAAGAGTTTTAAGGGGTTTGCCAACGGCGGGCCGGACGGCGGAGACGGCGGCAGGGGCGGCAGCGTGTACGTCGTGGGAGACAAGGATAAAAACGATCTGTTCGAGTTCCGCTTCGGCGCCAAGATTGCGGCGGAAAACGGCGAGCGCGGCGGCACGAACAACCGCTTCGGCAAGAGCGGGGCGGATAAAGTGTTCGCCGTGCCCCTCGGCACCGTCGTGCGGGACGAGGAAACGGGGAAGGTTTTGTGCGACGTGTACGCCGACGGCGAAAAAAAGCTGCTTGCGCGCGGCGGAAACGGCGGCAAGGGAAACGTGCGGTTTACCACGGCGCGCCGCCATGCCCCGCACTTTGCGCAAAAAGGGGAAAAAACGCAGCCGCACACCGTTGTGTTGGAGCTGAAAGTGATCGCAGACGTGGGGCTGATCGGCTTCCCCAACGCGGGCAAAAGCACCATTTTATCCAAGATCAGCGGCGCCCGCCCCAAGATCGCAGGGTATCCGTTTACCACCCTTTCGCCCAATTTGGGCGTCGTTTCGCGGTACGATAAGAGCTTTATCGCCGCCGACATACCGGGGCTGATCGAAGGCGCGGCAAAGGGCGCGGGGCTGGGGCATTCCTTTTTGCGGCACATTGAACGCACGCGCATGCTCGTGCATGTGGTGGATGTTTCGGGCAGCGAAGGGCGGGACCCCGTTGCCGACTACGAAACCATCAACGCGGAACTTGCCGAATACAGCGAAAAGCTCGCCGCCCTGCCGCAGATCGTGGCGCTGAACAAGTGCGATCTGCCCGGCGCAAGCGAGAACGTGCAGGCGTTTTGCAGGCAGTGCCGCGTGCCCGTGTATCCCGTTACGGCGGTGACGGGGGAGGGGACGGGCGCGCTGCTCGACGGATGTTTGCAGCTGTTGGAGACGCTTCCGCCCGCCGAACCGATTCCCGCCGACGGGTTCGAATACGAAAAACCTTCCGTAGACGAATTTTTTATCGGCAGAGACGAGCAGGAAAACGTTTGGTACGTTACGGGCGGGCTGGTGGATATGCTCGAACGCAACGTCGTTTTGAACGACCCCGATTCCATGGCGTATTTCCAAAAAGTGCTGCGCGATAAAGGGGTCATCAAAGAGCTGAAAAAGCGCGGCGTTGCCGAAAACGACGTGGTGGTCATCGGCGGCGTGGAGTTTGAGTTCAAGGAATAAAAAGCGCGCCGTACGCCGAGGAAAAAACGGCGAGCCGTGCGCCGAGGAACGGCGCGCCGAAAAGCAAAAAGCGGCGCTGCCTGAAACGGAAGAAAAAGCAAGGAGAGGAGCATGACAAGCAAACAAAGGAGCAATTTAAAGAGTCTTGCGGCGAACATTGCGCCCGTCGGGCAGGTGGGGAAGGGCGGCATGAGCGAAAACATGCTGCGCTCTTTTTCGGACGCGCTGGAAGCGCGCGAACTTATCAAGATCAACGTGCTCACCAACGCGGAGGAGGACGCAAAGGACCTCGGCGACGAGCTTGCCGCCCGCCTTTCGGCGGAGTGCGTTGCCGTCATCGGCAGGAAAGTGATCTTGTACCGCCGCTCTTCGCGCAAAAATTTTAAGCACATCGAATTTTAAAGGCGCGGGGCGAAAAGCGCCTGCGGAAAAGGGGAGGCGCGAAACGCTTGCGGAAAAGGGGAGGCGCGAAACGCTTGCGGGAAAGGCAAGGGGGCGCGCGGCGGAATGTTCCGCCGCGCGCCTCCTTTTTGCCTGCGTTTGGGCGCACCGTTTATTCCTTTTTTCCGAAAAAGCGCAAAAACAGGGAGAGCGCCAGCAGCAGGCTCCCCGAAACGATGTAGTACACGGGGAAGACGGTCAAAACCGAAAACAGCAGCAGCGAGCACCCCGCAAAGGCATAGCCGCGCCACGCCCTGCGGCGGAGGTGCGCCTGCAAAAACTGCCGCAGCCCGCCCTTATGTTTGGGCGGGGCGATCAGTTCTTTCGGCATGCAGCCGCTCTCTTTGACGAGCGCGTACACCTCTTCACCCTCCACCAGCCGCAGCCCGAAGGAGGCGGCAAGCGTTTTTGCTTCGTCGGTGAAGGCGTTTGCGTATACGGTTTTGCCTGCCGCGCCGCCGCAGAGGATGGGGGAGAGTTCGTCTGCCGTCACCTTTTCAAAGCGGAAGCGGACGTAGCCGTTTTCGCGTTCGGAAAGGATGCGGTCTCGCTCGGCGGTGTACGGCGCGGAGGGCGCTTCGGGCGCTGCGGAAGCGGGCGCGGTAGGCGGCGTTTCGGGCGGCGCTTCGGCGGTTTGTTCGGCGGAGGGGGGTTCGGACGGCGTTTCAGAAGGATCGTCGGCGGCGGGCGGCGTTTTTGCCGTGCATGCGGCGTTGAGGCAGCGGGCGAGCAGGGCGGCGTTTTGTTCGGGCGGGCTCATTGCCATGTGAAAGGCAAGCCCGCGCGCGGCGGTGCGTTCTCGTTCCGTTTGGTGCCGCTTGATCCGCCGCGCGCGCAAAAACAAAAAGAGCAGCGCCGCCGCGGCGCCCGCCGCGGCGAGGGCGAGGCAAAGCGCCGCCCACAGCGGCAGCGAAAAGCGGAACACCGCCAAACAAAAGGGGAAGAGGCAGAGGAACAGGCAGAGCGCGTCAGACCAAAGGGGCAGGTCAAATCGTTTCATAAAATGCTCCGAGCAAGCGGTTTGCGCCGCCTGCGGCGGCGCTTTTCGGATTTTTCCCTTCTTTGCCGCTTTTTAAACCTTGCCTGCCGCGCAAAGTTGTGGTATACTGTATGCAGGAAGTCGTAAAAAAGAAAGAAAGCCGCGCATAAGGGCGCGGCGCAAGCCCTTCTGCGTCGTGTTGTATGCAAGATTTTTCCGCGCGGCGTGTGCGGGGTCTTGCACGGCGTGTGCGGGGGCTTGCGCATACGGGGCGGAAAAATCTCTTTGCCGCGCGTATACGCGGGCGCAGCTTTATCCATAACAGAGCAAAACAGAGCGTAACCGAATGAAGATCGCAATTTTCGGGGGGTCGTTCGATCCCGTTCATGCCGAACATGTGAATATGGCGCGCGCCGCGGGGGAGGCGCTCGGCGCGGATAAGCTGATCGTGGTGCCCGCCTTTCTCGCGCCGCACAAGCACGGGGCGGCGGCAGGCGCCGAAGACCGGCTGGAAATGGCGCGCCTCGCCTTTTCGGGCTTGAAAAACTGCGAAGTGAGCGCGTACGAGTGCAACGCGGGCGGCGTCAGCTATACCGTCCGCACGCTGGGGTACTTTCATCGGCGCTATCCCGACGCGGAGCTTTTTTTGCTGCTCGGCTCGGATATGCTGCACGATTTTTATAGCTGGCGCGAACCGGAGACCATCCTCTCGCTTGCCGAGCTCGTGGTGTGTTACCGCGAGGGAGACGCGCCGCTCAAAGGGGAGCAGCTCCGCTTTGCCGTAAAGTTTAAAAAACGTTTCCGCCAGCTGCCGTACACGGGGCGGAACATCTCCTCCACCAAGGCGCGGGTGCTGTGCGCGCTGGGCGAGGACGTGCGCCCCTATCTGCCCGAAAGCGTGATCGACTACATCGAAGCGCGGCAGCTGTACCGCATCGAGGGCGTCAAGGCGGCGATGGGGTATTTAAAGCCCGCCCGCAAAAAGCACACCGTGCGCGTGGCGCTGCTGGCGGCGGAGCTGGCGCGGCAAAACGGCTGCGCGGAGGGGAAGATCGTACAGGCGGCGGCTTTGCACGACGCGGCGAAAAGTTTGCCCCTCTCCGCGCCGGAGCTTGCGGGGTTTGTGCCGCCGCAGGGCGTGCCCGCGCCCGTGCTGCACCAATTTTCGGGCGCGTACCTTGCCGAACACACGTTCGGCGTGCGGGATGCGGAAGTGCTTGCCGCCATCCGCTACCACACCACGGGCAGGCCGAACATGGGCACGGCGGAAAAAATCGTGTTCCTTGCCGACATGCTCGAAGAGGGGCGCACCTTCCCGCACGTGAAAAAGCTGCGCGCCTGTTTGGGCGATCTCGACGAGTGCATGTACCGCTGCCTGGCGCACCAGCTGCGCTACCTGAAAAAGGAAAAGGGCGAAATTTGCCCGCTCACCGTGCAGGCGTACGAATACTACGCGCGGCTGCACCGCGAAAAAAAGCGCTGAACGCCTTTGGCGCGCTTTGCGCTCGTGCGGCGGATAAAATACCGAAAAGGAAGGAAAGTATGGAAGCCGAACAGCTTACACAAGAGATCTGTGCCTTTCTCTCTTCGAAAAAGGCGGAAGACATCGTTATCGCGGACGTGCGCGAGCGGACGGCGCTGTGCGATTATTTTGTGATCGCGGGCGGCAGGAACACCACGCAGGTGCGCACGCTGTGCGAAAATTTGGAAGAGCACCTTGCCAAGGCGGGCAAACAGCCGCAGCGCACCGAGGGCGTGCGCGACGGGCGCTGGGGCGTGCTCGATTACGGAGACGTGATCGTGCACGTGTTCAACGACGAAAGCCGCCTCTTTTATCATCTCGAACGGCTGTGGGACGAAGGGGAGAACATCCGCCGCTACGAAGGCTGAGCGCGAAAGGGCTTTCGCGGCATAGGGCGGGGCGGGCGGCTCAGCGGAAGTCGATCTGTTTGGGCTTTTCGTACTGTGCCTGCGGGCGCTTTACGGTCCGCTTTTTTTCGACAAGGTAGTATACCTTTTGCGGCGGCTCCTTTTGTTCGGGCGGCGGCGGGGGCGCTTCCTTCGGTTTTTTGCGCGCGGCAAGGCTGCGCCGCAGCAGTTTGTACCCCGTTACCGCAAAAAAGCAGAGGGCGAGCAGGATAAGCAGGTACAGCCCTCCGATGAGTGTGGAAGCAAGCAGGTTTTGTGCCAAGATCGGTCCCTCCGCGGCGGAGGCGTTTTGCCTCTGCGCGTGCATTGTAGCACGGCGGGAGGGGAAAACGGGCGCGGCGTTTGCCGTATTGCGGAGGATTTGCGCGAAATGACCGTATACGAGATCATCGACGCGAAAAAGCGCGGCGCGGAACTGACGCCGCGGCAGATCCGTTTTTTTGTGCGCGCGGTGGCGGACGGGGGCGCGTCGGACGCGCAGATCGCCGCCTTTTGCATGGCGGTGCTGCTGCGCGGCATGACGGACGAGGAGTGTTTTTTGCTCACCGAGGCGATGGCGCAAAGCGGCGAGGTGCCGCCGCGCCCGCCCGTGGGCGGGGTCATTGCGGATAAGCACTCCACGGGCGGCGTTTCCGATTCCACCACCCTTATCCTTGTCCCCGTATTGTGCAGCCTCGGCGTCAAGTGCGCCAAGTATTCGGGCAGGGGGCTGGGGCATACGGGCGGCACATTGGATAAGTTGGAAAGTTTTCCCGGTTTTCGCGTCGATCTTACCGCCGAACGGTTTGCGCGGCAGATCGCGCAGATCGGCGGGGCGATCTCCGGGCAGACCGCGCACACCGTTCCCGCCGACAAACGCATGTACGTCGTGCGCGACGTGACCGCAACGATAGACAGCATCCCGCTCATCGCCTCTTCGGTCATGAGCAAAAAACTGGCGTCTTTTGCGGACGTCGTTCTGCTGGACGTAAAGTACGGGAACGGCGCTTTTTTGCCCGCGGAGGCGGATGCGGAAGAGCTGGCGCGGCTGATGGTGCGCATCGGCAAGCGCGCGGGGCGGCGGGTGTGCGCCGTCGTCACCAACATGGACGCGCCGCTCGGCGATGCGGTCGGCTGCAATTTGGAGGTGCGCGAAGCGATCGCCGTGTTGGGCGGAAAAAAGAACGATCTGGCGGCGCTCTCTCTGTATTTGGCGCAAAAAATATTGGAAGAGGCGCTCTCTCTCCCCGAAGCGGAGGCGAAGGCGCGCGTGCGCGCGGCGGTGGATTCGGGCGCCGCGCTTGCCAAGCTCGAACAGATCGTGGCGGCGCAGGGCGGCGACGCGCGCGCCGTGCGCGAACCCGAACGGCTGCCCTTGGCGCCGAACGAGGTAACGGTGCGCGCGGCAGGCAGCGGCGTATGCCGCATCGCGGCAAAAAAGCTCGGCGAGGCGTGCCTGCTGTTGGGCGGCGGCAGGCAGCGCGCGGAGGACGCCGTGGATCATACCGTGGGCATTTTGCTGCAAAAACGCGCGGGAGAGCGCGTGCGCGAGGGCGAGCCTGTGGCGCGCGTGTACTGCCGCGGCGCGGCGGACGAGGCGCTGGAACGGGTGCGGGAAGCCTTTTCTTACCCGCCGGAGTACGCGCCGCCCGCGCGCATCGGCAGGTATTTTAAAGCGGAGGAAGTATAGAGATGTTCGGAATAAAAAAGAAAGGAGCGGCGGGCGCGGAAGAGGAAGCCGCGGAAAAGACGGCGGCAAAGCAGCAAGCCGAGGCGGCTCCCGCAAAACAGCAAGCCGAGGCGGCGGAGGAAGAGCGCCGCGCCTTCGAAGCGTATAAAAAGGAAAAAAAGCTGGAAGAGCTGCACAGGCTCATCGGCATGATCGACCATACGCTGCTGCGGCAAACGGCGACGAAAGAGGAGGTCCGCAAGCTGTGCAAAGAGGCGGCGGAATACGGCTTCCATTCGGTCTGCGTGCAGCCCGTTTACGTTTCCGCGTGCTATTCGTATTTAAAAAACGCGCCCGCGGTAAAGATCGCCTGCGTCGTCGGCTTCCCCATGGGGGAGAATAAAACCGAGACCAAGGTGTTTGAAACAAAGCGCGCCGTGGCAGACGGCGCCAACGAGATCGATCTGGTCATCTGCCTCTCCGCCGTCAAAAACGGCAATTACGGGTATGTGAAGCGCGAGGTGAAAAAGGTCGTCAAAGCGGCGAAGGGGCGCCCCGTCAAAGCGATCTTGGAAACGTCTTTGCTCACCCGCGAGGAGATGCGCAAAGCCGCCGCCGCCGCACAGGGCGGCGGGGCGGCGTTCCTCAAAACGAGCACGGGCTACTTCGGCGGGGGCGCCACCGTCGAGGACGTGGAGGCGCTGCGCAAGCTGGCGGGCGGGCAGTGCGGCGTAAAAGCGTCGGGCGGGATCCGCACGGCGGAGGACGTGCGCCGCCTTGCCGCCGCGGGCGCTACGCGCATCGGAACGAGCGCGGGCTGCGCCATCGCGGAAGAGCTGAAAAAGCAGTCTTGATTTTCGGGCGGCAATACGGTTGACAAGCCGCCGCGTGCTCTGTATAATGAGTGCGTCTCTGTGCGGAGCGCGGATGCCGCCGCATAAAACTTTTTGCCGCGGGGCAGGGTATATGCCTGCGGACGAGGGAGAACAATGGATCTGATCATCCGTCTGATCGCGGGGGGGGGTACGCTCGGTGCCTTTCCGAGCGTATTTTACGAAGTCGTTTGGATCGTAGCGCAGGTGCTCAGCTTGCTCTTTATTTTGATGTACCTGCATCAGGTCATCTACCTGATCGTCGGCACCTTCGTTCCGTTCCGGGATAAACACGTTGCCAAGGAACAGCACAGTTTGGGCGTGGTCATCTCCGCGCGCAACGAGAGCAAAGTGATCGGCAACCTCATTCAAAGCATCTATAAAAACGACTACCCGCGCGAAAAGCTGCGCATTTTCGTGATCGCGGATAACTGCACGGACGATACCGCGCAGATCTGCCGCGACCTCGGCTGCACCGTGTTCGAACGGCACGATACCGAGCACGTCGGCAAGGGCTTTGCGCTGCATTGGCTGTTCGAGCAGCTGCATACCGACCCGCAGTATGCCGCGCTCATCCCCGAAGCGTACATAGTGGTGGATGCGGATAACCTGCTCACGGCAAACTTTTTTACGGAGATGAACCGCGCCTATGACAGCGGGTACGAGATGGTCACCTCCTACCGCAACACCAAAAATTTTTGCAAAAACTGGATCTCGGCAGGGTACGGGTATTGGTTTTTGCACGAGGCGCGGCACCTTTCCAACTGCCGCAGGATGTTCCATCTCTCCTGCGCCATTTCGGGAACGGGCTTTCTCATCTCTTCCAAAGTGGTAAAAGAGTTCGACAACTGGAAGTTTTTCACCCTTACCGAAGACATTGAGTGCTCCACCAATTACGCGCTCACGGGGCGGAAGGTCGGGTTTGCGCCCAAGGCGGAACTGTACGACGAGCAGCCCGAAAAGTTTATCCACTCCTGGCGGCAGCGCGAGCGCTGGTCCAAGGGGTTTTACCAAGTGTTTGCCCGCAACGGCGGCAAACTGATCCTGCGCTGTTTAAAAAGCTATTCCTGCTACGATATTTTAACGACCATCTTCCCCGCGCTCGTGTATACGCTGCTCGTGCTCATCGGGTTCCCGATCTGCGCGATCGTGGCGGCGTGCATCGGCGAGGCGCAAACGGCGTACATGGCGCTGATCATGGCGGCGCAGTCCGTCGGGATGCTGCTGGGGATGATGCTGGTCATCGCCATCCTCGTGTGCATCACGGAGTGGAAGCACATCAAGGGGCACCCCGCAAAAAAGATCGCCTTTGTGTTTACCTTTCCGCTCTTTATGGCAACGTTCGTGCCCATCGCCTTTGTGGCGCTGTTTAAAAAGGTGGAGTGGAAGCCCATCCCGCACACCGCCGACGTAAAGATCGAAGAGCTTTCGGATAAAGAGCGGGCAGCCGCGGCGGAAGAGCTTGCGGAACCGGCGGAAGAAGCACCGCTTTGCGCGGGCAAAGCGCAGGCGGGCGCCGCGGGCGAAGAGCCTGCGCCGCGCGCGGCGGGGGAGGAGCGCGCCGAAGCGCCCGCTTCCTTGCCCGAAGAACAGGAAAAATAACGCGCCGCGCAAGCGGGCGGCAAAATACCCCGCCGCGAAAGGCGGGGTATTTTTTCAAAATTAGTTAATTATGGTTAATTTTTATTTGACAAACGGGGCGCATTCGGTGTAAGATAATGGCAAGGATGCGGCTTAAAAAGCCGCACGAAGAGGCGTACATCCATACAATGACCTACCGATATACGGAAGCGGCGTGCCGGGCATTCGGCACGCCGCTTTCGCGCGCCCGCCTGTTGCAGGGCGGGGTAGGGTTTGCGTCCGCCTGTTGCGGGAGGAGGGGCGGGGCAGGGTTTGCGTTTGTCTGCTACGGAGGGCAGCGCTTTTGCGCGGGCGGAAAAAAGCGGCGCGCCCGTGTGCGCGCGCGGGGGAGCGCGGCGGGAAAAATTCTGAAAATTTTGGCATAAAACTCTTGACAATGCACAGGAATAAGAATATAATATCGTTAGCACTTGAAGGCAATGAGTGCTAACATTGTAAAAACAAAAGTGCCAAAAGGAGGGGCGAGCGGCAGCCATGAAGATGTCTGACAGGAAAAAGCGTATCTTGCAGATCGTCGTGGACGAGTATATCAATTCTGCCGTTCCCGTTTCGAGCAAGGCGATCACCGAAAAGCATTTGACGGACGTAAGCTCCGCCACCGTGCGCAACGAGCTCGCTTCGCTGGAAGAGCTCGGCTATTTGACGCAGTTCCACACGTCGGGCGGCAGGGTGCCTTCTCCGCAGGCGTACCGTTTTTACATCGAAGAGCTGATGCAGCGCGGCAACCTCTCTTCCGCCGATCTCGATTATATCAGCGAGGCGTTCAGCAACAAAACGGGGGACGTGGAGCACCTGATCCGCAGCGTGGCAAACGTCATCAGCGATCTGACCGATTACACTTCCGTTGCCGTCGGGCCCAATGCGGAGGAGGAGCGCATCCGCAGCATGACGCTGCTGCCCTGCGGAGACGGGCGCGCGCTGCTCGTCATCATCACGGGTTCGCGCATTTTGCGCGATAACTTTATCGAGATCCCCGAAACCATGAGCGATGCCGACGTGGGGAACGCCTCTTCCATGCTGTGCAAACTGTTTTGCGGCAAGGCGCTCTCCGAAGCGCGCGAGGTCGAAACCGCTGCGCTCGGCGAATTCGGGCAGTACCGCCAAGTGATGGCGGAGGTGATCGAGGCGCTCAAAAGCTATGCGCGCCCGCGCGAAGAGGATATCGTGCTGGCGGGGGCGGAAAAGATTTTCAACCATCCCGAATACGAGGATATCGGCAACGTTAAAAACTTCCTCTCCGTTATATCGAGCAAAGATAAGATCGCGGAGATCGTGGGAGACGAGGACGACGAGATCCAGATCAACGTGAAGATCGGCTCCTCCGAAGATAAGGATATGCCGGACGATTGCTCCGTCGTTACCGCAACGTATTCGGCGGGCGGAAAAAATCTCGGCACGTACGGGGTCATCGGCCCCATCCGCATGGACTATTCCAAGGTCATCGCCGTGTTGGAAAACGTGGGCAAGGTGCTGGAAGAGCTGGTCAACGGAAAAAACAAAGAAAAGAAGGAAAAGGACCATGAATGAAGAAAAGACGCCCGTAGAAGAAGAACGCGAGGCGGCGCCCGCGGCGGAGCAGGCGCGGCAGGAAGAAGAGCAGGCATGCTGCGGGCACGGGCAGAAGGCGGAAAAGGAGTGCGGGCACGGCAAGTGCGGCGCGCAGGAGGCGCACGGGCAGTGCGGGCAGCATGAGCAGCACGGCAAGTGCGATAAACGCGAAAAGCGGGAAAAGGAATTGGAAGCCGCCCGCGCGGAAGCCGCCGATTACAAGGATAAGTGGATGCGCGCGGCTGCGGAGTTCGACAATTTCCGCAAGCGCAACGAACAGACCCGCCGCAACGCCTATTTGGACGGGAAGGCGGATATCCTGCTGAAAGTTTTGCCCGTGGGCGACAATTTGGAGCGCGCCCTGCAAACCTGCGCGGACGAAAACACCAAAAAGGGCATCGAAATGGTGCTGCGCTCTTTCAACAAATTGCTGGAAGAGGAGGGCATCGAGGCGATCGACCCCAAAGACGAAGAATTTGACCCCGCCTTCTGCGAGGCGATCCTCAGCGAACCCGCCGCCGAAGGCGTTGAACCCGGTTACGTAAAAGAAGTTTTTCTCAAAGGGTATAAACGCGGGGAGAAGGTGTTGCGGTATGCGCAGGTAAAAGTAACAACCTGATTTCGGTTCGCGCTCATCGCGCAATACGGCGTCAGGCTTGCGCGCGATCGCCTGTCGAAATACGCGCAAACAAATGCAAATGCAATTCCGCCGAAAGGCGGTGCGGATACAAAAAAATCTAGGAAGTTTTTCCGAAAAGGAGTGATAGATATGAGCAAAGTTATCGGTATCGATCTGGGCACGACCAATTCGTGCGTGGCAGTTATGGAGGGCGGCGAAGCCGTCGTCATCCCCAATCCCGAAGGCGCGCGCACCACGCCTTCCGTCGTTGCGTTCCAAAAGGACGGCAGCCGTATCGTCGGGCAGGTGGCAAAGCGCCAAGCCGTTGCCAACCCCGACCGTACCGTCATCTCCATCAAGCGCCATATGGGCAGCGATTACAAAGTGGATATCGACGGCAAAAAATATTCCCCGCAGGAGATCTCGGCAATGATCCTTGCTAAGCTCAAAGCGGACGCGGAGAGCTACCTCGGCACCAAAGTGACGGACGCCGTGATCACCTGCCCCGCGTACTTTACCGACAGCCAGCGGCAGGCGACCAAGGACGCGGGCAAGATCGCGGGGCTGAACGTTTTGCGTATCATCAACGAGCCGACGGCGGCGGCGCTCGCGTACGGCTTGGATAAGGATACCAACAACCACAAAGTGATGATCTACGACCTCGGCGGCGGCACCTTCGACGTCTCCATTTTGGAGATCGGCGACGGCGTGTTCGAAGTGCTTGCCACAAACGGTAACAACATGCTCGGCGGCGACGACTTCGACAAGCGCATCATGGATTACCTCGTGGACGAATTCAAGGCGAAGGAGGGCGTCGATCTCTCCAAAGACAAGATGGCGATGCAGCGCCTGAAAGAGGCTGCCGAAAAGGCGAAGATCGAACTTTCGGGCATGACCACCACCAACGTCAACCTGCCGTTTATCACGGCTACGGCGGAGGGGCCGAAGCATCTCGACATCAACCTCACCCGTCAAAAGTTCGACGCGCTGACCGCCGACCTTGTGGAAAAGACGAGCGAGCCCATGCGCCTTGCCATGAAGGATGCGGGGCTGAGCTATGCCGATATCGACAAAGTGATCCTCGTCGGCGGGTCTACCCGTATCCCCGCCGTCATCGAAAAGGTGAAAAGCATCACGGGCAAAGAGCCGTTTAAGGGCATCAACCCCGACGAGTGCGTTGCCATCGGCGCCGCGATCCAGGGCGGCGTGCTTTCGGGCGACGTGAAGGACGTGCTGCTTTTGGACGTTATGCCGCTTTCGCTCGGCATCGAAACGCTGGGCGGCGTGTTCACCAAGCTCATCGAGCGCAACACGACCATCCCCGCCAAAAAGTCGCAGGTATTTTCGACGGCGGCGGATAACCAAACGCAGGTGGATATCCATATCTTGCAGGGCGAGCGCGAATTTGCCAAAGACAATAAAACGCTCGGCAGGTTTGAACTGACGGGCATCCCGCCCGCACCGCGCGGCGTGCCGCAGATCGAAGTTACGTTCGACGTAGACGCAAACGGCATCGTGCACGTCACCGCCAAGGACCTCGGTACGCAAAAGAGCACGGATATCACCATTACTTCTTCGACCAATCTCTCCGAAGCGGATATCGACCGCGCCGTAAAGGAAGCAGAACAGTACGCCGAAGAGGATAAAAAGCGCAAGGAGAAGGTGGATAACAAAAACAAGCTGGACGGCATGATCTTTACCGTGGAGAAATCCATCACCGATCTGGGCGATAAACTTTCCGCCGAGGATAAGGCGCAGCTGGAAGAGGCGGTAAAGCACGCCAAAGACGAGCTTGCTTCCGACGATGACGACCGCATCAAAGCCGCGACCGAAAAACTTACGCAGGAGAGCCAGCAGATCTTTGCCAAGGTCTACCAGCAGGCGCAGGCTTCGGGCGAGGCAGGCGCAAACGGCGGGCAGGCAGGCGGCGACGAAGAGTTCCATCAGTGACCGCCCGCAGGCAAAACCGCAAAAAAACAGAATGAACAGCGCGTGCATGCCGCGAAATTTTCGCGGCATTGCGTGCGTTTTGCGGCATTGCGCGCGGCAGGCTCGAAAACCGCGGAGGGCGCGCGTATTCGGCGGGGCAGAAAGCGGTTCGGATCGCGGAACGTTTTTCAACGTTTTTGAAAAAGGTTCTTAAAGCAAGGAGCTTTTTATGGCGGATAAAAATTATTACGAAATATTGGGTGTGGATAAAAAGGCGACGGATGCGGACATCAAGGCGGCATATCGCAAGCTGGTCAAGCAGTACCATCCCGACCTGCACCCCAACGATGCGACGGCGGCGGCGAAATTTAAAGAGGTGAACGAGGCGCACGAAGTGCTCTCCGACCCGCAGAAGCGCCGCCAATACGATTACGAGCTGGAACACCCCGGCATGCGCGGCGGAAGCGGCTTTTCCGGCTTTTCGGGCGGCGGTTTTTCGGGATTTTCGGGGTTCGGCGATATTTTCAGCGAATTCTTTTCCGGCTTTTCGGGCGGCGGCGCGGCACAGGGCGGCGCGGCGCAGGGGGAGGATATCCAGCGCGAAGTGGTGCTCTCCTTTCTCGATGCCGCCAAGGGCTGCACCAAAGAGCTGCGCTACACGCGCAACGTGCCCTGCGCCTCCTGCAAAGGCACGGGCGCCAAAAACGGCACGGCGTACACGACCTGCGATAAATGCAAGGGGTCCGGGCAGGTGCGGTATGCGCAGGATTCTCTGTTCGGCAGGACCATCCGCCTTGCCACCTGCGACGCATGCGGCGGCACGGGCAGGAAGATCACCGAAGTGTGCCCGGACTGCAAGGGCAAGGGCTATACCCGCAAGGAGACCGTTGTTACGCTGAACATCCCCGCGGGCGCGGATACGAACAGCTATATCCGCAAGCGCGGGTACGGGCAGGCTTCTCCCAAGGGCGGCGAACCCGGCGATCTGATCGTGGTGTTCCGCGTCGAACCGCATAAGCTGTTCAAACGGAAAGACAAAGATCTGTACATCGATCTGCCCGTTTCCTTCGCTACGGCGGCGTTGGGCGGAAAGGTGCAGGTGCCCGGCATCGACGAAACGTTCGAGTATCTGATCCCGGAGGGAACGCAGAGCGGCACGGTGTTTTGCGTGCGCGGCAAGGGCATCAAAACGCGCACGGGCACGGGGAATTTATACATTACCGTCAACGTGGAGGTGCCTGCGCGCCTTTCCCGCGAACAAAAGCAGGCGCTGGAAACCTTTGATGCGGGCGTCGATGTGCGGCAGACGGCGAAGATCCGCGCCTACCGCGACAACGTGCAGGCGCTTTACGGCGTCGACCCGTATAAAAAATAAGGGAAGCGGGAGAAAAAAGAGGGCAGCGCCGCCGCGGAAAAAAGAGCGGCGGCGCCGCCGTGTTTGTGAGAGCCGCGCGGCGGAGTTTTTCCGCCGCGCGGCTTTTGCGCGAAAAAAATGTTCCGCCGCGCGGCTTTTGCGCGTAAAAAATGTTCCGCCGCGCGGGGCGCGGCGGCGTGTTCATGTGGCGACGTGTTCGCATGGCGGTATGCGCGGGTGCGCAGGTGCGCGGAAGCGGAAACGGGTGCAGAGAGGGCGGGCACGGAAACGAGCGCGGAAACAGGCGTGAAAACGGGTGCGGCGCGTGCGGGCGGCTTTGCGCAGGTGCGGCGCACGCCGCAAAGCCTTCGGCGGCGGTCACGGTTCTGCGGCGAAGGCGGCGTCGATGCGCTGCAAAATTTTACGGTTGCCGCACAGCGGCGGCGCGGCGGCAAGGGCGGCGGCGAGGGCGGTATCGCCGGCGAGGGCGGCGAGGGCGGCGGGCAGCGCCGCTGCCGAAAGGGCGCGTTCGGGCAGAACGCGCACCCATTTTTTTTGGGCGAACAGGGCGGCGTTTTTTGCTTGGTCGCCGCGGGTGCGCCTGTTTTCGAGCGGGATAACGAGCGCGGGCTTTTTCAAAGCCGCCACTTCAAACAGCGTGTTTGCGCCCGCGCGGGCGAGCACATAGTCTGCCGCGGCATACGCCTGCGCCATGTTTTTTTCGTAGGCGAGGGGCACATAGCCGCTGCGCGCCGCGGGCGGGGCGCCCTTGCCGTACAGGTGCAGGATCTGAAAGGAGCGCAGCAGAACGGGCAGCGCCCCTTGCAGCGCGGCGCCGATCGCCGCGCTGCCGCTTCCGCCGCCGAATACGAGCAGCACGGGCAGTGTATCGGCAAAGCCGTATGCCTTCCGCGCCGCGGTGCGGCTGCCGCAAAAAAGTTCTTCGCGCAGCGGCGCGCCGCAGCAGACTCCGCCGCGCAAAGACTGTGCCGCGGAGGGGAACGAGGTCGTGACCGAGGCGGCAAAGCGGGCGATCAGGCGGTTGGCAAGCCCCGCCGTGCTGTCCGATTCGTGCGTGCAGACGGGCAGCCCCAGCCCCTTTGCCGCATACGCCACGGGCAGGGAAACGTACCCGCCCGCGCAGAACACACCGTCTGCATGCGCCTGTTGCAGGGCGTGTTTTGCCTGCCGCACCGCCGCGTGCAGGCGGAAAGGCAGGGCGGCGTTTTTGAGCAGCGAACCGCGCACAAATTTCGGGCAGGCGATGGTATAGTAGGGGATCTTCGCGCCGCGGAGCAGTTCCCGTTCGATGCCGTCCGTTCCGATGTAGGCGAGCGAAAAGCGCGCGCGCAGGGCGGGCAGCAGCGCCAAATTCGGCGTTACGTGCCCGGCGCTTCCGCCGCCCGTCAAAATAAGCGTTTTCATACCCTTAGTATATGGCAGGCTGGCACGGAATTTGCATGCCGCTCCGCCGCGCGCAAATCGTTCGGAAAAATTTAGTTAAACGCTTTACAAAAAGCGTAAAATGCGGTATACTGGATACGGCAGGGCAAAACGGCGCAAAATTTTGGGTGCGCGCTCCCGAACGGGAAACGCAGCGCGCGGCATGCGGGGCGGCGAAAGGGCGGAGACGCGTGCGCCGCGCCGAGAACAATACGCCCGGAACAATAAAAATGGGCGCAGGAGGCTGCGCCGATAACAATAAAAATTGGCGCAGGAGGCTGCGCCGCGGGAGCGGGAGATGTTTGTTACGTCGTTCGACCAAAAAAAGATCTATGTGTACGAGTGGAAGGAGGTGCCGTCGCCGCGGGGCGTGGTGCAGATCGCGCACGGCATGGAGGAGCATGCGGGCAGGTACGACGCCTTTGCGCGCGCGCTGAACGCTTTGGGGTATGTGGTCGTGGCGGACGATCACCGCGGGCACGGCGATACCGACCCCGATACGCTCGGCTTTGCGGAGGGGGATATGTTTGCCTGCACCGTAGAGGATATGGCGGGCATCGCGCGGCATTACCGCGAGGCGTATGCGGGGCTGCCGTATGTGCTGTTCGGCTTTTCCTACGGCTCGTTTTTGACGCAGGCGTTTATCGAACGGCACGCCGCGCTGTTGGACGGCGCGGTCATTGCGGGCAGTTCGCGGCAAAAGGGAGGAGCGGTGCGCATGGGCGGCACGGTCGCCGCGATCGGCTGCGCCTTCAAGGGAGAGAGCGCGCCTGCTAAGCTCATCGACAAACTTGTGTTCGGCGGGTACGATAAAAAATTCGCCGACGGGGAATTTTTGAGCACGGATAAGGAGAACAACGAGCGCTATTATGCCGACCCCTATTGCGGTTTTGTGTGCAGCTACAATTTTTACCGTTCCTTTTTTAAGGGGTTGAAGGGGCTGTACAAAAAGAAAAACGCCGCGGGGCTGGATAAAGAGCTGCCGCTGTTGCTCATAGCGGGCGCGGAGGACGCCGTCGGCGGCAGAAAGGGCGTCGGGCGGCTGTACGCTTTTTACAAAAAGCAGGGCGTCAAGCGGGTGGAGCGAGTGCTCATCGAAGGGTCTCGCCACGAATTTTTGAACGAAAGAGAGCACCGCGAAGAGGGCATCGCGCGCATTGCGGAATTTTTGGAAAGCTGCAAGGTGCGCCCGAAGGCGGAAAAATAAGGTTTGTTGTTTGCGCAAAAAGCCGCGCGCGCCTCTTTAAAAAAGAGGCGCGCGCGGCGCAGTTTTATATAGGTGTTTCGGCGGCGCAGGCGGCGAGAGGGTCAAGGCGTATCCGTTCTGCCGAGCAGGTAATCCAAAGAGCAGCCGAACAATTCGCCGAGTTTTAACAGCGTTTCCGCTTTCGGGAGCTTTCCGCCGTGCAGCCATTTGGAGACCGCCGAACAGCCGATCTTGCAGGACTTTGCCACAAAATATTGCGAATAGCCCGATTTTTGCAACAGAAAGCGAAAGCGCTCTGCAAACGGTACGGGGCGCTCCGTTTTGCGGAAAGCGCTGCGGTCGGTGAGCCCGAACAGATAGTCCACCGAGATCGCAAAAAAATCGGCAAAACGGAGCAGATTTTGCGTAGAGGGGGCGTACGTGCGGTTCAGCCAATAATAGACGACCGATTCGGCAAATCCTGCTTTTGCCGCAAATTCTCTCGCGGTCATGTCGGCAGCGGTCAAGGATTCTTTTAAGGAATCGTAAAAATTTGCAAAAATATCCAAAGCTTGCTCCTCCTTTTCTTATTTTTCCATATCGGGACACTATTTTGCTTGATTTCCAATTTGGGAAAGTATACAATGGTATCAACAAGAAAGAGGAGGTGAAACATGCAGGCAGAAGAATTGGCAAAGGTGCTTGCTGTTTGTTTGCGAGACGAGTTGGTGGCAAAGGTCTCCCGCAAGGGGAACGTGCTGACGGTCGTTTTTGTAAACGGTACGGTGCGCACCGTTACGGTGGCGTAAAACGCAGCGCCAAGGCAAAAAAAGGCGTAAAAGCGCGCGGCAGAGGAGCGGTACAAGCGCCGCGCGCGGGGAGGCGGAAAAAGGTCCCGTAAAATTTCGGAAAAGGGCGGCACCGATCTGAAAGAAAGGGCGGAGCCGATCTGAAAGAGCGGAAAGGCAGCCAAAAACAGCCGCGCAGGGTTTTCCCTGCGCGGCGCGGCGTTTTGTATGCGGAGGAAAGGCGGCGGTTTGCCTTGCGCGCGGTTTCCGCGCGCAAAGCGTTATTCCGTTCGGCGCGGCGCCGTGTTTTTCGGGGGGCGGGTCTTAAAAACTTTCCTGCGGGCAAAATAAGATTTCGTTCACCGATTCCCTTGAAAAAAACCGCAAAATATGGTATAATGCAACATATCGCTACGCAATTTGTGCGGAGAGAGGTTTTTATGGCGGAAAAAGAGAACCGTTACAGCGCAGAGGATATAAAGATCCTCGAAGGGCTGGATGCGGTGCGGCTGCGCCCCGGCATGTACATCGGCTCGACGGGCGTAAAGGGGCTGCACCACATCCTTTGGGAGATCGTAGACAATGCCATCGACGAGGCGGCAAACGGGTTTGCCACCCGCATCGAAGTGCGCCTGTACAAGGACGGCAGCGCCTCCGTGGAGGATAACGGGCGGGGCATCCCGACGGATATCCATCCGAAAACGGGCGTTTCGGGCGTGGAAGTGGTGTTTACCCAGCTGCATGCGGGCGGCAAGTTCGACGAGCACAACTATTCCTTTTCGGGCGGGCTGCACGGCGTGGGCGCGTCGGTCACCAACGCGCTTTCCGAATGGCTGCGGGTGGAGGTGTACCGCGGCACCGTGTACAAGATGGCGTTCCGTTCGTACGAGGACCCCGCAACGGGCAAGATCCTCTCCGGCGTGCCGGACGGGCATTTGGAAAACACAAAGCAAAAGACGGAAAAGAGCGGCACGTTTGTGCACTTTAAGCCGGATGCGCGCGTGTTTGAAAACGTAACGTTCAACTTTGAAGCCGTTTCCAAGCGGCTCAAAGAGCTTGCCTTCCTCAACAAGGGGTTGGAGATCGCGCTCTACGACGAGCGCGTGCCGGAGGGCAGGGCGCCCGTTTGCGTCAATTATAAATTCGACGGCGGGCTGCACGATTTTGCCGAATACCTCAACGAAGGCAAGACGCCGCTGTACGCCGAACCCATCGGGTACAAGACCGAGCGGGACGGCATCCTCATCGAATTCGTTATCCAGCACACGACGGAGTTTACCGAGAGTTTGTTCTCGTTCGTCAACAACATCCCCACACCGGAGGGCGGGTACCACGAAACGGGGTTCCGCACGGGTTTGACGAAGAGTTTGAACGACGTGGCGCGCTCGCTCGGCGCGCTCAAAGACAAGGACGCGAACCTCTTGGGCGAAGATTTCCGCGAAGGGCTGACGGCGATCCTCTCCGTCAAGATGAAAAACGTGCAGTTCGAAGGGCAGACCAAGACCAAGCTCGGCAACCCCGAAGCGCGCGTGCCCGTGGAGAGCGCGACGACGGAGGGCATTGCCAAACTGTTTGAAAACAAGGCGCTGCGCCCCGTGTTCGAAGAGATCGTAAAAAAGGCGCAGGGCGCGGCGAGGGTGCGTTTGGCGGCGCGGCAGGCAAAGGAAGTGGCGCGCGCCAAAAACAGCATCGACAACCTCACACTCGTGGGCAAGCTCGCCTCCTGCACGGGCAAAAAGCCGGAGCAGAACGAGCTGTTCATCGTGGAGGGGGATTCGGCGGGCGGCACCGCAAAGCAGGCGCGCGTGCGCCAATACCAAGCGATCCTGCCCCTGCGCGGCAAGCCGCTCAACGTGGAAAAAAAGCGCATCGACCAGGTGCTCGCCAACGAGGAGATCCGCACCATCATTTCGGCGCTGGGCGCGGGGTACGGCAGCGATTTTGCGTTCGACGATTTAAAATTCCACAAAGTGATCATCCTTTCGGACGCCGACCAAGACGGCATGCACATCCGCTGCATCCTGCTCACCTTCTTTTTCCGCTACATGCGCGAGCTTATCAACAACGGCAACGTGTACATCGGCATGCCGCCGCTGTACAAGGTGTATAAAAAGGACGTGGTGGAATACGCCTACGACGATGCGGAGCTGCAAAAAAAGATCGAGATCGTGGGCAAGGGGTACCAGATCCAGCGCTACAAGGGGCTGGGCGAGATGAGCGCCGAACAGCTGTGGGAAACGACGATGGACCCCGCGCGGCGCAACCTTATCCAAGTGAACATAGAGGACGCCGCCGAAGCGGAGCAGATGGTCACCGCGCTCATGGGCGACCGCGTGGAAGCGCGCAAAGAGTTTTTGGCGCAGAATGCGAACTTTAACAAGGTCGATAGCTTTATCGACCGCGTAAACGTGTAAAGGAGGGGCGGCAACGTGGCAAAACGAAGAGAGAAAAACCAAGAGAACGCCCTGCCGCAGGAGCAGAAAGGGGAGATCTTTCTGACCCCGCTGGAAGAGGTGCTGCCCGGTTCCATGCTCCCGTATGCGGAGTACGTTATTTTGGACCGCGCCCTGCCGCGCGTGGAGGACGGGCTCAAACCTGTCCAGCGGCGCATCCTCTATACCATGTACGACATGGGCCTCACCCCCGACAAGCCGCATAAAAAGAGCGCGCGCATCGTGGGCGAGTGCATGGGCAAATACCACCCGCACGGCGATTCGTCCGTGT
>CALVMR010000004.1 GCA_944346885.1 uncultured Clostridia bacterium | reverse complement strand
ACTGTATAAAATCATCGTGAAGTAAGCTATCGGGTTTACACTTGCCATAGCGCGACACCTCGGATGTTGCCGAATATACCTCTTCTTGTCGGCGGCCTCCTGCTTGAAGACAAGCATGTATTTCAATGCAGAAACAAGCAAATACAGACGAACCGATACTCGTCACACTATCGGGGATCGTGATCTCCGTAAAACCGCTGCAACCATAAAACGCAGACGAACCGATGCTCGTCACACCGGCGGGGATCGTGATCTCCGTCAAACCGCGGCAACCACGGAACGCAGACGAACCGATCCCCATCACCGCTGCGGAGCCGTTTGCGCCGTCGTTATAGGTCGCAGGTATGATGATTTTCGAGGCGGTAGCCGTACCGATACCCGTCACCGTATAACCGCCGTCTGCATAGCTGTACGCAAGCCCCTGCGTGTAATCACTGATAAAATCGCAAACGGTGCAATAACTGTTCGTTTCCTCGTCAAGTACGTGTGCCGCCGTCTCCTCTTTGCCACAAATCGAGCAACTATGTATATGCGTGCCGTCTCCGTTATCTACCCACGCACCGAAAGTATGATCTTCCGTCTCCGTCTCACCGCATGCGCAGGTGCGGGTGTGCGTAGTGCCGTTATCGTCATCTTCCCACACGCCGAAACTGTGGCTTTCCGTCTCCGTCGCAGAACAAACCGAACAGGTGCGGCTGTGCGTGCCGTCCTCGTTATCTACCCATGTGTCGAAGGTATGGTCTTCCGTCTCCGTTGCACCGCATACGCAAGTACGTGTGTGCGCGCCGTCCTCGTTATCCACCCAAGCACCGAAACTGTGGCTTTCCGTCTCTGTCACACCACAAACGCAAGTATGCGTGTGCGTGCCGTTTCCGTTGTCTACCCATACGCCAAAAGTGTGGTCTTCCGTCTCCGTCGCAGAACAAGCCGAACAGGTGCGGGTGTGCGTAGTGCCGTTATCGTCATCATCCCTGCCGAAACTGTGAGTTTCGGCAGGGATGATGATCGAAGTCAGCTCGTTCTCTCCTGCCTCGTCCGAAAAGTTTTTGCCGCAGCCCGAACAGTGCCAATAGGCAACGTTCCCCTCCTCCGTGCACGTTGCCTCTTCGGCGGCAATATACGTCATGGTGTGCGTATGCCCGCCGCCCTCCGTGCTGCCGTCGCACGCGACAAAAAAGACGCCCAGCCCAAGCAGCAGCGAAGCCAACAGCGCCAAAAGCAAAACCGTAAACCTGTGTTTCATACCTCTCCTCCCCAAATAATTTTCGCAGAACTGCCGCACACAAAGAGAAAGCCCCGTAAAATCAAAAAAAGCGTGCCCTCAACCGAAGACACGCTCTGCAATCCATATCTCCGGTTGTTGCCACACAAACTTCCAACTCATAGGAAAAAAGAGATACGAAATGCCGATTCGTACCCGTTATGTGGATATTCAGTTTGTACCCGAAAACAGTATAGCGCACCCACCCAAAAAATGCAAGGCATTTTTTGCAAACAAAAAAGCGTGCCCCCAACCGAAGACACGCTCTGCAATCCATATCTCCGGTTGCTGCTACACAAACTTTCCATGCAATGGAGAAACAGAGATACGAAAATGCCGATTCGTACCCATTGCATAGAAAAATTCAGTTTGTGTAGCAAATTTAGTATAGCACACTCCTTTGGAAAACGCAAGAAATTTTTTGTAAACCGACGGGCACGCCGCCCAAAAGGCGGCAAAATCCCGCCCCTGCCGCCCAAAAGGCGCTTTGCCGCCTAAAAACCGCCCCGCCGCTGTTGCGGCGGGGCATGCTTTGTACAGCCGCCCGCACGCCGCATCAAACTGCGCCGCCCGCAAAAGCGGGCGGCGCAATCAAAAAAACGCAGGAGGCTTATGCCCCTTATCCCTCGGCGCCGTTCGCCTCGCCGAGCCCTGCCGCCGCTTCCAGCGCGGCGATGCGCCTTTGCTGCGCGCGCAGGGCGGAGATCATGAACGGGATCAGCGAAAGGTAAGAAACTTCTAACTGCGACTCAACGCCCTCCGGGATCGCTTCGCCCGCGGCGCGGCGGTCGTACAGGCTGTCGCACACGAGGTTGACGAAATCGGCGCAGCCGAACGCCGCCTCCGCCTTTGCCTGCACGTCCTGCGCGGAGAGCCCCGCCCTGCGGCGGCTCCCCTTTTTGGCGCCCGCCGCGTGCGCCGCCTTATCGTACGGCGCAAGCCCGTACATCCTGTGCAACGTGCGTGCGCCCGCCCGCTCCTGCTCGGTGTACTCGTACGCGCCGCGCGGGTTGCGCACATAGCCGAACGTCTTTAAAGAAGTAACGAACCGCAAACTTTTTTCATCGTCGAACTCCTCGATATCCGCCTTATCCCGCTCGTCCGAACGCTGCGAAAGGGTGCCGCAATAATAGACGTAACTGTTTTCGCTGCCGCCCAGCTGCACGGAATGCGCCTCCGTGGCGGCGGCGTTGTGCCCCAGCGCCACGGCGCTCTCCACCGCGCTGCCCTGCGCGGAGGCGGAGGGCCCCACCGCGGTGCAGTAAGAGCCCGCCTGCGCGTCGTTGCCGACTGCCAGCCCGCCGTTCCCCTCCGCCCGCGCGCCGAGCGCGATCGAAGCATCGCCCGTGCCGACCTCGGCGCCGATGCCCAAACGCACGCTGTGCGAGGAGACCGGCGGACTGCTTTCCAGCACGCTCAGGTACGGGAAGGCGGCAAGCTCCCCTTCCGCCGTGCGGTATACGCCGCTCGCGCTGCCGACCGCCTCGCCCGCGGCAAGTTTTTCGGCGCGCGCCGCCAGCACCGCGCAGGAGCGCGAGCCGACGCGCACGGTGTGCGCATAAACGCTGCCCGCAAACAACGCCTGCACCTGCTGCTCGGTCAGCGCATAGTCGCACACAACGCACCGCTTGACCAGCATGGCGGGGTTGCCCCAGCCCAAGCGCGCCGTACAGCAGCCGAGCACGAAATACGGCATCTGCGCGATGGCGGCAAGCACCCCCGTGCGGTACGCCGTGTTCGCCCCGCCCGCCGTGTACGGATACCGCGCCTTCTTTTCGCCGTTGCAGTAAATTTCGATGGCGCTGCCCGTGACCGTCATCACATACAGCGACGGAGCCGACAGATCCAACACGCTGCCGCCCGTGATGTCGAAATATGTTTCGCCGAGGTTGCCCGCACCGTTGGCGTTGAAGCGGATCCCCGTTCCGTTGGAGGTGACCGCAAAAAAGTCGAAGGCGGAATCGGCGCTGTCGGGCGTATCCGAAAACCCGAAAATGCTTTCAAAATCGTTGCAGAACGCGCCGCCCGCGCGCAGATACAAAACGACGGTGCAGCCGTCCTCGGCAAGCCCCGTTTTGCCGTACAGCGGGTTGGAGACTGCCGCCGCGCCGCGGTCTGCAAGCAGACCCTGCTCGATGCGCAAGCCGTCCGCCCCGAACGAAGGCGCGGGCACCGCGCCCTCTCCGCCCGTGACCGACCAGCCCGCGGAGGAAAACGCCGAAGAGACAAAATCGTATTCCGTATTGGCGTTCCCCGACGTGAACGAGGGTTCGGGTAGCGAAAAGCGCAGCTCGTACACGTCCGCGCCCGTGCAAAGAGACGCGGGCGGCTGTTCCCCCGCCGAAAGCACCGCCGCAAGGGAGGAAAGCCCCTCTTCCAGCTGCGCCGAAGTGACCGTTTCGTCCGCCGCTTCCTGCGCGCCGATGTTCGCGCGCGCCTGCGCCTGCTGCTCCGCCGTAAGCTGCTGCGCCGTAAAGCGCACGGCGTCCGCCTCCGGCAAAAACGCCGCGCTCTTGCTGCCGAGGGCGACCCACTGCCCGCCGCTGTACGCGTACAGCGTAAACAGCGCCGTATCCTGCGCGGAAACGAGGGCATACAACGTATCCTCCTCCCCCGCGGCGGGCAACTGCCGCACGGGGCGGATGAGCGCGTGCGCATACCCTGCCAGCTGTTCGCCAAACGTCTGCAACGCCTCGCCGAAAGAAAATGCTTCCTCCCAGTGCGCCGTATCGAGCGCGCCCGCGGCATAGGGAGCGGCGGTGTTTTCCTCCGTCAGCGAACGCAGCAGCGCCGCGGCATGCCCCTCGCCCGCGGGGCAGAACACCAGTTCGCCCGCGCCGTATGCCGTGCCCTCGCCGTATGCGCGCAGCGCGCGCGCCGCAAACGCGCCGCCCGCAACGCCGCCCGAAAGCTGCGCCAACGCCGCCATGACCTCGGCATAGGCGCCCGCGTCCTCTTCGCCCGGCTGCGCCGCCTCTACGCCCTGTTCCACCAAAAACGCCGCCGCTTCCGAAGCCACGCGCTCCCCCGCCGCGCCGTAAAAGTAGAACTGCGCCCGCACCCTGCCGCTCTGCGCCGAAACGCAGGCGGGCAACGCCAAGCTCCAAACATGCGCCTGCCCGTTTTTTGCGTCCGCCCCTTCGCTTTCCGCGCCGACTTCCGCATTTTCCGCGCCTGCTCCGCCGTTTGCCGCGCCGATTTCCGCATTTTCCGCGCCCGCCCCTTCGCTTTCCGCGCCGATTTCCGCATTCGCCGCGCCTGCGTTTTGCCGCGAGCAGAACGCCGCTTCCAGCCGCCCTTCGTACGAAAGAAGGTACTCGCGCGTTGCCTCGCCGCTCGGCAGCGTAAAGGCGGCGGACGCCGCGCTGCTCTCCGAAAAGGGCGCCACCAGCACGATGCGGTTTGCCTCGGCAGAGCCGCAGTGCACCCGCGCGGGCACACACCGCAGCAGCGCGCCCTCCGCATTCAAAAAATAGACCATTCCTTTTCCTCCGAAGAAAAAATAGCGGCAGATCTTCCGCCGCACTTTTATTATACAGCAAAAAGGCGCCCGTCCCCAAAGATAGGTGCCGATTTTTTCCCTTTGCCGCCCCGCCCGCACAAACCGCCGCGGCGTAAAAAAAACACAGCGCGCCGTTGAGGCAGCCCCGTGCCCCGCCCGCACAAACCGCCATATTGCAAAAGCCGAACGCAGCCGCCCCCCGCAGGCGCCCCGCCCGTAACGGCACGCCCCGCACGATCGTGCGGGGCGCAAAAGCCGCCGCCCTCCCGACAAGCGGAAGGGCGGCGGATGCTTTCCGACGAACGGAAAAGTTTGGAAACAAAACGTTTTCCGCAAACCTTTTTATTCGCTCCGCAGCGCCACAACGGGGTCGCGCTTGGCGGCGGCGGAAGCGGGGATCAACCCCGAAATGAGCGTGAGCACAACGCTGATCGCCAGCATGACGATCGCACTCGTAAACGGCAGCGCCGCCAGCCCCGCAATGCCCGTCAGCGGCAGCAAAATGGCATTGACGAGCAGTTGCAGCAGGTACGCGACGACCACGCCCAACAGCCCCGAACACAGCCCGACGATAAAACTTTCGGCATTAAAGACGTGCCGTATATCCTTTTTGCGCGCGCCGATGCTGCGCAGCACGCCGATCTCCTTGGTGCGCTCCACCACCGAAACATAGGTGATGACCCCGATCATGACGGTGGAAACGACCAGCGAAATGCCCGTAAAGGCGACCAGTACATAGGTGATGGCGTTGAGAATGACGTTCATCATGCCCATCAGCGTGCCGACGGTATCGGTATAGGTGACTTCGGTCGGCCCGTCATAGCCCTCGTAGGTAGGGTTTCCGTCCTCGTCGTAGTGGGTGTTGAAATACTCTATCCGCTGCTGTTCCACGATGGAATTCCAGCCGTCGAGGTAATCGAGCATTTCGTCTTTGGAATCGAAGTCTCTTGCGTACACCGCCACGGAATTGGGCGTGTTATCCCCGCCGAGGGCGCGGATGACCGAACGCAGATTCGTTTTTGTGACGCCGTTGTACACAAACGAGGATACGCTGGCGGGCAGCGCTAAAAGCGCCGTCTCCGTGATTTGATCCAGCTCCTCCTCCGTCGGCCCGTCCGGACCGAGCGCGGCTTTTATCAGATCCAGCACCGCTTTCTGCTCGTCCGTCACCCAAGAGGGCAGCTCCGCCGTCCCCTGCGTATCTTTCAAATAGGTTCCGAGCGTGCTGCGCACGGTGTACGTCGTCAAAAGCGGAACGTATTTTCCGAGGTTGGCGTTCACCGTATCCGCCTTTTCCTGCGAAAGCAGGTACTGCACGATATCCGACTGCATGTTCCGCGCAATGTATTCGCGGATGAGCTGTTCGGTGAGCCCCAAACCCTCTTCGAGGCAGCCGTACGTCAAGTCTTCTTTGAGGCGCAGAACCCCGACGATCTTCAACTGCACGCCGTCCTCCTGCGCTAACGTGCCGTCCCAGCCGCGGGAGTAGCCGCTATACGAATAATCTCCCTCCCCCTGTTTGAGGAACACGGCGTCGTTGTTGTACAGTTCAAAAGTCGTGCCCACGATGCCCTGCTGCACAACGTTCCCGTCGCCGTCCAGCACGCTTTCAAACGGAATGCTCATGACTTCGGTGGTGCCGTCCTGCGAATCGAGGAAGAGGTCCAAAAAGTCGTCTTCGTCGATAAAGCCGAGCTGGGCGAGCGTTAAGTCGGTCGCGTCGTTTTCGCTGCCGACGACGAACACGATCTCGTTGGACGCCTGCGGAAAGCTGCCCGCCACAACGTCGTACTGCGAGAGAATGTAATCGCCGTACCCCGCGCCGCCGATCTCGTCCGTGCCGGGCATGGCGTTCACCACGTCGGTAAAGAAATCGACAAACTGCACCAGCGAAGCGTATTCGTCCGCCGCCGTCATCAAGATCTGCGTATAGTATTCGCGCAGCATGCTCATGGAGAGGTGCACGTCCTCCTGCGGGATACCGAGGTGGCTCGTCACATCCGACCCCACGCCCACGCTCGTGAACAGGTTGTTCGTAAGCCCCACGCCGTAGCCGTAATAGATGGCGTAGTACAGCTCTTCGGGCATTGCCGCAACGTAATCGAGGTAGCTCACCTTGTTCCCCGCCTCGTCCGTATAGGCGTTATCGCTGCTTAAATCGTTCGAAGTCGTCATACCCTGCGCCAGCTGCGAGAGGAAGGAGTTGACGTATACCTTATCTTCGATCTTATCCAGTTCGAGGTTGGAGGTAGAGCCGCTCATAAAGCTGGACATCGCCGCCGTCAGGTCCATCGTCGTTTCGGTAACTTTAACGGGGTAGTACGAGAGCATATCCTCTTCCGTCTTGTTTATGTAGGAAGAAAACCCGCTGGAAAGCGCCAGCACGAGGCAGACGCTGATGATGCCGATGCTGCCCGCTATGGACGTGACGATGGTGCGCGCCTTTTTGGTGAGCAGGTTGCGCCCGCTCAAAAGAAACGCCGTCCAAAGCGACATGCTCGTTTTTTCCTGCCGCTTTTGCTTGCGCGCGGAGAGCGGCTGCGCCGTGCCTGCACTTACCGCCGCGCCCGCGCTTTCGGGCTCCGCCTCTTCGGACAGCGCTTCCTCTTGGGAGGTAAACGGGTGCGTGTCGTCCGTCACCTGCCCGTCCAAAAGGCGCACGATGCGCGAAGAATAGCGCTCGGCGAGCTCCGGGTTGTGCGTGACCATGATGACCAGCCGTTCCCCCGCGATCTCCTTGATCAGCTCCATGATCTGCACGCTCGTTTCGGTATCGAGCGCGCCCGTCGGCTCGTCGGCGAGCAATATTTCTGGGTTGTTGACGAGCGCGCGCGCAATGGCGACGCGCTGCATCTGCCCGCCCGAAAGCTGGTTGGGCTTTTTGTTGATCTCCGCGCCCAGCCCCACGCGTTCCAGCGCCTGCTTTGCCCGCGCCTTGCGCTCGTGCGCCGAAACGCCGGAAAGGGTGAGCGCCAGCTCTACGTTGCCGAGCACCGTTTGGTGCGGGATGAGGTTGTAGCTTTGGAACACGAACCCGATGGAATGGTTGCGGTATGCGTCCCAGTCTCGGTCACGGTAGTTTTTTGTGGAAACGCCCTTGATCACAAGGTCGCCGGAGGTGTACTGATCCAGCCCGCCGATGATGTTCAAAAGCGTGGTTTTTCCGCACCCGGAAGGACCGAGAATGGAAACGAACTCCTTTTTCCGGAACGAAAGCGATACGCCTTTGAGCGCATGCACCGTCGAATCCGCCACTTTATAATCTTTTACGATGTTTTCCAGCTTTAAAATTGCCTGCGCCATTTTGCCTCCTCTCCTTTTTTGCTCCTGCTTTTTTAGCTCCTGCCTTTTTTACTCCCGCCGTCTTTTGCCCGCCCGCGGCGCGGGCCGCCCATTGTGCCGCGGATCGCCTACTGCGCCGCCCCGTCCGGTTCGGGCAGGCGCAGCGTAAGCGGCGCAAAGTTTTTCCGCACTTCGTTAAAAATATCGATAAAGTTGTTCATGCCGTCCACAAAGCGGCGCACCTCTTCGCAGCCGACGCGCTCTAAGATCTGCTGCACGAACACATTCATGTACTCTTTGATCTGCCCGTACGCGGCGCGCGCCGCGGGCGCAAGCATGACGTACGCGCTCTTTTTATCGTTTTCCGCGGCAACGCGGACGACCGCCTGCCGCTCTTCCAGCTTTTTTACCATCTGCGAAACGGCGGAACGGGTAATGCCGAGCGAACGCGCTATGTCGCTGGAAATCACGTGCTTTCCGTCCTCCTCCGCCAATACGATCACCTTCATCAGCTGCAATTCCGTATTGTTGAAGGGCAGCACGTCATGAAAGATCTTGATCTCATCCAGCCTTCTGGCTATCCCGAAGATATCCTGCAACAGTTTTTCCGCTTCCATCGCTCTCCTCCCCGCGCATTCCCGCGCCGGGCGGGAGATATACCCGCCCGGCTGTTAAGCTCTTAATTGTTAACATTATAGAATACTGCTTAACAAAAGTCAACCCCTTTTTTCCCGTTTCCGAAAAATTCACGGAGCGCACACCGCCCTTTTGCAAACTTTTTTCCGCGCCGAAAAAGCGCCGCCCTATAAAAAAGCAGCACCTTATAAAAAAGCGCCGCCCCTTCCCGCGGCGGCAAAAAAGGCGGCATGCTGCCGCCTTCCGCATAAAAGATCGTTCGTTCACCTTGCGCGCAAACAAATTCATTGTTTTTTGCTGCGCACAAGGAACATGGTCGTGCCGTCCGCCTCGGTGCCGATCGCATAGCGCTTTAAGAGCGGCAGCAGCTTTTCCATCAGTTTTTTAAAGGAATTGCACCCGAAGTTTTTCGGCACGAAATCGGAGTATTTTTGCTTCATCTCCACCGAGATCTGCGCATAGTACGCCTTTCCGTTGTTGTCGATCAGGCGATCGATGATGTTGAACAGGTCGCTCTTGCGCTTGTTGTCGATCGGGTCCGCCTCGGCAGGCTTGTTCTCCGCGGCGGGCTGCGCCTGTGCCTTTGCCTTGCCCCTGCCCCGCTTTTTGGGCGGGCGCGCCTCTTCGTTCTCTCCCGCGTCGAGGTAAATAAATTCGTTGAAGGCGTTTACAAAGCTTTGGTTCACGTTGCGCGCGCCCAGCCCGATCACCGTTTTATTGCGCTCGCGCAGTTCGCGCACGAGACGGGTGTAATCGGAATCCCCCGCGGCGATGCAGAATACGTCTACATCCTTTTCAAACAGGATGATGAGCGCTTGGATGATGAGCGCGATATCGATGGTGTTTTTGCGCGGCTGTACTTCAAACTGCTGTACCGCCGTCATCGAATTGCGGTTCACCTCCTCTTTCCAGCCTTTGACGCTCGCCTTAGACCAATCCGCAAAAATACGCTTGACCACGATATTGCCGTAATTGGAAGCCTCGTCAAAGATCTGTTTGGCATACGTTGCCGGCACGTTTTCCGCGTCGATGAGGACCGCTACGTTGTTCGATCGTTCCATTTTCCGCAAACCACCTCTTTTTTTTCTTATTATAAAACTTCGCCGCGGCGCTGTCAACGATTTGCGCGCCGCCCGCGGGAACGCGGATGCACGGGGTATCGGCAAGCGCACGCCCTCTGCCGCCGTGTTTGCCTCTTCGGTAAATACACGGCGGCGCCGAAATGCGCACACCCTCCGCCCGCCGTATATGCCGCATCGGTAAACGCGCGGCGGCGCCGCCTCTCCTTTCGCCGCGCCCCTGCACTTTTGCCTGCCGCCCGTTGCCCGAATACCGCGCCCCTGCACTTTCGCTTGCCGCCCTTTACCCGCCCCGCCGCGCAAAAAATTTTAATTTTTTTTGATTTACGGGGCAAAAACGATTGAAAATTTTGCGCGTTTCCGCTATACTGTTAGAGCGTTGCCGAGGAGCCCCTCGCCGCGCACCCGAACGGAAATGCAGCTTCCCTGCGCGATGCGGGTACGGCCGCTGCGAATACGCCGCCCGTTCGCACCCCGAAAAGCGCTGCGGCAGATCGGAAAGCGCTGCGGCAAAACCGCCGCCCCGCCCGTCTCCGCAAAAACGCAACAACGCAATAACGTCCATTTTCCATGGGGATGTAGCTCACCCGGTAGAGCGATACGTTCGCAACGTATAGGTAGTCAGTTCGAGTCTGATCATCTCCACCAAACGCGACGTATACGCACACTCTGCGTTTATGTCAGAATTAGAAACCGCTTTGTCGGTTTCTTTTTCATTTTCGGGCATTTTTTGGGCGATTTCGCCGTCGTCGCCGTGTCCGTCGGGATAATCGGGGAAAATCAAGTTCAAGAGCAGTTCGCCCTGTTGCCCGCCTTTAAGGTGAGACAACACTTTCATTTTATCGTCGTACAGTATCACTTTATAAATGAACGTGTCTATCAGGTCTTTGCGGTTCTTGGTCTTGGAATAGTCAAGCGTTCGGAAGTGCGACAGCCACTTGCGAATATCGGCGTAACTGTAATTTATTTGCATTGCCTTTTCGTTGGCGATTGTGTCTTGCAGTTCCTTGTTTTCGTTCTCTAACTTCTCGATTTGCGACAGAATGGTGTCGGCAATCTTGCCGAGCATTAACGC
>CALVMR010000003.1 GCA_944346885.1 uncultured Clostridia bacterium | reverse complement strand
TGGTAAAATGGTGGTAGTTCATACAGATCTCCTCGGTGGAATTTTGGTTTTGCAACTCTATTTTACCACAGATTTGTATGGACTACTTTTTTTCTCAATGTGTTGCACTTAATAGTATAATTCACCTCTTTCATAAAAAGAACCCGACGATTTTCTCGTCGGGTTCTTTTTGTAACAGCGGTTCGACTTGTTACGGTATGGTGGAGATAGTGGGAATCGAACCCATGACCTCTTGAATGCCATTCAAGCGCTCTACCAACTGAGCTATATCCCCGCGGTATGCCGCGCGCATCTGCGCGCGGCATGCTTTTGTTTTTTAAATAGTTTGCGCGCAAACCGTTTTGTTTGCGTGCGCGGCGTATGCCGCGCAAAAAACTTGCGCAGAAGCAGTGCCGCCGCGCAAGGTCCCCCTAGGCGATCCGCTTATTCTTCGGGCGAGATAGCGCCGACGGGGCAGCCCTCTTCGCAGGCGCCGCAATCGATGCAGACGTCGGGATCGATCTGGTACTGCGTATCGCCCTGCGAAATCGCGTTCACGGGGCAGGTATCGGCGCAGGCGCCGCAGGAAATGCACTCTTCGGAAATTTTATGAGCCATAATGATCTACCTCCAAATATACTCTCGGACAAGTTCTGTCCTCTGTATTATAACATACCTTTTTGAAATAGTAAAGAAGCAGGAACAAACTTTTTTTGAAAATTTTATTTTCCGCGGCGCGCCGGCGCGCCCTGCCCGTTGCGGCAAGCGCTCCTTCGCCGACGGGCGGCGTTTTGCTATGCCTGCGGCGGCGTTTCTCCGCCCTTTTTGCCGTGCCCGCGCTTATGCCTGCGGCGGCGGTGTTCGGCGGGCGGCGCCCCCTCGCCCTGCGGCTGCTTCTCCCGTTCCTGCGGGCGTGCCTGCCCGCCGTGCCCGCGGTTTTCCTGCCGGTTTTTCCGCTCCTGCCCTTCGCCTTGGCGGTGCGGCTTCTCCGCGCGGCGGCGTTCGCGCTCCGCTTGCGGGCGGCGCTCCTGCAAGGCGGGCTCCTCCCGCTCCTGCGGCGCTTCGGTGCCCTCTTCCTCTTCGGCAGCCTCTTCCTCCGCCTGCGTGCCCCTGCCGCGGAAGCGGATCTCCGCCAGCGGAAAATCTTTAAACACGGGCACGCCGTCCTTTTCGATCTTTACGCGCACGGTATAGGTGAGCATGTTGTTGGAAACAACGGTGCCCTTCCCCTCCGGCGTTCCGACTTCGCCGCCGAGCTTGGGCATCTTTTTATACGCCTCGCTGTAATACTCGTTTTCGTAACTGAGGCAGCACATCAGCCTGCCGCACAGTCCGCTGATCTTGCCGGGGTTGAGCGAAAGCCCCTGCACCTTTGCCATTTTGATGGAAACTTTGCAAAAATCAGGCATGGCGCCGGCGCAGCAACACTCTCTGCCGCAGGGCGCGATGCCGCCGAGCAACTTTGCCTCGTCGCGCGCGCCCACCTGCCGCAATTCGATACGGCTGTGGAACATGCTTGCAAGGTCGCGCACCAGCTCGCGGAAATCGACGCGGTTCTCCGCCGAAAAAAAGAAGAGCACTTTGTTGCCGTCGAAGGTAAACTCGCAGTCTATGATTTTCATGGCGAGCCCGTAGCCGTTCGCCTTTTCCTGCGCGGCGCGGATCGCCTCGGCACGGCGCTCCAAATTCTTTTTGCGCTGCTCCCTGTCTTTATCGGTCGCAAGCCGCACGACGGGGCGCAGCGGCTGGGTCACCTCTTCTTCCGCCGCCTCGCGCGGAGGGAACGCGACAAAGGCAAATTCCAGCCCTCTGCCCGTCTCCACGATGACTTCGGCGTTTTCGGTATACTCCGTGCCCTCTGCGGGCGCAAAATAATAAATTTTTCCGCCCTCTTTGAATTTTATCCCGATGATCCTCATGTTTCCTCCAAAATCCCGTACAGCAGCGCCTCGATGCTCATCGGCACCGCCGCATTGGCGCGCAGATCCCGTTCGCACTGCCCGATCCTGCCCAGCGCATGCACCAGCGCCCGTTCGCTGTACCGCCGCGCCGCCTTGCCGAGCACCTTTTTATCCCCGCCGCAAAGCAACAGATCCTCCCTGCCCAGCCGCAGCATGAGCAGATCGCGGTAAATGAGGCGCAAGATCTGCAACGCGCGCGCCGCTTCCTCCCGGTCGGCATACCGCCGCGCCGCGGCAGGGATCGCCGCGGGAGAGAGGTTGAGCACCAAAAGGGCAAGCTGTTCGCTCTCACCCGAAACGTTGCCCGCGGCAAGCTCTTCCGCCCTGCCGGGCAACCCGCCCGAAAGCGCGGCAAGCTCCTTTGCGTCCTTGCGCGAAGGATATTTTTCGCGGAGGTACACCTCGATCTCCCGTTCGGGAAAGGATTGCAGGTCCAGCCGTTTTGCGCGCGAACGCACCGTGGAAAGCACCGCGTATTCGCTTGCGGAACCGAGCAAAAACACGACGCCCGCGGGCGGTTCTTCCAGCACTTTGAGCAGCTTGTTCTGCGCGGCGGGCAGCATCTCGTGCACGGCGCCGAGGATGAACACTTTGCGCGCGTTCTCCACGGGGCGGATGTAGCAATCGTCGAGCATCGCCTTCACTTCCGCCACGCCGCACTTTTCGCCCTTTGCGGGGAAAAAGCGGCAATCGGGATAGCGGTCTTCCCCGACAAGGCGGGCAATGCGCTCCGCCTCCGCCGCGGCTGCCCCTTCCACCAAAATGAGCGAAGCGAGGCTGCGCAAAAACCCTCCCAGCGAAGGAAGATCGGGGCACAGCAGCAAATAGGCGTGCGAAAGCCGCCCCTGCCGCAGATCGCCCGCGACCAACTTATATGCCTTGCTGCTCGGAAAGATCTCCATCACGCGCGGGGAATGATCCCCCTCTCCTCCAACATTGCCGCGATCTTGGCATTGGTTTCAAACTTTGTGCCCGAACAATCCACGGCGACGAACACGCCCGGAAATTCGCCGAGCATCTGCCTGTACCCCGCGTAAACGCGGACGTGAAAGCCCTCTCCCGCGCACTCCATGCGGTCGTTTTCGTCCACGCCGTGCTTGCGGTCAAAGGCGAGCGCGGGCGGAATATCCAAAAAGAGCGCCAGATCCGGCATAAAATGCGCGAGCGCGTAGCTGTTGATCTGCTCCAAAAAAGAGCGCGGCAGCCCTCTGCCGCTGCCTTGGTAGGCGTAGGAAGAGAAAATATAGCGGTCGCACAGCACCAGCTCTCCCCGCTCCAACGCGGGCGCAACGGTATCGGCAAGGTGTTGCACGCGCGCCGCCGCATACAGCAGCGCCTCGCACTCGTCCGTCATGGCGGTAAACTTGCCGTTCAAAATCACTTTGCGGATCGCCTCGGAGATCTCCCCGCCGCCCGGCTCGCGGGTGACGGTGTGCGGCACGCCCCGCTTTTGCAGCAGTTCGGAAAGCAGGCGCATCTGCGTAGACTTGCCCGCCCCCTCGCAGCCCTCGAAGGCGATAAATTTTCCGCGCGCGCTCATGCTCTGTGCCCCGCTCTGCCGCCGATGTTCAAAACGGCGACCTTTCCGCCCTGCAAACCGAACGTGTGCTCTGCCGAAGCGAGCGCTTCCGCCGCTTCCTGCGTGAGCTGTTCTCCCGCCACGACAACGGGGTAACAGGGCGGGGATATGCCCGCGTTGCGCGCGCAGACGCGCCCGACCGCCTCGCGCGGGGAAAGCAGCTCGTACGGCATGCCCCACGCCGCCAAATAACTGAATTTGCGTGCGCCTGCAAGAGGCAGGCGCGCTGGCGCCGTATACGTGCCGCGCAGCGTGCGCATGCGCGCCACCGCGCGCACGGCGCGCTCCATCCGCGCGATCTCGCCGGGGGTGGTGAGCGGAGAGAGATAAAAGAGCACGTACCGCCCGTCGCTCAGCTCCGCGACCACGCGCCGCCGTTCCAGCTCTGCATACGCCGCCGCGGGCGAAATGCCCGCCGCCCCGAAATCGACGGCGACCGCGAGCGTTTTGCTCCCGCCGTAGACCTGCAACCCGCGCTTAGCGAGCCGCGCCTTCATGAACGCGAGCTCGCGCCGCACGGCGTCAATGCGCTCCGCGGCGTGCTCCGCGTAATATTTTACGCCGTATTCCACCGACGCCATGATCGGATAGGACGGGCTGGTGGTACGGAACATATCCAGCCCCTCTTCGGCGGCGGGCACGAGCGCCTCCTCGGCGATGTTCAAAAGCGCGCCCTGCGTGAGCGTGGGCATGGTCTTGTGCGAACCGTCTACCCACATATCCGCAAAGTTGCCGGCATACTCCCCGCTCCGATCGGGGTCGAATTTGAGATACGCCCCGTGCGCGCCGTCGGCAAGCAGGTACTTCCCGTAGCGGTTGCACACGCTGCGCACGGCGGCAAGGTCGGCGGTATTGCCGTAGTAATCGGGAGTGGTGAGCAGCACGGCGCCGATCTTCGGATCGCGCGCGAGCGCCGCCTCCACGTCTGTCGCGCCGGGCGGCAGCAGCACGCCGTCACGCTCGTTGCTTTGTAAAATATACGGCTCCACGCCCAACAGCGCGCACGCATTGTACACGCTCTTGTGCGAGGAGCGCGTAATAGCGACCTTCCCGCCCGATCTGCGCACGGCATAGAGCATCGCAAAGATGCCCGCCGTTGCGCCGTCCGTCAAAATATAACTGCGTTTTGCGCCGAGCAGTTCGGCGATATCCTCCTGCGCGCTTGCGATGACGCCGTTCGGGCTCTCCAAACTATCCGAAAAGGAGAGCTCGGTGATATCCAGCGCGGCGTCGCGCAGAAGCGGGAACCCGCGCCTGTTTGCCTTGTGCCCCGGCATATGAAAGCGCGCGGGGTTCTTCTTTTTATAAGCGGCGAGCGCTTCGTAAATGTGCAGCTTCATGCGCTCTCTTCCCCCGTTGCGTCGTGATACGTTTGCCAATCCCCGCCGTTGCACTCTTCCACAAAATAGGCAAGCAGGGTAAACGGCTCGTAGCGCAGCTCCGGCTCTTTGGAAGTGCCCGTGCGCACCACGCTCAAACTGAGCCCCTCGCGCGAACCGGTCACGTTGCCCGTGCTGCCCTCGGCGTACGTTTTAACGATGTTTCCGATGCCTTCCAGCCCGCTGATATCGAAGGCAAAGCTCCAAGTAAAGGTCTCGGACCCGTCCGTTGCCACGCTGCCGTCTCCGTTTACGTCGGCGGAAAACTGTGTTTGCCGCACGCGGACGGCGCCGTTTGTGTTGACGGAGTTCCATACCTTGACGAACGCATCGCGCAGATTCAACAAGCGCGCCTGTTCGTCTTTGACGCCCTGCGCCTTCTGGTCTTCCGTCTTGTACCGCTTGTCCCCCTTCATGCGTTCGGCAAAACCCGCGGCGGCAGCCTCTTCGTCCAGCTCCGCTTCGGTATCCAGCGGCGAAAACACGCCGCTCGTTACCGCCGCGCAGTACCCCGCGCCGGGGAAATACGTATCCAGATACGCGGCGCATTCCGCAAAATAATTGGGGATATCCGCCTCGTACTCGCCGTCGAAAGCCCATCCCTTTCCGTCCGTGCCCAGCCACATGCAGTTGACGCGGTAGGCATAGAGAAATTCTTTCAGCCCCGAAAGATCGACCAGCGCCCCCGAACCGTCTTCGGCGAACTTATCGCCCACGTCGGAGGAGATCACCACGTCTCCCTCGCCCGCGGCAAAGCGGGTGGAGAGGATCATGTCTTCATAGCCGGTGCGGGTCACTTCAACGGCGTTGAGTTTTTGGATATCGTAAGAGAGCGCGTCCTTTTCTTTCAGCTCTTCCAGCGAACCCAGCCCGTCCGCGTAGAACCGAACGTCGAACAGCGTGTAAAGATCAAAGGTCTGCCCAGCCGTCGGGCGGGTGCCGATGGACGTAAACAGCACGATCAGGATCACGACCGCCAGCACGCAGGTGCCCGCGATCTTGATCCAGTCATAGGAAAGCTGATGCCCCAGTCTCTTCTTCGTGATCTTTGCGTCCATTGTACCCTCTCTTCGCCCGTTCCGCATTTACGGCGCGGCGGGCGGATTTTTTGCCTTCCGCAAAGCAAAACGGCGGTTCGGCGCCGCTTTGCGGCGCGCCCCTATTCCGCCTTGGCGGAACCGCCCTCGCTGATCTCGCGGATCTCCACTTCGTAATCGAAGCCGTTGGGCGCGTGCACGGTAACAACGTCTCCCTTGCTTGCCCCCGCCAGCGCGATGCCGATGGGAGAATCGATGGCGACGATGTTTTTATCGGGATCCGCCTCGGTGCTGCCCATGATGGTGTAGACGACCGTCTCTTCCAAGTCGCGGTCGTACAGCGTAACTTGGCTGCCGAAATGCACCTTGCTGTTATCCTTGCTCTCCTCCATGATCTTTGCGTTTTTGATCTTGTTTTCGAGCTCGCGGATCTCGCTTTCGTTGAGAGCCTCTTCGTTTTTCGCCGCGTCGTACTCCGCGTTTTCGGAGAGATCGCCGAAGCCGCGCGCCACTTTGATGCGCTCGGTGATCTCTTTCTTCTTCTCCGTTTTCAGATACCGAAGATACTCTTTTGCTTCATCGTACCCTTTTTGGGTCATGATAAATTCTTCCGCCATAAACTGCTACCCTTCTCTCCTTTCTTTTCCGCCGTCCGAAGCGGTTTTCTTTGCACGGCTGCCCTTTCAACGTACAAAAGAGTGATCCCGCAGCGCCCTGCGGAACCACTTCTTCCTGCCCGTTTTCTACTATTATACCCGTTTGCGGCGGTTTTGTCAAGTGCAGCAACCGAATGCGGCATACCGGAAACAAAAAAGTTTTGGCGCGCCCCTGCCCTGACCGCCCCTTTCCCGCCGCCCCGAAGCCGCCGCGGGCGTGCCGCCGTGTTTTTTTGCCGCCCTCTTGACATTGCCCGCCGCACCGAAGCCGCCGCGGGCGTGCCGGTACTAAAAAACAGCGGAGGAGCTTTGCCCCTCCGCTTCCTTTATTTCCGCACAGATTTTACGTATTTTTCGATGCGGGCGGCGGCTTCGCGCAAGTTGTTCACGCTTGTGGCGTACGAACAGCGCACGTGGTCTTTGCCCGCGCTGCCGAAGGCGTCCCCCGGAACCACGGCAACCTTTTCGGCGCGCAGCAGCCCTTCGGCAAACGCTTCGCCGCTCATGCCCGTGCTCTCCACCGAAGGATAGACGTAAAAGGCGCCGCGCGGTTCGAAGCAGGTCAGCCCGCAGCCGTTGAAAAAATCCACCATGAACCTGCGGCGGCGGTCGTACTCGTCGCGCATGCTCTCCACCACGGCAAAATTATCCGAAAAGCCGTCCTTTAACCCTTCCAGCGCGGCGTACTGCGAAGCGGAAGGCGCGCACAACAGCGTATACTGGTGGATCTTCAACATCGCCGCGTCGATCTCTTCGGGCGAACACACGAACCCGATGCGCCAGCCCGTCATGGCGAACGCCTTGGAAAACCCGTTGATGAGCACGGTGCGCTCCTTCATGCCGGGCAGGGAGGCGACGGAAACATGCCGCCCGCCGTAGGTGAGTTCGGCATAGATCTCGTCTGAAATGACCAAGAGGTCATGCTTGACGATGACGGGCACGATGGCTTCGAGCTGTTCTTTGGTCATGACGCCGCCCGTCGGATTGTTGGGGTACGGCAGCACGAGCGCTTTGCTCTTGGGCGTGATCGCCCTTTCCAGCGCTTCGGGGGTCAGGATAAAGCCGTTTTCTTGCGAACAGGGCACGGGCACGGGCGTGCCGCCCGAAAGCTGCACGCAGGGCATGTACGAAACGTAGCCGGGGTCGGGCACCAAAATTTCGTCTCCCGCCTCGCAGACGGCGCGCATCACAAGATCGATCCCCTCGCTTGCGCCGACGGTCACGATGATGTGTTCGGGGGAATATTCCACGCCGAACCGCTCCTTTACGTACCGCGCGATCGCCTCACGCAGCGCGGGCAACCCGCGGTTGCCCGTGTATTGCGTATACCCGCGGCGGATGCTGCGCACGGCGGCGTCGCGCACGTTCCAGGGTGTGATGAAATCGGGCTCGCCCACGCCCAGCGAGATCGCATCCTTCATTTCGGAAACGATATCGAAAAATTTTCGGATCCCGCTCGGTTTCAGCTCCGCCGCGCGGGTGTTGATAAACTGTTTCATGCGTGCACCGAAATTCTCTGCCCTTTTTCGTCCGTTCCGTCGGCAATGGTGCCTTCGATCTTGTACTTTTTGAGAATGAAATGCGTTGCCGTGGAGAGCACGCAGTCGAGCGTGGAAAGCCGTTCGGAGACGAACCGCGCCACTTCGCGCAGGCTCTTGCCCTCGATGAATACGGCAAGGTCGAACCCGCCGCTCATCAAATAGCAGCTGGTCACCTCTTCAAAGCGGTAGATCTCCTCGGCGATGGCGTCGAACCCGCTGGTTTTTTGCGGGGAGACCTTTACTTCGATGAGCGCCTGCACAAATTCTTCTTCCAGCGCTTCGCTGTTGACGATGGCGGTGTATTTGACGATGACGCCGCGGCGCTCCATTTCCGCGATGGCTGCCTCCACCTCGCCCTTGCTTTTGCCGAGCATAACGGCGATTTCGGCGGGCGGGATGCGGCAATCCTCCTGCATGATCTTTAAAATTTCCGTTTCGAGCTTATTCATGGCGCTTTCCCCTTTTTTCTTGCGGCAGAATCCGCAAGGAATACCAATATTTTACCGTTCCCGCGCAAATAAGTCAATCAGTTTTCCCGTTCCGCTTTACTTTCCGCCAAAAATCCGCTATACTGGCTGCACAGGGAGGGCAACGCCGTGTTCCGCATTTGGGCAAAACTGCTGCGCGAGGGGAAGATCGTGCGCCAATTCGTGTACGAAGGGGAAGAAAAGCTGACCTATTCGCACTTTTTAACGTATTTGTTCGATATCTGCCGCGAGCTGGATTGCCCCACGCCCGTGCTGCTGAAAACGCACATCTTCAACTTTGCAAAATTCAACCACGTCCGCTTTTTGCCCCGCGATTTTGTGGAGAGCACCGATTTCGACGCGCTGGTTTTGGAAAACATCATCGTGTGAAGCCCCGCAGCGCTTTCCGCAAAGCGGAAAAGCAAAGCCGCGCTTATTGCTTTTGCGCGCCGCCATGCGCGCACCCGTCAAAACGCACGCCGCCATGCGCGCACCCGTCAAAACGCACGCCGCATCCGCACGCCGCCTGCCCACGGATCGGCGGGCAAGCGGCGATTTTCGGCAGGCGGCAAATTCGGGCAGGCGGCAAATTCGGGCGTAAATATTTAAAAAAACCGATCCTTCCCGCTTTTTCCCGTAAAATTCTTCTTGACAAACACACAAGCGCGTGGTATCCTAACGCACGGTAGGTTTTCGGACAACACTACCTAAAAACAACCGAGGTAACTGCATAATGAAGAGGTTTTCCACAAAGATGCTCTGCCGCGCGGGGGTCATCGCCGCGCTGTACTGCGTGCTCACTTGGGCGCTCGGCCCCCTCTCGTACGGGACGCTGGGCTTTCAGATCCGCCTTGCCGAGGCGCTAACGCTGCTGCCGCTGTTTTATATCGAGAGCATCCCCGCGCTGTACGTCGGGTGCCTGCTGGCGAACGTGTTTTCCGGATACGGCGGCTGGGACATCGGGCTGGGCAGCCTGTGCACGCTTATCGCCGCGCTCGGCACCTTTGCCTGCGGAAAACTGTTTGCGCGCAGCATGCCCCTCAAACTGCTCTTCGGCGGGCTGTTCCCCGTGCTTATAAACGCCTTCGGCATCCCGTTTGTGATGATCTTGGCGGGCAGCACGGAGCTTGGGTATTGGGCGAACTTTCTTTCGCTGCTCGTAACGCAGTCTGTTTGGGTGTTCGGGCTGGGCATCCCCCTTGCGCTGACCGTCCGCGCCCTGCAAAAAAAGGGCGTTGCCGTATTGCAGCCCGTGCCGCTGTGGCAAAAACGCGCCCAAACGCAAGAGGCGCCGCCCGCGCAGCCGCAGACCCTGCAAAAATAAAAATTGACGCAAAACAAGACCGCCGCGCCCGTTCGGGCGCGGTTTTTTTGCGCGCGCGCCTTGACTTTGCGCGCGCGGTGCGGTATAATGCCTGTGTTGCAAATACAACAAACAAAGCAGAGGCGAACGATGGAAAAAGTAGAAACTTCTCTGTTCGACGGGGTGACGGACGAAGAATACGCCCGCATGACGGAGTGCTTTAAAACGACCTTAAAAACGCACCGCAAAGGGGAAGAAGTTGCCATGCCGCCGGGGAGAGTGGGCGTGGTGCACCGCGGCAGGATCAGTTTGATGAAGACAGACGAAAGCGGCGTGCGCACCATCTTCGAACAGCTCGGCGAAGGGGGCGTGTTCGGCTCGATGCTGGGCATAGCGGGGGGCGATACGGGCTTTTTTCTCATTGCGGAAGAGGACTGCGACGTGCTGTACGTGGATTACGACCATATCATGAAGCGCTGCCCCAACGCCTGCACCTACCACAGCACCATCGTGCGCAATTTGGTGCGGCTGATGGCGGAAAAAACGCAGGCGCTCTCCGAACATTTGGAGGTGCTGAGCCACCGCACCACGCGCGAAAAACTTTTGGCGTACTTCCGCCTGCTCGCCGCCAAAACGCACAGCCAGTATTTTACGCTGCCCTTTTCGCAGACCAACCTTGCGGATTATTTGTGCGTGGACCGCAGCGCCATGCTGCGCGAACTTGCAGGCATGCACCGCGACGGGCTTGTGGAAGTGGACCGCCGCAACGTGAAACTGAACCTGCACAAATCGCAGGGATAGGCTCTGCCTTAAAAAACGGCAAAGAGGGGGAAGCCGACAGCCCGCAAGGGCTGTCGGCTTCCCCCTTATATCACCGAAAAAATTATTTTTGCACGGTTTTTGCGGGATCTTTATTGCTGCTCCGCCGCGCGCGCTTTTACGATCTTTTCCGCTTCGGCGGGCGGCACCTCTTCGTAGCGCGCCAGTTCCATGGCGAATTTGCCGCGCCCCTGCGTCATGCTGCGCAGGTCCGTTGCGTACTTTTGCAGCTCCGCCTGCGGCGCCTCGGCATTGACGACCTGCATTCCGTCTACAAGGTCGATGCCCAAAATACGCCCGCGGCGCTTGTTCATATCCCCCATGATATCGCCGAGATAGGCTTCGGGGATGCCGATCTTCAACTTCATGATCGGCTCCAACAGAACGGGCTTGGCGTTTTTCAGCCCCTCTTTAAAGGCGAGGGCGGCGGCGAGTTTGAACGCCATTTCGGAAGAATCGACGTCGTGATAGCTGCCGTCGTAGAGCACGGCGCGCAGCCCCGTGACGGGATACCCCGCCAAAACGCCGTGCGGCAGGCATTCGGCAAGCCCCTTTTCCACGGCGGGGATATACTGTTTGGGCACGCTGCCGCCGACGACCTCTTCGGCAAACTCAAAGGTAGATTCGCAGGGCTCGAAGCGCACTTTGCAGTGCCCGTACTGCCCGTGCCCGCCCGATTGCTTTTTGTGCTTGCCTTCCGCCTCGACCGTTTTGCGGATGGTTTCGCGGTAGGCGATCTTGGGCGTTTTGAGCACGGCGGAAACGTTGAATTTTGCTTTGAGCTTTTTGTTGATGACGTCCAGCTGCGTCTCTCCCATGCCGCTCAAAATCATTTCGCCCGTTTCGGCGTTTTTGGTAACGGTGAAGGTGCGGTCCTCTTCCGAAAGCCTGTTCAAGCCTTGGAAAATTTTATCTTCCTCCCCCTTCTTTTCAGCATAGATCGCCATGGAGAGCACGGGGCGGGGGAAGTGGATGGGGTCGAATTTTACCTTTGCCGATTCGTCGCAGAGGGTATCGCCGGTGTTGGTGTTGGCAAGTTTGCTGACCGCGCCGATATCGCCCGCGCCCAATTCGGCGGTCGGCTCCTGCTTTTTGCCTTTGAGCAGATAGATCTGGCTGATGCGCTCGGTTTTGCCCGTTGCCGCGTTGTAAACGGTGCTGCCCGCCTTTAAAATGCCGCGGAACACCTTCATCACGTTGAGTTTGCCGACAAAGGGGTCCACCGTGGTCTTAAAGACCTGCGCGGCAAAGGGCGCCATCGCCTTGCAGCTGATGGGGATCAGTTCTTCGCCGTCTTCGCTCTGCGCCAAGATCTCCCGCCGTTCGACGGCGTTGGGCATGTATTTTACGATCTCTTCGATGAGGTTGATGATACCGCGGTTTTGCAGCGCCGAACCCGCCATCACGGGGATGGTGTTCACGTTGTAGATGCCCTTGCGGATGCCGCGGATCACCTCTTCGCGGGTGAGGGCGCCCTCGCCGAAGTATTTATCCAAAAGCTCTTCGTCGTTTTCGGCGGCGGTTTCGGTCAGGCTTGCCTGCATATCGGCGAGCGTGCCTTTCATTTCGTCGGGGATGGGGATATCTTTGAGCCCCGTGCCCGTAAACTGGTACGCCGCGTCCTTTAACGCGTTGATGTACCCGATCATCTTGTTCCCTTCCATCAAAGGGATCTGGATGGGGGCGATCTTTGCCGCGTACTTTTCTTTCAGCGCGGCGACCGTGCCCGCGTAATCGGCATTTTCCTTATCCATGCCGTTGATGAAAATGACCATCGGGATCTTGTTTTTGAGGCAGACATCGATCGCCTTTTCGGCGCCGACGGTGAGCGCGCCGCTCGCCCCCGTTACGATGAGCGCGCCGCCCGCGGCGCGCAGCGCCTCGGAGAGCTCTCCCTCGAAATCGTAAAAGCCCGGCACGTCCAAAAGATTGATCTTTACGTTATCCCACATCACATAGGCGACGGAGAGCGAGATGGACATCTTGCGCGCGATCTCCTGCTCGTCGTAATCGGTGACGGTGTTGCCCTCCGTGACCTTGCCGAGACGGTCTGTTGCGCGCGCGTTGAAGAGGATCGCCTCGCAGACGGAGGTCTTCCCCTCGCCGCTGTGCCCGATAACTGCCACGTTGCGGATATTTTCGCCCTGAATGATCATAGTTTTACTCCCTTACCGGCGGACTTAGGATTCAAGCGCATGCAAGCGTCCGCCTTTTCTATTATAACGCATGTTCTTCGCTTTTTCAATAGGAAATGAAAAAAAAGACGGAAAAATGTGTATATTTACCGTTTCGCTTGCCAACCGCGCCGCCATCCGCTATAATAAATATCCGAACCGCAGCGGTTCAAGAGAGGATACGGGTATGAAAGAGGCATTTCTCCGCGAGATCGCCCTGCTCGGCGAGGAGGGGTTTGCCCGCCTTGCGGCGGCGCGCGTGGCGGTGTTCGGCATCGGCGGGGTCGGCTCGTACGCGGCGGAAGCGCTGGTGCGGGCGGGAATCGGCGCCATCGACCTCATCGACGGCGACGCGGTCGCGCCGACCAACCTGAACCGCCAGCTTGTGGCGCTTTATAGCACGATCGGAAAAAACAAAGCGGAAGTGATGGCGGCGCGCGCGCGGGAGATCGCGCCCGACGCGGCGATCCGCGCCATCCCCCGCTTTTTTACGGCAGAGAGCGCCGATGCGTTCGACTTTTCTTGCTACGACTATGTGGCGGACTGCATCGACAGGGTGGAAGACAAGATCCTGCTGCTCACGCTGGCGCGGGCGGCGGGCGCGGAAGCCGTTTCCTGCATGGGCGCGGGCAACAAATTCGACCCGACCGCCTTCCGCGTTACGCCCGTCGAAAAGACGCGCGTCTGCCCGCTGGCGCGGCTGGTGCGCAAAGGGCTGCGCGACGCGAACGTGACGGGGGTATGGGCGGTGTATTCGGAAGAGGAACCGCTCCGCCCCGACCGCGGCGCGGGCGGGGCGGAAGAAGGGGAACGGCTGGTCGGCAGCCTCTCCTATGTGCCCGCAAGCGCGGGGCTGCTGCTGGCGGGGCACATCATCCGCAGCATCGCGCGAAAACCCTGAAAAGACGCGCGGCAAACACACAAACGCACAGCCGCGGCAGGAAACCCTGCCGCGGCTGCTTTTTTGCCGAAAGATATGCGGCGCCCTGCAAAACGAGGCGCTTTTTTGCCGAAGCCCGCCGCTCTCAGAAAAAGACGCCGCGCGCCTGCTGCTTGACCTCTGCCGAGGTGGAGAAAGGGATGCGGGTGGTGTAGCCGCGGCGCGCCGCCACGATCATCTTAGTAGGCCAGGCGTAGATATCCCGGTTCCATACGTTGACGGTATCGTTGTACACTTCGCGCGCAGCGGTGATCTCTTTCTGCAAATAGGCGTTTTGCTGCATCGCATCCGCGATCTCGGCATGCGCTTTGAGATCGGGATAGTTTTCAAAGGCGAGATTGATGCTCCTGCCCACGGTGTCGATCTGCTGCGCCACTTGGTTGCGCAGCCCGTCGTTGGCGGGATCGACGCCCGAACGGTACGCCGCGATCTGCGTCATCGTCGTTTTGTCGAGATCGATCGCCTTATCCAACAGTTTTGCCGCGTTTTGCAGGATCACGACGCGCTGTTCGAGGTAGTTGTCGATCTGCGAAGCGTCGTGCTGCAACTTTTGCTGCAACTGCGAAAGGTAGTTCCCCGCCTTGATCTTCATAAAGAGGAAGATCAGCCCCGGAATGATGGCGAGCACCCACAAAATGACCTCGAAAATGCGCGAGCCGACGCCCACTTTGATGGGCAGCTGCTTTTCGATGACGGCGACGTCACGCCCCTCTTGGTTGACGGGCCCCGTCAATTCGTCCAGTTCGTTTGCCATAAAAGAAACCTCCTTTATTTCTCATCCTTGGATTTTGTATCGAATTCCGCGAAAGGTCCCGCGGTCTCCTCCCCTTGCTGCGGCGCGGCGGGCGAACCCGCTTTTGCCGTTTGCGCGTTTTCGGCGGCGGACGATTTTTCGGGTTTTTCCGCGTTTTCGGCGGGGTTTTGCTCCGTCTGCGCCGTTTTTTCCGCGTCGGCGGGCGCCCCTTTCTGCGGCGCAGCCGCCCCGCCCGCCTTGCGGGCGCGCTCCTTTTTCTCCGCCCGGTCCAACGTATCCGCCGCGGCGCGCACCGCCTCCGCCCCGACGATAAACGCCGCGCCCGCCGCCGCTGCGGCGCGCACGCCGAACAGGCTGCCCAGCTCCGCATCCGCCTGCGCGCCGAACGCGCCCGCCTGCCCTACGGGGAAGGCGAGCAAACCGTCGCAATAGGCGGATTCGCCGCCCGGCGCAAAGCGGCGCACAAAGGAGGCAAACGCCGAACCGCAGCACAGCTGTTCGTACTGCTCGCGCGTGCCGCCCACCGCTTTCAGCTCCATCTCGCCCGTGTTGGAGACGGGGATGTACTCCGTCCACTGCACGGGCACGTTGTGCATGCGCCCGTCGCCGCCGAACACGGGCACGATCTCCACGTGTTCTTGGGTGGCAAAGGAATCGGCGGTGACCGCAACGCGGTCTGCCGCGCCGTCCTTTTGCACGAACGACGCTTTTAAAATGGTGTTCGTCCTCGTTTCGGGGTGCGCGAACAGCTGCGCGCCCAGCCTGTTGGCGAGCACCTCCGCTTCCTGCCCGGTATAGTTGGTGCCGTATACGTCGCGGTAGAGAAATTCGCGCGGCTCGGTTTGGCGGTACAGCGGCACGGCGAGCACGGGCGCGAGGTCGAAATACACCGAACGCAGGTACTCCGCGTTGAGCGCGACGAACGCCGCGCGCGCCGTGGCAAGGTCGTGGCTCTTATACCGCGCGGGGTCGGTCTCCGTCTGCCAGCTTTGGGCGTGGTCGGAACGGATGCAGTTGATGCAGCCCGTTTTATAAAACGCGAAATCGTCTCCGTACCCGTCGTCCGACTTGATGAGATCGAGCATGTTTTTCTGCGCGAGCGGCGTAAACATGAGGCGGAACTGCACCTCGTTGGTGCGGTCCGTTGCGCCGAAGAGCACGTCGAACTCCGCGTTGCCCATTTCGGTGAACTGCCCGCCCGAACCGACCGCTTTGCGCGCCTTTTTTTGCAGCTTTTTTTTGCCGCGCTTGACCTTTTTGGCAATGGCGTCCTCGTCCAGCTCGTTCGCGTGCGTGGGCTGGCGGGAAAAGCGCAGGTCGGGCGCCGCCTCGTTGCCGTAATACAGCCGCGTTTCGTACCCGTAAAAGGGCGCGGGTTTGGTGACGGAGGCGGTCAGCGTCTGCGTATGATGCACGGGGCGGGTATTGCCGTTGGAATCGCGGGTGTACGTCGTCCAATGGATGACGATGGAGCCGGTATACGTTCTCGTCCCCATCGTGCGGCGGAACACGCGCTCGAAGAGGAACGGGTTTTCATCCACCGAGCCGGAGAGCAAAAATACCGTGGAGGCGTTCGGGTCCGCATTGGAAACAAACCCGTACTTGCGCACCATCAGATCCAGCTTTTTTACGTCGAATTTTTCATCCAGCTTTAAAAAAGGCACGCATTTTTGGATGAGTTCGCGCGTCATGCCCCATGTGAACAGCGCATGCAGCGGCTGCATCTGCCCCATTGCGTCCGAATACAGCCCGTTGGAAACTTGCAGCGCCTTTTGGTACTTTTGCTGCCGCGCTTGCAGCACCTGTTTGAGCTTGGTGCACAGCACGACGAGCAGCACGACGCCGATAAGCAGGCAGATGCCCGCTATGAGCAGCAGCACCCAATCCGGCTGCCGCGCCGTAAAATAGAGCACCGCCAAAACAACGGCAGCCGCCAAAGCCGCCACGATAAAAAAGATGACGAACCCGCGCAGCACTTTGCAGGAATTGAGCTTTTTTTCGGCATGCTTCGCCTTGGCGCACGCCGCGTTGTACCGCGCGACGAGCGCGGCGTTTTCCTGCTCGTTGACCCCGGATTTTGCAACAAGCTCGTCAAAATACGCCGCCGCCGCTTTTTCAAAGGCGGGGCGCAGCGTACCGGTGTAATATTCGAGCGGTTCATAACCTGCAAGCGTATCCATGGGCATACTCTCTCGATGGTATCGTTCCCCTGTATTGTACCGCATTCGGGCGGATTCGTCAAGGAAATACAAAAAAAATACGGAAGACCGCTTCGCCTGCCGTCTTCCGCGTACCTTTTTTTCATCGTATGCGGGCGCCGCCGAAAGGGTGCCTGCGCGCCGCCCTATGCCTGCCCGCGGGCTGCCTCTTCCTCGCTCTTTTTTTCGAGTTTGATGCACACGAGCACGTCCTCCGCGCGCACGTCTGTGGCGCCGTAGGGAATAACGGTGCCGCCGCCGCGCTTGATCATGGCAACGAGCGTGCCCTCGGCAAGCCCCAATTCGCACACCTTTTTTCCGATCCAAGGATGGTTTTTGCCGATATACTCTTCGAACATGCCGAAGCTTTCGCGGTTTTCAAACTCCGGCGCGGCGGTAACGAGCAGGTCTCCGGGGTTTACCACCGTGTTGCCGTTCGGCACGACCGTTTCCTCCCCGCGCAGGATGAGCACCACCAAAAATTCACGGGGCATGACGCAGCTTTTGAGCCGCCGCCCCGCCCAGGGGTGGTTTTCCCCCACGACGATCTTGATGAACCGCACGTCCGTTTCGTCCTGATAGTCGTTGAACGTGCGCAGCACGTTGTCGCTGTCTCCCAGCATGTGCGCCTTTTTGGAAAAGAGCGGCAGCAGCGAGCCCTGCAAGGCGATGGAGACGATGACGACGACAAAAATGATGCTGAACAGATCGTACGGCAGCGTGTTTTCGCCCAGCACCGTGATGGCGTAGATGGCGAACACGATGGAGGCGACGCCGCGCAGCCCCGCCCATGAAACGACGGCAAGCTGGTTGGGTTTGGCGCGGAAGGGCAGCAGCAGCCCCGCGACCGCGAGCGGGCGCGCGAGCACCGTTAAAAACACAAACAGCAGCAGCGCGGGCACAAGCACTTCGGGGCGGACAAGGTATTCGGGCGTTGCCAAGAGCCCCAAAACAAAGAAGATGAGCATCTGCGCAACGTTGGTGAGCGCGTCGAAAAAGCGCACGCAATCCCGCTTTTGCGCGATGTGCGCGTTGCCGAGCAGAATGCCGCAGATGTACACGGCAAGGTACCCGTTGCCCGCAAGGAAAGAGACCCCCGTGATCTCGCCGAGCAGCGTGGGCAGCGCATAGGCGACCAGCGCGATGGCAACGACGAAGATGGTGCCGCCCTGCCCCATGTTGAAAGAAAAGCGCTTCAACACAAAGATGCCGAGGAACCCGAACCCGACGCCGAACAGCGCGCCGAAGCCGACCTGAGAAAAGAGCATGCCGACGACCTCGCCCGCACCCATCGCACCCGCCCCCTCCACGCCGTACTGCACGGCGAGCACGGCGGTAAAGACGACGGTGAGCATGTACGACATGGGGTCGTTGGAACCGGACTCCATTTCCAGCAGAGAGGAGGTGCGGTACTTTAAATTCAGCCTGCGCGAACGCAGGATGTTGAACACGGACGCCGCGTCCGTCGAACAGATGACCGAGCCGATGAGCATGCTCTCCACCCAGCCGATGCCGCCCTCCGCAAAGGGGAGCAGGCGGAAAATGCACCACACCCCGACGCCGACCAGCCCCGCCGTGAGCGCCGTGCCCGCAAAGGAGAGCAGCAGCGCCCTGCCCGCAACGGGGCGCGCCTCCTTGAAATTCGTGCCGAACCCGCCGTAAAAGATGACGAACACCAAACAGACCGAGCAGACGATGTTGCCCAGCCCGTAATCGGTAAAATTGCCCAGCCCGCCCACGCGGAAGAGCAGCCCGAACACCACGCCCAGCCCGATAAAGAGCAAAAGCGAGGGCACTTTCAGCTTATCCGTGATGCGGTTGATGAAGATGCACAGCGCGATAACCGCGCCGATCAGAAAGAGCATGTAGACGTATCCCATTTCCCCTCCTTGCCCGCCGCGGGCGGGCAGCGCCTGTGTGTTTCCGCCGCGGGCGGGTTTTTGCCGCAAACGGGGTTTTACCGCGGGCGGGTTTTTGCCGCCGCGGGCGGGCGTTTTCAGCCCCTGTACATCCGCAGCGTGTTTTTGACGATATCCACCGAAAAGGGAAGCCCGTCGTACAGTTCTCCGTCCACCTGCACGGTGAGCGGCTTCGCGGGGAGCACTTCCAGGTGTTCGCACCGCTCAAAGCGGGTAAAACTCTCCTCCAAAATGCGCCCCTTCATCAGTTTGACGAACGCGGCGGGCACGCGCAGCTTTTTTACGTTGTCTACCGCCACAAAGTCCAGCAGCCCGTCCGCAATATCCGCCTGCGGGCACATGCGGATGCCGCCGCCGATGCGGCTGCCGTTGCCGATGCAGGCGATGAGCGTTTTGTACCGCTCCTCCTTTCCGTTGAAGCGCACCGCCATTTCGTAATTTTTAAACTTGATGAGGGAAACGACCAAACTCAGCAGGTACCCCGTTTTGCCGCGGAACAGCCTGTTTTGGCGGCAGCGGCGCAGGATCTCCACGTCGATGCCCGTTCCGATGACGTTGATGCCGCGCACGCCCTGCGGCATCTGCATGAAGTCGGTATAGACGGGCGTGCCGTCCGCGATGAGATCGACCGCCCGCACGGGGTCCTCCGGAATGTTTGCCGCCGCGGCAAAATCGTTGCCCGTGCCCAGCGGGATGAGCCCCAAGGCGCAGCGTTCGAAGTTGCAAAAACCGTTCACCGCCTCGTGCAGCGTGCCGTCTCCGCCGACCACGATCACGTCGCAGCCCGCCTCGCACGCCTGCCGCGCCAATTCTTTCGCCGCGCCGCGCGCCTCGGTACGCACGATTTCGAAGGGCAGCCCGCGCTCGCGCAGGCGCCCGATCGCGCGGTCGTATTGTTTTTTCTTTTTTCCCCGCCCCGCCTGCGGGTTTACGATGACCCGAAACATGGTTCCGCCTTTTTTGCCGCGTGTTTTTGCTTTTTCCGTACTTTCGCTTTTTTAATTATATAATAATCGGGGAAGATTTGCAATTTATTTCAACTTCTGCTATAATTGTTTTTGCAATGCCGCGCGCAAAAACAACGCCGCGCGCGGGGCGGTGGCTTACATGAAACTTGCTTTGCCCGCACAACTGAAAACGCTGGCGCACAAAGCGCCCTTCCCCGTGTATGTGGTGGGCGGCGCCGTGCGCGACGCTTTGGCGGGGCTGCCCGCCTCGCAGGATATCGACCTGTGCGCGCCCGCAGACGCCGAAAAATTTTCGCAGCTTGCCGAAAGCTGCGGGCTGGAAGTGAACGGCATCTACAAAAATACGGGCACCGTGAACCTTTCGGCGGGCGAAACAAAGCTGGAATTTACTTCGTTCCGTTCGGATTTTTACCGCGGAGACGGGCATGCGCCCGCGCGCGTGACGTTCACCTCCGACCTGCAAACGGACGCGCGGCGGCGGGATTTTTGCTGCAACGCCGTCTATTACGACGTGGAAACGGGCGGGGTGTGCGACCCGCTCGGCGGCATGGCAGACATTGCCGCAAAACGGCTGCGCACGACGCGCGCGGCAAGCGAGGTGTTCTGCGAGGACGGGCTGCGGCTGCTGCGGATGGCGCGGCTTTCGGCGCAGCTCGGTTTTGCGCCGGACGCGGCGTGCCTTGCGGGGGCGCGGCAAAACGCGGAAAAGATCGACACCATTTCGACGGAGCGCATCTTTGCCGAACTGCTGCTTTTGCTGCACGCGGATAAAAAGTACGGCATCCGCTACGCGCACTACAACGGGCTGAAACGGCTGGACGAGGCGGGCGTTTTGGAGCGCATCCTGCCCGAACTTACGGTGGGGCGCGGCTTAGCGCAGCGAGCAGACTTCCACGCCTACGACGTGCTCGAACACAGTTTGCGCGCCTGCCGCTACGCCGATGCGCGCGTGCGGCTTTCGGCGCTGCTGCATGACGTGGGCAAACCCGCCGCCTTCCGCGAAACGGGAAAGTACCACGGGCACGAGGTGCTGGGCGTGCCCATCGGGCGGGCGATCCTTGCGCGGCTGAAAGCGCCGAAGCACACCGCGGAGACGGTGTGCCGCCTGATCGCGCTGCACATGTTCGATTTGGACGGAAAGGTGCGCGAAGGAAAAGTGCGCGCCTTCCTTGTGAAAAACCACGACGTGTACGAGCTGCTGCGCCTCATAAAGCAGGCGGATTTTTCCGGCTGCAAAGACGACCTCTCCCCCTGCCCCACCCTGCTCAAATGGGAAACGATACGGCAGCGGATGGTGCGCGAAGGGGCGCCCTTCACCTTAAAAGAGCTTGCCGTAAACGGAAACGACCTGCTGGCGCTTCTCCCGCCCGCGCGCATCGGAGAGACCTTGGAGCACCTGCTGCTGCGCTGCGCACAGGGCGCGCTGCAAAACAGGCGGGAGGCGCTGCTGCGCGAGGCGGCGCGGCTCGCCGCGGAGGGAACATGACCGAACTGTTTGCCATATTGGCGGCGGTGTTTGCCGCCGGCGCGCTGGCGCTGAGCGCGGTACTCCTGTTCGGCCGCAAAAAAACGGACGCGGAAAAGGCGGCGCTGCAGCTGGAAAAACTTGCCGAGCGCATCGACCGCGCCAACTTTTTGGCGGAGAACGCCGCGCGTTCGACGCAGGAATACTTAGACTTTTTGGCGAAGCAGCAGGGCGGCAGCCTCAAAGCGCTGCAAGAGCGCATGGACGGGCTGAGCGCGCAGACCGAACGGCGGCTTGCCGACATGCAGCGCGCCGTGGCGGGCGAACTGCGCTATATGGCGGAGCAAAACGCCAAAACGCTGGAAAACATCCGCCTTACGGTGGACGAAAAGCTCTCCTCCACCCTCGAAAACAGGCTGAACAAGAGCTATTCCATCATCAACGAGCGGCTGGAAGCGGTGTACAAGGGGCTGGGCGAAGTAAAGCAGCTTGCAGGCTCGGTGGCGGATATCGGCAAGGTGTTTTCCAACGTGAAGCTGCGCGGCACCTGGGGCGAAGTACAGCTCTCCGCCCTGCTGGCACAGATGCTCTCCCCCGCGCAGTACCGCGCCAACGTGCGCATCGATCCCCTCGATTCCGCCGTGGTGGAGTACTGCATCCTGCTCCCTTCCAAAGACGAAAACACGGTGCTGCTGCCCGTAGACAGCAAATTCCCCGTTGAAGAATACAGGCGGCTTTTGGAGGCGGAGGAGAGCGGAGACAAACAGCAGACCGAACGGGTGCGCAAGGGGCTGGAACGCATTTTCCGCGCGCAGGCGGATACCATCGCCAAAAAATACATCCGCCCGCCCCTGACCGCCGATTTCGCCGTCATGTTCCTGCCGCTGGAAGGGCTGTACGCGGAGAGCATCCGCATGGAGGGGCTGACCGAATACCTCAACGGGCGGCACGTGCTCGCCTGCGGGCCCGCCAACCTCGGCGCGCTGCTCACCACGCTGCAACTCGGCTACCGCACCGCCGCCATCGAAAAGCGGTCCGGCGAGCTGTGGGAGCTTTTGGCGGCGTTCAAACACGAATTCCGCAATTTCGTGCTGCTTTTGGAAAAGGCGCAAAAGAAACTGCGCGAAGCGCAGGATACCATCGAAAGCGCCGCAAAAAAAACGCGGACCATCGACCGCAAGCTCAAAACCGTTGCCGACCTGCCCGAAGGGGCGCAGCCGCTCGGCATCGAAGGGGGCGACGAAGAGGGAGAAGGCTGAGCGCGCCAGAAAATTACTTGCGCTTGCTTTTTCTTTCAAAACGGTTTATAATGGAGGCATATGGAACTGACGAAAACACGGGCGCAGCTTCCGCCCGAAAAAAGCAGCTTTTCCTTTTCGGATAAAACGGTGCAGGGCGCGCGCGTGGGCAAAAACGGCGCCGACCTGTATATTTGCTCCCCGCGGCGGTTCAAACTGTATGCAGAGGGCTGCGAAAAGTTGTGCATCGTTGCGGGCGAAGGGTTTTTGAAATGGGCGCGCGGCGAGATCGCTTTCCGCGCCGGAGACTGTTTTTTGGCGGATTGCTGCGGCGAATACGAAGTAAACGGAAACAGCGAATTTGCCGTGCTGCGCGGCAGCCTGTGAGGTAACGGTATGCTCCGATCGAACACAAGTGCGGGCGGGAAGATCCTGCTCATTCTCATCACCTTTATCCTGACCATCGCGCTGCTGGCGGGCGCGGTGCTCGTTGTGTACAAAACGGCGAGCGTACGCCGCCTCGCCGAACTTTTCGGCGCGGATTCGCTGATCAGCGAATCGTACGAGGGCACCGTGGAGGACCTCGTGCAGCTGGTGACGGATATCGTTTCGGACGGGGATTTTACCCTGAACGAACTCATCGAGATCTCCCCTTATGTGGGCGACACGCTGAACGCCGCGGCGGATAACGTGGAGGATTCGGGGCTGGTGGGCATCGACCGCGCGGCGCTGTTTTCCACCCCCGTAAACCAAATTTCCGCCTCGCTCGGCTCCTTGGCGTACGTCACCGCATCGCTGCGCACCCTCTCCCAAACCTTCTCTTTTGCCCTGCCCGACATGCCCGTCATCACGGGGAACGCCGAGCAGCCGCTGTATTTTTACACGCAGGCGAACGCGACGGAGACGGGAGACCTTGCGGGCATCTTCACCTTCGGCAAAGAGGAATACTCCTTCCGCACGCGCTCCTCTGCCTATTCCAAAACGTACGGCGCGGAAAACGAGCCCGTTGCCGTATGGGAGGAACGGAAGCTGTACGGCGCCGCAGGCGTTTCCGAAGGCGAAAACGGCGTACTGTGCGCGGGCGACTACACGCTGTACCTGCGCACCGAACGCGCGGACGCCGCAGAGCCCTCCTACACGGCGCTGACCGCGAAAAACACCGCCGTATACGATTTTGCGGACGGCACCGTGCGCCTTGCCCTTTCCGAAGGGCAGGACCTGCACGAGAGCCTGTGCGTGCGCACAGGGGAAACCGTTTACACACCGTTTAAAGACGTATTCCCCGAAAACTGGGAGACGGACGGCACCGTGTACGAACCGCAGGTCGCGGCGGCGTACCGCTATTCCCCGCTCTACTATGAAGACGGGCAGGGCGGTTTCCGCTCCGCCAACGTGTTCGACGAACAGAACGGCGCGTATGAGGCGGACGAAACGAGGGGCGGCTACACACTGGACCTGCCGTACGAAGCAGAGAACGCGGCGGGTTACTACACGCAGACCACCGAGCTGTATTACGAAGAGTACCTCTATTCCGAAGCGATGACCGAAGCGGAGGCGGAAGCGCTCATCCGACAAGCACAGAGCGCGGGAGAAGCGCCCCCCGCCCTGTATGTGCGCACCGACGGCATTGCCGACCTGCCCGTAACGGGCGCGATCGATACGCTCTCTTCCGTTTTGGACCCCGCCTCGATCACGCTGGATATGCTGAGCGCGTACTTCGGCGTGGAGTTCGGCACCCAAGAGGGAGAAGAGACGACCGCTTCCGCCGAACTGCTGGATCTGGTGCGGTACATCCCGCTGGGCAGCCTGAACACCACCATGCAGGCGGAAATGCAAAACATCCCGTTCAGCAACGTGGTCTCCGTATCCGCCGATTCGCCGCGCATGCTGCTCTTCCTCGCGTTCGGCGAAGAGGGCGCGGATTATAAGATCGAAAACGGCACATTGACCGTCTATCACAAAAAAACGGTGGCGGAACTGTTTGCCTCGCTGGATTCGCTGCGCATCGGCGACCTGATCCTCATCGGCGCAGGCAGCGACTCGCTGCTGCAAACGGTGCAGGACTGGACGCTGCACGACTTTGCCAAAAGCGCCAAGATCGGCTCGCTCACCCTCGGCGACGTGCTGAACGTGGGAGAGAACTCTCCCGCCATTTTGCAGGCGCTTGCCGACGTTTCGATCGACGGCATGGAGGACGCGATGAACTCGCTCACGCTGGGCGAGATCCTCGGCGACTCCGTGCGGGAGAGCGAACTGCTTTCCCTGCTGAGCGGCTCCACCTTGCCGACGCTGGCAGACGACATCGCCTCCCTCTCCGTGCAGACCATGTTTGCGGACAGCGTGTACGCCTATTACGACACGGGGCATACCGCCGCAGACATTGCCGAACTTTCCGCGATCTACGGCGCGGGCAACCTGTACGTGCACGGCGACGCCGCCTATGAGCCCTACGACGGATCGAAGCACGACACTTCCGAAACGCTGTACAGCCCCTATCTGCTCCTCTCTTCGCAAGAAGGGTACAAAGGCGTGCCGCTGTACACCCTGCAAAACGGCAAAATGACGCTCGCCACAAAGGTGACGGGCTGGAAACCGACGCAGGCGCAGCTGGAAACATACGGAACCGCAAAACTCTATTACGACCGCGGCGGAGAAATGCCCGTGGACTCCTTCGGGCGGGATACCGTGTTTACCGTCGATACCCTGTACGCTTGGGACCCCGCCGCGGAGACGATGACGGCGCTTGCCCTCTCCCCCGCCGTCTACGGCATTGCGGAGGGCGAACAGACGGGCACGAACTACTTTACCCGCCTGCACAGGGCAAACGATCCGCAAATTTACAACGACAACGCGTATTACACCGAGAGCAATTTGTACTACTTTGACATTGCCGCGCAAAGCTGGCGAAGCGTACCGCTCAAAGGCGTGTTTTTGGACGGGAACCACAACGAAACGGCAGTGACCGAAGAGACGGATAAAAGCGGGCTCACCCTGTATTACAGGCTGCCCACAGGCGCGCAGGCGCCGCAGGGTGCGCTGTACACCTACGGCGAAGTGCTGGGCATATGGAAGTACCTGCTCAAAGACGAAAACGGCGCCGAACAGACCTACACCCTCGAAGACGTGGGAGAAATGGTCGCCAACATCAACGCCAACATCAACGCCGCGCCGCTGCGCAAGCTGGTCGAAGACGGCATCGTGATCATCCACGTGACGCCCGATCCGGGGCAGACGGAAGCGGAGGCGGTGGAGGAGATCCTAAAAACCCCCATCCCCGCCTCGCTTGCGGGCGAAACGGGGCACACCGAGCTCGGCCAGTACACGACGGGAGAGTTGATCACGCTTTTGGCGCGGATCATCGGAACTTACGGCTCGGTTTGGGGATAAGGGCTTCCCCTGCGGCAATGCGCGGCGAAGCGCGCATTGCCGCACAGACCGCCCGCCGAACGTTTTCGTCGGCATTGCGGCACAAACCGCCCGCCGCCCTGCCGCGCGGAATGCGCGGCAGGGTTTTTTTCGGCTTTTTCGCATTTTTTACGGATTTTTGCGCGGGATACGGGCAAAAAACATTGACTTGCCGAAAAAAATACGATACAATAAACCATGCGCCGAAAGAGCGCGGCGCAAAACACCTTGCGTGCGGAAAACGCACGCCGAATAAGACCGGGAGGTAAAACCATGAAATACGAGATGCTCTATCTGATCGACGCATCCGTCGCGGACGAGCCGCGTGACGCCCTGATCGAACGGTTCGGGAAGATCGTCACCGACCTCGGCGGCACGGTGCTCTCCACAGACAAGTGGGGCGTGAAAAAGCTCGCTTATCCCATCAACTATAAGAGCGACGCTTTTTACGTTCTGATGACCTTTGACGCCGACGGCGCCGCGGTCAAGGAGCTGGACAGGATCGCAGGCATTACGGACGAAGTGCTCCGCCGCATGATCAGCAAAGCGAACTAGGAGGGGCCGGGCATGAACAAGATTTATTTGATCGGAAACCTGACGCGCGACCCCGAACTTTCGGAGACGAACAGCGGCGTTGCGCTCTGCCGCTTTTCCATCGCCGTAAACCGCAGGTTCTCTTCGGGCGAAGACAGGCAGACGGACTTTTTCAGCGTGACCGCTTTCCGCGGCCTTGCCGAAAACGTGGCGCGCTTTTGCAAAAAGGGCAACAAAGTGGCGGTTGCGGGCAGCATCCAGATCCGCAACGTCGAGGATAACAACGGCCAGCGCCGCACGTATGTAGACGTGATGGCAGACGACGTGGAATTCCTTACGCCGAAAAACAGCGGCGCCCAAGACGACGACTATGCGCCCGCCGCGCACAAAAAGAAGCCCGCCCTCGAACCCTTTGACGACGACGGAGACATCCCGTTCTAAAACGGAAACACGGCCCGCGCGGCAAATCCATGGGCGCCGTACCCGCCCGCGCGCACGGCGGCACCGCCGCAATACGGCACAGCCCCTTTACGGGCAAATTCGATAAGGAGATATCATGGACGAAAAACCCGCAGTGAGAAAGCCGATGAAGCGCTCCCGCAGGAAGGTTTGCGCCTTCTGCCAAGAGAAAGTGGAAGTCATCGACTATAAAGACGTGAACCGCCTGAAAAAGTTTATTTCCGAAGGCGGAAAGATCCTCCCCCGCCGCATGACGGGTACCTGCGCCATGCACCAGCGCGAACTTTCCAACGCCATCAAAAAGGCGCGCGTGGTCGCGCTCCTGCCCTACCGCGGAGACTAAAAAGCCCGCCCCCGCCCGTGTTACGGGCGGGGGCGTTTGCTTGGGCGGGCTCATGCGCCGCCCGCCCGGAAAAAACAAAAATGCCCGCCGAGGGGAGCGGACCGCCCGCCCCGAAAAAAGCGGCGCGATAAGGAGAAGCAATGCAACTGCCGCAGGATCCGTATTTGCTGCTGAGCTATATCAACACCAAACTGCGCGACGAATACCCAAGCCTTGCCGCCCTGTGCGAGGACCTCGCCGCAGACGAAGAACAGCTGAAAGAGCGGCTGCGCGCCGCAGGCTACGCCTACGACGCGCAAAAAAACGCCTTTACCGCCAAATAAGCGGCGCTTTTACGGCGCGGGCGCGGCTTTAAAAAGCCGCGCCCGCGTTTCTTTTTTCCTTTTGCGCGCTTTGGGCGCGCTTTCTTTTTTTACGCCTTGTCTCTAAGCCCCTTGGTGATGTACGCCGCCCCGAACGCGCCCGCGCCCACATGGATGCTCAAACTCGGCCCGATGACGCGCTGGTGGATGTTCACCGCGGGGAAGCGCGTGTGCAGAAGCGCCGTAAATTCGGAAACGTCCGTCTCCTGCCCGCAGCGGCACACGATCAGGCGGCGGGTGTTTTCGGGCAAAAGCGAAACCATGCTTTCCAGCCGTTCGCGGTGCGCGCGGGTATTTTCGCGGAAAAGAATGCGGTTTTTCACCTCAAAGACGGGGCGCACGTTGAGCTGCGCCTTGGCGCGCGCCGTGTTTAGCCTGCCGCCCGCGCGCAAACGGTCCAGCGATTCCACCGTAAAGACGATGCCGATCTCTTTTTTGATGCTTTCCAGCTGTTTGACGACCGTTTCAAAGGGGAAGCCGCCTTTGACCATGTTTACGGCTTCGTCCACCAACAGGTGCATGCCCGCGCCGATGGTACCCGAATCCAGCACATAAATGTTGCCGCCCGCCTGCTGCGCCGCAAACTTTGCCGAAGAATAGGTGCCCGAAAGCCCCTCCGAAAGCACGATACAGATCACGTCGTTTCCGCGTTCGGCAAGCGAGCGGAAGGTGCGCAAAAAATTATCGAAGTTGGGCTGCGCCGTTTTGCACGGGGAAAACTGCGCCATCGGCGTCATGAAATCGCCGTTGCGGTCGGAGGCGTACTCCTCGTAAAAATTGTTTCCGATCTGATAATTGAGCGGTACAACGTGCAAAATCCCGCGGCTGGTCACTTCCGCCGTGGAATACCCGACGGACGAATCGGTCACAATGGCTATCATATTCTCCTCCTCGGTCCTGCGCCGCGCCCGTGCGGGCGCCCGCTTAAAATTTGCGGAAACGGCGGTACCTTGTTTCGATCAGTTCTTCTGCGGGGATCTTCGCCTTTTCACGGAAAAATGCGGCGATCTCTCCCTTTAAAGAGGTGAAAAACTCCTCCGAAAAGCCCTTTTCCTCCACGATCCGATCCACCGCGCCCAGCGCGAGCAGGTCGGTTGCCGTAAGTTTGAGGCATTCGCACGCTTCGGCGACTTTGGCGCTGTCCTTCCACAAAATGGAGGCGCAGCCTTCGGGCGAGATGACGGAATAGGTAGAAGTTTCCGTGATCCACACCTCGTCCGCCGCCGAAAGGCCGAGCGCGCCGCCGCTGCCGCCCTCGCCGATGAGCACGGAGAGCGCGGGCGTCTTTAAACGGATCATCTCCATGATGGAGTTGGCGATCGCCTCCGCCTGCCCGCGTTCTTCGGCGCCGATGCCGCAGTACGCGCCGGAGGTATCCACCAAACAGAGCACGGGGCGGTGGAATTTTTCCGCTTCGCGCATCAGGCGCATCGCCTTGCGGTACCCCTCCGGATGCGCGCAGCCGAAGTTGTGCGCCAGCTTATCGTTGGTATCCTCGCCCTTTTCGATGCCGATGACGGTAACGGGCATGCCGCACAGCCAGCCGACACCGCCCACGATGGCGGCATCGTCGGCAAAGCGCCTGTCTCCGTGCAGCTCTATGAAGCCTTCGACCAGCTCTTCGATGTACCGAAGCGCGGTCGGGCGCCCCTTTTCGCGGCTCTTTTTTACGATCTCGTATGCGTTCATGCCGTCACCTCCGCCGCGTGCAGCTTCAACAGGGCGGCAAGCGTCTCTTTGAGTTCCTTACGCTCGGCGATCCGATCCACAAAGCCCTTTTGCAGCAAAAGTTCCGCCCGCTGGAAGCCCTCCGGCAGCTTTTGGCGGATGGTCTGCTCGATGACGCGCGGCCCCGCAAAGCCGATGAGCGCGCCCTTTTCGGCAACGATGATATCCGCTTCGAACGCGAACGACGCGGAAACGCCGCCCGTGGTGGGGTCGGTGAGCACCGCGATGTACAAGAGCCCCGCCTCGCTATGTTTGGCGACGGCGGCGGATGTTTTTGCCATCTGCATGAGGGAGACGATGCCCTCCTGCATGCGCGCCCCGCCGCTTAAAACAAACCCGACGACGGGTAGCTTTTCGACTGCGGCGTATTCAAACAGCGCGGTGATCTTTTCCCCGACGGCGTGCCCCATGCTGCCCATCTGGAACCGGTAGTCCATCGAAAACACGGCGCAGGCGCAGCCGCCGATCTTTGCCGTGCCGCATACAACGGCGTCCTTTTCGCCCGTCTTTTCGCGCAGCGCGGCGAGCTTTTCCGCATAGCCGGGGAAGCCGAGCGGATCGCCGCCCTCCACATCGGCAAACAATTCCGTAAATTCTTCCGCGCACATGGCGATGCGCGCGCGCGCGTCCATCTTTTTGTAGTGCCCGCATTTGGGGCACACGCCGAAGTTTTCCTTCATTTCGTCCGAAAGAACGATCTGCCCGCATCCTTCGCACTTTTCCGCGAGCTTTTCGGGGATCGCCGCCTCCTGCGGCTCCGCCTCCGCCTGCGGCGCGGCGGCTTCTTCGGTGCCTTCCAGCGCGTTCAGCGGTTTTTTAAAGAAAAATTTTTTAAAATCGAACTTCAATTCTTTTTCACCCCAAAAAATAGCATTGCGCCGCCCCGAAGCGGCTCTCCTGCCCGAAACCTTTTTTTCTCCTCTCTTTTTTTGCCGCGCGCGAAAGCGCGGAACGCGCCGCCTATACGTCCGCGTGCCGAAAAGCACGCGCCGCGCGGCTTTTACGGGCTTTGCCCCTGCTTATTTTCTCTCTTTTAAATACTTTTCCAAAAAATTGGTGCAGTACGTTCCGTCTTTAAACTCCGGCTGCGCCAAAATTTCACTTGAAAATTCGGCGTTGGTGGTCACGCCCTCGATGACCAGCTCGCACAGCGCCGCCTGCATTTTGCGGATCGCCTCCGTGCGCTCGCGCGCGTACACGATGAGCTTGCCGATCATGCTGTCGTAATAGGGCGGGATCACATAATCTTGGTAGATCGCCGTATCGAAGCGCACCCACGGCCCGCCGGGGATGTGCAGCAGCGCGATCTTTCCGCAGCTGGGGCGGAAATTCTGGCGCGCATCCTCCGAATTGATGCGGCACTCGATGGCGCAGCCGCGCAGGCGGATATCCTCCTGCTTGTAAATAAATTCGATGCCCGCGGCAATGCGGATCTGCCACTTTACCACGTCGATGTTGGTGACGTATTCGGTGACGGGGTGCTCTACCTGCAAGCGGGTGTTCATTTCCATGAAATAGAAGTTGTTTTCTTTATCCAACAAAAATTCGACGGTGCCGAGATTGGTATACCCCACCGTTTTTGCGGCGGTGACGGCTGCCTGCATCATCTTTTCGCGCACCTGCGGCTTTAACGTGACGCAGGGGCTCTCTTCGATGAGCTTTTGGTTTTTGCGCTGCATGGAACAATCGCGCTCGCCCAAGCAGACCACGTTGCCAAACGTATCCGCCACGATCTGCATTTCCACATGCTTGACGTCCGTCAGGTATTTTTCAAGGTATACTTTGCCGTTGCCGAAGGCTGCCTGCGCCTCGGCGGACGCCGTTAAAACGGCGTTTTCAAAGTCCTCCGCCTTCCATACAATGCGGATGCCCCTGCCGCCGCCGCCCGCGCTCGCCTTGACGATGACGGGGTAGCCGATCTTTTGCGCAAACGCCTTTGCCGCGGCAACGTCGGATATCTCGTCCAGCCCCGGCACGACGGGCACGCCCGCCGCGCGCATGGTGCGCCGCGCCTCGTCCTTATCGCCCATTTTGGAAATGACGGTATACGAGGGACCTATGAATTTGATGCCGCACTTTTCGCACAGTTCCGCAAAGCGCGCGTTTTCGGAGAGCAGCCCGTACCCCGGATGGATCGCCTGGCATCCCGTGGCGATGGCGACGTCGATGATCGCCGTCATGTTGAGATAGCTGTCTTTGAGCAGCGCGCCGCCGATGCAGTAGCTTTCGTCGGCAAGGTTGACGTGCAGCGCCTGCGCGTCCGCCTCCGAATACACGGCGACGGTGCGGATGCCCATTTCGTTGCAAGCGCGGATGATGCGCACGGCGATCTCTCCGCGGTTTGCGATCAATATTTTACTGAACATTGCAAAGCCTCTTTAAAACGTTCGCACAAAGGGGCGGCGCCCCTTTCCGTTAAAAGATCTTGAACAGCACCTGCCCGAACTCGACGAGCGAGCCGTTTTCCGCGCAGATCTCGACGATCTCCCCGTCCTCTTCGGCAACGACGTCGTTCATCAGTTTCATCGCTTCGATGATGCAGAGGGTATCCCCCTTTTTCACTTTGCTGCCCACTTTTACGAAGGGTTCGGCATCGGGCGAAGGCGCCGTATAAAAAATGCCGACCATGGGCGATTTTACGTCGCGGTATTTGTTGTAATCTTTTACCGAAGAGAGGTCTGCCTTCTGCCCCTCCTCGTCGCTCTCCGCCGCCTGCACGAACTGCACGGGCGGCATGGCGTACGGCGCGGCGCTCCCCTCGTTTTCCAGCTTGATGGAAAAGGACCCCTCCGCGTTGGTTTCGGAAAGCTCCATTTTGGCAAGCCCGCTCTCCTTAAACAGCTTGATATATTCCCGTACCTGCTTTTTATCCATGTTTTGCTCCTTCTACGGTGATAGAAAAATGCGCCCATAACATAACTATGTTATAAACGCATATCTGTGTGTTCAAATCTTCTTGAATGCGATGCAGCCGTTGTGCCCGCCGAAGCCGAGCGACGTGGAGAGCGCGTAATCGAGCGCGGCTTCTCTCGCCGTGTTGGGCGTAATGTCTAGGTCGCATTCGGGGTCGCTTTCGCGGTAATTGATGGTCGGCGGCACAACGCCCTCGTGCAGCGCGAGCACGGAAGCGATCGCCTCGATGCCGCCCGCCGCGCCGAGCATGTGCCCCGTCATAGACTTGGTGGAGGAAACGTGCAGTTTGTACGCATCCTGCCCGAACGCCTTTTTGAGCGCGAGCGTCTCCGTTTTGTCGTTGAGCGGCGTGCCCGTGCCGTGCGCGTTGACGTATACGTTTTTGCCCGCCGCAATGCCGCCCTCTTGCGCGGCAAGCGCGATGGCGCGCCCGGAAGCCGTTGCTTCGGGGTCGGGCGCGGTCATGTGATATGCGTCGTTGGTGCAGCCGTAGCCCACCATCTCCGCGTAAATGCGTGCGCCGCGCGCCTTGGCGTGTTCGTACTCTTCCAGCATAAGCACCGCGCCGCCCTCGCCCATGACAAAGCCGCCGCGCTCCTTATCGAACGGAATGGAGGCGCGGTCCTTATCGCGGCTCTGCGAAAGCGCCTGGCAGCTGATGAACCCCGCAAAACAGAGGGGGAGGATGGCTGCCTCGCTGCCGCCCGCGAGCATGGCATCGGCATAGCCGTGCAAAATGGCGCGGTACGCCTCGCCGATGCTGTTGGTGGAAGTGGCGCAGGCGGTTACGACGCAGATGTTCGGACCCTGCGCATGGTATTTGAGGGCGACCGTTCCGCTTGCCATGTTCGAGATCATCATGGGCACAAAAAAGGGCGAGACCCTGCCGGGGCCCTTTTCCAGCATCTTTACATGCTCTTCGATGAGCGTGCTCACGCCCCCGATGCCCGACCCGATATATACGCCGAAGCGCTCCGGCGCGATGCTCTCGGCGGTCATGCCGCTGTCCTCGTACGCCTGCGTCGCCGCGGCGATCGCATACTGCGTGAACAGGTCGGTCCGCCGCACTTCGCCGCGCGGAAGATAGAGAGCGGGGTCAAACCCGCGCACTTCGCCCGCCAAACAGCACTTGTATTCGGAAGCGTCGAAACGGGTCACGGTATCGATGCCGTTGACGCCCGCCTTCATGTTTTCCCACGTCGTTTTGATGTCGTTGCCGAGCGGCGTGACCGCCCCAAGCCCTGTTACGACAACGCGCCTTTTTTCCATATTTTCACCTCGCACACGCCGCACCGCGGCAAAGCCCCCGCACACGGGCGCCGCCTTACACGTTATCCGGCTTTTCCTCTAATGTCAGCGGGTAGTCGCCCAAATGCTTGACCTTAAACCCGTTCTTTTTGTACTCTTCGTAGTCGAATGCGTTCAGCTCGTCGATGGCGAGCTTATGAAATTCGTAAAAATTGTGCCACCATTCGTAGCCCGTGCCCAGCTCTGCGCCGAGGTAGGCGTCCGCAATGTCGCACCCCATTTGCGGCGCCACGTAAAAGGCGCCCATCGCCAGCACGTTTACGCCGTTGCCCGTAATGGCGCGCAGCGCCGCGGGCACGCTTTCCACCACGCCCGCATGCACGCCTGGGCACTTGCTTGCCGCAATGTGGATGCCCATGCCCGTGCCGCAGAAGATGAGCGCACGCTCAAATTCCTTTTCGGCGATCATGCTGCCGACGCGCAGCCCGATGCGGTGGAACATGAGGTCGGTATCCGTGCTCGCGGGATCCGTTACGCCCACGTCGGTGATCTTCCAACCCTTCCGTTTTAAATGCGCCACGACCGCTTCTTTGAGCGGATAGCCTGCAAAATCTGCCCCGACGAGCAGATATTTTTCCTTGACCGTCTTCATCTGCACTCCCCTCCGTTTTGCCTTTTACCGCCGGGCGCTGCCGCTTTGTTTTTTACGGCAGGGCGCTGCCGATCAGATATACATGCCCCCGTCTACTTTGAGCACCACGCCCGTAATGTAGCGCGCCTCTTCCGAAACGAGGAATTTTACCGCGTTGGCGATATCCTGCACTTCGCCGAGCGAGCCGAGCGGGATAAGCTTGTACATCGCCTGCTTCTGCTCTTCGGAAAGCGCGTCCGTCATTGCCGTGCGGATAAAACCGGGCGCCACGGCGTTTGCCGTGATGTTGCGGCTGCCCAGCTCTTTGGCGACGGACTTGGTGAGCCCGACGATGCCCGCTTTGCTCGCCGCATAGTTCGCCTGCCCCGCGTTGCCCATCAGCCCCACGACAGAGCTGATGGAAACAATGCGCCCGCTGCGCTTGCGCAGCATATGCGGGGCAACGTGCTTGATCAGATTGAAGCAGCCCTTCAAGTTGATGGAGAGCACCCTGTCCCACTCCGCCTCGCTCATGCGCAAAAGCAACCCGTCTGCCGTTACGCCCGCGTTGTTGACGAGGATATCGATCTTTCCGAAATCTTTGACCACGGCGTCCGTGACCGCTTTGACGGCGGAAAAATCGGAAACGTCGCACCGATAATAGCGCGCGGAAGCTCCCTGTTCGGCAAGCTGCCGCATGGTCTCTTCCGCGGCGGAAACGTCGCTGTAATCGACGACGGCGATGTCGCACCCATCTGCCGCCAATGTGTTTGCTATGCAGGCGCCGATGCCCCTGCCCGCGCCCGTGACGAGCGCAACTCTCTTCTCCGCCATAAAACCACCTCTTTTTTGCGCCGCGTTCAGCCGCGCTGTACGAGCCCCGTCAGCACTTTTCCGGGGCCTACTTCCGTAAATTCGTCTACCCCCGCCGCACGCATGTTGGCGATCGTTTCGGTAAAGCGGACGGGCGAACGCATCTGCATGGCGAGCGTGTGCGCGGGATCTTCCCCGTACGGCTGCGCCGTAAGATTGGCGTATACGGGAATGCGCGGCGCGCTCCATTGCAGCGTGCGCAAAAAGGCTTCAAACGCCTCCGCTTCGGGCGCGAGCTCCGGGCAGTGGAACATGCCGGATACGCGCAGCTTCATCGCCCTGCCGCCCGCCTCTTTCACTTTGGCGGTAAATTCTTCCTCCGCCTCCGCACGGCAGGCGACGACCGTTTGCAGCGCCCCGTTGTAATTAGCGGGATGGGTATGTACGTTGTCGCACAGCGCCTCCACCGCGGCGGCGGGCAGTTTTACGACAGCGAGCATGCAGCCGCGCACGCGCTGCGTGTACGCCTCCATCAGCTCCGCCCGCTTTACGATGGCGCGCAGCGCCTCCTCTTCGGAAAGCGCGCCCGCAAAGCACAGCGCGGGCACTTCCCCTACCGAAAAGCCGCACACGCAAGCGGGCGTGCCCTGTTCCTGCTCCCGCACATACGCGTACGCAAGGTCGGCAAGGAACATGGTCGGCTGCGTCAAAAGCGTGCGGTTCAGCTCTTCCTGCGTGCCGTGCAGCATGGCATCGACCACGCCGGGAGCAATGCCCTCGGCAAGATCGAACAGCCGTTTTACTTTGGGAACGTCTCGGATCTCGGACGCCATGCCGGGCACCTGCGCGCCCTGCCCTGCGAACAAAAAGGTCACAGCTCCCACTTGACGCCCTCCATCATGGATTCTGCCTTTTCCATCACTTCGCGGATGATCTCGGCGGCGGGCTGGCGTTTGTTTACCATGCCCGCGATCTGCCCGGCAAGGAAGCAGCCCTCTTCGACGTTGCCGTCCTTTGCCGCTTTGCGCAGCGAGCCCGCGCCGAACGCTTCCAGCTTTTCTTCCGGGTAGTTGGAATCCGCTTCCAGCTTGGCATAGGCGTTCATGTACGCCGTTTTGATGGCGCGCACGGGGTGCCCCAGCCGCCTGCCCGTGACCGTGGTGGAAATATCCTTGGCGGCAAGCACCTTTTGCTTGTACGCCTCGCTGACGGTGCACTCGTCGGCGACGAGGAAGCGCGTGCCCATCTGCACGCCGCATGCCCCCAGCGCGAACGCCGCGACCATGCCCCTGCCGTCTCCGATCCCGCCCGCCGCCACGACGGGCACGCTCACCGCGTCTGCGACCTGCGGCACCAGCGCCATGGTGGTAAGATCGCCGACGTGCCCGCCGCTCTCGCCGCCCTCGGCGATCACGGCGTCAACGCCCGCGCGCTCGACCATGCGCGCCAATGCGGTGGAAGCGACGACGGGCAGGATCTTGACGCCCGCCTCTTTCCACATTTTTACAAAGCGCGAAGGATTGCCCGCGCCCGTGGTGACGACCGCGACCTTTTCCTCCGCGACCATCTGCGCAACTTCTTCCGCATACGGGCTCATCAGCATGATGTTCACGCCGAAGGGCTTCTCCGTCATGGTGCGGCACTTGCGGATCTCGCTCCGCACCCATTCGGCATCGGCGTTCATCGCGGAGATGATGCCGAGCCCTCCGCCGTTGGAAACGGCGGAGGCCAGCGAAGCGTCGGCGATCCACGCCATGCCCCCCTGGATGATCGGGTACCGTATGCCGAGCAATTTTGTAAGTTTCGTCTGCATGCGACCGCCTGCCGTTCCTTATTTTGCGGCGACGGCTTCGTCGATCTTTTGAATGAGTTCGCCGACGGTGGAAAGTTGCAGATCGTCTCCCAACTTGATGTCGTACGCGTCTTCGATCTGCATCACGATATCCACTTTATCCAGCGAATCGAAATTCAGCTCTTCAAAGGTGGTTTCGGGGGTGACGTCGATGTCCTCGCCCTTGCACTCTGCCAAGATCTCTTTCAGCTTTTCCAACGTTTCCATACTTTGATCTCCTTTTTTTTTGAAATGCATATTCCCCGCGGCGGGTGCCGCGAAAAAAACCGTGTTGTTTACTCCGCGCCCTTGTTCCACTCCGCGAGCACGGCGCCGCTGGTCAGCCCCGCGCCGAAGGCGACAAACAGCAGTTTATCCCCCCTTCGGAAGGTGCCGCGGCGGGCAAACTCGTCCAGCAGGACCGAAACGGAGGTGGCGCTCATGTTGCCGTATTCGGCGATGTTGGTGAGCACCTTTTCCTTGCGGATCTTAAATTTGCGCAGGCTGGCATCGATGATGCGGATGTTCGCCTGGTGCGGAAGATACCAATCCACCTCGGCGGGGGCAATGCCCGCACGGCGGCAGACTTCCGCTATGTTGCGCCCCATTGCGTTGACGGCGAATTTATACACTTCGCCGCCGTCCATATGCATGCAGAGCGGCTGCGGCTCGCTTTGGTTGTAGGGGCTGTTCATCCCCTCGATGTGCGGCATGCGGATCACGTGCGAATCGGGGTCGGTGGAGAGCACGCCCGCCAGCCTGCCCGCGCCTTTTTTGAGCACGAGCGCGCCGGCGCCGTCTCCGAAGAGCACGCAGGTGGAGCGATCCTCCCAGTTGAGCAGCTTGCTCATTGCCTCGGCAGAGACGATGAGCGCCGTTTCCGCTTTGCCCGCGGCAAAAAAAGAATCGACGATCTCCATGCAGTACAGCACGCCCACGCAGGCGGCGTTCACGTCGAACGCGGGCGCGTGCGAACCCACCGCTTCGGCAACGACGCACGCCAAAGACGGCGTAACGGTATCCCCGCGCATGGTGGCGCACAAAATAAGATCGACCCGCTCTCCCGCAACGCCCGCATCTTCGAGCGCGCGGCGCGCCGAGAGGATGGCAAGGTCGTTCAGCTTTTCATGCGTGAGCACGCGGCGGCGGCGGATGCCCGTCCTTGTATAGATCCATTCGTCCGAAGTATCCAGAAATGCCGCCAGATCATCGTTGCCGACGCTTTTTTCGGGGAGGGCGCTGCCCGTCCCCGCTATATAAAAAGACATTCCGTACCTCGCTACACTCCGCCCGCCCCCCGCCATACGCATGGCGGCGGCGGTCTGTATCCTGTTTTAAATTATAGGGGATTTCCCCCTCTAAGTCAAGCGCAATTTTGTTTTCCGCACGGATTTTCACACAACGGTGCGGACCGAAACGGCGCCCTCTTCCCTTTTCCGCCCGCGCCCCGGCAGGGCACGCGGCGGCTGCCCGTTACGGCTTGGGCGGCAAAATGGCAAAGGAAAACTCTGCCGACGTGCACACTTTTCCGTTTGCGCTCAGGTTCCCCTTGGCAAAGCAGAACACGCCGCGGCGGTTGGTGAGCGCAACGGTCATCACCGCGGTGTCGCCGGGCAGCAGCGGGTTTTTAAACTTGACGTTGTTCAGCCCCGTATACAGCGGCGTTTTCCCCTTGCAGTCCGGCAAGAGCGCCACGGCGGTCTGCGCGATCATCTCGCACTGGATGACGCCCGGCACGATGGGATTGCCGGGGAAATGCCCCTGCAAAAAGAACTCGTCTCCGCGCACGGTGTACTTGCCCACCGCTTCGCCCGTTTCGGCATTGACCTCCACCTCGTCCAACAGCAGCATCGGCTCGCGGTGGGGCAAAAATTCTTTGATCTCGTCTCGGTTCATGGTCTATACCCGTCCTTTTCGCCGCACCGAAAAATTGCGGCACTCTTTTTAACTGAAATATTCGTCTTCGAGCTTACGGTCTTCGGGGAACAGCGTTCCGCCGACGACGGGCAGCACCACGGGCGCGCTCATGGCGGCGGTCGTAAGATTGGTCACCGCCGAACGAAGATACGGAAAGAGCAGCTGCGTGCACTCCACCACCGCGAGGCGCTTTTCCTCGTCGGTGGAGGCATCCGTTTCGAAAATGCCCGTCAAAGACGCAAACAGGTCAAAGGGCTTGGGGCTCTCCTGCGAAGAGGCGATCTGCACGGTCAGGGTGACAAAACTCACCCGCTCGTTTTCCACGGCGCGGCGCACCTTGCGCGAAAAGGTGGGTTTCAGATCCAGCTTCCCCTCCTGCGGGCGGACGTTGTTGAGCTTAAAGCTCATTTCGTCCGCGCGGATACCTTTGAGAACAATGTTCGTTTTTTTCATACAACGGCTCCTGTTTTGCGGTACGGTATTGCACGGACGCACAGCCCGTGATTCTTATTATAATCCGCCGCGGGCGATTTGTCAACCCGCGGAAAAAAGTTTTGCGCGGCGGCGGGAAAACGCGCAAAAAAGCACAAAACAAAGGGAGCGGCACGATCCTGCCGCTCCCTTTTTGCGTTACAGGGGAAGATCTCCCCGGTCCGTTCGCCGCACGGCGCGGATCTCGGCGGTGTGCCCCGTTTGCGCGTCTACATACGCAAAATAGAGGGTACCATCCGCTTCACCGCGCACCTGCCAGCACAGCAATTCTCCTCCCGCGTGCGGGATGAGCGCCGAACGCACGGATACGTTTTCCAGCTTCGCCTCGGCGTTGGCGCGCACCCGCGCCGCCGATACGCGCGCGCCGCCCAAACTTCTCGCGCGGTGGTGCAGCAGATAGCCCCCCGCGGATACGCCGGATACTTCGCCGCGCTCGCTGCACACCTTTACTTTAACGCGGTCCGGATAGAGCAGCGTTCCGCCCTGCACGGGCGCAAATTCGACGGTGCATTCCCCGCCCGCCTCGCTCGTCCACACCTCTTCCATATCCGCAAAGCCGCAGCGTTCGAGGAAATTGCGCGCGATCTGCACGCAGGCGGCGGCGTCATAGTTGCGCTGCGTGCAGGGCACATAGCTTTCCAAAAGAGAAAGTTTTCCGCCGCGCACGCTCAGCTGTGCGTAATACTGCCTGCCCGAAGCCGCGTCCGCCGCAAAGCAGTAGCAGGGCAGCCGCCCCTCTTCCCTGCCGAGGCAGCGCACGGAAACAAGCTCCGCCTCGCGCAGGTATTCTTCCAGCAGCTCCCGCGCGCGCTGTTCGCTCACCTCTTCCTCGCCCGCAAGCGCCTGCCGCGCGGCATGCGCCTGCGGGCACATCTGCGCCAGACGGGCGGAGAGGTCTTCCAGCGCGGCGCAATACCCGCCGCCCTGCGCCGCCAAGCCGTCTGCCGAGCCCGCCGAAGCCTCGGCGATGAGCGCGGGCACGCTTTCGCGCACCAGCGCGATCTGCTCCTCCAAGGCGGCGAGCCGCTCCGTTTGCGCCGCCGAGAGGGTGCCGCCCTCCGACAGCACGGAGAGCGCGCCCTTTGCAAACTCGCCCGTGCGGTTGATACACGCGGAGAGCCCCGCCGTCTGCCGCGCGTCCGCGGGGAATGCCTGCACACAGTTTTCGGCAAGCAGGCTCTCCGCATAGATCTGCGCCAGCAGCCGCGAAAGTTCTCCCCCTTCGGCGATGCGCGCTTTGGTCAAGTCGGCGTCCAGCTCTTCCACCGCCTCCGAAAAGGCGTATGCCGAAGCGCGGTACCCCGCCGCCAAAGACTCCTTTGCGCCGCTCAACTCGAAGTAGCCGACGGTGACCAGCGAACCGAGGGCGAGCACCGCCACCGACAGGGAGACAACCGCCGCCAGCCAGCCGCCGAAGCCGGGCGCGCGGGCATGCTTTTGTTTTCCGCCATCCTTTTCTCTCCCCGCCGCGCGCGCCTGCGCCGCCGCGCGGCGCTCCGCTTCGGCATGCCGCTTTTCTGCCGCGGCCCGCCGTTTTTGTTTGGCGCGCGCGCTCTTTTGCGCGGCGCGCTCCGCCTGCCGCTCCTCTTTTTTGCGCGCCTTTGCGCGTTTTTGCCGTGCCCTTTCGACCCGCTGCTCGGCGCGCGCGCGTTCCGCCTGTTCCGCGGAAAGCGCGGGCGCGCCCTGTTTTTTCGCCGCCCGCGCGCCGCCGTCGGCGGCGGCTGCCTGCATGGCGGCGCGCTCTTGCGGCGCCGCCCCCTCTTCGGGCAAGATGCCCGCCCTGCGGCGGGCGATCTCTTCCACCTTTTCCGCGCCGCCCGATATCTCTCTCTTTTCGTTCATCGCTCCCTCCTCAGATCGCAAACACGTGTTTGCCGATGGTCACTACCGTCTCGCGCGAAAAGATCCACGAACTCGTCGCCGTGACGGGATTGTAATAATACAGGCACCCGTACGTCGGGTCCCAGCCGTTCATCGCGTCTTTGGCGGCGTTGATCGCCGTTTGGTTCGGCGTCAAATTGATCTGCCCGTCGCTGACGGCGGTAAAAGCGTGCTTTTGGTAGATCACGCCGGAGATGGTATTGGGGAAATCGGGGCTCTTGACCCGATTGAGCACGACCGCTCCGACGGCGACCTGCCCCGTGTAACTTTCTCCGCGCGCCTCCGCATAAATACACCGCGCCAACAGATAGGTATCCGCGTTGGTATACCCCGCCGCGCCGCCCTGCGAGGACGAACCCGTGCTCATCCCCAGCGCCTTGAACGTCTCTCTGCCGACGATACCGTCTACTTTGAGCCCGTTTTTGCGCTGGAACCACTCCACCGCCTTTTTGGTGCGGCTGCCGTAAATGCCGTCTACCCCGCCGTCGTAATACCCCCAGCGTTTGAGTTTTTGCTGCACCGTTTTTACGTCCGTGCCCGTACTGCCCTGTTTGAGCACGGCGCACGGCGCGAATGCCGCCGCGTCGGCGGCAAACCGTTCCGCAGGCTCGGCGGCAAACGCCTCTTCCTGCCCGAACGCGGCATACGCCGCGTCCGCCTCTTCCCGCACCGCGGTCTCCGCCTGTACGGCGATTGCCGTACAGGCGGAGACCGCCGCCGCGAGCGTAAGGGCGAGCACGCCCGCCCGTATCCTTTTTTTCATGTTCCCTCCTCTTTTATGCGCCCCGCGAAAGAGAGGAGAACCGCCGCGCGGCGCCCTCTATCCCGCGAAAAAGCCTTCGATGATCTCCCACAGGCGGGAGCCGTAGCGTATGTCTCCGCCCGAAACCTCCCCCGCAAAACACAGCGGCGGGTACACGACGCACCACCAGTTTTGCCCCGTGCCCGCGCCGAGCTCGACGACGAGCGCATCGTAGACGCCCGCCGCGAGCGTGACCCCTTCGTAAACGCGCGCGGGAAATTCTTCCTGCCGCAGCGACGCCCGCGCCGTATACGAAAACCCCGCCTCCGCCAACACGGCGTCCGCCGCCCGTTCTAAGGCGGGCAGGGCGGCGCGCACCGCCTCTGCCGCCGCTTCCTTGCTGCCGCATTCCGCCGCAACGGGCAAAAGCCGTTCGACGAGCGCATCCTTTACGGCGTATTTGACCGCCTGGTCTTCCGCCGAATCGGAATTGGCGCGCACATGCATGCGCAGGTACGCCGCAGGCGGCGCCTGCGGGGAGAGCGCGGCGGGCGCAAGCAGCGCCGCCCCGGCTGCCGTTGCAATCAGTATGAATAACAGCGAAAAAACTATGCAGACTTTTTTCATAAAACCCCGTTTCCTCTTATTTTCTATACGCGGGCGGGATATGCGCGGCGGCTGCTATTCGCCTCGGCTCCGCCGGCGCCCGCACGCGCCTTTTTATTGCCCGCCGTGAAAGCGTTTATACCTGCACGCGGGCGTTCCGCGCAAAAACTTGCGGCGCTCTCCCCTTCAAAACAATGCGCTCCGCAATTTTTTTATCCTTGAAAATTCTTGCGCGGGTCTTGACGTACCGCCCGCCGCGTGTTATCATAATGGCAAGGACGCCCGCAGCGGCGTCCTCGGAGAAGGGGGAAACAATGGAATATGTGATCTTGATCGTGCCCGGCGCCGCCGTTTTGGCGCTGGTCTTTGCGCTTTTTACCGCGCGGAAAGTGCTGAAACTGCCCGAAGCGGAAAAAACGCGCGGCATCGCCGCCGTCATCCGCAAGGGGGCGAACGCCTTTTTAAAGCGGCAGTACATCGTTGTGGCGATCTTTTTCGGCTGTATGTTCCTCATTTTGGGCGTGCTGGCTTTGGTCGGCTTTGTTTCGCCCTACATGCCGTTTGCCTTTTTGACGGGCGGCGTGTTTTCGGGGCTTTCGGGCTTTTTGGGCATGAAGATCGCAACGGCGGCGAACGCGCGTACGGCGACGGCGGCGGAACAAAGCCTGAACAAGGGCTTGCGCGCCGCCTTTTCGGCGGGGAGCGTGATGGGGCTCATCGTCGTGGGATTGGGGCTTTGCGACCTGTCGATCTGGTATTTTGCACTCAAAGGGTTTTACGCGATCAGCAAGACCGACCTAACCGAAGCGGCGTTCATCGCCACGAACATGATCACCTTCGGCATGGGCGCTTCGAGCATGGCGCTGTTTGCGCGCGTGGGCGGCGGCATCTTTACAAAGGCTGCCGACGTGGGCGCCGACCTTGTGGGGAAGGTGGAGGCGAACATCCCCGAAGACGACCACCGCAACCCCGCCGTGATCGCCGACAACGTGGGCGACAACGTGGGCGACGTGGCGGGCATGGGCGCCGACTTGTACGAATCGTACGTCGGCTCGCTGCTCTCGGCGATGGCGCTGGGCGTTGCGGCGGGGCTGGAATACATCGGCGCGCTTATTCCGCTCGGCATTGCGGCGATCGGCGTGCTGTTCTCCGTGGCGGGCACCTTCCTCGTCCGCACAAAGGAAGGAGCGTCGCAAAAGGGGCTCTTGCGCGCGCTGCGCGCAGGCACTTGGTTCGCCGCGGGCGGCACCGCCGCGGCGAGCGCGCTGTTTATTTGGCTCATCTCCCCCGAAAACATCCTCGTCATCGTGCCCGTGCTCATCGGGCTCGCCGCAGGCGTGCTGATCGGGTTTTTGACGGAAGTGTTTACGAGCGTTTCGTACCGCCCGACAAAGCGCCTTGCCGCTTCGGCAGAGAGCGGCGCGGGTCCGGTGATCATCAACGGAACGGCGCTGGGCATGCTCTCCACGGCGGCGCCCGTGCTCATCATCGCGGCGGCGGTGCTCGGCTCGTATTTCGTGCTCGGCGGCGGCAGCGCGGGCATGTTCGGCGTGGGCGTGGCTGCCGTCGGCATGCTCTCCACCCTCGGCATCACCCTTTCCACGGACGCCTACGGCCCCGTGGCGGATAACGCGGGCGGCATTGCGCAGATGGCGGGGATGGACGAAGAAGTGCGCCGCCGCACCGACGCGCTCGATTCGCTGGGCAACACCACCGCGGCGACGGGCAAGGGCTTTGCCATCGGCTCTGCCATGCTCACGGCGCTGGCGCTGCTCTCCTCCTTTTATGTGCAGATCGAAACGCTTGCGGCGGAAAACAACATCGATTTTACTTTCGCCTTGGAGATCACCAACCCCGTTGTGCTCGTCGGCGTGTTCATCGGCGCGATGCTGCCCTTCCTCTTTTCGGCGCTCACCATGTCCGCCGTGGGGAAGAGCGCGCAGCAGGTCGTGCTCGAAGTGCGGCGGCAGTTCGCCTCCGACGCGGGGATCTTGACGGGGGAGAGCGACCCCGATTACGGAAGATGCGTTGCCATGTGCACCAAGTCTGCGCAAAAACAGATGATCCTGCCCGCGGTGATCGCCGTTCTCTCCCCCATCGCCGTGGGGCTTTTGCTCGGCGCGAACGGCGTGATGGGGCTTTTGCTCGGCTCGTCGGTGACGGGGTTTTTGCTCGCCGTGTTCATGAGCAACAGCGGCGGCGCATGGGATAACGCGAAAAAGCACATCGAGGACGGAGCGCTCGGCGGAAAGGGCAGCGACGCGCACAAAGCCGCCGTCATCGGCGATACCGTGGGCGATCCCTTTAAAGACACCTCCGGTCCCTCCCTCAACATCCTCATCAAACTCATCTCGGTGGTGGCGATCGTCTTTGCCGAGGTCATTTTGGCGGCGGGGCTGCTGTAAAGCACCCTCTTGCCGCCGCAGCTTTTTCGCGGCGGCATTTTTTAGACAATGCTTGCGGGCGGCGTTTGCAAACGGTCTTTCGCGGCGGCATGGCGCGATCGGTTTTCTTTGCGGCCGCGCCGCGATATAATAGAGCTTGTAACAAGGAGGCTTGTATGCACATTGCGGGTCTGCAAAAAACGACGCTGCTGGATTTCCCCGGAAAGGTGGCGTGCACCGTGTTTTTGGCGGGGTGCAACTTCCGCTGCCCCTTTTGCCAAAACGCGGAGATCTTGGGCGGCTGCCCCGAAGAAGTGCCCGAAGAAGAATTTTTTTCCTTTTTGGAAAAAAGAAAAGGGCTGCTGGACGGCGTATGCGTTTCGGGCGGGGAGCCGCTGTGCGGCGACGTTGCACCCTTTCTTGCCCGCATCAAGGCGCTCGGATACGCCGTAAAGCTGGATACCAACGGCTCCTTCCCCGAACGGCTGAAAGCGCTTGCCGCCGAAGGGCTGATCGACGCCGTTGCCATGGATATCAAGAGCAGCCCCGACCGCTACGCCGTTTTGACGGGCGTGCCCTGCGATATGAAAAAGATCCGCGAAAGCGCGGAATTTTTGCTGGGCGGCGCGCTTCCGTACGAATTCCGCACCACCTGCGTTGCCCCGCTGCACCGCCCCGAAGACTTTGTGCGCATCGGAAAATGGCTGGCAGGCGCAAAAGCGTACTTTTTGCAGAACTTCCGCCCCGGCGAACACGTGCCCGCCGAAGGGCTCTCCCCCTTTTCTCCCGCCGAACTTGCGGCGTTCAAACAGCTGCTTTTGCCCTATATCCCGAACGCGAAGATCCGCGGGGAATAAAAATCACCAAAAATCACCGCAAACACGGGGCGCCATATGCAAGTGCATACGGCGCCCCGTGTTTAACGGCAAAAAACAAAATCTCTATACCGCGCATACGATCCCTCTTCCCCTTTTTTCGCAAAAAGCGGCGTTCGCCCGCCTCTTTTCCGTGAAACACAATATCTTGTGATTCACGGAAAATTTTTGCCACAATATATTGACAACGCCGAAAGAAGGTGCTATAATGGAGCCCTACCTCGCAAAACGCGGGGCAAAACAACGGGGAAAAAGGAGAGAATCATGTACAAGGTAACCAAGCGCGACGGGCAAATCGTTGAGTTCGACATCAAAAAGATCGCGGGCGCGATCATGAAGGCGTTCACCGCCAAAGAGCGGCAGTACTGCCAGAGCGTGATCGACTTTTTGGCGCTCAAAGTTACGGCAGACTTCGAACCCAAGGTCAAAAACGAACGGATCGCCGTGGAGGATATCCAAGACAGCGTGGAAGCGGTGCTCTCCGAAGCGGGATATGCCGACGTTGCAAAGGCGTACATCCTCTACCGCAAACAGCGCGAAAAGATCCGCAACATGAAATCCACCATGCTGGACTACAAGTCTTTGGTGGACAGCTATGTAAAGGCAACGGACTGGCGCGTAAAGGAGAACTCTACCGTAACGTACTCCGTAGGCGGGCTGATCCTCTCCAACAGCGGCGCCATCACGGCGAATTACTGGCTTTCGGAAATTTACGACGAAGAAGTGGCAAACGCGCACCGCAACGCGGAGATCCACATCCATGACCTCTCCATGCTGACGGGCTACTGCGCGGGCTGGTCTTTGAAGCAGCTCATCCAAGAAGGTTTGGGCGGCATCCCCGGCAAGATCACCTCGGCGCCCGCAAAACACCTTGCCACGCTGTGCAACCAGATGGTGAACTTTTTGGGCATCATGCAAAACGAGTGGGCGGGCGCGCAGGCGTTTTCCTCCTTCGATACCTATCTCGCTCCCTTCGTAAAGACGGACAACCTCTCTTACGACGAAGTGAAAAAGTGCATCGAGAGCTTTATCTACGGCGTGAACACGCCCAGCCGTTGGGGAACGCAGGCGCCGTTTTCGAACATCACGCTGGACTGGACGGTGCCGAACGACTTAGCGGAGCTCCCCGCGATCGTCGGCGGCAAAGAGCAGAACTTTAAATACAAAGACTGCAAAAAAGAGATGGATATGGTGAACAAGGCGTTCATCGAAGTCATGATCGAGGGCGACGCGAACGGCCGCGGCTTCCAATACCCCATCCCCACCTATTCCATCACCAAAAATTTTGACTGGTCGGATACCGAAAACAACCGCCTGCTCTTTGAAATGACGAGCAAATACGGCACGCCGTATTTTTCCAACTACGTCAATTCGGATATGGAACCGAGCGACATCCGCAGCATGTGCTGCCGCCTGCGCCTCGATCTGCGCGAACTGCGCAAAAAATCGGGCGGATACTTCGGCAGCGGCGAATCGACGGGCTCGGTCGGCGTGGTCACCATCAACATGCCGCGCATCGCCTACCAGAGCAAAGACGAAGCGGAATTTTTCCGCCGCCTTGACCGCCTGATGGATATCTCCGCGCGCTCTTTGAAGACAAAGCGCACCGTGATCACCAAGCTGCTCGAAGAGGGGCTGTACCCGTACACCAAGCGCTACCTCGGCACCTTTGCCAACCACTTCTCCACCATCGGGCTGGTGGGCATGAACGAAGCCGCGCTCAACGCCAAGTGGATCGGAAAGGATATGACGCACGAAGAGGCGCAGGAGTTCACCAAGCGGGTTTTGAACCACATGCGCGAACGCCTCTCCGACTACCAGGAGGAATACGGCGACCTGTATAACCTCGAAGCGACGCCCGCCGAGAGCACGACCTACCGCTTTGCCAAGCACGACAAAGAGCAGTTCCCCAACATTATCACGGCAAACGAAAACGGGAAGCCCTATTACACGAACAGTTCGCACCTGCCCGTCGGCTTTACCGACGACGTGTTCGACGCGCTGGATATCCAAGACGAATTGCAGACGCTGTACACCTCCGGCACGGTGTTCCACGCCTTCCTCGGCGAAAAGCTCCCCGGCTGGCAGTCTGCCGCGAAGCTGGTCAAAAAGATCGCGGATAACTACAAACTGCCCTACTACACCCTTTCGCCGACCTATTCCATCTGCAAGGACCACGGGTACCTTGCGGGCGAGCAATACGTTTGCCCGCACTGCGGCGGCAAGACCGAAGTGTACAGCCGCATCACCGGCTATTACCGCCCCGTGCAGAACTGGAACGACGGCAAAGCGCAGGAATTTAAGGACCGTAAAGTATACGACATTACCCATTCCGTGCTGAAAAAGCACGGCGCGGCGGCAGAGGCGGTGCAAGCGGTTTGCGAAGCGGCGGCGCCGGACGGACCCGTGCTGTTTACGCGCAGCGGCTGCCCCAACTGCAAAACGAGCAAGCTGATGCTGGATAAGGCAGGGGTCAAATACCGCGTCGTCAACGCCGAAGAAAATGCGGAGATGACCCGCAAATACGGCGTGAAAAAAGCCCCTTCGCTGCTGGTGCCGGACGGAAACGGGTTCAAGACCTACGACAACGCCAGCGAGATCCGCAAATACATCGAGAGCATCGGCTGATATGTACGACATGATCGTGATCGGCGCGGGCGCGGCAGGGATGACCGCCGCGCTCTACGCTTTGCGCAACGGAAAAAAAGTTTTGGTTTTGGAGGGCGACTGCTTGGGCGGGCAGATCGCAACGTCGCCGCGGCTGGAAAACTACCCCTCCATCAAAGAGATCAGCGGCGAAGAGTTTGCGAACAACCTGTTTGAACAGATCACCGACCTCGGCGCCGAAGTGGAGATCGAACGGGCAACGCGCATCGAAAAGCGGGGCGAGGGCAACTTTTTCGTGCACACCGAATACGGCGGCTACGAGGGAAAAAGCGTTGTGATCGCCGCGGGCGTAAAGCACAAAACGCTCAAAACCGCACAGGCGCGGGAAGATCTGATCGGAAAGGGCGTATATTATTGCGCCGTGTGCGACGGCGCCTTTTACAAGGGCAAGGAGGTCGCCGTCATCGGCGACGCGAACACGGCGCTGCAATACGCGCTGCTGCTCTCCGGGTACTGCAAAAAGGTGTACATGTACACCCTCTTCGATAAATTTTTCGGCGACGCCGCCCTCGTAAAAGCGCTGCGCGCCAAAGACAACATCGAAGTGCGCCCCAACACAAACGTGGTCGGCTTCCTCGGCGAAGGCGAGCTGCGCGCCATCGAATACACCGACAAAGAGGGAAAACTGTGCCGCCAAGAGATCCCCGCCGTGTTCGTGGCGATCGGGCAGGTGCCCGACAACGCGGCGTTTGCGGACGTGGCGGACCTCGACAAGGACGGCTACATCGTGGCAGACGAAACGTGCAAAACGCGCACGGCGGGCGTGTTTGTGGCGGGCGATTGCCGCACAAAGGCGGTGCGGCAAGTCTCCACCGCCGTTGCCGACGGCGCCGTTGCGGCAACAAACGCCTCGCTGTATTTGGAAAGTTTGACCTGAACGCCCCGCGCGGCAAAGCGGAAAAAACAGACGAAGCGTCCCTGCAAGCGGGCAAACGTTCGGGCGGGGACTTTGCGGCAATGCCGCAAAGTCCCCGCCCGTTTTCTTTTATTCTGCGCGCCGCGTTTTCGCCGCGCCCCGCTGTTTTGCCGCCGTTCCGCTCTTTTATACGGCGGGCGCGCCCTTTTACGCCTCGCGCCGGGTGAAGTGCACGGAGAAGGCGGTGCCTTCGCCGAGCTTGCTCTCCACCGAAAGCACCCATCCCGCGCGGCGGCACAGCTTTTTGACGATGGCAAGCCCCAGCCCGAAGCCGCCGCCCCCGCCGCCGTGCGATTTATCGACGGTGTAAAAACGGTCGAAAATGCGCTCTTTATCCTCTTCGGCAATGCCGATCCCCGTATCGCGCACGGTGAACACGGGCTCTTCCCCGCCCGTAAGCGTAACGGTGAGCGAACCGCCGTCTCGGTTGTAGCGGATGCCGTTGCTGATGAGGTTGTTCACGATCTCCAACAGCCGTTCGCGGCGGGAGCGCACCTTTACCCCCTCCTCCGCCTCCAAGTCAAAGGAGATGTTCCGCTTATGCAGCTTGGGCTCGAAGGCGCTTGCCGCTTCGCGCACCAATTCGGAAAGATCCACCGTTTCGTCCGGCAATTCGTCGCTGTCGATCTGCGAAAAGTTGATGATGCTTTTTACCAAGTTTGCGAGGCGGTCGCTCTGTTTGATGATGGTTTTTGCGGCAGCCTGCGCGCGGTCGGGCGAGAGCGTGCCCGCCGCCATCAGCTCGGCAAAGCCGCGGATGCTCGTGAGCGGCGTGTTCATCTCGTGCGTGACGTTGGCGATAAATTCGTTTTTCGAACGCGCCGCCGCCGCCGATTCGGTGACATCGGTGATGAGCAGCACGCAAGTATTTTCATGGAAGGTGAACCGCAGCGAATAATCGCGCCCGCCGCGGATGCGGGTCAGCGTCGCCGATTCGCGCGCGGCGAGCACGGCGGCTACCTCCGCCTCGCCCGCAAACGCCGCCAAACTCCCCTGCGTATCGTAATCGAGAAAGCGTGACGCGGTGCGGTTGATGAGGATAACGTCCTCGGCGTCGCGGAAGATCACGATGCCGTGCTCCATGTTATCCAAAACCAGCGATTCCATCCGCCGATCCTCGCGCATGCGCCGCACTTTATCCTCGATCTCGGCGGTCATCTCGTTCATGAGTTTGGCAACGGGCTGCAATTCCTTGTACTTGGTTTGCACCTGCCGCCCGCCGGAGAGCGCCGCCTCGCGGGTGAGCGCCTCCACCGGGCGCAGCACCGCGTCCGTGGCGATCCAAGAAAAGAGGAAGCAGCACAAAATATCCAGCGCCAAACACAGCAAAACGGTGGGCAGCGCGTCGCCCAGCACGGCAAACACGGACGCCGTTTCCACCCCAAGGCGCAGATACAGCGTTTGCCCGCCGACAAAAACGGCGCGGCAGTAATACACCATATCCGTGCGCAGCGTAACGCTTTCGCGCACGGTGCTGCCCTCGCCGCTCTCCATTGCGGCGGAAAATTCGGGGCGGTCCGCACGGGAAGAGCCGATCAGCCCTTCGTCGGCGCTGTCTGCCACGATCACGGCGGCGGCGTCGGTCACGGTAATGCGCACCCCGCCCAGCCGCTGCGAAACGGCAACCGCCTGCCGCTGCGAAACGCCGCCCTCGTTCAGTTCTGCCTCCGCCACATCCGCATACACCGCGAGATACCGCTCGGAATCGGCAATGCCGCTCCGCCAAAAGATGCCCGTGTACAGCAGCGTGATGAGCACGATGCCGACGATGGTGATGAGGAGCGAAAAGAGTAGAATGCGCTTTTTCATAAAACAATCCCGTCGGAAAATTTTTCCGCAGCCTTTTGCGGCGCCCGCCGTTCGCCGCCCCTTTGCGGGCGCACCGCCTCCCGCGCGGCGGCAAAACGCCGCCTTTTTATGCCCGCAAAAGGAGCCGCCCGCAAAGAAAACACAAACAAATCATCGCCGCCCGCCGCTATGCGGCGGGCGGCGGCATGCCCGAATGATCTGCCCCTTTCCCCTCATTCGGCGCTTCGCCCTGAGGGGGATTTCGGGCGCTTCCATAACGGTGTGCCCCGAAAAGCGCCCGAAAGGGGAAGAAACCGCCGCCGAGCGGCTTTCGCCGCGAACGGCGGCGTCTTCTTCCAATCACGAAAAATTTTTTGTCGACGCAAAAAATTTTTCGCGGATCCTCTACTCCCTGTACACGAACTTGTACCCGACGCCGAACACCGTTTCGATATAATCGATGCCCAATTTGCGCAGCCGCGCAACGTGGTTATCGACGGTGCGCGTTTCCCCTTCGTCGTACCCCCAAACGGCGTTCAAAATGTTTTCGCGCGTGAGCGCCTTGCCCTCTTTTTGCATGAGGTATTTTAACAGATTGAACTCCTTGTTGTTGAGTTCCAGCCGCACGCCGCGCAGCGTCGCCGTCATCGTATCTTCGTCCAAGGCGAGGTTGCCGCGCACGAGCGAGGCGCTTTGCCGCGAACGGCGCAGCAGCGCGTTGACGCGCGCCGCCAATTCCAGCACGCCGAACGGTTTGGAAACATAGTCGTCCGCGCCCAAATTCAGCCCGCGCACCTTATCCGTCTCCTGCCCCAGCGCGGAGAGCAAAATGACGCCCATCGACGGAAATTTTTGTTTGAGCCGCGCCAAAACGTCCAGCCCGTTGCCGTCCGGCAGCATGATATCCAACAGCGCCGCGGCTGGCGGATCTTTTTCCACCGCCTCCCAAAATTCGGCTACGGTCGGATAGCACTCCGTTTCGATGTTCGACATTTCCAGGGCGCAGGTGACGAGCTCGCCGATGTTTTTATCGTCTTCCAGCAAAAATACGCGCTTTTCCACAACGATCCTCCCGTACGTTATTATAGCATGAACGGGCGCGGCGCGCAAGCCCTTTTGCTCAATCGAAGGCGTGCGCCACGTACGTCAGGTGGTCCGCCGCGCGCTCTAAGTTGCCGACGAGGTTGATGAACACGCCGCTGGATTCGGGCTTGCACTTGCCCTCGTTCAGCCGTTCGATGTGGTCGCCGACCATCTCTTTGCGTGCGGCGTCGATCTCGCTCTCCACATTGTCTACCGCGCGGATGACGGTGATATCCTTTTTGTCGAACGCCTCCATCGTCTTTTCGTAGAGCTGTTCGATCTTGGCATACATGTTTTGCAGCGCTTTTAAAACGGCGGGCGAAAATTCGATGCCGTCTCGCTTGCAGTTGCGCGTGTACTTTGTTACGTTATCCGCAAGTTCGGCGATACGCGCCACGTCTCCCGTGGCGTGGTGCAGCGCATAGATGGTGCGCTCGTCCGTCTCCGAAGTATCCTCCGAGGAAATGCGGATGAGGTACGAAACGATCTTGCGCTCCATATCCGAAACGTCCGCATTGAGGGCGTTCACCTTTTCCGACGCGTCTGTATCCTTGTTCACAAAGGCGTCGAAGGCGGTTTTCAGGCTCTCCATCGCCGTTGCCGCCATGCGCGTGACCGCCTTGTTCGCCTGCCCGACGGCGATGGTCGGCGAGGTGATGAAGCGCTCGTCCAGCAGCTTTTCGGCGGAAGCATCCTCTCCCTTGGCGCCCTTTTTGCCGCGGATCAATTTGGTGGCGACCGTTACGAACACCTTGATGAAGGGCAAAAACAGCGCCGTGCACACCACGTTGAAGAAGGTGTGGAAGAGGGCGATCTGCAAACCGGGATCATTGGGGAACCAAGCGCCGAGGGTCGCGTTCAAAAATCCGGGCCAGCACAGCAGGAACACCGAGAAAATGACGGTGCCGAACACGTTGAACATGAGGTGGATGAGCGCCGCGCGCTTGGCGTTCGTGTTTGCGCCGATGGACGAGAGGAGCGCGGTGACGCAGGTGCCGATGTTGGTGCCGAGCACCAAAAACAGCACGCCGCTGTTGGCGGGATCCCCGATGGTCATCCCCGCCGCCACCATCTGCACGATGATGGTCGTGACCGCCGAGCTGGACTGCACGATCGCCGTAATGATCACGCCCGCCAAAAGCAGCACGATGCGAAGATCTACGCTGCGCAAAAATTGCATGATGGCGTCCGATTTGGCGAAATCATCCATCGCCATGCCCATGTATTCCAGCCCCAAAAACACCAGCCCCAAGCCGGCGAGCAAAAGCCCGACGCTCTTGGTCTTTTCCTTTTTGGCGAGCATGTTCATGAAAATGCCGACGCAGGCGAAGACGGTGATAAACTCGATGAACGGGATATCTCCCAAAACCGAAAAATAGGCGGTGATGGTGGTACCGATGTTTGCGCCCATGATGATCGCCGTTGCCGAAAACAGCGACATCAGCCCCGCGTTGACAAAGCCGACCACCATGACGGTCGTTGCCGACGAGCTTTGGATGATCGCCGTGACGCCCGCGCCGATGCCCACGCCGATAAAGCGGTTTTTGCCCGTTTTATCGAACCAGCCGCGCAAACGGTTGGTGGCGAGCTTTTCAATGTTGTCGGATAGCACCTTGAACCCGAACAAAAACGCGCCCAAGCCGCCCAAAAGCGCCACGACCGCGAGCACATAATCCATTGCGCCCATGGTAACGACCGTTTCCGCGCCCTCTGCCAGCAACTGCCCCATGTTCATACAAACTTTCTCCTTGGCAATAGCATTCTTCTCTCTGGCAAAACAATGCCTGTACTGCCATTGTACGGAAAAGTTGTATAATACACTTGTAAAATTTGTAATAAAATTGTAATATTTTTCTCGGAACGGGAGTACACCCTTCATCGGGTTGTATTATACATTTTGCCGCCGTTCCGTTTTTCGGGCGCTTCCGTAACGGTGTTCCCCGAAAGAAAAACCGCCGCCGAGCGGCTTTCGCCGCAAGCGGCGCCGCCCGCGGCGAACGGAAAATTTTTTCATCGGTTCGAAAAAATTTTCGTGAACCGTTCAATTCAGCTTTTTGTGTTCTCCCGTGAGCATGAACAGCACCCACTCGGCAATGTTGGTGGCGTGGTCGCCGATCTTTTCCAGATACTTTGCGATCATCAGCATATCCAGCGCCTGCTCTCCGTTTTCATCGTCCTCGATCTCTTTGTATACGACGTGCGTGAGCTTTTTCTTCACCTCGTCGAACAGATCGTCTACGGCGTCGTCGGCGCGGCAGGTCTCTTTGGCAAGCTCTCCGTTACGGGAAACGAAGCTCTCCACCGCGGTGCCGACCATCTCTTTGACGCGCTCTGCCATATCATAGATCTCGGTCGGGATATCCGCATAGGGCAGGCGGCTCATCTTTACGACCAATTCGCCGATATCCACGGCTTGGTCGGCGATGCGCTCCATATCCGTGACCATCTTCATGGCGGAGGTGACGAACAGCAGGTCGCTTGCCACGGGCTGCTGCTTTAAAATGATCTTCAAACACAGCCGCTCCACTTCCGCCTCTTTTTCGTCTACGGCGCGCTCTACGCGCTTGATCTCGCCGCCGAGCGCCGTGTTCTGCTGTTCGAGCGCCGCCGCCGCGTCGGCGATGGCGCGGCAGTTTAAATCGCCCATTTCGGTGAGCAGGTCTTTCAGCGCGGCGAGCTGTTCGTCGAATTGTTTTCTGGTCATATCAACCGAACCTCCCTGTGATATAATCCTCGGTACGCTTGTCTGCGGGGCGGTTGAACACATCGTCGGTATCGCCGTATTCGATGAGGTCGCCGAGCAGGAAAAACGCCGTTTTATCCGATATGCGCGCCGCCTGCTGCATGTTGTGCGTAACGATGACGATGGTATAATCCTTTTTAAGATCCTGCGCCAGATCCTCGATCTTGGACGTGGAGATCGGGTCCAGCGCGGACGTCGGCTCGTCCATCAGCACCACTTCCGGCTCCACCGCGAGCGTACGCGCGATGCACAGGCGCTGCTGCTGCCCGCCCGAAAGACCGAGCGCGCTCTTTTTGAGCCTGTCTTTGAGTTCGTCCCAAATCGCCGCCTGCCGCAGCGAACGCTCTACGATCTCATCCAGCTTCGCCTTTTTGCGGACGCCGTGCGTCCGCGGGCCGTAGGCGATGTTGTCGTACACGCTCATGGGGAAAGGATTGGGTTTTTGGAACACCATGCCCACGCGTTTGCGCAGCGTGTTGATATCCACTTTTCCGTACAGGTCTACGCCGTCGATGAGCACCTCGCCCGTGATCTTGCAATCGGGGATGAGGTCGTTCATGCGGTTGAGCGTCTTCAAAAAGGTGGATTTTCCGCAGCCGGAGGGTCCGATAAAGGCGGTGATCTCCTTTTCGCGGATCTCCATGTTGATGTTTTTGAGTGCCCAAAACTTGCCGTAATAGAGGTTGAGGTCGCTGACTTTGAATTTGACGGGAGGCTCTCCCTTCGCGCCCTCCGAAAGGCTTGCGCCCGTGCGCGCCGTTTGAAAGACGTGCGCGCTTTCGTCTGCTTTGGCGCCGCTCTCCGCGGGCGCCGCACTCGCGGTGTTTGCCGCTTCTTTGGCGGCTTCCTCCGCCGCGCTTTCGGCGGGCGCGGCGGCGCTTTCCGCCTGTTCCGCCGCTTTCTTTTTAAAGAGATTCCACTTCACCGTTCAGTACTCCTTTTTCAGCTTGTTTCCGATAAATTCCGCCACCCCGTTGATGAGCACGACCAAAACGATCAGCACCACGGCGACCGCCCACGCCTGCCCGATGTACTCATTCCCTTCGTTGATCAGCGAATACATGTACACCGTAAGCGTGCAGCCTTGGTTCATCGGCGACGCGGGGTAGCGCACGTTGAAGGCGGAACCCGCCGTATACACGAGCGCCATGGTCTCCCCGACCACGCGGCCCAGCCCCAAGATGATCCCCGATACGATGCCGGGCATCGCCGAGGGCAAGATGATGCGGAAAATGGTGCGCAGCTTGCCCGCGCCGAGCGCAAACGAACCCTCGCGGAAGGAATCGGGCACGGCGCGGAGCGCCTCTTCGGTGGTGCGCATGATCAGCGGCAGCATCATCAACGCCATGGTAAACGCGCCGCCGAGCAGGGAATTTCCCCAGCCGCACAGTTCGACAAAGAACATCATGCCGAAAATGCCGTACACGATGGAGGGAATGCCCGAAAGCGTTTCCGCCGCCACGCGCACGATCTTGACAAAGATATTCGTAGACTTGGCATACTCCACCATAAAGACGGCGGCAAAAATCCCGACGACCCCCGCCACGACCAGCGATATGCCTGCGATCGTGAGGGTGTTGACGAGCGAGGGCAGCATCGACATGTTTTCCGGCGTCCAGCGGACGGCAAAGATATCCGCCGTGAGGTGCGGCACGCCCTGCATGAACACATAGACCAAAATCCACAGCACCATGGCGAGCGTGATAAGCGTGGCGAGGAGGACGAGCGCGAACCCGATCAGCGAACAGGGTTTGTGCGCATAGGCGCGCGCTTTATCCGCAAAAGACTGCCTGTTGATGGGAACGATGTGCGAAACGTCCACTTCCCCTTCGCGCAATACGATTTCTTTTGCCATACTTTCACCTCTTTTTTCTGCGCAGCAGCATGATGATGGTCGTGATGATGAGGATAAACACGAACAGCACCGCCGCACAGGCGATGAGCGCTTCGCGGTGCAGCCCTTCGGCGTACCCCAGCTCGTTTGCGATGTTGGAGGAGAGCGTGCGGATGGAATCGAGCAAACTTGTGGGGAACTTTGCCACGTTGCCGCAGATGATCACGACCGCCGCCGTTTCGCCGAAGGCGCGCCCCAGCCCCAAAATGACGGCGGTCACGATGCCCGAAGCCGCCGCGGGGAACATGGTGCGGAAGATGGCGCGCTCCTTGGTGGCGCCCAACGCCAGCGCGCCCTCGTAATAGCTTTTGGGCACCGCCCGCAGCGACGTTTCCGAAATGTTGATGATGGTGGGCAGGATCATGACGCCGAGGATGAACGCCGTAGTCAGCAGGCTGAACCCCGTTCCCCCGAACGTATCGCGCACGAACGGAACGATGACCTGCAACCCGAAGTACCCGTATACGATGGACGGGATCCCCGCAAGGATGTTCAAGAGCGGTTTGCAGATCTTATACAGCCACTTGGGGCAATAAAACGCCATGAACACGGCGACGAGAAGCCCGACGGGCACCCCGACGATGAGCGCCCCCGCCGTGGCGACGATGGTGCCGACGACGAGCGTGCCGATGCCGTACGCCCCCTTGCCGGGCGCCCAAACGCCGCCGAAGAGGAACTCGATCACGCCGATCTCCCCGACGGCGGGCACGGCGCGGATGAACAGATACACGCAGATGACGATCACCGCCGCGATAAAGATCGCCGCCGCAACGGCAAAGACGACCTTCATCCCGATCTCCCTTGCCGCCGCCCGACGCGAAACGGGGATCGCCGCCTCCGCCGCGTTGTTTGCAATGCTTGCTTGTCTCATACTCTTTTCTCGTATAGGCAGAAAGCGGGCTGAACTTCAACCCGCATCCGCTCGTATTTTGTTTTGTTCGTTATGCCGCCAGCAGCTCTTCGTACGCATATGCCAGCTGCGACATGAGCGGCTGCACGGAGGTCGAACCGCCGACGCTCAGCTCCATCGTTTCGGGCTTGGTTTCGGGCACGGCATAGGCGGGGTACGTTCTGCTCGTGAGACTGATATACCCCTTTTCTTCGATGATCTCCTGCGCGTCCTCGCTCTTCAAATAGGTGAGGAAATCCTGCAACAGGTCGTTTTCCGCAAGCCTGCTTTCGGTGTACACCACGTTGAACGGGCGCTGCAAGGGATAGGTGTTGTTCAAAACGTTTGTCTTGGTCGCCTCCACGCCGCCGATCTTGACCGCTTTGAGCGAATCGTCCAGCGAACCGAGGGAGATGTACCCGATGGCGTTTTTATCGCCGGAAACCGTTTGCATGACGAGGTTGGTGCTGTTGAGCGTTGTGCCCTCCACCATCGTTTCGGTCTCTTCGTCGATGCCCACTTTTTCCAAAAACGCATCGCGCGTGCCCGAACCGTCTTCCCGGTGTACGACGTTGATGGACGCATCCGCGCCGCCTACGTCGCTCCAATTATCCGTTGTGCCGAGGTAAATGGCTTTGATCTGCGCCGTGGTGAGGTCTTCGACCGCGTTTTCGTTGTTCACGACGATCGCAATACCGTCGATGCACAGCTGGTACACGGTGAGCCCCTCCGCATCCTCGCCCTTCACTTCTTTGGACGCCATGCCGAGATCGAACGTGCCGTTCCTCGTGTTGGAAAGCCCGACGCCGGACCCGCCGCCGCTGACTTCTACCGCGTATCCTGTGGCGCAGCCGACTGCCGCAACACCGATACCTGCCGCAAGCACCAAACTTGCGATCGCCAGAAAAATCTTTTTCATTCTTCTTTTCTCCTTTCGAATTTGTGCTTTCAGTATACCGCTAAGTTGTATAAATCCTTCGCGCATCTTGTAACAAAATTGTAACAAGTTGTAAAATAATTTCCCGTATTTTTCAAGCGGCGGGCAAATTTTTGCGGTCTCGCTCCCCTTTTTTTGCATAAAAAGTCCGCACGGAGCATGCTCCGTGCGGACCGGCGACGTTTTATTCTTTTTTAGCGCATGCGCCCGCGCTCAGGTTTTTCTTTTGCGCTCGTAGCGGACAAAGAACCACGACGCGGCGACGCCGACGGCAAACAGCGCCAGCCCCACGCCGAGGTCGGCGGCAAAGGGCTCGCCCGCCGCCCAGCTTTGGTATTCCGCAAAGATCTCCGGGTTGAAAAACATTGTGACCACCGACCCCAAAGACAGCCCGACGATGCAGAAAAAGGAGGGGGCGCGGTAAACGGCGAGCAGCCTGTCAAGCCCCTTGGAAACGGTCAAAAGCCCCGCCACGAAACCGACGAGCAGGCAGGCGTAAACGAGCAGCAGCATGGGTTCGGAAAAGACCTTCCACACGCCGTCGAACAGCGGTTTGAAGTAGCCCGCCATCATCAGAATCGCCGAAGCGGAGAGCCCCGGCACGATCTGCGTGATCGCCACCACAAAGCCGAGCACCACAAACAGGATATACTGCCACGCGTTCAGCCCCGCAAGCGACCGCTCCTCCAAAAAGAGCAGCGAGGAGAGCAGGCTGAGCGCCACGGGCACGGCAAACCCCAGCCCCAGCAGCAACAGGCGCGGCGCGCTCTTTTTTTCGCCCTTGATCTCGTCGGTCACGGCGGGCAGCGCGCCGAACATCAGCCCCGCAAAGAGGGCGACGACGGCAAAGGTGCTCAGCTGCAATGCCTTTTCTACGGCGAAAAAGCCGAGAACGAACCCCGCCGCCAGCCCGATGAGCACGGGCAGCAGAAAGCGCGCGCATTTTTTAAACGCCTTGAACAGATTGCCCAGCGCGAACAGGAGTTTACGGTAGAGCTTGAAGATGATGGCAACGGTAGAGCCGCTGATCCCCGGCACGATGACGGCAAGCCCGATAAAAAAGCCCAGCACGCCGCCTTTTGCCACCTCTCGCTTGTTTTGATAGCGCAAATCGTCCGCCGTGACGACGGCAGCCTCCGCTTTGACCGCCCCGTCTTCGCACCCGACCGCCGTCACGCCCGCCCCTTCTGCGGGCGGCGTTTGCCCCTGCGGCGGCGTTTGCGCTTCGGCGGGCGGCGTTTGCGCTTCGGCAGGCGGCGTTTGCGCTTCGGCAGGCGGCGTTTGCCCCTGCTTCTCCCGCCCCGCCTTGATCTCTTCGGGTTTATTTTCCATTTCTCTCCTCCGTATCTTCCCGCACGGCGCGGATGCAGCGGGCGAGATCGGCTGCGGTCAGCCCCGCCTCCGCCGCCTGTTCTTCCGCAGACATGTGCGCGTACAGCTTGGCAGGCGCGCCCAAAAGGTTCAGGTGCACGGGGATACCGCGCGCGGCGTACCACTCGGCGACCGCCGACCCGAAGCCGCCCGCTTCGTACCCCTCTTCAAAGGTGATGAGCCGCCGCCCGGAGAGCGAAGAGAGCAGCGCGCCGTCGAGCGGGGCGGCGCTGCGGCAGTTGACGACCGTCGTATCCGCGCAGCCCTCCTCTTCCCGCGCTTGTAGCGCGCGGCGCACGGCGCGCGCCCCGCAGGCGAGCACAACGGCGCCCGAACCCTCGGCAAGCACTTCCCACAGCCGATCGGCGATCGGAACGCCGCCGCCCAGCGGCGGCGCTTCGCCGTTGGGGAAGCGGATGGCGGCGGGGCAGCCGAGAGAGCGCGCGTAACGGAACACGTCTGCCAGCTCCGCCGCGTCCTTGGGCGCGAAGATGCGCATCCCCGGCAGCGCGCGCAGCGCGGCGAGGTCGAACAGCCCTTGATGCGTTTTTCCGTCCGCGCCGACGAATCCGGCGCGGTCGATGCAAAGCAAAACGGGCAGCCCTTGCAGACACACGTCGTGCACGATCTCGTCGAACGCGCGCTGCAAAAAGGTGGAGTACAGGCAAACGACGGGGCGCATCCCCCCCTTTGCCATGCCCGCCGCCATCGTAACGGCGTATTCTTCGCAAATGCCAACGTCAAAAAAGCGCCGCGGAAACTTTTCGGCAAACTCCGCCAGCCCGACGCCCTCCTTCATCGCCGCCGTTACGGCAACGAGCGTTTGGTCCTTTTCCGCCTCCTCGCACAGCAGCGCGCCGAGCGCGGCGGAAAAGGTGTGCACGGGCGGGGCAAAGCCCCTGTTCACGCCGTGGTAATAGGCGGGGTCGGCTTCGGCGGGGGCGTACCCCTTCCCCTTTTGCGTAACGCAGTGCAGCAGCACCGGCTCCTGCAATTTTTGAATATCCGAAAGCACCTCGACCAGCTCGTGCAGATCGTGCCCGTTGACGGGGCCTATGTATTTGAAGCCGCAGCGGTCAAAAAAGTCGTTTTTGTTCAGCCAGCCTTTGAGGCTGTATTTGAAGCGGCGCAGTACCCGCCCGAACGCGCCCGTCTCCTTAAACGTCTTTGCCAGCCGCGAATTGAAGGTGCGGTACCGCTTTTTTGCCGTCATGCGCGAAATGGCGCGGTACGCCGTGCGGTTTTTATCGATCGCCATGCCGTTGTCGTTGAGCACGACAACGAAGTTTTGCGGCTTTTTTTCCGCGGAAAACACCGCTTCCAGCGCCAGCCCGCTGCCCAAAGACGCATCGCCGATCAAGCTGATCACCTTTCCGCCGCCGCCCGAAAGGTCGCGCGCGTTGCACAGCCCGATGCCCGCCGCCAAAGAATTGCCGCTATGCCCCGCGATAAAGGGGTCGTATTCGCTTTCGGCAGGGTCGGCAAACCCGCTTTCGCCCCCCTTTTCGCGCAAATTTTCCAAACTTCTGCCCGTGAGCAGCTTGTGCGCGTACGCCTGGTGCCCCACGTCGAACACCAATTTATCCTGCGGAAGGTCAAACACCCTGTGCAGCGCGAGAATGATCTCCACTGCGCCCAGCCCGGAGGAGAGATGCCCCCCGTGCTCCTTTGCGGCGGCAACGATGCGCCCGCGCAGGCGCTGCGCCAGCTCTTCCAGCTGTTGTTCGGTGTATGCTTTCAGGTCCAACTGCCGCTCCTTTTCCCGCGCGTGCGCGCCATAGCAAAAATCAACGATGGCATTGTACCCCTTTCGGCACGCCTTTGTCAAGGAAAAACGCGCCGCGGCGGGCAGAGCGCGCCCTGCCGCGGGCTTTCCCCCCTGCGTTCGGCTTGCGCGCGGGGGCGCTTTCTGCTATAATACCTCTATACTTATTCTGCGGAGCAAAAAAATAGTATGGCTTATTCGGTGTACTTGAAAAAGGGAGAGGAAAAGCGCCTGCTCGCGGGGCACAGCTGGGTCTACGCCAACGAAGTTGCTAAGATCGAGGGCGACGGCGGCAACGGTTCGCTCGCCGCCGTGTACGCGCAGGACGGCAGGTTCATCGGCAAAGGGTACATCAACCACCTTTCCAAAATTTTGGTGCGCATTTTTTTGCACGGCGAAGGAGAGGACGACGACGCCTTTTACTGCCGAAAAATTTCGGAGGCGAACGCCCTGCGCGAAAGGCTGCTTTGCACAGACAACTACCGCATGGTGTTCGGCGAGGCGGACGGGCTGCCCGCGCTCATTGCCGACCGTTACGGAGACTGCATCGTGCTCGAATGCCTTTCTTTTGGCATCGACAAGCGCAAAGAGCGCATCGCAAACTGCTTCGTAAAGCTGTTTTCGCCGCGGTGCGTGTACATGCGCGGCACCGCCGCCGTGCGCCGCAAAGAGGGGCTGCCCCTCGAAGACAAGCTGCTGTACGGCGAAGTGCCCGAAGAGCTGACCGTAACCGAAAACGGGCTGAAACTCGGCATCGATATCCGCAGCGGGCAAAAGACGGGGTTTTTCCTCGACCAAAAGGAAAACCGCCTCGCCCTGCGCCGCTACGCCGCGGGCGGGCGCGTGCTAGACTGTTTTTGCAACAGCGGCGGGTTTTCGCTCAACGCCGCGCTCGTTGCAAAGGAAGTTGTTGCCAACGATATTTCGGAAAGCGCCCTCGCGGCGCTGCGGCAAAACGCGGCGCGCAACGGCATTACGAACATTCAAACGGTGCAGGGAGACGCCTTTGACCTGCTGCGCAAACTGCGCGCGGCGGGAGAGCTGTTCGACTGCATCGTGCTCGACCCGCCCGCCTTTTGCAAGAGCGCGGCGGAGGTGGCGGGCGCCTGCCGCGGCTACCGCGACATCAACGTTTCCGCCATGAAACTTGTAAAGCGGGGCGGCTTTTTGCTGACCTGCTCGTGCTCGCATTACATGACGCCGCCGCTGTTTGAAAAAATGCTGCGCGAAAGCGCGCGGCACGCAGGCAGAGAAGTGCGCGTGTTGGAGGCGCGCGGGCAGGCGCCCGACCACCCGATCCTGCTTGCTGCCGAGGAGACGGGCTATTTAAAAGCGTACTTTTTGCAGGTGAACTGATCCGCGAAAAAAGTTTTGCGCCGACAAATCTTTTTTTCGTGATTTTTGCAAGACGATCAAACATTTACCGCCGCGGGATCTTTCCCGCGGCGGCTTTGCATTGCCGCCTAAGAAAACCACTCGCTCAGCGAGTGGTTTTCTTAGGCAGAAGAACGGCGGCAGCCCGTTGGCTGCCGCCGAAAAATTTTACTTGCCGAGGTTGGCTTTGAGGGTGGCAAGCTCTTGCGAAAGCTCTTTCGGGAGCCTGTCTCCGAACTGTTTATAGAACTCTTCGATGCCCTCGGCTTCCTTTTTCCACGTCTCTTTATCGACGGTAAGCAGCTCTTTGAGCGTTTCTTCGCTCACGCCGCAGCCCTCCAAGTTGAGATCCTGCGGGGCGGGCACATAGCCGATGGGCGTCTCCACCGCGCCGACCTTTTCCTCGCAGCGCTTGACGATCCATTCGAGCACGCGCATGTTTTCGCCGAAGCCGGGCCAGAGGAAGTTGCCCTCGTCGTCCAAACGGAACCAGTTGACGTTGAAGATCTTGGGCGGGTTTTTGACCTTTTTGCCCATCTCGATCCAGTGCGCAAAGTAATCGCCCATATGGTAGCCGCAGAAGGGGCGCATCGCCATCGGGTCGCGGCGGACCACGCCGACCGCGCCGGTGGCGGCAGCCGTCGTTTCGCTTGCCATGATGGAGCCGACGAACACGCCGTTATCCCAGCTCTTGCTCTGGTATACGAGCGGCGCCGTTTTGGCGCGCCTGCCGCCGAACACGATCGCAGACAGGGGCACGCCCTTCGGGTCGTCGAACGCCTTGCTGATGCAGGGGCAGTTTTTGGCGGGGGCGGTGAAGCGGCTGTTCGGGTGCGCGCCCTTTACGCCCGCCGCTTTGGCGGCGTCGTCCCACGGGTTGCCCTTCCAGTCTACGGCGTTTTTGGGAGGGTTTTTATCCAGCCCTTCCCACCAAACGGTGTTGTTCTCCAAATTGTGCGCCACGTTGGTAAAGATGGTGCCCCGCTGCGTGGTGTGCAGCGCGTTGGGGTTGGATTTTTCGTTGGTGCCGGGCGCCACGCCGAAGAAACCGTTTTCGGGGTTCATCGCCCACAACCTGCCGTCCGCGCCGACGCGGATCCACGCAATGTCGTCGCCGACCGTCCAGATCTTATACCCCTTTTTGCGGTAAATTTCGGGGGGAATGAGCATGGCGAGGTTGGTTTTGCCGCACGCGGAAGGGAACGCCGCCGCAATGTACTTGGTATCGCCGTCCGGCTTTTCAAAGCCCAAAATGAGCATGTGCTCCGCCATCCAGCCCTCTTTTCTGCCGAGGTAGGAGGCAATGCGCAGCGCAAAGCACTTTTTGCCGAGCAGCACGTTTCCGCCGTACCCGCTGTTGCACGACCAAATGGTATCGTCTTCGGGGAAGTGCAGGATATAGCGCTTTGCTTCATCCAGCGTGCACTTGGAGTGCAGCCCTTTTACAAAGTCGCCGTCGGCGCCCAGCGCATCCAGCACATCGGTGCCGACGCGCGTCATGATCTCCATGTTGAGCACAACGTAGATGCTGTCCGTAAGTTCGATGCCGATCTTGGAAAATTCGCTGCCGACAATGCCCATGCTGTACGGAATGACGTACATCGTTCTGCCCTGCATGGAACCTTTGAAAATATCGCCCGCCATTTTGTACGCCTCTTTGGGGTCCATCCAGTTGTTGATGGGGCCGGCATCCTCTTTGTTGCGGCAGCAGATGAAGGTGCGGTCCTCCACGCGCGCCACGTCGTTGACGGCGGTGCGGTGCAGGTAGCATTCGGGGAGCAGATCCTCGTTGAGCTTGATCATCTCGCCCGTAGAGCACGCCTCGGCGCGGAGCGCGTCGCGCTGCTCTTTGCTGCCGTCGATGAGCACGATCTGATCGGGGCGGCAGAGCGCCGCGCTCTCGTCGATAAAGCGGCGCACCTTTTCGTTTTGAATGGCTTGAGCCATGTTCATACCCTTTCTCCTTCGCGGAAGGCGCGCCTTCCGCTCGTTTCGTTCCCGTTTATTATACCCGAACCGCACAAAAAAGTAAACTTTTTCAGCGCCGTTTTGCACAATTCTTCTCCCGCGGAGGGGGCGGGGTTTTGCGCTTTTTCGCGCCGATTCGCCAAAAATTGTTAATTTTTCATATGCGGGAATATATATAATCATAAACACGATACGCGCCCGCGCGGGCGCGTTGCCTTGGCGAGGCGGCGTATGCAATACCGGAAAAAGATCTGTATATTAAAACAGCTGAGCGCGGGCTTTGCCGCCGACGGCAAGGTGCTTTCCGCGCTGCTGACGGCGGAAACGTTCGGCGGGCGGCTGACGGCGACGCTGACGCCCATCGGGCTGGCGCCCCTTTCGGCGGGGCGGTACCGCGCCGTGCTGTGCGACGCGCACGGAACGGCGGAGGCGTTCGATCTGCCCTCTCCCGCAGGGTTTACCGCCAAGCGGCAGAGCGCGCTGGACCTTGCGGACGGGCTGGGCTGCCTGCTGGCGTATGTGAACGGCGCGGCGAAGGCGGTGGCGGCGGGCAGCAGCGGCGAACACGCCTACGACTGGAAACAGCTGTGCGCGCAGCTGGACGAATCGGCGCCGCCGCAAAAAGAAGCGCGGCAAAACGAAAGCGCGCCCGAAAAGAAGACAAGCGGGCGCGGGGGCGCGCCGCAAAACGCAGAAGAGGGGCGCCCCGCCGCAAACGGCGGGGCAGAAAAACCGCCCTACGACGACGAAGCCGTTGCCGACGAAAACTACTTTGCCTTTGCGGACGCAGACCGGCAAAAGGAGGAAGACGATGCGCAAACAAACAGCCCTGCCGAAGAAGCGGGGTACGGGCGAAACGCTGGAACGGATGAAGATGCTCAAAGCCTATTCCTGCGCACAGGGAGCGAAGAAAACGGAGCGGATGAAGGAGCTTGCTATTACGATCAAGTAAAAAAGGAGCTGGACGGACTGTTCGAGCGCTACCCCGCCGAAGAGGAGCTGGCGCGCAGCATCCCCTGCTCCCGCTGGGCAAAGATCAACTTTTCGGCGCAAAAATACTACGTTGTGGGCGTGATCGGGGAAGAGGCGCGCGTAAAGTACATCTGCTACGGCGTACCCGCCGAACGGCGGGAAGCCCCGCCCGAAGCACTCAAAAAATGGTGTTCGTACCTGCCGCTTTCGGTATTCGACCTAAACGGGAAAGGGTACTGGATGATGTTTCAAGACGCCGTAAACGGCGCCTGTATCAAGCTCGAACAGGCATAGTCAAGTACCACCGGCTGAGCCGGTGGTACTTGACTTTCCGTTTTTTAAATGATAAGGTTGCGGATCTTGCCTTCAAAGAGGCGTTCCAGCTGTTCAAAAGTGCCGCGCTTCAACAAACAGCGCTCGCAGATGACGGCGTTTGCGATATCGCCGTACACGAGATAATAACAGAATTTTGTGCGGTATACCTTTTTGATGCTGTTAACGCTCTTTTCCTTGCGGACGGTTTTATCGGGCAGGTACTGCGTCCAAAGCAGCCGATCTCCCTCGATCTGCACGCGGAACAGCCATTTTCCGTCGTTGAACTTCTTTTTCATGGGTCCGAAACGGAAAAACGCGCCCGCCGACCCCAAAAGCAGGGCAAACACGAGCGTGTAGATCCACCCGTCCCCTTCCGACGTAAAGAGCAGCACGAGCGAAACGATAAATACCGGCGCCATCAGCACCAGCAGCCAGTTCGAAAAATATCTTTTGCGAAGTTTATCGGTGCGGCGTTTGGTGTAATCGCTCACCTCGCCGTAAAATTCGATGACCATACCCTTCCTCTTTTGCTTCGGCGCACCGCGGCGTTTTTCGGCTGCGGCGCCGCTTTTGGCACGATTATATCCGAATTTTTTGCTCTTGTCAACCGCGCGGCGGGCGCCGCCGCGCGGAAAAGAGTCGCAAAGCCGCCCGCCGCGCGGAAAGAGCGCGGCGGGCGGATTTCTTGCTTTTCCCTTTTTCACCGTTTATCAAGCGCGCTGCTTGCGGGCGCGCCGCATTCTTTACAGGTCGTACCGCGCCATCATCTTTAAAAGAGACGCCATCACGTCGTTGAGCGACTCTGCCTCCTCCGTACGCAGCGCCCCTTTGCCCGCATAGACGGATAAAAGCTCTTGCGCCGCCTGCGCTTCCAGCCTGTCTCCCGCGGTGAGCGGCGCCGCCTGCAAGCGCGAAAGCGCCTGCGAAATGTGGCCGAGGCGCACATCGCGCTCTACGCGCACTTCCCCCTCTTCGAAGCAGCGCACTTTGGGCGGCAGGTCGGGCGGCGGCGCGGCGGGCGCCGCCCGTTCGGCAGAAGAGACGGATCGAGCGGACGGGCACTGCCCTTCCTCCTCTTCGGCAAGGCGGGCGGCGCGCGCCCTTTTTTTCTGCCGCAGGCGCGCCGCCCGCGCGCGGCACGCCTGCGGCAGGCAGAGCGCGCCGAAGCACGCCAGATACACCGCCTTTGCCGCCAGCGCGGCACAAAGGGCGGGCAGCAACGCCTCTCTGCCCCGCTCCCCGAAAAGCAGCAGGGCGAGAAAGGCGTACCCGCAAAAATCGCTGAACATGAGGAACCAGCCGAACGCCCGCCGCCGCATAAGCGCGGCGGCAAACGCCGCAAAAAAGACGGGCAGCGGCAACGCGAGCAGGGCGAGCGCCGCGCCGTACAGCGCGGCGCCCCTGCCCGATACGAGCGCGAACAGCGGCGCAAAAGGAAAGGACGGCATACTCTTCTCCAAGCAAAGTCTTCCCGCAGATTATAGCCGCCGCGCCGCTCTGTTTTAGAGAATGTTTTGCCGCGCCCTGCCGAAGTTTGCCGAAAAGCAGGCGCGGCACGCTCTTTTTTTCATTGCGCCCCTTTCGTTTCGACGCAATACCCCTGCATGATGTTCACCAGCACCGTGCGCACGCGCTTTATGCCGGGCATGCGCGCCGCGGCGGCGGCGTAAATGCGCAGCTGCGGCGCGTACGCCGCCGCAAGCTCCTCCGCCCCGCGCGCCGAATATTTGTAATCCGCAACGATGCACTCTTCGCCGCGGACGGCAAGCAGGTCGATGACGCCCTGCACGAGCACTTCGCTCTGTTCCTGCGTATCATACAGCTGCCCCGCGGGCAAAAAGAGCAAAAACGGCTGCTCGCGCCGCAGCTGCGCGCCCGCGAGGGAGGCGAACAGCGGCATGCGCAAAATCTTTGCCGCCTGCGCCGGATCGGGGAGCACGGAAAACCCTTCGCCGCGCATTGCTTCGATGACGCGCGCCGCCTCCTCTTCGGGCGGAGCGGAAAAATCTGCCCGCTCCAAAAAGGCGTGGTACGCAACGCCCGTTTCCGTATCCGCGGGAGAGAGCCCCTCGCGCGCCGCTTCTTCCTCGTATTTTTCGCTTCCGCCGCCCGCAAGCGCGGCGGTATCCGCCTCCGCCGCCGCAAGCATGCCCGCCGCTCGCAGCGCCTCCTTTTCGCGCAAGAGCGCGGTGGCGGACGTTTTTACGGGCAGGCACAGCGCCGCGGCAAAGGGGTACTCCCTGCGATAGCGCGCCCCGACGGCGCGGCGCGCCTCCTCGTCCGGCTCGCCCGCCAGCAGCACGCGGGTGGCGGGCGCGTCGTGCACGTCTCCGAACACGGGCACGATGTTTTCTTCCAGCAAGGAGAGGTCGATCAGGTCCGCAAAGCACGTTGCTTCCGCCGCCGCGTCCGCACGGAAGGGGCGGCGCTTGGAAAAGGCGAGCCAAAGCCGTTCGCGGGCGCGGGTGAGCGCCACGTACAGCAAGCGCATCTCGTCTTCGGTGCGTTTGCGGCGGATGCGGTTTTTGCACACGGCGCGCAGCAGCGTCTCCTTTGCGGTGAACGCGGTACGGTCGTACGCGCAGGGCGCGAAGCCCCACTCCTCGTCAAAGAGCACCCCGTGCAGATCCGCCGAACTGAATTCGCCGTTCAGCCCCGCCACGATGACGACGGGAAATTCCAGCCCCTTTGCCTTGTGCATGGTCATCACGCGCACGGCGTTTTCGCCGCCTTTTTCGGAAAACCCGACAAAATACGACGCGTTTTTAAGGCGTTCGAGAAAATCCGTAAGCGAAAGGTCGCCGCTTTCGGCGATAAAACGGCGTACGCGCGCCAGCTTTTCCTCCCCGCAGGGCGAGGCGAGCAAGGCAAGTTCCATGCCCGTTTCGCGCAGAATGCGCACGCAGAGCTCCGCCGCGGAGGAGACGGGCACAAACGTTCTGAGCCGCTGCACCGCCCGATCGAAGGCGCGCAGCTTTTCGGCAAGCGCCCCCTCGCCCTGCGCCGCGGCGGCGCAGGCGGCAACGAACCCCGTTTTTGCCCCCGCGGCAAGGCGCACGGCTGCCAGATCTTCGTCCGTCAGCCCGCCGAGCCCGCTTTTGAGCGCCGCCGCCAGCGGGATATCCTGCGTGCCGTTATCCAAATATTGCAAGATGCCCAAAAGCTGCTTCACTTCGGGGTATTCGCAGATGTTGACCTCCGCCTCGGTGGCGACGGGGATGCCGCGGCGAACAAGTTCTCCCACGATGCGCCCCGCCTTCCCCTTTTTGCTGCGGGTGAGCACCACGATATCGCCGTACCCCGTTTGCCGTACGCCGCCCTCCCCGTCCGGAAGCGGGCGGGTCAGCTCTTCGAGCACGATATCGGCGATGAGCGCGCCTTCGGGATATTCCTCCTCGTTTGCCTGCCCGATGTGCTCCGCAACCGAATACACGCCGCGGGGCGCGCGCTCCGCTTCCTCCTCCTCGCGGGCGAACGCAACGTACACGCCGCCGCCCTCCTGCTGCGGCGTGCCCGCCTGCATGACCGAGGTCGCCGCGTAATCGACGGAGCCGTTTTCGCGGGTCATCACCGCCGAAAAAATGCGGTTTACCGCATCCAGCACGGCGGTGCGGGAGCGGAAGTTGCTGTTGAGGGTGAGTGCGCCGCCCTTTTGCGAAAGCCGTTCGAACTTTTGAGTGAAAAAGGCGGAACTGCAACCGCGGAACCCGTAAATGGACTGCTTTGCGTCCCCGACCATGAACACGTTTTCCCCCGAAACGAGGGAGAGGATGCGCTCCTGCACGGGGTTCACGTCTTGATACTCGTCCACGAACACGTGTGTGTACCTGCCCGCCACCTCCTGCCGCACCCGCGGCTGCTCCAACAGCGCCAAGCACTTGTGTTCCAGGTCGGAAAAATCCAGCACGCCCGCGCGGCGCTTGGCTTCGCCGTACGCCTCCGTGAACGCGAGCAGCAGCGAAGCGAGCGCGCAGGCAACTTCTCCCGCCGCGTAAAAACGGCGCTCTTCCTCCTCCGCTTCGCCGATCCCCGCAAGCGCGCCTTTGAGCGCGTCCGTCTCCTCTTTGAGCGCGGCAAGCGCGGCGTCCGCTTCGGCGAGGGCGGGATCCTCCCCGCGGCGGCGGGGCGGTTTGGAGGGGAACTGCGCCCCCGCGCACAGCGCGGCGGCGGAAAAGAGGTCCTCCGCCTCCGCAAGCGACGCGGCGAACGCGCGCCGCGCCTCGATAAAGGCGAGGTGCTTCGGCTGCAACAGCCCCGCGTTTACGAGCGGCGAAAGCCGCTCGGCAAGCCGATCGCACCGCTCCCGCAACGCCGCCGCCCGCCTTTGCACGGGCGAAAGCAATTCGCCGCACAGCGCCGCAAACGGCGCGGCGCCGTACCGCGCGGGCAGCGCGCGCAAAAAGGCGGCGGGGTCCGCCATGGAGATCACGCTCTCGTACGCCTCCTCCAAAACGGAGCGCAGCCTGCCGAACCCGCGCGGACCCGCGTAGATCTCCGCCAAGAGCGCAAGATCGGCGTTCCCCTCTTCGAGCAAACGGTCGAGCAGGCGGTCCATGGCGCGCGCGCGCAATTTCGCCGCCTCCGCCTCGTCCGCCACGCGGAACGCGCCGGGCACGTCCGCCTCGTAAAAATAGCGGCGGATGACGGCGGTGCAGAAGGCGTGCACGGTGCTGATATCCGCCGTGCCGATCTGCGCAAGCTGTTCTTTGAGGCGGGCGCGCACCGCGGGCGCGCTCTCTTGGTTGATGCGCCGCACGACGGCGGCGCGCAGGCGCTCTTTCATCTCCGCCGCGGCAAGGTTTGTAAAGGTGACGGCGAGGATGCCGCGCACTTCCGCCTTGCCCGACAGCACGAGCGAGACCATCCGCTCGATCATGACGAAGGTTTTTCCGCTCCCCGCCGAGGCGGAAACGAGCACCTCGCCCTCCGCCGCAATGGCGGCGCGCTGTTCTTCGGTCAGCTTTTTTTCGCTCATTGCGCACCCCCTTCGCGCGCGATGCGCACGATCTCCTCTTCGGTGACCCCTTTCTCCCGCCGCGCGCCCGAAGACGGGTCATGCCCGCAGACGCCGCCGTAGGGGCAGTACGAACACGCCCCCTCGTAGGGCGAGGCGGCGATACAGCCGCGCACCGTCTCTTCGGCGCACTGCCTTGCCGCCAGCACCGAATAGGAGACGAACGCCCGCATATCCTCCGGGGCGAGGCGCAAACGGCTCTTTCTCCCGCCCAAAGACGCGTCGATAAAACGGCTCTTTTTTCCCTCCTGCGCGCTTGTATCGCTCATGCGCACGATCTCGTCTCCTGCGGCGGTATAGCCCTGCATGCGGAACGGCGCGTCCTCTTTTTCCCCCGCAAACCCCACGCGCGCGGGGAAATAATAGGCGCCCGCGGGCGTCTGCTCGGCGGAAACGGCGGCAAGATAGAGCGGAAGCTGCAACCGCCTGCCCGTGTAGTACTCCTCGGCGGACGTGCCGAACTGCCCCGTTTTGTAATCGACGACGCGCACGTAATCGCCGCAGCGGTCCACGCGGTCGATCTTGCCGACCAGCCGCACGGGGTGTTCGCCGCGCAGGATCACGATGCCGGGATAGGGCGAAGAGGGGTAGCCGAACGTTTGCTCGGCGGCGGAAACGGAAAACCGCGAGCCCGCGATCTGCTCGTAGGCGTTGCGGCAGACGATCACGGCGTCGCGCACCAGCGCGCGCGCCGAAACGCCGCCCGTGCGCGTATCGGAGAGGTACCGGTACGGCTCTTCGCCGAGCAGCTGTTCCGCCTGCGCGCGCGCAAAGTCTTCGCAGGCGGCGGCGTCTTTGAGCTGCGGCATCGCCTCGGCAAGGCGGCGCAGCAATTCGTGCATGAAATTGCCCGTATCCGTCGCCTGCACGCTCCCCTCTTTGCGCTCGCTCAGCAGCAGACCCTGTTCGGCAAAGTTGCGATACGGGCAGCGGAAATACCCCTCTGCCAGCGTGGGGTAAACGGCGTTTCTGCCGCGGAAGATCGCCGCGGCTGCCGAGGGAATGAAATCCGCCTGTTTTTCTTCGCCGAACAAGAGCTCCGCGGGCGCATCGCCGCGGGCGCGCAGGGCGGCATACACACCCGTATACGGGGTGAAATCGCCCCTGCCCCGCCGATATGCGTCCGCATGGCGCAGCAGCGTGCGCACGGCGGGCACCCGCTCCGAACACGCACAGCCGAGGTAGCGCAAAAACGCCGCGGCGTCCGTCTTCGCCCGCCCTTCCAGCGAAGCGAGGGTGTGCACGGGCAGCGGCTTGCCCCCCGCGCTAAAAAGCGAACGCACCCACGCCACGATCTCGCCCGGCTTTTTCTCCTCTCCGCCCTGCGCCTGCGGAAAGGTGACGTACAGCCGCTCCGAAAAGCCGCACAGCGCCAAGGCAACGGTCTCCCGCGCGCGGGCGTTCACTTCGCGGATCTTGGGCGCAAGCTCCACTTGCAGCGAGCGCAGGCGGTCGATGTCTCTGTCCGAAAGCAGAGCGGTATCCCCGCCCGCGGGCGGAACGGCGTCCGTCATCCCCGCGGCAAACACCGCCCTTGCCCCCGCGCGGCGGCTTTCGGCAATGCCGCCCACGAAAACGGCGTCCAAATACTGCGGGATGAGGGAAACCTCCAACCCGGCGAACCCTTCGGCGAGCAGGGCGGCAAACTCTTCGGCGGCGAATTTTTGCCCGCCCGCAAGCGCCTCTGCCTCGCCGAGCACGCGCACGACGCCCTCGTAACCGCGCGCGGCAAAGGCGGCGCTCTCCCGCTCGCCCGCGCCGTCCAGCGCGGCTGCCAGTTTTTCCTGCGCAGCTTCGCACCCGAAGGATTCCAAAAGCCCGCGCACGGCGCGGCAGTACGCCGCGCCCGTCATCGCCGCGCGCGCCCCTTCAAAGGCGGATAAAAACCGCTCGCGCAGGGCGGCGAACACGAGGGGCTGCTCCGCCGTGCTCTTGATCTCCTTTTTTACGCCGCCGCGGAAATTTGCATACTGCGCGAGGTAGTTGCGGTACGCCTCGCACGAGGCGCGGTCCGCCCCGAAAAAGACGCTGCCCAAAAAGGCGTCCGTATCGGCGGGATCGAACCCCTCTGCGAGAACGGAAAACCAGCGCAGCACGAACTGCGCAAGCGGGTGTTTTGCGATGCTGCGGCGCACATCGGCATAGTACGGGATGCCGTATTCGCCGAACACCTTTTCCAGAGGCAGCGCATACGCGGCAAGGTCGGAAACATACACCGCCAGCTCGTTGTAGCGGGCGCCGCCGTCCAGCACCTCCCGCTTGATCGCGGCGGCGATAAAGGAGAGCTCGTCCTCCTCGTCCGCCCCTTCGTACACATGCACCCGCCCCGTTTCCAGCGGAGGGCGGTACACGGGGTCGAACAGCCCCCGCCGCAGCTGCTCCGCTTCCGCACACAGATCGGAGGGCAGGGCGGCGCGCTCGCACACGGCGCCCGCCGCGCGGCACAGCCGCTCGAAATCGCGCGCGGCTTCGTTGGTGTACGCCTCCTCTTCCCCGCCGATAAAGACGCCCGTAACGCTCTTTGCGCAGCCGAGGGCGGCGCGGATCCCCTCCGCCGCCTGCCCCGTAAAAGAGGAAAACCCTGCAAAATACACGTCCGTTTCCGAAAGATTTGCGGCGCGGATCGCCTGCGGCAGCAGTTCGAGCACGCCGCTCTCGTCCACATAGCCGCCGCGCAAAAAGGCGAGATAGCCGCGGTACACCGCCGCCACGTCATGCAGTTTGGCAGCCAAATAGGGATCGGCGCTCTCGCCCGCCCGTTCCAGCTGCTCCGGCTCGATGCGCGCCGCGCGCAGCTGGGCGATGGTCTCGTACAGCCTGCCCGCGCAGCCCGCAGGGTTTTTGCCGAAGCAGGAAAACTCCTCCGCGCGCTCCGCCGCCACGGCGCCCGCCACGAGCACGGAGCCCTGTTTGGAAAGCACTTTTTTGCCGCCCGCGCCGCGCAAAAAACGGGCAAAGGTCGTAACGGAGCGATCCAGCACCACCGCCGAACCGCGCGCAAGCGCGCGCTCTGCCTCCAACGTGAGCCTGTCCTCGCAAAAGACGAGCGCCCGCTTCTTGGGCAAGCCGCCCAAAAAAGCGGTCAGGGCGCCGACGGTCGGCGCGATATACAATTTTACGGTTTTGCCGCCCATGCCTGTCCTTTTCGCCGCGCCGCTCCGCCCGCAGCGGGCGCCGCCGCGTAAAAATTTTTATGCTTCGAACTCGATTATAACACAAAATCCCCTTTTTTTAAAGAATTTTCACCCGATTTGTTTTTACAATCGCCCGAATTTGTGGTATACTTGACCTGCCCGCCCAAACAGGGCGGCACAAAAACGAAACCGAGGTTTTTCCATGAAACATAAAAAAACAGCGGTATGCACCGCCCTCCTCGCGCTGCTGCTTGCCGCCGTTACGGCGCTTTTCGCGGGCTGCTCCGCGGCGGTGTACGCCACGGTGCGCGCCGGCTGGCAGACGAATACGGCGTTTACCACGAATTTTAAAGAAGAGCTGACCTATTCGCTCTCCTTTGACCCCGCAAACGACAGCACGGAGGCGGGCTGGGTCATCGATATCGACGAAGAAAACAGCTCGTACACGGAGAGCATCGAAGCGCTGCCCTCCGGCTGGCGCATCCCCTCCGAAGAGGGCGAACCGCTCAACCCGCTGCACCTGAACGTATACCACCTGCGCACCGAGGCGACGATCGCGGCAACGTACTCCTTCCGCGAAACGGACGGCGCCGACGCGGAGGAGATCGTCTCTTTCGGCGCGGGCACGGATACCGAGGCGGATATTGCGGTAACGGACGTCTATTTCCACTCCCTTACCGCCGCCGACGGCGAGGAACAGCACGCGCTCGAACCCATTTACAGCGTGACGACCGTCCGCTCGCACTCCCCCATCGGGTTTGCGAGCGCCAACATCAACTGGTTCAGCTATACCTACACCACCGAATACAACGCCGCGGGCACCGAAGCGACGATCACCTACCAAGACAACTGGGAGATCGAAAACGAAGAGGACCGCGTGGTCGGCGAATACATCCGCAAATCTTCGTATTCGCCCGAAGATCTGAAAAAAGAACTTTCCGGCCTGCGCGGCTCCTACTCCGCCTTTGACGCGGCGCAGCTGTTTTTTGCGGCGCGCGGGCTGACGTATGCGGAGGGCTCTTCGGAGACCGTTACCGTCGTTTCTCCCGCCACGGGCGCGCAAAACTACACCATCGCCTGTGCCGAACGGGCGGATATCTCTTGCGGCTTTTTGCTCTCCTCCAAAAACGTTGCGGCAGGGAACGTGACCGTTTCCAACTATGTGAGCCGCGACATCTATGCGGCGGAAGTCTCCTTTTCGCTGGCGAGCGGCGGCAACTCTTCGGGCGAGGCGCGCACGGTGTACTACGCGCAGGAGAACGGCTATTACAACGTGCCGCTGCGCATGGAGATCCCCTTCGGCTACTCGGTGGGAACGGTCGTCTATTCGCTGACCTCCCTTTTCCACGCCGAATAGGCAGCCCGATCGCAACAACGAAAAAGAGCCGCGCCGCGAAAAATTTCGCGGCGCGGCTCTCGCTTTTTGCAAGCGCCCTTGCTCACAGATAGGTTTTGAGCGCTCTTTCGTATCCCTCTTCCAGGTGCAATAGCTCCTGCGCGATGGAGAGCACCTCGCCGTCCGCGCTCTCCTTTGCGTCTCCGATGGAGCGCGCCAGCGCCGTGATCCCCATCACGGTGCCCTGCGTCATCATCTCGGCAATGTGCGCGCGCGAATCGTCTTTGATGGTGTTCATCTTGATGGAGCCCCACATCATGGCGCGCTTGACCGCGTTCGGCTCTTTGAGTTCCAGCCCCTTTTCCCGCGCGTACAGCGCCGCCTTGCCGGAGATCTTTTCGTATCCCTCGTGCATCTTCAACAATTCTTCGCGCAGCGCCGCGTCCTCCGTTTCCGGCAGGATATCCGAAATGGAAGCGAGCGCGTAGTGCGTGTTGCGGTATACTTCGGCGAGCAGTTCCTCGCCCTTTTTTTCCTCAGCCATGCTCTTGTTCCTCCCGCAGGCAGTTTGCGCAGCCGCCGCGTTTTTATACCGCCGCCCGCGGCGGCGGGCGAACAGGCACGTATCCCCCCCCGCCGCAAAAAATCCCGCAGGCGGCAGGGAAAAAGCGGAAAACGCCGCGGAAAATGCGAAAAGGCGCGCAAAAAGCGCTTGACTTTTATACGGGGATATGGTAGATTATACTCCGAGCCGCTCGGAGCGGGCTTTTAAGCGTGCCCGCGGTACGGGTCTTTCCGTCCGCGCACCGCCCTGTTTTCCGGCGAGACTGGTTTGAGGAGGGTAAAAATTTGTACGCAGTCATCGAAAACGGAAGCAAACAGTACAAAGTTTGCGAAGGTGACGTTGTTCGCGTGGAAAAGCTCGACGCGAACGTGGGAGACACGGTGGAGTTCAACGTCGTCATGGTCGCGGATGAAAACGGGATCAAGGTCGGCAGCGAGGCCGCCGCGGCAAAGGTAACGGCGAAAGTCGAAGCGCAGGATAAGTTCAAAAAGATCGTCGTGTTCAAATACAAGGCGAAGAAGAACGAGCGCAAAAAACAGGGGCACCGCCAGCCTTTTACCGCAGTGAAGATCGAAAAGATCACGCTGTAACGAGAGGAGGGAAACAAAATGATTTTTCTGAAATTATTTGCGCATAAAAAAGGAACGGGCTCTTCGCACAACGGGCGCGACAGCGAGGCAAAACGCCTCGGCGTAAAGCGCAGCGACGGGCAGGAAGTGCTCGCGGGCAACATTCTCGTCCGCCAGCGCGGCACCAAGTTCCACGCCGGCAACAACGTGGGGCTGGGCAAGGACGATACGCTCTTCGCCCTCATCGACGGCGTGGTGCGCTTTGAGCGCCTCGGCAAAGACAGGAAGCAAGTCTCCGTTTACGCCAAGGAAGAAAAAGCGGCGAACAACTAAAAAGCAAAAGGCGCCCCGCCCCGAACCGAACGGTTCGGGGCGGGGTTTTTTGCGCGCGCAGAGCCCGCGTCTCTCCGATCGGCGCCGGCGCCGAAACAGCCTCTGCCGCGGAACAGAGCACGGGCGGAAAAAGTTTTTTCGGAAAGACACTTATATATTGACAAACGGAAGGGAAAATGGTATAATGTGATCGTGAAAGGGCACATAAAAGCCCGTTCGTTTCATATGCTAATAATGCCTCTGGGGTTTCCGAAGAGCTGCGCGTTTGCGCGGAGGGTTTATGTAGGAGCCACAGGGGCGTTATTTATTTTGTTTTGTGTAGACAAAGTGCTTGTAGCCATCTTCCCACCCTCTTTGAGAGTACAACGGATAAGTCGTGGCGTGTATGCAGAAATTCGGATGGATCGTCTGTATTTTTTTAAGGATAAATTTCCAAACTTCCCATTTTGCTTTTCCGCGGATGCTTTTCCTGTCCTCTGCGGAGGAATTAAGCGCAAAATCCACAAGTCCCATGATGACGTCCATGCATTGCAGGATCATATGCTTTTTGCTGTCTACTTCTTCAATGTCTTTGGCGATAAGACTGACGAGGTTGGTTCCCTTTGCGAGATTCAGATTTTTAACGAGATAATTTTTGAATTTGAGACAGGCGTCTTTTGTTTCGGGCAGTTCGTCAAAGATAAGACGAAGGGAAATATCCTCCTGTACATAGTAAATGCTGAACGCATAGCGGATAAAGAGATAATAAAATTTGCTGTATGTTTCGTTTTCGGCTTTCGGAAGAACATCAAGGTCCTTGTTGGCGCAAAACATGACGCGTGCTTTGACGTCGGCATTGTGGATAAAATTGAAAAATATGTCAAGCAATTCAATGTAATAACGGTAATTGGCTGCGGTGAGCTTGGTACGCTTCACTTCGCCGAGTTGCTTTAAATTGCCGTAAAGCGCAAGGATCTCGTTGATTTTTTGATATTTTGCCTCTTCAACGATCGCGCCGCCGTAGAAATAGGAATACTTCTTTCCCTTCCGCGTAGATTCGTCGCACACGATGATATATCTTTTCATAAATTTTAACCCGTCTATGCATTGTTGTTATAATACAGTATAACAGAATATATGCCCGAAGGCAATTAAAAACACAAGATATTGTATAAAAATACAGCAACCGGAAAGCAATTATAATCGATAAATTTTATGAATGCGAAATCCCTCCCCGCGCGGTGCCGCGCGGGGAGGGATTTGCCGTCTTTTTGCTTAACCGATCTTTTTCATTTCTCTTTTCAGCCGATCTTATAGGTCGTGCCGCTCGGCGTGTCGGCAAGGGTCACGCCCTTGGCGGCAAGCTCCGCGCGGATGCGGTCTGCCTCGGCATAGTTTTTCGCCTTTTTGGCGGCGGCGCGGGCGGCGATCGCCGCTTCGATCTCTTCGGCGGAAAGGGCGCTCTGCTTTTTTTCTTCCTTTAAAAGGTCTAGGCAAAGCACGCCGTCAAATTCCTCCAAAAGGGCGCGTTTTGCCGCGGCGGAAAGCCCGCTTTTGAGCACGTCGTACACGCAGGTGATCGCCTGCGAGGTATTCAGGTCCGTTTCCAGCGCCTCTTTAAAGGCGGCGCGGAAGGGCTGCATGGCGGCTTCGTCCTTTTCCCCGCTCGTTTCGAGCGCGAGCGCGCGCGCTTTGAGCTTGCGGAAGGCGTTTACGGCGTTTAAGAACGTATCCTCCGAATACACGAGCGTGTTGCGGTAGTGCGAAAGCAGGCAGAAAAAGCGGTACTCCATGGGCGAATAGCCCGCCTCGGTCAATTTTGCCAGCGTTAAAAACCCGCCCGCAGACTTGCTCATCTTCCCGCCCGCGGTGTTGAGGTGCAGCACGTGGAACCAGTGCCCGCACCATTTGTGCCCCAAATACGCCTCGCTCTGCGCGATCTCGTTGGTGTGGTGCGGGAACACGTTGTCGATGCCGCCGCAGTGCAGGTCTAAATATTCGCCGAGATACTTCATGGCGATGCAGGAGCACTCGATGTGCCAGCCGGGGTAACCGACGCCCCACGGGCTCTCCCATTTGAGCGCCTGATCTTCGAACTTGGATTTGGTGAACCACAGCACAAAGTCGTTTTTGCTGCGCTTGTTTTCGTCCTCCTCCACGCCCTCGCGCACGCCCACTTCGAGATCGTCTTCCTTAAAATTGAAAAATTTGTGGTACTGCGCGACCTTTGCCGTATCGAAGTACACGTTGCCGCCCGCCTTGTAAGCGAACCCCTTTTGTTCGAGCGCGGCAATGACGCGGATAAACTCCTCCACTTCCTCCGTGGCGGGCGCAACGACGTCCGGGCGCTTTATGTTCAGCGCAGCGCAGTCTTTAAAAAACGCTTCGGTATAAAAGGCGGCAAGCTCCTTTACCCCCTTGTGCTCGCGCTTGGCGCCCAACAGCATCTTATCCTCGCCGCTGTCTGCATCGTCGGAGAGGTGCCCGATATCCGTAATGTTCATCACCCGCTTCACTTCGTAACCCGCGTAGCGCAGCGCGCGTTCGAGCACGTCTTCCATGATATAGGTACGCAGATTTCCGATGTGCGCAAAGTTGTACACCGTAGGGCCGCAGGTGTACATTGTCGCCTTGCCGGGGGTGTGCGTTTTAAATTCTTCGACCGTACGGGTCAGCGTGTTGTACAATTTCATAGATACCACCAAACCAAACCGAAGCGCGCGCTTCGGGAATTTTATGCCTGCAAACGCAGCGCGGCGACGATCGCGCCCACCGTTTCTTCCAGCGTCTGCCCGTCGCAGTCTACAACAACGTCGGCATACCGCTCGTAGAGCGGCACGCGTTCGGCATAGAGCTCGGCGAGCGTTTCGCCCTGCCGCCGCATCACCACGCCGCGCAGCACGATATTGCCCAAACGGCGCTCCGCCTCCTGTTCGGAAATGCGCAGGTACACCACCTTGCCCAGCGTTTTGAGGTGCCGCATGGCGCGTTCTCCGTACACGACGCTGCCGCCCGTGGCGATGACGCACCGCTCCGCCCAAATTTGCGCGTTCACCTCTTCTTCGATGCGCAAAAACGCCTCGGCGCCCTTTTGGGCGATGATATCGCACAGCAGCGCCTTTTCGCGGCTTTGAATGAGCAGATCGGCGTCGAGAAAGCCGAACCCGATGGTTTTGGCGAGCAGCACGCCCGCCGTGCTCTTGCCCGACGCGGGCATACCGATGAGAACGATGTTCAACGCAGACTCCTCGTTTGCAGAATAAGAACGCAAACAGTATAGCCTTTTTTGCGGCAAATGTCAATTTTTTGTTGAAAGTTCGCCGCCGATTATGGTAAGATAACGGTATGGAACCGCCTATTTACGAAAACGGGCGAACGGCGGCGCTGCAAGCGCTGCCCGCCCTGCTGCTGCCTTGGTACGGCAAAAACAAGCGCGACCTGCCTTGGCGCGAAAACACAGACCCCTACCGCGTGCTCGTTTCCGAGCTGATGCTGCAACAGACGCGCGTGGAAGCGGCGCGGGCGCACTATGTGCGCTTTGTGCGCGAACTGCCCGACGCGGCGGCGCTGGCTGACTGCCCCGAAGACAAGCTGTTCAAACTGTGGGAGGGCTTGGGCTATTATTCCCGCGCGCGCAACCTGCAAAAGGCGGCGCGCGCCATCTGCGAAAACGGCTTCCCCGAAACGGCGCAGGCGCTCAAACGGCTGCCCGGCGTGGGCGACTATACGGCGGGCGCGGTAGCTTCCATCGCCTTTGAACAGCCCGCCCCCGCCGTGGACGGAAACGTTGTGCGCGTGCTCTCGCGCTATTTGGGAGACGCGCTCCCCGCGGCACAGCTGCGCAAAAGGTACGCCGCCGAACTTGCGCCCGTATACCCCGCGGGGCGGTGCGGCGATTTTACGCAGAGCCTGATGGAGCTCGGCGCAACGGTGTGCCTGCCCTCTTCGCCGCTGTGCTTGGCATGCCCGCTGCTCGCCCGCTGCCAAACGAAGAGCGACGCGCTGCCCCTGCCCGAAAAAAAGGCGGAGCGGCGGCACACGAACGTGACCATGCTCCTCTTTTACGCAGAAGACCGCATCGCGCTCTGCCGCCGAAAAAGCGGCGTGCTTGCGGGCATGTACGGTTTTTATACCGAAGAGCGGGCGCTGCGCGCAGACGAGCTTGCCGCCCGCCTGCAAGAGGCGGGCGCGGGCGGCGCCGCGATCGGGCGGCACGCGGCGCACCGGCACGTGTTTTCGCACATCGAATGGGAGATCGACGCCTGCCTCATTGACTGCGCGGGCTGCGAAGAGGCGGTAGCCGCCGCCTTCGGCGTTGCGTTTTACCCGATCGCCGAAGTGCGGCAAGCGCTTTCGCTGCCCTCTGCCTACCGCTGGGCGTTGCGGCTGTTCCCGCAGCAAACGGGCGCGGAACGCCGCGCCGAATAAGGAGGAACTTATGGAGACAACGCAAACAAGGGTCGCCGTCATCGGCATCATTGTGGAAAACACGGAATCCGTACAAGCGCTGAACGCCGTTTTACACGAGTACGGCTCCTACATCATCGGGCGGATGGGCGTGCCCTACCGCACGCGCGGCATCAACGTTATCAGCGTCGCCGTAGACGCGCCGCAGGCGGTGATCAGCGCCCTTTCGGGCAAGATCGGCAGCCTTGCGGGCGTGACCGCCAAAACCGCCTACGCAAAAGAGACGAATTGACCCTCTCTTTTGCGCAAGCGGGCTTTTTTGCCTATTTCTCCGCTTTTTTCCTTGCGCGCTTTTGCTTTGCGTTCCCCTCATTCTACCGTGACCGATTTTGCCAAATTGCGCGGGCGGTCCGGGTCGAAGCCGCGCAGCAGGCAAAAATGACAGGCAAACCATTGCAGCGGAATGACGGAGACGAGCGGCATGAGCGGCTCCGGCAGCGAAGGGAGGGGCGGAAACAGCTCTGCCCCGCAGCCGGCTGCCTCCGCGCCGTACTGCGTGAAGAGCACGGGACGCGCGCCGCGCGCCCTTGCTTCGGCAAGCGAATTGACCGTTTTTTGCAGCAGGGCGCGCGCCGTTGCCACGGCAAAAACGGGGAAGCCCTCCTCCACCAGCGCCAGCGTTCCGTGTTTGAGTTCGCCCGCGGGGCAGCTTTCGGCAAACACATAGGCGATCTCGCGCACTTTCAAAGCGCCTTCGGCGGCGGTAAAGCGGTCCGCGCCCCTGCCGATAAAGTACATGGCGCGCGCCCCTTGCAGCCGCCGCGCCAGCCGCTCCGCCGCGGCGGCGCTTTCCAGCGCCTGCCCGCACGCCCGCGCCGCCCCTTCCAGCGCAAAAAACCAGGCGGGGAAGCGCGTCGTTTTAAAAAACACCGCCTGCGCCGCCAGATAGTACAGGCACAGCAGCTGGCAGTTGTAGCTTTTGGTTGCGGCGACGGCGACTTCCGCCCCCGCGCACGTTTGCAGCAGCAGATCGGCAAGACGGGAGAGCGTAGAGAGCGGCGCGTTGCACACGGCGATGACGAAGGCGCCGCGCTGCTTGGCAAGGCGCACCGCTTCGAGCGTATCCGCCGTTTCTCCGCTTTGGCTGACGGCAACGAGCACGTCTCCCGCGCCGATAAGCGGGTCGCCGTAGCGGAACTCGGAGGCAGCCTCGCACAGCACGGGGATCCGCGCCTCCTGCGAAAGCAGGTGCCCGAACGCGAGCGCGGCGTGATGCGCCGTGCCGCAGGCGGCGGTAAACACCCGCCCCGCGGCGCGCAGCACGCGCGCCGCGGGGGCAAAATCGCAGCCGCGCAAACAGGCGAGCGTGCGGGATATCCCCTGCGGGATCTGCGCGATCTCCGCCTCCATATAGCTGCCGCCGCCCTGCCGCCGCGCGCCCCCTTCCTCCTCCGTGCGGCAAAACACCTTGGGCACGGGCGTGCCGTCCGCGCGGCGGAAAACGATCTCGCTTCCGCAAACGTGAAGGAACTCCCCGTCCTCGGCGGGGCAAACATAGGATACCGCGCCGAAGAGCGCGGGCACGTCGCTGCAAACATACACCGCCCCTTTCCCCGCGCCCGCCACGAGCGGGCTTTTGTATGCCGCGCACACGATCTCGCGCGGATGATCGGCGCAGAGCACGGCAACGGCGTACGAGCCTTTCAGCCGCGCGCAAGCCGCCGCCACCGCGGCAAAAAAATCTCCGCTGTACAGCGCGGCGATCAGTTTTACGATCACCTCGCTGTCCGTCTCCGAAGAAAAGGTTTCGCCCCGCGCCGAAAGCTCTGCCCGCAGCGCCGCGTAATTTTCGATGATCCCGTTGTGCACGAGCGCGAACTTTCCCGCCGTGTGCGGGTGCGCGTTTTCGTCGGAAGGCTTTCCGTGCGTTGCCCAGCGCGTGTGCCCGATGCCCGCCGTACCCGCAAGGGGCTGCCCGAAAAGGTTGCGCACGGCGCCCTTTTTTTTGCGCACGGCGATCCCCTTTTCGCCTGCCAGCGCCACGCCCGCGGAATCGTACCCGCGGTATTCCAAATTCACAAGCGCCGCCATCAACTTTTCGTAGCAGCCGCTTTCGGCAAAACACCCCACGATCCCGCACATATCATTCCTCCCGCGCGGCGAGCGCCGCGCGCACCGTTTCGGCTGCGGTTTTTGCCGTGCGCATGCGCTCCGCCTCCGCAAATATGCGGATGACGGGCTCCGTGCCCGACGCCCGCACGACCAGCCGCACCACCCCTTCCGCCGCCTCGGCGCGGGCGCACGCCTCGCGCACCGCCTCGCACCCCAGCGCGCGCGCTTTGTCCTTTACCTTTACGCTCAGGTTGCACTGCGGCAGCAGGCGGATATCCGCCAAGGCAGAGAGTTTTGCGCCCCGCAGCAGCCCCGCCAACACCACGGAAGCGAGGATCCCGTCTCCCGTGGCGGCGTAGTCGGCTAGAATGATGTGCCCGCTCTGTTCCCCGCCCACGGCGGCGCCGCTTTGCTGCATGCACTGCGAAACATACTTATCCCCCACGTCCGCCCGTACGAGCGAGATCCCGCACGCCGCCAAAGCGCGCTCGGCGCCCGTGTTCGTGTGCGCCGTGCCCACCGCGAGCGCGTGCGGCAGCCTGCCGCGCGCCTTTTGCTCCCGCGCGAAGATGTACAGCAGCTTATCCCCGTCCACGAGCCTGCCACGCTCGTCGGCGGCGATGAGGCGGTCCGCGTCTCCGTCGTAGCAAAACCCTGCGTCCGCGCCCGCCTCCAACACGGCGCGGCGCATCCCGCCCGGATGCAGCGCTCCGCAGTTTTCGTTGACGTGCCGCCCGTCCGCGCGGCAGTTGCGCGCAACGACGCGCGCGCCCAGCCTGCGGAACACGCGGGGCGCGACCCCGCCCGCCGCGCCGTTGGCGCAGTCCAGCACAAACGTTTTGCCCGCCAGCGGCGCAGGCAAGCAGGAGGCGAGGTATTCCGCATACCCGCCCTTGCCCGCCAGCGGCACCGCCCTGCCGCACCGCAGCGCGGGCGCGAACGCATCCTTGCCGAACAGCGCTTCCAGCCGCTCTTCCTCCCCGTCCGCAAGTTTGCGCCCGTCCGCGCCGAACACCTTCAACCCGTTGTATTCGGGCGGATTGTGCGACGCGGAGACGACGACGCCGAAGTCCGCGCCCTCGCGCCGCACGAAAAAGGAGACCGCCGCCGTGGGCAAGACCCCGCCGTCCAGCACCAGCCCGCCGCCCGCCGCCGCGCCCGCCGCGACCGCCAACGCCAGCATATCCGAAGAGACGCGCGTATCCCGCCCCAGCACGATGCGCGCGCCCTTTACGGTGCGCGCCAGCGCGTTGCCCAGCGCAAACGCCGTCTTTGCCGTCAGTTCCTGCCCCGCGATGCCGCGGATGCCGTCCGTTCCGAAAAATTTGCGCATACCGCCCTCCCCCGCGCCGCTCTGCGCCGCCCGAACCCACTTTTTTTTGCGTTTTTGCCGCGTTTCTTCGCTTTTCCGCCGCGTTTTTGCCGCGTTTCTTCGCTTTTCCGCCGCGTTTTTGCCGCCGCGCGTACAAGCGGCGGCGCGGTTTGCCCGCTCAGCCCTCTTTCTTTTCTCCGCCGCGCGCATACCGCGCGGCGAGCCGTTCGCTGCTCTCCTGCCGCACCCTGCCGATGAGGAAGGTGCCGGGCGGCACGCTGCGGGTGACGGTGGTGGCGGCGGCAATGTAGCTGCCCGCGCCCACGCAGACGGGCGCGATCAAATTGACGTTGCTGCCGATAAAGCAGCCGTCCTCCACCACGGTGCGCGCCTTGCGCTTTCCGTCGTAATTGCAGAACACGACGCCGCAGCCGATGTTGCAGTTTTTGCCGACCCGTGCATCCCCGACGTAGGCGAGGTGACTGACCTTGCTCCCCTCCCCGATCGCCGAATTTTTTATTTCGACGAAGCTCCCCACGCGGCAACGCGCGCCGACGTTTGCCCCCTCGCGCAGATAGGAAAAGGGCCCGATGCTCGCGCCCGCGCCGACAGCCGCGCCGCGCAGCACTGACGCCGTGACCGACGCGCCCTCGCCGACGCAAGAATTTTCAATGATGTTGTTCGGGTACAGCACCGCGCCCGCGCCGATCTTCGTGCCACCGAGCAAGCGGTTGTTGGGGAAGATGACGGCGCCTTCGCCGATCTCGACCCCCTCTTCGATGGTGACCGCTTCGGGCGAGATCACTCTGTATGCCATGCGCGCCTCCGAAAAAGAAAATCTGTTCCATAGTATGCATCCGCCCGCCCGTTTTGCAACGGGCGGGCGGAAACCGCTCTTTACGGCGCGCAAACAGCCAAACGGGCGCAGCGAACGCTGCGCCCGTTTGGGTCTTTTGCAACTTTTTCTGCCCCTAATACAGCAGCTTTGCCGTATCCGGAAGGGTGAGCACGCGGCTGTTGTCTCCGCGCACAAAAAACTGCTCTTCGTGATAGGTGCGGTGCGGGATCATGTACACGCGCTTGCCAGCCCATTCGCCGCGCACCTGTTCGGAAAACCGCCGCGTGGCAACGATGTACGCGTACAGCCCGGCGTTCAGCTCCACGACGGCGTTTTCGTACCCTTCGGAAAAACATTTTTTGACGGCGCTTTGGATGCGGAACGCCAAAAAATCGTCCGAGGGCACCGTTCCCGCGCCGCCGCAGTACGGGCAGGGCTTGGCGAGCACGGTCATGTTGTCCATTTTTACTTTTTTGCGGGTGAACTGCACCAGCCCGAACCCCGTCATCGGCGATACGTTGCACTGCGAACGGTCCTCGCGCAGGCAGCGTTCCAGCTCTTCCGTGACGAGGCGGCGGTGCTCCTCGCTCTCCATGTCGATAAAATCCACGACGACGATGCCGCCGATGTTGCGCAGGCGCACCTGCCGCGCGATCTCGCGCGCGGCGAGCAAGTTAGTGCGGAACACGGTATCTTCCAGCCCCGTTTCCCCCGTAAACTTGCCCGTGTTCACGTCGATGGCGGTGAGCGCCTCCGTTTTGTCGAGCACGAGGTAGGCGCCGCTTTCCAGCTCTACGCGGCGGTCGGTGAGCGAACAGAGCTGCTGTTCCAGCCCGAAAAACTCAAACATTTCCCGCGTGCCCGTGTAGCGCACCAATTTATTTTTCAGCCCGCTTTTGGCGGAGGCGAACAGCTTTTCCGCCCGCGCGTACGCATGCTCGTCTCCGATGTACACTTTGTCTATGCCCGTTAAATCGAAATCGCGCAGCAGGCGGGCGTGCAGATCCCCTTCGCGGAACACGCACTCCCCCACGGGGGCGGCTTCAAACGCTTCGAGCGCGTCCTCGTACATGCGCCGCAGCGCGCGCAGCTCCTCTTTCAGCAGCGAAAAGCGGGCGCCCTCCGCCTGCGTGCGCAAGATCACCCCGCCTTCGGGCGCAAGTTTTTTTGCCCAGCCGAGCAGCTTTTCGCGCGCGGCTTCGTCCGTGATCTTGCGGGAGATGGCGCAAAAGGAGGCGGAGGGGAGGTAGATGAGGTTTTTGCCCACAAAGGAGAGGTTCATCGTGAGCCGCGCGCCCTTGGTGCCCATGGGCGCCTTGGAGAGCTGCACCATGACGATATCCCCTTCCTTTACGTTCAGCTCCGCGGAAAACGCCGCCTCCGCTTCGGCGGGCATATCCCCCGCCGAAAGGTAACCGTTTTTTTCGCCTCCGTAATGGACGAACGCCGCCTGCATGCCCGCCAGCACGTTGACGACCCGCCCTTTGAAAATATTGCCCGCCGTATCCCGCTCCAACGCATCGTCTGCATGAAATTCGACAAGTTTTCCCGCTTCGACGACGGCGGCAATGTTCTTTTTGCCGAAACGGTCAAAATACATGGTCTTCTGCATACCTGCCGGCGGGCGCACGCGGCGCCCTTCTCCCTGCAAAAATTTTACACTTAGATTATTATTTTACCACATACTTTTCACCTTTGCAATAGCAAATTAAAAATTTTGCGCAAAAAAATAAAAAATTGCGCCTAGATTTGCCGATCCGCGTCCGTTCGGGGAGTGTTTTGCTCTTCCGCGGCGCAAAACGCCCCCGTTTCGGAGGGCGGCGGCTGCAAATACCGCCCCAAAGGCGCATAAATATCCGCCTGCTGCAAGAGGGCAAAAAACTCGCGTTCGCTCAGCACGCACAGCAATTCGCCCCCTTCCGTGTATACTTCAAACTCCGTTTGTTTGCCCCGCTCCAAAAACGAGAGCGCCTTTTTTACGGTGCAGCGCTCCGAAAGGGCGATGCGCCGCACCTCGGCGCCGCGCAGCAGCCGCGCCGAAAGATCGGGCGTAAAGCGGCAATAGCGGCAGTTTTTTCCGCCAAACGTGCCAAACAGGATAAACAGCGCAAAAAAGAGCAGCGTAACGTTGACGGCAACAAAAAAACTGCACGCGAACAGCGCCAAAACCGCCGCCGCCACGGCGAGGCTGCACGCCACGCACACCCGACGCGCTCTCTTTTCCCCGAAAAAGCGCGCCACGGCGCAAAAGAGCACCCTGCCCCCGTCCAGCGGATAGGCGGGCAGCAGGTTGATCGCGCACAGCCCCGCCGAAACGTATGCCGCCGTATCGGTGAAGGCGTACAGGTCGGGGAACAGCCACCACAGCGCCACGAACAGCACGGCGCACGCCGCGTTGACGGCGGGCCCCGCCAACGCCAGCTTGATCTCGTCTCGCAGCGAAATACCGTCGATCTCCCCCTGCACGACGGCGCCGCAGGGCAGCAACAGCAGGCGGTTGAGGCGGCAGCCGATGCGCGCGGCGTACAGCGCGTGCCCGAACTCGTGGATGACGGCGGCGGCGGTGCACACGAGGAACAAAAACAGCTCTCCCCGCAGAAAATAGAACAGCCCGAACAAAAGAAAGAGGGGATGGACGACGAGCTCCATCCGCCTCTTTGCGCGCTTGCCCCGCCTGCCCGCCGCCCTGCCCGCGGCGGGTTTGCCGCGCCGCAAAAGCGGGCGCTTACAGATCCCAGACGATATCGTTGTTTTCATCGACGGAGAACGAACGAATGAGCGTGCCGCCGTCGTACAGCGCCACCGAAACCGCCGCCGTGCCGCCGCTGTACCCGACGGGAATGGTAGAATACACCCGCTCTCCCGCCGCGGGATAGGCGTAGGTCAACCCCGAAATCACGGACGTAAAGGAAGCGGTGTGCCCCACTTCCACGGTATACAGCCCGTCTTCCCCCTGCGAAACGGCGTTCACCGTGCCGTCGTAAGGGGCATAGACGCTGCACTGCGCCGTAAAGGAAAGGATGCCCGTTTCCGAAACGGTGCAAGCCACGCCGTCCTCCCGCACGACGGAGCCGAGCGTGAGCTCGGAATAGACGCGTTCATCCACAGACTGCGCCGCCTGCGGCTGCGGCGAGACCAACCCCGCAAAAAAGGTGTTGATGGCGCTGTTTTCCCAAAAAACATTGGTGAGCAAAATGAGCGCGCACAAACCGAGCACCGCCGCAAATTCCGCAACGAGCAGACGGCTTTCCAAAAACTTTTTGCGCGGCTTTTCCTCCGGAAGGGCGCCCGCGCCGTAATCCACAACGTTTTCCTCCGCGGCGGGCTCTTCGGGCAGCGCGGCGGGGTCCGCCCCTTCCGCGCGCTCGTTGACGGCGGCGACCGCCTCTTCTTTGAGGTCTCGCTCCCGCTTTTTGCGGCTCTTCTTTTTGGTCACGTTCAACGTGCTGACGGGGATCTCCAACATCTCCGCGTAATCAATGGGTTCGCTCATGTTTCTCCTCCTTTTCGCTGCTGTACAAACATTGTATGCGAGGACAAGCCGAAGTAGAACTGTTTTTTGCACAAAACAAAATTTCCCCGCATATACTGCGGGGAGAAATTTTTTCGGAATGTTTTTACCTTGTTAAAATGACGCAAACTTGCTTTTTTTAATATTCTGATCGCGCGCGCAGAGATCGAACGTTTTGTAAACGTCCCGATTTGGTTTTATCCGCGCAAACCTTTTTTCGTGAACGCAAAAATGAACCGGGCGCAGAACCGTTACGGTCTGCGCCCGATCCATATATGATAAGGGGGAAAATGATGAGCTATGGAAGGTAACCAAGCGGAAGCCCTTGCGTCTTTCGTTTGATTACACGCTTATTATAGCCGAGCCGCGCAAGAAAGTAAAGCAAATAAAAAATTTTTTTTGAAAATTTTTAAAATTAAATTTTTGTGCGTTTTTTGTTGAAACATAACACTTTTACACGAATCACAGCCTGCCCATCGTTAACCTTGTGAATTAGTGACATAAAATACGAGGGCGTTTTGTGAAACGAACGGGATTCACATTTTCCCTTTTTCCGAAAGCCGCGGCAAAGCGGGCGGGCGCGAGCCTCCGAACGCCGCAACAAAACAAGCAGGCGAGCCGCCGAAAGGCACGGCAAAACAGGCGGGCGCGCGCCGTCAGAGGATGCGGCAAAACAGGCAGGCGAGCCCCACCGCGCAGAGGTTGGAGAGCAGCGCGATCAAAACGGGCAGAACGGGCTTTTTTTCCGCCGCGCCCGCAAAATAGAGAGCGGCGAGATAAAACACCGTTTCCCCGGAGGCGTACACGGCGCCCGCGCAGCGGCCGATGTACGAATCGGCGCCGTACGCGGAAAAAATTTCGCTGACCACCGAAAGCGCGCCGCTGCCCGAAAAGGGCTTGACGAGCACCAGCCGCGCGATTTCGGGCGGGATGCCGAAAAAGCGGAACGCGGGCGAAAGCGCTTCGGCGAGCAGCGCGGAAAGCCCGCTCGCCTCAAACAATTCCGCCAAGATCAGCACGGCGGCAATGTACGGCAATAAAGAGCGCAGCAGCGAAGGCACTTCCGCCACGCCTGCGGCAAAACGGTCGTATACCTTTACGCGCCGCGCCGCCGCGATCAAAAATACCGCCAAAAACAAGAGCGGCACCAAAACGGCAAACAGCATGCCCTCCTCCGCTTGCGGCGGGCTTCCGCCGCTCCTCTGTTACCGAAGCGCGCCCCTCTTTTTTTTGCGGCGGACTTCGAAGCGGGAAAAGGCGCTCCGCCTGCGCCCCGCCCCGTAGCAGAGCAGCACCAGCCCGACCCCGACGACCAGCGCGCAAATTGAAGCGAGCAGCGCGGGCAGGTAGAGCGCATACGGATCGCGCGCGCCTGCGGAAGCGGCGAGCGCAACGGCGGAAGAGGGGAAAAGCTGCACCCCCGCGCACCCGACGACGAACAGCATCGTTTGCCCGAACCCGTTGCGCTCCTCCCGCAGCGAGCGGATGGCGCGCATGCCCGCGGGGGTCGCCGCGCCGCCCATTCCCAAAAAATTTGCCGCAAGGTGGACGGACGCGCTGCCGAGGACGGCGGCGCTGCGGGTGCGCAGCAGCTTCCCCGCAAGCGGGCGCGCCGCGCAGGAAAAGGCGCGGAGAATGCCCGCATCCTCCGCCACGCGCAAAAAACCCAGCCATACCGCCCACACCGCCGCCAACTGCAAGCCGAGCGAAACCGCCTTGCCCGCCCCCGCAAGCAGCGCGGGCAAAAACGCCGCGGCGTCTTTTACCAGCAGCACCGCCGCCGAAGAGACGAATACCGCCAAAAACAGAACGTTCAACCCCTTCTCCTTTGCGGCGCGCACCGCCGCCCAAAACAGGCTATGCGGAGAGCTTTCCGTTTTATGCCGCGCCGAGGCGATTTTCTGTTTACTTTGCCCGAAAAATGCGGTATAATAGACGAAAAGTTTTGCAAGCGGGCGCCGAAACGGGCACCAAGGAGCGGCAAATGAGCAAAAAACCCTATTATATCACGACGGCGATCGCCTACACTTCGGGCAAACCGCACATCGGCAACACATACGAGATCGTTTTGACGGACGCGATCGCACGGTTCAAACGCATGCAGGGCTACGACGTGCGCTTCCAAACGGGTACGGACGAGCATGGGCAGAAGATCGAAGAAAAAGCCGCCGCGGCGGGCGTTTCCCCCAAGGCGTTTGTAGACGGCGTGGCGGCGCAGATCAAAGAGATCTGGGACCTGATGAACGTTTCCTACGACAAGTTTATCCGCACCACCGACGCGGACCACGAAAAGCAGGTGCAAAAGATCTTTAAAAAGTTATACGAACAGGGCGACATCTACAAGAGCAGTTACGAGGGGCTGTACTGCACCCCCTGCGAATCCTTTTGGACCCCCTCGCAGCTGAAAGACGGCAAGTGCCCGGACTGCGGCAGAGAAGTAAAGCCCGCCAAAGAAGAGGCTTACTTTTTCCGCATGAGCAAATACGCCGACCGCCTGCTCGCTTATTACGAGGAACACCCCGAATTTATCTCCCCCGTTTCGCGCAAAAACGAGATGGTGAACAACTTTTTAAAGCCCGGACTGCAAGACCTCTGCGTTTCGCGCACCTCCTTCAAATGGGGGATCCCCGTAGACTTCGACCCCAAACACGTGGTGTACGTTTGGTTGGACGCGCTCACCAACTACATTACGGGGCTCGGCTACGACGCGGACGGAAACAGCGCCGCGCCGTTCAAAAAATACTGGCCCGCCGACGTACACGTCATCGGCAAAGACATCATCCGCTTCCACACCATCTACTGGCCCATCTTTTTGATGGCGCTGGGGCTGCCGCTGCCCAAACGGGTGTTCGGGCACCCGTGGCTGCTGATGGGCGGGGATAAAATGAGCAAATCGCGCGGGAACATGATCTACGCCGACGAACTCGTTAAAATTTTCGGCGTGGACGCAGTGCGCTACTTTGTTTTGAACGACATGCCCTTTGAAGGCGACGGCAACATCACCTGGGAACTGCTGTGCGACCGCGTGAACGCGGACCTTGCCAACACGTACGGCAATTTGGTTTCGCGCACGGCGGCGATGGCGCGCAAATACTTTGCGGGCAATCTCTGCGATACGGGCAGCGCCGAACCCGTGGACGCGGAACTGAAAGAGATGGCGGCTGCCTTGCGGGATAAAGTCGCCGCAAAGATGGACGAATTTAAAATTTCGGACGCACTGGGCGAGATCTTTGCCTTTTTGCGCCGCTGCAACAAGTACATCGACGAAACGGCGCCGTGGATCCTCGCCAAAGACGAGGCGAAAAAGAGCCGCCTCTCCGCCGTGCTGTACAACCTTGCCGAGGGGATCACGATCGCAACCTCGCTTTTGGCGCCCTTTTTGCCCGCCACGGCAGAAAAGGTGTTCGCCCTCTTGGGCACGCAGCCGCGCGCATACGATACGCTGAACGTTTTCGGGCTGCTGCCGAACGGGACCTGCGTTGCCGATGCCGAGGCGCACCTGTTTGAGCGCAAACAGTACAAAGACGTGGAAGCGGCTTACGCGGCGATGCATGCCGACGGGGCGCAGGCGCCCGCCAAAGAGGAAAAGCCCGCGGCAAAAAAACCGGACCCCGAATACCCCGCCGAAATTTCCATCGACGACTTTGCCAAAGTGCGCATGCAGATCGCAGAGGTCGTCGCCTGCGAAAAGGTGGAAAAGAGCGACAAACTGCTAAAAAGCACCGTAAAGATCGGGGAAGAGACGCGCACCGTGGTCAGCGGCATCGCCAAATTTTACACCCCCGAAGAGATGGTCGGCAAAAAAGTGGTGATGATCACCAACTTAAAGCCCGCCAAACTGCGCGGCATTTTGAGCGAGGGCATGCTGCTGTGCGCCGAAGACGAGGCGGGCAACCTGTGCCTTTTGACCCCCGAAAAGGCGATGCCGAGCGGCAGCGGGATCTTTTGAGCTTGTTCACGAAAAAAGTTTTGAAAGAGACAAAACTTTTTTCCGTGATTTTTAGAGACAACCGTCAGGCACGCCCGCTTTGCGGGCTGACCGTCGTTTTTCTCTCTGCGCCGCGCACCATATGCTCTCCGTTATAAGAGCGCGCCGCATTCACTCTTTCCGAATTGAGCCGAAAGTTTTCGGCAAATATTGTCGATATTTTCATAGAGACCCCTCGACAAGATCGGGATAAAAAAAGAAGCGGCTCTGGATGGCGGGGCGCACTCCCCGGCTGCGCTTGGGATGAAAAAACAGCGGTACGGCGGGCGGAAACCTTTCCGCCCGCCCTTTTTTAAAAAATTTTTTTGTTCGGGTGAGTAATTCCGCCCCTTCCTGCGTTAAATAAGCGAGAGGTTTTGCTAGAGGGCGCGTGCCCGCGGGGGAAACAAGGAGAGGATCGGATGAAAGAAGTTCGCGATGCGGATGCGGCGCTGTACCGCGCATGGCTGAACGGGAACGGGGCGGCGCTCGAGAGCCTCGTTGCCCGCCTCAGCGACGCGCTCGTGCGGTTCGCCTATTCTTATACGGGCGACGAGGCTGCCGCGGAGGACGTTGCCGCAGACGCCTTTGCCGTGCTCGTATGCAAGCGCAAGCCCTTTACCGAGGGCGCGCGGTTCCGCACCTACCTGTACAAGATCGCGCGCAACAGGGCGCTGGATCTGCTGCGCAAAAAAAGACGGCTGACGGCGCTGCCCGAGGGCGCGCCCGCCCGCGAAGACGCGGAACAGCAGTTTTTTGCCGCCGAGCGGGACAGAACGCTCTTTTCCTGCATGCGGCGGCTGGCGCCGCAGTACCGCGAAGTGCTGAATCTCACCTATTTTGACGGGTTTGCCCCCGCCGAATGCGCCGCGATCCTCAAAAAAAGCAGCAAACAAGTGTACAACCTCCTCTCCCGCGCAAAGACCTCTCTCAAAGAATTGCTCGAAAAGGAAGGGTTTGACCATGAAGACGTATAAAGAACGCACGGAAGACATTCTGGCGCGCGCCGAAGGCATGAAACAGCGCTCGCGCCGCATTACGCTCGTCTCCGTGCTTGCGGTATGCCTTGCCGCGCTGTGCGGGCTGCTGCTTCTGTTGTTCGTGCCCTATGCGAACGCGGGGATGCCCACCCTTGCGGAATACCGCGGCAGCGACTACTACCCGCTCATGCAGAAGATCAACGCGCTCACCTACCGCGCGCCGAAGTACAAAAACAACTTTGAAGCGCTCACGGGCTGGGTGCAGGATCTGTTCGGCGGCGCAAAAGCGGCAGATGACATGGAGGCGCCCAATGACAGCGCCGACGAAGGAAGCGATTACCTTGAAGTCACCGACAACCAGGTGGCGGGGGTCATCGAAGGCGACCTTTTCAAAGCCACGGAAAGCACCTTTTTCTACCTGACGTGGGAAAAGGACAATTACATCCTGCGCGCCTGCTCCATTGCGGGGGCGGACTCCGCCGTGCTCGCCGAATACACGATCCCCGCCGACGAGGGCGCGCGCACGGGCGGCTACACCGACCGCGCGGAGATCTATTTAAGCGGCGACGGGGACACCGTGACGCTGTTTTCTCCCGCCTATGTGCAGAGCGAAGGGCAGCTGTACACGCAGATCACGAGCATCGACGTATCCGACCCCGCCGCCATGCAGCTTACGGACAGGGTGTACGTTTCGGGCAGCTACATCTCCTCGCGCAAGACGGACGGCACCTTCCTGC
>CALVMR010000002.1 GCA_944346885.1 uncultured Clostridia bacterium | reverse complement strand
GCGGCTGCCGCCCCGCGTGCGGCTTGCGGTTTGCCTGTATTTGCCTCCGCCGCCCCGTGTGCGGCTTGCGGTTTGCCTGTATCCCCTCTTTTGTGGGCTTCCCCCGCCGCTCGTTTGAGCGGCGGGGCGCCTCCCTGTTCGGTTTGCCGTTTGCAAACCCTTAGAGCTGGTTTGTTGCCATAAAGTAATCGGTGTTTACCGTACCGAGCGCGGCAATGCTCTCTTCGGTGTGATACGTTTGCACGTCGTCCAAGAACAGAAGCCCCCAGCCGCCGGTCGCATTGTCTACGATCTCAATGTACAGCTGATCGCCGATAGACGCCACGGTGGTCAGGTTAAAGGCGTACACCCACATGTACTGTTCGCCCTTGCCCGCGCCGTCGTTGTAAGGTTCCTGCTTGGTGTTGACAAAGCGCGCCACTTCGGTGCCGTTCGCCTTTTTAACGGAGAGGTACGCACCGCCCAGCTCCGGATCGCTGATCCTGTTGCAGCCGCCGAGGCGGAAGGAGATCATGCCGTTGCCGCCGAGCTCAAAGGTGGTGGAGCGCAGCACGCCCGTCCATGCCTCGTTTGTGCCGACCCAACCATCGTAATGGTAGTTGCCCTCTTGGTTCATCGATCCGTTCCAGCATTCGGTCGTGCTGTCAACGCCCGTCGTACCGCCGGTGGAGCCAACATATTCCCAGCCCGTAAGGTCGCCCGTTTCAAAATCGCCGTTGATGATCTGGTACGACGAATTTACGGTGATCGTAAAGGTTTCCGTAATGGTTTCATCGGCGGCGGACAGCGTGTACGTTACGGTGTAGGTTTTGCCCGCTTCAAGATTGAAGGAGGTAAACCCGCTCGTATAATCTTGGCTGCCGTCGTTGATCTTGACGATCGCTTTTTCGATCTCATCCTGCTGCACGCCGTACTTGGAAGCCGCGGCTTCTGCAAGATATGCGGTGATATCGGTATTTCCCGCCGAAACAGCTTTATCGGTGATCTTGCTGACCAGCGTCAACTTCTCGATATCGCGCAGCGTAAGATCGCTGTAATACCCGCGGATCGCGTTGATGATCTCTTTCGTTCTGCCGCCCATCTGCGCGGTGGAATCGAGCACGTCTTGCCGGTAGGTCGCCATCTCCGCCTTTTCCTCGGCGAGGAGCGCCGCCGCCTCTTCGTTGGTCAAATTGACGCGCAGATCGTCAAAGTTCAGGAAGCCGAAATCTGCCGTAGCGCCGTCCACGACCTTGATGTACACCTCTTCGTCGATGTAATCGTGCGCGTACATAAAGCGCAGCAACAGGACCTGCGCAAGCAGCGGATCGTTAAAGTATTCGCTGTTGGTCACTTTGATCAGCTCTGCATTCGTATCCGCGTCGCAAAGCGCCACGTAGCTGACGGAACTCTTGGCGATACCGAAGCGGAAGGCGATGGTGCCGTCTCCGGCAACGGTAAAGGTCTCGCTGCGCACGGCGGTCAGGTTCGTCTCGTCGGTGACGAGGAAGTAGGTGCCGTCCTGCAAATATCTTTGCACCGTTTTGTCGTTCTGGTCCATAAAGTTTTCATCCGCTTCCCAGTACTCGGTCGAATCGGAAACGCTTGCGCCCTGCCCGCTAAGGACCTGCCAACCGTCTAACGTGCCATACTCAAAGCCGCCGTTGGTCACTTGGTACGCCTCTTCGATAACGATCTTGGCGCCGGAGGTCTGATCCGTCCACGTCATCGTTTTGAAGCCCGCGGCGAGGTTCGAATCTGCCCAGCCGTCTGCCGTGATAGCGGGCAGCGAAACGGTGACGGAACCGCCGCAGCCGTTTTCGCACGTTGCCTGCGCGGTGCCGTCCTCCTGCGCTTCAAGGTATTCGACCTCGTTTGCGTAGGTAAGCGTGTACTCGTGCACGTGCTGCGTCCACTCTGCCGTGAACGTAACATCTCCGGTAACGGTGTACTCGTCGCCGGGCTGATACTCTTCGCCGTCAAGCTTCCAGCAGTCGAACATGTACGTATCGGCAGCTTCGGGCGCTGCGGGCAGCTCGATCTTCGTGTTGTAATCCGCCTTCATGTTGGCAACGCTTGCGCCGCTTGCCGCGTGGTCGCCCACGTTAAAGGAGACGGTGTACTTGACCGCTTCCCATACGGCAGTGAGCGTAACGTTGCCGGTAACGTTATACGACGTGCCCGCGATGTAGGTCGTCGAACCGTCCGACCAGCCCTTGAAGGAGTACCCCTGCGCCGCGTCGATCGCCGCGGGGAGCGTGATGCTGCCGCCGGGCGCCGCCGTTTGGTCTTTGGGGGTCTGCGCGCTCGAAGCCGCGTGGTAGCCCAAGTCGAAGGAGACGGTCACTTCGGTCACGGTAGCCGTTTCCTGCCACTGTGCGGTAAAGGCCACATCCGCGGTAACGGTGTAGGAAGCGCCCGCGTTGTAGGTGGTATCCCCCGTTTTCCAGTTCATGAAGGTGTACCCTTCCGCCGCGGCGGGGCCTGCGGGCAGTTTGATCTTCGTGTTGTAATCCGCCTTCATGTCGGTAACGGTTGCGCCGCTTGCCGCGTGGTCGCCCACGTTAAAGGTTGCGGTGTACTCGATCGCTTTCCATACGGCGGTAAGCGTAACGGTTTTGGTAACGGTGTAGGAATCCTTCGCATCGTATACGATTGTGCCGTCGCTCCAACCCGCAAAGGTGTAGCCTTCCGCCGCCTGCAACGCTGCGGGCAGGGTGATCTCGGTATCCTCTTCCTCGGTGACGGAAGCGGGTGCGCTGACGCCCTGTGCGGCGTGGTCGCCCACGGCATAGGTCACGGTGTATTTAACGGGTTCGTCGGGTTCGTCGGGGTCGTCGGGACCGGGGCCGGGTTCGTCGGGACCGGGTCCGGGTCCGGGCTCTTCCGCCTCTGCCGCAAACGTCAACACAAAGTTATCCGCCCCTTCCGCCGTAAAGGTGAACACATAGTTCCCTTCCTCTTCCGGCGTAAAGGTCTGCCCGGAGAGCGTTTGCGCCGCTTCCGTGCCGAACACATAGCTTACCGAAACCAACGAACCGTTGGAAGCGGCTGCCGCGATGGTGTACGGCGTGCCGACCGTTGCGTCTACGGTGCCGTTGTTTTGCTGTGCGGTGCCGTTTACGCTGACGCTGATGGTTGCAGCGTCGTCCTTTTCGCCGTTTGCGCAGCCCACGATGCCGAAGCAGAGGGTAAACGCCAACAGCAAAGAAATGCATGCAATCCAAATCTTTTTCATATTTTCCTCCTTGTAATTTTAATTTGGATCTTAGTGGATCGAATTCATCGCCGTTACGGTGACGGAGAAGGTTGCATCACCGAATACTTGCAAACCTTTTCCTCTGCCGTACACACACGCTGAAATCGTTGCCGCATTGCCGAAATATGCCTCGATCAAACATTTATCGATGTACACCGTGCCCGTTATCGTACCGTTCTGGCGGCGGTATTCGCCGGAGAAGTCGCCTTTGGTGCGCTGGTACCCGTTGGTGATGGGGTTGGTGTTGATGCCTGCGCGGTCGTCCGTAAAGTACAGTTCTGCGTACCCTTCGCCGTTTTTGAGGCGCAAGCCGACGCTGCCGCGGGCGTTGGTGATGGTGAAGTCGATCTTGATCAGGTCGCTGGATACCACGCTCAGGCGGCTGTTGGCATCCCCCACGGAGAGGTTGGAGAAGGAGACTATGGTATGCCCCTCCGCAGAGGATGTATCGATGTGCTTGATGCCGAGGGTGCCGTCGCTGCGCAAGAACAGCTCGCGCGGCAAGCCCGCCTGGAACGCCCAGCCCGCGTTGTAGCGATCCTCTTCCGAGCGCTGGTCCTGCATGATCGAGCAGATGTACACGCGGTTGGTGGAAGGATCGGAGTAGACGGTCGGGCCCGTGAATACGTTGTTGCCGAAGTCCATCAGCTTTGCATCCGCAAAGTCTGGCGTAAAGCGGCAGCTGTTCGTATCAAAGTTGCCGATGTAATACCACACGTCGTTGTCGCCGTGCTGCGGCGAGAACACAAACAGGTATTTGCCGCTCAGCTGCCCGTTTTCGTAGGGCAGCGGCACAATGTTGGGCATCTCCCATACGGTGCCGTATTCGTTCTTATAATTGGAAGGCGTGAACAGGTTGCCCATGTACTGCCAGTTGGTCAAATTGTTTGCGGTGGTCTTGAACACGTGCGCCGCGCCCCTGCCGTTGATCTGCCCGCCGACGACCATGTAGCGGTCATTGCCGATGCCGAACGCCTGCGCGTCGCGGAATTCGCCGACGGTGCCCATGGCGCTTGTCTGTTTAACGGCGTAGTCGCCGATGTACCACTCGGTGAGGTACGGGTCGGAATAATCTTTTGCATACGCCAAGCCGACGTGCTGGGTAGAGCCGTTCGGGCGGGTATCGTCTCCCGCGGTGATGAGCAGCACGGGGCGGCCTTGGTCGTCAAAGACGACGTTGCCCGTCCAAATGCCGTCCGGCGCGATGGTGCCCTCCGTGGGGATGACCGCCTCTTTTACGTACTCCCACTGCACCATATCGTCGCTGACCCAATGCCCCCAGCAGATGTTTTGCCAGTACGGGCCGATGGGGTTGTACTGATAGAACAGGTGCCAGTTGCCGTTGTATTGGAAGAGCGCGTGCGGCTCGTTCATCCAGTTTGCGGGCGGTACCGCATGGTACTGCGGGCGGTACCAGTCGTTTTCAAACACGTAATCGGGGATGCGCGCCGTGTTGTAATCGATGGAAGGCAGCGCCTTGCCCGTTTCCTCTATCTGCGCCTTGGTGAGCGCCGCTTTCTGCACGGTGAGCTCATCCATCAAACCGTTGAACTTCGTCTTTTCAAAGCGCGCCACCAGTTCGGGTTCGGAGGAGGCGCCCACGAGGATGGGCTTGCCGGCAGACTGGATGGAAACGCCGCCGGGGATGTTCAGCGTTTTGGCTTCGATGCCGTTGATATACAGCGAGATCCTGCCGTTTATGCCGTCAAACACGGCGGTCAGGCGCGCCCATTCATAGTTTTTCAGCTGATACTGCGCTTGGTTCGAGAAGGAGATGATATACCAGTCGCTGCCCGTGCCGACGCGGAAGGTCGGGTACCCGAACTTCGTGATGCCGAGCATGAAGCCCTTTTTCGCATTCGAATCGAAGGAGCCGACGATAACGTGCGCGAAATGCTTCTCCGCAGGGTCTTGCGGGGCGCTCCAAGTGAACGCGCGCGGGCACACATACACGTCGATGGTGAGGGCGTTGCCGCTCGGATCGCCGTCGAAGGAGAGATACTGCGAATAGCCGTCGAAGCTGAGCGCCGTTCCGTCTATCCCGTTGGGGCGGTACAGCGGCACGGGGCTGTCTTGGAACACGGGGTTGTTGAGCACGCCGTTAACGGTAGCAACGGCGCCGCTGCCGTTTTCGTTCACCTCTTGGTAACCGGTGCCGTCAAAGCTGAGCGAGAGCACGTTTTCGCCGTACGTTTCGCTGTCTGCCACCACGTTGGTCGCGCTGACCCAAGGGATCTGATAGGTGACCCGCTCGTTTGCGCCGCCCTCTTGGTACCCGCCGCGGTAGAACTGCACGGTATCGTACGAGCCCGTAACGGCGGGCGCGGTTTCGTAATAGGTGACGATCTCGTCGAAGAAGGCGACCGCCCAAGCGGACGCAGACGTATCGCAGAGCATGATATACAGCCGCTCGCCGACATACTCTTCGAGGTTGGCTACAAAGGTGGTCAACGTTGCAAGGCGAGAACCGCTATCCAAATCGGTAACGTTTTGGATATCCAAAAACGCCGTGTTGCGGTACTGCGCGATCAGGCGGTTTTCCTCCGCCGTGTAGACCATGACGCAGGCGGCGTTGCCCGCCATTTTAAAGCTGATGTACCCGCTGCCGCCCAACGTAAATTCGGTGGAGCGCAGCGTGTAGGTGTGCTGCTCGTTTTGATCGTCCTTTGCCGACCAGCCGTCAAAGTGGTAATTGCCGCTCTGGTTGTACGGGATGCGCTGATCCCAGAAATATGTATCCGAAATGACCGCCTGATCGCCGAGGATCTCGCCGTTTTCGGTGCCGTTTTGGTACGTCCAGCCGGTGAGGTCTCCCGTTTCAAAGCCGCCGTTTTGAATGAGGTACTCCGACGAAGGCAAGCCGGAGCTCTCCCACACGGCAACGAACGTGACCGCGCCGTACACGGTGTACGAATCGCCCGCCGCGTACGTCTCCTCCCCGTCGTACCAGCCCGCGAAGAGGTAGCCCTCCTCCGCCGCGATGGCGGCGGGAAGTTCAAAGGTTTCTCCGTATGTTTTTTGCAGCGAAGAGGGCAGCTGCGCGTTATCCGCGGCGTGGTCGCCCTTGGCAAAGGAGACGGTGTACTGCGCCGCCTGCCACTGCGCCGTAAGCGTAACGCTGCCCGTAACGATATACGCCTCGCCTTGGGTATAGGTCTTGCTGCCGTCGTTCCAGCCGACGAAGGTGTACCCTTCCGCCGCGGCGGGGCCTTCGGGCAGGTAGAAGCCGCTGCCCTTGGCAAACTGCTGCGAGGCGGGCAGTTGCGCGCCTGCCGCGGCATGCGCGCCGCCGCTGTACGAAACGGTGTACAGCGAAGCCTGCCACCGCGCCGTAAGCGTAACGCTGCCGTTTACCGTATACGCCGCGCCCGCTTGGTAGAGCGTTGTGCCGTCATACCAGCCGAGGAAGGTGTACCCCTCCTTCGCGTCGGGGGCGTCCGGCAGGAAAAACGCGCTGCCTGCCGCCATCTGCCGCTCTGCGGGGGCGCTTTCCCCCTCCGCGGCATAGCCGCCCAGCGAAAAACGCACGGTATAGGTAGCGGGTTCGGCGCCCTGCTCCTGCCAAACGGCGGTAAACGCCGCGTCTTCCGTTACGGCGTATTCCTCTCCGCCGCCGTATGTGGCGGAGCCGTTGTTCCAGCCGAGGAAGGTATACCCGCTCTCCGCCTGTACGGGCGCGGGGAGCAAAACCACTTCTCCGTGCTCCGCCTCGATCGGCGCCACGGGCTGCACGCCTGCCGCCGCGTGCTCGCCGAGCGCAAAGGTGAGCGTGTACGTTTCCGCCTCCCACAGGGCGGTGATCGTTACGGCGGAGCGCACGGTGTACGCCGCGCCCGCGGGATAGGTGTTTGTTCCGTCAAACCAGCCGAGGAAGGTATACCCCTCCGCCGCCTGCGGCGCCGCGGGCAGATAGATGGCGCTGCCCACGGCTACCTGCTGCGGCGCGGGCAGCTCTTCGCCCGCCTCCGTATGCGCGCCCAAGGAGAACGATACGGTGACCTGCGTTCCGCTCTCTCCGCTTGCCGCGGCGGCAAAGCGGAGCACAAACATCTCCGACCCTTCCGCCGTAAAATTAAAGGTGTACGTCCCCTCCTGCGCGGGAATGAACGCCGCACCGGTAAACGCCTGCGCAAACCCGCCCTCGAAGGAGTATACGATCTGCACGGGCGCGCCGCCGTCTGCCGCGGCGGCGAGTATGTACGCCGTGCCGACGGTCGCCTGTACGGTGCCGCCGTTTTCCTGCACTTCGCCGTTGACCGTGACGCCGATGGAGGGCTTTTCCTTCCCGCCGTCGCATTTAACGGTCAAAGCGAGCGTAAGCGTTAAAGCAACGGCGCATGCCGCTGCCAAACAAATAATTAGGATCAGTTTCGCTTTTTTGCTCATCTTTTCTCCCGCAGTCCGCAAACCGCACTTAAAATGGATTTGCGAAAACGTTTCCACGTCCGACGAAAGACCGCCGTTTCCATCTGCCGCCGCCTGCCTGCCGCAGAGCGGCAGCGCTCCGTGCCGAACGCACGGCGCCCGCCTTGCGGCGGCTGCCCCCTCCCCGCGCCGCGCACGTCACCTGCCGTGCCGCACGCTTTTTCAGCGATCTTTTTCCGCAACAAATGAAACGAAATTTCCGCAAAAAAACGTTCACCGCAGCAAACATTTTTGATTGGAAACGTTTCCAACACGTTTGATTGTAGCACACACATTTTGTTCTGTCAATACAAATTCAAAAAAATATCAAATTTTTATCGAAAAAGACAAACCGCGCTGAACGCCCGCAAAGCGCTTGCGGTAAGCGCCGTGCGGCGGCATAGGCGAAGGCGCGGGCAATACGGCGCACGGAAACGCGCGGAAAAGCGAAGGCGAGGAAAGAGCACGGGCACGGGCGGCTTTGCGGCGGCAAAAGCCGGGCGCAACGCCCCCTGCCCTGCGGCGGCGGCAAAACGCATACGAATGCGCACAAAAAAATAAGGAAAAAGCGCACGGAAAAAGCATACGAATGCACGCGCAAAAAAAATAAGGAAAAAGCGCACGGAAAAAGCGCGGGCAATTTTGCCCGCGCTCTTTGGGTTTGTACCGTTTTGCGGCTTATGCGCCGTTTTGCGGCGGCGCTATGGCGCCGCACGCCGTTTGTTCGCTTGTTCGGCTTATGCCGCAAGGTATGCGCCCGTCAAAACGGTAACGCTTGCGCCCTCCGTCATTGCGCCCACCGCCGTAAAGCGGACGGGAACATTTTGCGCCCAGTTTTCCAAATAGACGCCCGCGCCGTATGTTGCGCCGTCCTTGGCATATTCTACATACAGCATGCCGTTGCCCTGCGTATCGCGGAAAGCATAGATGGTATAAACACCGCCGCTCCACGCCTGCGCGTTAGCGGGGCGGGTACCGTGCTGGGCGATCTGCTTGTTCGCTGCCGAATCAAAGCTGTTATTTCCGCCGCCCCACGCATTGAAATACGCAGCCTCGGTTTCGAGCCCTACATCTTGCACGTTCGAGGCGTGTACGTCAACATAGCCCTTCGGACTGTCTTCCGACGTAAAATCGCCGTCAACCTGCGTGATCAGCTCATAGAACACACCGTATGCGTCGTTCCCCGTGACGGTCGCCTTCATCACAAAGGCATCCGAACCGAGCGCAACACCGTTTTCCCATGTTGCCGTATTCGTTGCCGCAGCGTCCAGCGCCGTTTTGTTCAGCTCGTTGCAGACGGGGCAGAACAGCTCGGTTGCTGCGTGCTTCCCGTTGCAGCGCTCCACGGAAGAGATAACATAAGTGGCTTCTTCGTAGCCGAGACCGATCTTATACGAATCTTTCAGCTGCGTATCGGGCTTCGCCGCGATCGTGTAGCAGACCGTTTGCAACGTGTTCACCCCATCGACCAAGCCCGTAAAGTTCAGCGTGATCTCGATGAGCGCGGGATCGGTCCAATCAATGGTGATGCGCAGCGTGCAATCATTGATCAGTTTGATAAATTTCATATTCGGATTAAAGTCGGCATATGTACCGTCTTTGGTCCATACAAAATTTTCACCCGTGGAATAGGGTGTACCCACAACGCCCTCTTCGCCGTTGACATAACGATCGATACGGAACGCGCCGACCACGGTTTCCGTGCTGTACACCTGTACAAACACACCCTGCCAGGTAGCCGCCGCGAGGGAATCCAACTGCCCCGTAACGGTCATTGCGTCGCCCTTTTTGAGCACGCTGCTCCATGCCGTTTCGTTCCAATGTATGCCTGTACCGCCGAAGGTTGCCTGCGTATCTTCAAGCACGGCTTCAACGGACACGCTTTCGGTAAAGGCATAGGTTTCGTCGGTATCGTACAACACGCCCGCAATACGATAATATACAACTTTTACGTCTGCGGCAAGCCCGCCGACCTCGATCTGCGCAAGGTCGAGCACAAACTCCTCTTCGCCCCAACTGAATGCCTCGGCAGAAACGGTGCCCGTACCGCCGGTTACCGTAACGGTAACGTTGGCGGAAGCTTTGATCGCCGAGCACGTTTCGCAGCGATAGCTCACAACGCCGTCTGCATAGGCAACGCCGTAGCTGTGCGCCTCAGGAGAGGTCGTATAGTCACAGTGCGAGCATTTCTGCCAATGGTTGGTTTCATCGGTTGTGACCCACGTCAGTTCGTGCGCAACCGTTTCACCGCTCTCGCTACATACCGAGCACACCTGATGATGCCCGCCTGCCCCGTCGGAAACATAGGGCCGCCCATCGTACACATGCCCCGTTGCCGGAACCGTCACCGTGGTGACCTCGATCTGCCCGCCGCCATGTGTCTCAGAAATCCTATACACATATCTTTTGCTGCCCTCTTCGGTGCAGGAGGCTTCTTTATCGAGATAAACGAAATAATTCTGGTCCGTATCTTCGGGCAATTTCGGCAGCGTTACGCTCTGCGTATGCGCCAAAGTGCTTTCCTCGCACACGGAGCAGGTGCGTTCGATCTTCCCGTTCGCCTCTGCCGAAGGCACTTCCACGACCTCCCACTTGCCGTAGGTGTGCCCTGCGGCAGGAGTGGTCACCTCGTAGTCCACGGGGAACTTCTGCCCGTCATAATTAAAGGAATACTCTGTTTTGCCTTCTGTTTCACAGCCGGGCGCGGTAACGGCGGCAGAGTACTGCCCGTCCTCGTCCCCGATGTTCTGCTCGGTCACGGCAGGCATCCTCACCGTCTGCATCGATGCTTCCGTTTGACCGATGGCGCAATGCAGGCAGTCGCGCTGCAATTCGCCCTCGGTTTCCGCGGTCGGCTGCGTGGCTACGCGCCACTCGCCGTACACGTGCTCCGTAACGATGACGGTAAAGGTATAATCCTCCTCCGCGACGTCTGCACTGATGGTGAACACATAGGTGCCCGCGTTTTCGAAAACGAACGCATCGTTTGTGGCTTCGAGCGGCGTCGGCTCGCCTCCGCTATCGTCTTTACTATAAGAATAGCTGACGGAAACCGCGCCACCGCCCGTAACGCTTGCGGTATAGGCGACCTTGGTGCCGACGCAGACCCAATCCGTTCCGGTGCCCGCATAGTTGTTTCCGATGGTGGCGCCGTTGGGGATCGAGATGGGCGTACCATCTGCGCCGCCCAGCTTCACTTCGAGGCTGATGACGGGCGCGTTCGTCCAAACGGCATAGATCGTCAGCGTGCCGTTTACCTCAACCGAATACGAATCATCGGGCTGCCGCACGCCGGAGGCGCCGTCCGCTTCCTGCCCCCAGCCCTTAAAGGTATAGCCTTCCCTTTCAAAGCCGTTTTCGGGCAGCGTGACGGTAACGGTATCCCCTTCCACGCTGAATGCGGAAGCATCCAACGCGGTGGAGCCGCCCGTTGCTTCGTTGCCGTCGATCGTTACCGTTGCGGTAACGACCGAACCGCACCCATCCCGCCCGCACGTGGCGGTAACGGTGTTGTTTTCATACGCAACGGCATAATCATGACCGAGCGGATCGATCGCTATATCCGTTAAATAAACGGTGTACGAATTTCCCTCATGGGTGACGGTGAGCGTGACCTTCCCTTCCCCCGGAGTGGTACAGGTCGCCTCCGTGACCGTTTCCGGCTCCCACTGCCAAGCCTCCTGATCCACAAAACCGATCGTGATCTGCTTCGTTGCCTCGCAAGAAGAACAGGTGACGGAAAACGGTTGATCCGCCTGCTGGATATCGCCGTAGAAGGAAAGCGTTGCCGTATAGCTGTGCCCCGTGGCGGGATCGGTCTGCACGCCTTTTACAACGACCGTAACGTCGTTTACTTCGGCGGTAAACGTTGCCGTGCCCGCCGCCGTGCAGGTTGCCGAGACCTCGTCGCTCTTCGTCCATGTGTTCCCCGCCGTCAGCGCGGGCAGCGGGATCGTAACTTTCTCCGTACAATTTGCGCATTGTACCGGGTACTGCCCTTCGCTCGTGCCGAGCGCCGTCGTATACTCCTCTTCCGAATCAAACGTGACGGCATAGCTGTGCCCCTTGGCGAGGTCCTCCTCGTTCGTCAAACCGCTTTCGCCGTCCGCGATCTCCTCGCCGATGGTGTAGCTGCTCGCATCGCCCGTCACGGTATAATAGTTTCCGCAGGCGGAGCAATGCGCATGCGCGATGGTGCCCGCTTCCGTGCAGGTGGCAGCCTTCGCCGCAACATAGGTCAGAGCGGTATGCGCGCTCTGCGCGTAGCTGACTTCGCCCGTTACATCAAAAGTAACGGTGTTGTTTTTGACCCATGTATAGGTGGAAACTTCTGCCGTTGTACAAGTTGCGGGGGTCTTTACCGTGACCTTATAAAAAGTTTTTGCTTCCTCGTTGCCCAAGGCAGGCAGCTCCAGTTCCTGCACCGTTGCGGGATCCGCGCACCCCGACGCGACGCACTCGCGCGAAGCCTTGCCCGCTTTCGTTTCGGTAGGCGCTGCGATCGTCCATTCCGTATCCCAAACATGCGTATGCTTAGGCGGTTCGGTCTGCGCCGCCGCTTTTACGGTCAGCGTAAAGTTTTCCGCGCCCTCCGCCGTAAAGGTAAAGGCATAGTCGCCCGCCGTTTGGGGCGTGAACTTGCCGTCCGTCACCTCTACCGCCGCCGCATCGCCGAACACATAGCGGACTTCGACCTCGCTATCGTCGGAAGCGGTGGCTGCAATGGTGTACTCGGTGCCGACGGTGGCGTTGTACGTGCCGCCGTTCGTCTGCGCCGCGCCGTTCACCGTTACGCTGATCGTGACCTCATCCCCCGTCTGCTCATCCCCGTCGCCGCAGGCGGCAAACAGGAAGAGAGAACAGGCGAGGAGAAGCCCCAATACAAGCGCGAACAAGCCGAACTTCTTCTTCATTTTTCCTCCCTCTTTCGGCAAAGCGCGCGCCATAGGCGCGCTTGCCATTAAATAGAATTTATCCCAAGCCGCCCTCCGCACGGGGCAGCTAACGAAGTTTGCTGCCCGCTTTTATGTAAGAAAAGCGGCGTTGAAATCGCTGAAATCGCTTTTGCGGCGCCCGATCGGCTGCCCGCCCCGCGCGGGCGGAACGGCTGTGCCGACGCTTTTTCGGCTGCCGTGCCGACGCTTCTGCGCGGCTTGTGCCGACGCTTTTTCGGCTGCCGCGCCGACGCTTCTGCGCGGCTTGTGCCGACGCTTTTTCGGCTGCCGCGCCGATGCTTCTGCGCGGCTTGTGCCGACGCTTTTTCGGCGGCGGACGGAACGCTGCATTGTACGTTTTTCGCAAAAAGAGAAACTTTCTCCCATGCTCGTTTTTTATTATAGACTAAGGCGCCGCGCTTGTCAAGCGGGCGCCGAAAAAAATATGCAATACCGATAAAAATTCGCGGAGCGATATTACTTTTTTTACTATTTTAAGATTGTGGAACGTTCACCTTGTTGCGCGGGCACGCCGCGGAAGCGCTTTCGATCCTAGGCTACGCCTTTACCCTGCGGCGGCGCTTTCTTCGCCCGCGCCGATGCGGGCGATCGACTCTCCTTCCAAGATCTCCGCGTCCAAAAAGTAGCAGTGCGTGCGCTTATCCTCTTTGATCTGTTCGATCAGGTCCAGCGCCTTTTCCCCCAGCTTTTCGTACGAGAGCTTTGCGCAGGTCAGCGAAGGGGTCATCCACTCGAACTGCGGGTCATAGCCGAGGAACACGAGCGAAACGTCCTGCCCGATGCGCAGCCCGCGGGCGGCGCAGAATTTGAGGATGCAGCGCACCATGTTCGGGCTCTCCGCCATAAAGGCGCGGAACCCCGCCGCAAACGCGTCCTCCAAGTCTTTGCACGCGTCTTGGTTCTTTTCCAAAAAGTATTCGGCACAGTCTCGCAAAGCGATCCCGTTTTCCGCCAAAGCCTGCAAAAACCCGTCGTGGCGGTCCTGCGTCAGCGCCCAGTTTTTATCGCTGTTGAAAAAGCAGATCCTGCGGTGCCCCGCCGAAATCAGTTTTTGCGCAAGATTACGGGTAAGTTTTTTGTTTTCACAGTCTACAAAGCTGAACTCTTTGCTGCGCCCCACAAATACGAAGGGCAGGCAGGCGCTCTTTAAATCGTTGGCGCGGAACTCATCCTCCTGCGGGAAAAAGATGATGCCCGCATCCATCGGCTCCTGCCCCATCACGAACCCCGCGCGCAGCTGCTGCTCGGTCACGTCGGTATACACCAGCACGCGCTGCCCGCTGCTTTGGCATTTTTGGGTGACGCCCTTTAAAAATTCACTGTACGGCAAAAAGTTTTTTTCTACGAAGTTGTACAGGAACACGCCGATGATGTTCGTCTTTTTGGTCACCATCGACGAAGCCATCACGTTGGGAGAATAGTTCAATTCGCGCGCGACGCGCAAGACCTTCTTTTTTGTTTCCGCGTTTACGCTCCTGTTTTCCGTCAGCGCGTTGGAGACCGTTGCGACCGATACCCCCGCGTGCTTAGCCACGTCTCTAATCGTTACCATTCCCTCACCCAAACGTGTAAAACGTTTTATATCTGTTTGCAGTATACCATACACTTTTTATGCTGTCAATACCCAAAACGAAAATTTTTCAAAAAAATTTTTTAAAATCAACAAAAAAATCGCATAATCCGTACAAAACTATGTAAACCGATATGTTCCCCCCCCCGTGCTGGCGCGGGGGGGGGCAAAAAACCGCGCGCAGATGCGGCGGCGCAAAAAACTAGTACATGCGCGGCGGAAAAAATGCGGCGCGGGGCAAAACCGCCGCAAAGCGCCGCCCCCCCCCGCAACACAAAAACGGACGCGGGGAAGAGGCAACGTTCTCTTCCCCGCGCCCGCGGTCCTATTCGAGGCGGATCTCGGCGAGCTGTTTGGGCGGCACGGCTTCGGCGGAGGTTTCCACCGTCTTTTTTACGAGCGCCGCCGCCTTGGCGATGGCGATGTTCGTGCCCGCCCCCGCCACGCAGCCGCCGGGGCACGCCATGCCCTCGATGAGGCAGCCGTTCTTTTTGCCCATTTTGGCAAGCAGCAGCATTTTGCGGCAGTCCTCCAACCCCTCCACATGCTCGATCTGCAACGGGGTTTCGGGATAATAGGCGCGGATGCACTTTTCGATCGCGCCCGCCACGCCGCCGGCGCAGGCATAGCCGCGCCCCGCGCCCGTCGCGTCGTTCATATCCTCCCCGCTCTCGATGGTCTGCGGGTCTATGCCGCGCGCTTCAAACACCGCGGAAAGTTCTTCAAAGGTCAGTACAAAATCCACATCGCTGCGAATGGAGCGGCGGGAGGCTTCCAGCTTTTTTGCCGCGCACGGGCCGATGAACACGACGCGGTGATCGGGGTACTTTTGCTTGATGGTGCGCGCCGTGGCGACCATCGGCGTAAGCGTGTTGGAGATCTTATCCGCCGTTTCGGGAAAATAATGGCGGATGAGCACCGCCCACGAGGGGCAGCAGGAGGTGAACATATACGGCTGCCTGCCCGTTGCCACTTCCTGCGCGTAGTGATGCGCTTCGATCGCCGCGCCCATATCCGCGCCGAGAGCAACTTCAAACACGTCGGCGAAGCCGAGGCGTTCGAGCGCGGCTTTGAATTTGGCGGGCGTCACCTTTTCGCCGAACTGCCCCACATACGAGGGCGCCACTTCGGCGATGATCTTATCGCCGCGGCGGATGGCGCGGATGAGCTGGAACAGCTGCGATTTATCGGCAATGGCGCCGAAGGGGCAGTTGACCATGCACATGCCGCAGGAAACGCAGCGGTCGGTCACGATGCGCGCCCTGCCCAAATCGTCCGATTCGATGGCTTTTACGCCGCACGCCTCCGCGCAGGGGCGGGTATGGTGCGCGATCGCATCGTACGGGCAAACGCTCTTGCACTTGCCGCACTTGATGCACTTTTCCTCGTCGATGACCGCCCTGCCGTTTTGCAGCGAAATGCACTGCTTGGGGCAGACCGCCGTGCAGGGGTGCGCCACGCAGCCGCGGCAGTTATCCGTCACTTTGTATTTGTTCGGCGCGCACGCCGCGCACGCCGAAGGGATGACCTGCATGAGCGGCGGCTCGTAATACTTATCGGCAATATCGCTGGCGCGCATGCCGCTGGTAAGGTGCACCGGCACATCCTCCGGGCGCAGCGAAAGCCCCATGGCGAGGCGCACGCGCTCCGAACAGATGGCGCGCTCCCGCCAGATGCTCTCGCGGTAGCGCGGGCGATCCCCCGGCGTGATCTTGTACGGAATGCCCTCCACCGCGTCCTTTAAATTTTCCGCCTCCGTTTCAAACGCCATGCGCGCAACTTCCACAAAGACCTGCCTGCGCAGCTGTTTGAGCGGCGTCAATAGCCCACGTTCCATTTTTATGCTCCTGTTTTAAAGTGCCCGCCCCGCCTCTTCGAGCGCGGCGCGCAGCCGCGCGGCGCACGCCGCCGAAGGCAGCGCCGCCAAGCGGAACTGCCAATTCCCCTCCTTGGCGGCGGGCGTGTTCATGCGCGCCGCCGAGCCGCACAGCAAAATATCCTGTACGGGCAGCACGGCAAGGCGGGAACGCACCGATAGCGCCAGCTTTGCCACCGCGCGGGCGGCGCTCTTTACGCCGCGGATACGCGCGGAAATGCCCGCTTCCGCCAACAGCGGCTTCAAAATACCGATCAGGCGGCAATACTCCCATGCGGGCAGCGACGAAAGGTAGCCGACCAACGTATCGTTGTCGTGCGTGCCCGTGTAGGTGACCGAATTTTCCCCGATGTTTTTGGGGAGATAGGCGTTGTTCGGGTCTCCGTCGAAAGCAAATTCAAGCACCTTCATGGAGGGGAAGCCGCATTTTTTGATCAGCCTGCGCACGCCCGCATCGATGGTGCCGAGGTCCTCCGCGATAAAATCGCACGTGCCAAGCGCCCTTTGCGCCGCCTCGAACAGAGCCGCGCCCGGCCCGCGCCGCCACGCGCCGCCGATCGCCGTTTCGCTCCCGGCGGGGATCTCGTAATAACGGTCGAACCCGCGGAAATGATCGATGCGCACCACGTCGTACAGCGCAAAGGCACGGCGGATGCGCCCGATCCACCAAGCGTACCCCTCCGCCGCGTGCGCCCGCCAATCGTACACGGGGTTGCCCCAAAGCTGCCCCGTCGCCGAAAAGTAATCGGGCGGGACCCCCGCCACCTTGCGGCAGGAGAGGTCTTTGTTGAGTTTGAACAGGTGCGCATTCGCCCAAACGTCCGCCGAATCGTACGCCACATACAGCGGGATATCCCCGATGATGCGGACGCCGTTTGCGTTGGCGTATCCCTTTAATGCTTGCCACTGCCGCAAAAATTCATACTGCACAAACAGCCAAAAAGAATATTCTTGCCTGTTTTTTTCCAAAAACGCTTGCAGCGCGGCGGGGTCGCGGAACTTATAGGCGCGCTTCCACTGCGCAAAGCCCTGCCCGCCGTGCGCCGTTTTGAGCGCCATATACAGCGCGTAATCGCGGAACGCCCCCTCCTCTTCGAAGGCGCGGAACGCGGAGTCGGCGCAGGAAAAGCGCGAAAAGGCTTTGCGGAGCAGCGCGTACTTGCGCTCATACAAAAATCCGTAATCCACCTTGCAGCCCGCGCAAACGCAGGAGGAGAGTTCGCTTTTTTTGAGCAGCCCTTCCGCCGCCAGCGTCTCCAAGTCGATAAAGTACGGATTGCCCGACCCGCTGAATACCGACTGATAGGGCGAATCGCCGTACCCCGTTTGCACCAGCGGAAGCACCTGCCAATAGGCGACCCCCGCCGCGCGCAAAAAATCAACGAACCGCCGCGCTTCCTTGCCCAGCGTGCCGATGCCGTACCTGCCCGGCAGAGAAGAGATATGCAGCAGCACCCCCGCCGCGCGGGCGGCTGCCCCTTTTTTGCAAACATCGGTCTTCATCGCATGCCCCGATAATTCTCATTCCCCCGTATTGTATCACATCTGCGTTTAAATTTAAATCGTTTTTTCAAAAAAGAACAAAATTTTTACCCCCAAAAACTGTTGATTTTTTTTGAAAGTATGCTATAATAGATAGGCGCGTTACGGTGTAACCAAAAGGGCTCTGCCGTATTCCGAGCAGGTTATCGCCGGTTAGAAAGCCGCGCGCACCCTGCCCCGCGGCAAACGGCACGGCGAAAGCGCCGCCCGCCGCTGCGCTTCGGTCGCTTCAGCTCGTTCGTTGCGACGGGCAGTAAAATTGAAAAATAGGTAAAACACGCTACTGTGGCTTGATCGCTCCGGCTGATTCGTTGCGACAGGCAATATGATTAAAAATAAGCAAAATACGCTACTGTGGCTTGGTCGCTCCGGCTGATTCGTTGCGACAGGCAGTAAAATTGAAAAATAAGCAAAATACGCTACTGTGGCTCAGTCGGTAGAGCAGCTGATTCGTAATCAGCAGGTCGCCGGTTCAAGTCCGGCCAGTAGCTCCACGCAAGCCCCCGAATAAAAATTCGGGGTTTTTGCTTCGGCTACTGCCCGCACTGCCGAAATAACGTGACGCGATCGGCGTGTAACTTCACTTTGTACGCCCGCTCCCTTCGGCAGCGATCGCTATTCCGTCGCTCCGCTCCTTACAAGTCCGGCCAGTAGCTCCACGCAAGCCCCCGAATAAAAATTCGGGGTTTTTGCTCCCCAATTTTGACCCGTTCCGTTTTGAAACGGGTCAATTTTATGTCCGTGACAAGAGTTGCAGCTCTTTTCCGATAAAAAATCATACAGACAGGAGGAAAAATCAATGGAACTTTTTAAAAATATCATAGGCTATGAAGGTGAGAAAAAGATTTTGGCAAGAGTCTGCGACAGTATATGCAACCGCGAACTATATGCGAAAGCAGGAGCACGCCTTCCGAAAGGCGTGCTGTTACAGGGAAAACCGGGCGTAGGCAAGACCGTCATGGCAAACGACCTGTTGGCAGCCTGCGCGCTTCCCGTCTATCGCGCCAAAAAGCAGCATTCGGACAAAGCGACGATCGAAAGTCTTTTTAAAGCGTATCGGAAGGCGGCAGAAAACGCACCCGCGCTCGTCTTTTTGGACGATATGGATAAGCTCGCCGAATCAGAGGATGATTATTACAATCAGGACGCATTTACAGCTATTCAATCGTGTATGGAGGACACCAAGCACTATAACGTCGTGACCATCGCAACGGTCAACGATACGGATTGCCTCCCCTCCTCGCTCCTGCGCAAAGGACGGTTTGACGTCGTTCTGACCATCGGTCTCCCTTCCCGTAAAGAGGCAGAACAGATTATTGCGCATTACCTGCAAAACAAGCCGATAAATAAACGGAACGTACGCGCTTCTGACCTTGCCGCTCTTCTGACGGGGTATTCCTGTGCCGATCTGGAAACTGTGCTAAACGAAGCAATGAGCCTTGCCGTACACGAACGCAAAGCCGTGCTCGACAATCGGCACATCGTGGAAACGATCATGACATCGCTGTATGAAATTTCACCGTACGACTATCTTGCGAACGCGGAAGAACTTACGGAAGCCGCCGTTTCCATTGCGGGAAAGCTGACCGCAGCGGTAGCTGCAAAGCACATATCCCCCTACTTCGCCACGGTTTGCGGGGGCAGAGCGCTGTATTACAACACTTTGCCCGAATACAGCGACAGCGTTGAAAGTTTGCGCGAAGAGATGTGTATGCGTCTTGCAGGAGCTGCTGCCGTCGGGCTGCATCTAGGCGTACAGGACGCCAACTGCGAAGAAGATATCAAGCAGGCATACCGCATCGCTTATCAACTCGTCGCCGAACTGTGCTGTTGCGGATTCGGCTGCACGGACCGCTTCGGGCAATTATACGATTATATGCCCGACGCAATGCTCGAACAAGTTGCGGAAAAAATCGCCGAAGAGCTGGAACGTGCCAAACAGAAAGCAAAAGAAATTTTGCAGGCGAACGAAGCGTTATTCCAAAATTTAAAAAAGCAGCTTCTCGCACAAAAATATCTCACGATACGAGAACTGCGCAAAACGGAAAAGCGGTGACAGAATGAGCCTTCGCCATATTACCGAAAAGCTGCACTTTTGAAACGGAAAAAGCACCCCGAAACGGGGTGCTTTTATCTCTTTCTCTTTTACACCGTAACGGTAACTTTTTTGAGCGCGCGGGGCGTATCGGGGTTGAGCCCGCGCAGGCAGCTGGTTTTGCAGGCGAGCATCTGCGCGGCAAGCGCAAAGCTCTGCGCCGTTTCCGCCTCCGTTTCCCCGCCGGGAACGGCAAGCACCTTCGCCCCCGTACCTGCAAACAGCGCCGCATCGTCGGTGACGATATACAGGTCTGCGCCGAGTTCGCGCATCTTTTCCGCGCATTTTTTGTTATCCTCGCGCAGCAGCCGCGCGTCGCCGCCCAGCGCCTTGCCGGATGCAAACAAAACGACTTTGGTGCCCTTGCCGATCATCGCCATCGGCCCGTGGTAGAAATCCGAGCTGTGGTACGCGCGCGCCTTGATGTAACAGGTCTCCTGCAACTTCAGCCCGCATTCGAAGGCGATCGCCGCCGTAACGCCCCTGCCGAGCACAAAGCAGTCCTCCGCGTCCGCAAACGCCTGCGCCGCCTCGTCGGTAGCGCTGCCCGCCGCGGCGATGCAATTTACCGCAAGTTCCGCCGCCGCGTCCGCCCGCTTTCCCGCCAAGGCGCCCGCCAACAGCCGCGCCAGCGCGATCTGCGCCGAAAACGTTTTGGTCGCGGCAACGCTCTTTTCCTCTCCCGCATTGCAATAGAGATGGAAATCCGCTGCCTTGGCGAGGGGGCTCTCCTCGTCGTTGGTGACGGCGACCGTAGGCGCGCCGCACTTTTGCGCGCGGCCGAGCACGGCAAGCACGTCTGCCGCCTTGCCGCTTTGCGAACAGCCGATGACCAGCGAACCGAACAGATCGAGCGCGCCGCCGTACATGGTGACGACGGAGGGCGCGCCGGAGGCGACCGCCATGCCCGCCTGCGCCTCCGCCAAATATTTAAAATAGATCATCGCGTGGTCCGACGTGCCGCGCGCCGCCGTATAGGCGGTTTTGACGCCGCCCTCGCGGACGGCTTCCGCCACCGCGGAGAGCGCGGCGGCGTTTTTGTCTGCCAACGTCTTTAAGATCTGCGGCGCTTCGTTGAGCTCCTTCCACATCAATGTATCACGGTAATTCATCTTTCGCTCTCCTTTTTCAATAAAATTTATGCAGCGTGCGGCGCACGTCCTCTTCAAAACGGCGAATGTGTTCCGCCACAAAATCGGCAGGGTCGATGCCGTCGTCTTGCAGCAGCGGCGTAAGATCCATTGCGTAATTCAAGCCCTCATAGGTATCGCAGGCATGGTCTGCGGAAAACGTTGCATTGGCGAGCCTGCGCCCCTCGGCGGCAAGTTCGTAGCGCTTTCCGCCGGAGATCTGGCTGTCGAACACGCCCGAAAGCGCGCGCGCCAAATGCGGATAGGCGCCCGTATCCAAAAAGACTTTCTCCTCGTCGCACACCCAATCCAGATCGCGCCACACTTCACAGCCGAACAGCTTTTCGGGGCGTTCTTTTTTGGGAAGCGAACGCAGCGCGGCAAGCGTTTTCAACGCCGTGGCAACGTGCGTTTCATGCTTGTCCGCCAAATTGTGCATATACACATAGCGCGGGCGGGCGGCGCAAAAGATCTCCGCCAGCTCTGCCGCAACGTGCGCGCCGTCCTCCTTTTCTTTGACGGCGGAAGAGGGATGCGAAAGCAGCAGCTGCGCCGAATACCCGCCGACGTACGCCGCCTTTTTTTGCTCTTCGATGCGGATCGCCTTCATATCCTCGTCGCTGCAATCGGCATAAATGCCGCTGCGCGGGCTGCCCGCCCCGTCCGTTACGACCACGCCCGTAAACCAAAGATCGCGCTTGCCGAAGCAGGCGGCGATGGGCGCGTACGCCATAAATTCGATATCGTCCTGATGGGCGGAGACGGCAAGGTGCGTCGTCCGCGCAAGGGCGGCACCCGCCTCGCTCCCGTCCGGAACGTACAGAACCGCTTTTTTGTTCAAATGCATAGCTTTTTCTCCTTTGCGCCGCAAAGCGCATCCTTCTCCTTTTCCTGTCTTTTTAGGGCGGAAAAGCCGTTTGCTCCTCACACCCCGCTTTTTTCGGGTGTGCGGCAGCGTTCTCTCCGCTTTCGGGGCACGGGAACGAGCAGCCGTATCTTCCCCGGCAGCACTTCCACGTCGATCTTCCCCTCCGTGCCGCGCTCCCCGTCAAAATTCCAAACAACGTTCTCTCCCGTATCGATCGTGAAATGCGAGCCGCGCGTGCGCAGCACGTTTTTCCCGCCGTGGCGGTACCCGAACAGGAACAGGCGCGCAACGGTAAACAGCGCGCGCGCCTTTGCAAACAAGCCGGGGCGCTCCTTTTGCTTTACCACGGCGCATTCGATCACGCCGTCCTGCACGTTGCCGCGGCGGTTGCAGGGCATGCCCGCAACATACTGCCCGTTGATAAACAGGATGAGCACGGTGTGCGCGTCGATCTCGCGTTCGCCGCCCCGCACAACGGTGCGGAACACGTCGAAGTGCATATTTTTCCGCAGCCCTTCCAGCCCGTACGCAAGCCGTCCGAAGCGCTTTTTTTGCACCTGCGGGGCGCTGTACGTTGCGCTCGTAAAGGCGCCCGCCGTTACAACGTACATCGCATAGCGCCCGTTTATGCGCATGCAGTCTACCCGCTCGCTGTGCCCGCCGCACGCAACGGCAAGCGCCTTTTTCCGCTTTACGGGGATGCGCATCGTGTGGGCGATATCGTTCACCGTACCGCCAGGGATGTAGCCCAGCAGCGGATCGGCGCCCGATTCGCACACCCCCTGCAACACCTCGTTGAACGTGCCGTCTCCTCCCGCAAAAACGATCGCATCGTACGCCGCGGCGCGCTCGCACACCGTGCGCGCCGTTTCTCCGCGCGCCGCGGTCCTGTACACATCCACCGGATCGTACTTCGCCTGCAATGCCGCAACGATCTCCCGCTCACAGGCGGCAAGTTTCCCCCTGCCGCTCACGGGATTGTAAATAAACAGACAATTCATACTCTTCTCTTTTTCGCTCTCCTATCAGTATACCGCAAAACGGCTCCGCTTGCAAGCGTCGGCACACGGTTTTTCGCAAAAACCGCTCTTTTGCGCCGCGGGCGCGCGCCGCCCTCTTTTTTTTGCGCGCTTTTTGCAAAAGAGCCGCCGCAAAAACCGCAAACGGATTGCTTTTTCCGCCCGCATTCCGTATAATAGGAAAAAACCGGACAGGAAACGATTATGCACTACCACATCGGCAACATGCTCATCTACCAAGAATTTAAACCCGGATGCGAATGCCCGCTCTGCCGCATCCGCAACATTCTCGAAAACAGGCTCGCCGAACAGTATTTAAACGACGCGGTGATGGAGGACGAACAGCGCAAAAAGGTGAACGAACGCGGCTTCTGCGCCCACCACACGCAGATGATGCTTGCGCGCAAAAACAAACTTTCGCTCGCGCTGCAACAGGTAACGCGCATCACCACGCTCAAAGGCAGGCTTGAAGTTACCGACGACGTAAAGCGCGCTTTAAAGCAGGCGGAGTATTTTGCGCAGAGCACAAAGACCTGCGTCATCTGCGATCACGTGCAAGACAGCATGGAACGCTATTATAAGACCATTGCCGAAATGTACCACGGCGAACCGAAGTTCAAAGACGTGCTGCTTTCCGTAAACGGCTTTTGCCTCGAACACTATGCCGCCCTTTTGCAGCACGCAAAATATGCGCACGGCAGCCAAAAAGCGTATGTGTACGACCTCTCCAAACTGCAAAAAAATGCCGTGAACGGGCTGCTCGAAGACCTGTATACCTTTTGCTCCAAACACGATTACCGTAACGCGAACGTGCCTTGGAACGGGGCGGAAACGGCGCTTCTGCGCGCCGTGCAGCGCCTGCACGGCGAAGAGGCAAAATGACCGAGCCCCAAAAAAAAGAAGAGCCTGCCCGAACGGACGGCATAAAACAGCTGCAACGGCGTAAAACAGCCGCGCGCTCCGCAAAATTGCGGGGCGCGCGGCTGTTTCTCAAAACGCCAACAATATTTTTTCAAGCTGCAAAAAATCTTCGGCAAACAGGGTCGCGCCCGCTTCGGCAAGCTGCGCGCGGGAGCGGTACCCCCACAACACCGAAACACAGCGCATGCCCGCGTTTTTCGCCGTCTGCACGTCGGTATCTCCGTCGCCGACGAACACCGCTTCCTCCGGCGCAACGCCCAAAAGGCGCAGCGCTTCAAAGGCGGTGGCGGGGTCGGGCTTGACGGGCACCCCCTCGCGGTTGCCGATGACGGCGGCAAACCCGTACGGCTGCAAAAGAGTGTTTTTGAGCACGTCTGCCGCCGCCTGCGATTTGTTTGTGACCACGGCTAGCCGCATCCCCGCGGCTTTGAGCGCGGCAAGGCACTCCGCTTCGTGCGGAAAAGGGAACGTACGCTCGTTTTTCCAACGCACGTGCACGCCTTTATACAGCTCGTAAAAGGCGTCGATCTGCCCCTTTTTTTCGGGCGGCAGCGCCATGGCGGCATACTGCTTTCCGCCGTGCCCCACAAACGCGCGGCTCTGCTCCATGGTGACGGGCGGGCAGCCGAACTGCCTGAGCGCCTCGTTCATGCAGGCGTTTAGGTCCGGCAGCGTATCCAAAACCGTGCCGTCCAAATCGAATAAAACTGCTTTGATCATTGTTTCAGCCTCCGGTCTTTACGCCGCACGCGCGGCGAACGGAAAGGGTGAATGCGCGGCATTCTTATAACGGCGTACCCCGAACGATGCCGCGCAGAGGAAAACCTCCGCGCCAAAAAACCCGTTTCGGCGCGCAGCTGCGAGCAGAGCGAGAAAGGCGCGGCTTTGCGAGGGGAGCGTACGAGATTTTATAGATTTTATATTTCTCGCGCAAGGAAAATCACACTTTTCCGCAGCGCGCCCCAATTTGCCGAAAACTTTCGGCTGAATGGGGAAAGGTGAATGCGCGGCATTCCTATAACGACGTGCCATGAACGATGCCGCGCAGAGGAAAACCTCCGCTGTCCCGAAAAAATTGAGGGCAGCGGGGTTGTCCTCAATTCACGGAAAAAAGTTTTGTCAGCTCAAAACTTTTTTCGTGAACTTGCTTACATTTTTTCAGGCACCCCGATCCCTAAAAGCCCCAACCCGTTTTGCAGCGTGATGAGCACGCATTCGCTGAGGGCGAGGCGGAAAGAGCGCACGGGCGGGGCGGCGTTCAAAATGGAGCAATCGAAGTAGAACTTATTATACAGCTTGGCAAGGTCTACGCAGTAACGGGCAATGAAGCACGGCTCGTACTTTTCGAGCGCGGCGCGGAGCACTTCCGGGAACTCCGCCAATTTTTTGACCACTTCGAACTCCTGCGGCGCAACGTCGGCAGGGACCTTTGCCTCCCCTGCCGCGCCGCCCTTTTCCAGCACGCTGCGGGCGCGGGCGCAGGTATACTGCACGTAACAGGAGGTCTCCCCTTCAAAATTGAGCACCTTATCATAGGAGAAGGTGATATCTTTGATCTTGTTGTTGTACAGCGCGCCGAAGATGACCGCCCCGACGCCGACCGTTTTGGCGATCTGCTCTTTGTTTTCAAGGGAAGGATTTTTTTCGGTGATGATGGAGAGTGCCTTTTCGATGCAGCGGTCGATCACGTCCTTCAAATACACCACGCGCCCCTTGCGGGTAGACATGGAGCCCTCCTCCAAAGAAACCATGCCGTACGCAACGTGCACAAGATCTTTTGCCCATTCCTTGCCCATCAATTCAAGCACTTTAAACACCTGCTTAAAGTGCAGGTCCTGCTGGTAGGCAACAACGTACAGGCACTTGTAAAAATCGTAGGTGTTTTTGCGGTAGACGGCGGCGGCGATATCGCGGGTGGCGTACAGCGACGCGCCGTCTGACCGCAGCACGATGCAGGGCGGCATATCGTAGGCGGAGAGATCGACGACCTTCGCCCCTTCGCTTTCGACCAAGAGCCCTTTCGCTTCCAGCTCGTCGATGACGGGCTGCATCTTATCGTTGTAAAAGCTCTCACCCGCCCAGCTGTCGAAATGCACGTCCAACAGCTCGTATATTTTTCCCACTTCTTTGAGCGTAAGCGATTTGAACAGCTCAAACAGCTCCACCGCCTGCGCGTCGCCGTCCTCGATCTTTTTAAAGTACGCGCGCGCCTCCTCGTTGAGCGCCTCGTTCTTTTCCGCCTCGGCATGGAAGCGCACATACAGCTCGTTGAGCGCGCGCAAGCCCCCCTCTTCGAGCAGCTCGCGGCTGCCCCAATGCAGGTATGCGCAGATGAGCTTGCCGAACTGCGTTCCGTAATCGCCCAAGTGGTTGATGCCGACGGGCGTATACCCTAAAAATTTGTGCAGCTTATACAGCGCGCTGCCCAACACCGTTGTGGAAAGGTGCCCGATGTGGAAGGGTTTGGCGATGTTGACGGAGGAATAATCGATGCACACCGTTTTGCCCTCCCCCTCGCGGGAAGAGCCGTACGCCTCCCGTTCGGCAAGGATGCGGCTAACCGTCTGCCCCGCCCAAAACGCGCGGTCGATGCGGAAGTTCACATACCCGTTGACCGCCTGCACGCCGCACACGACCGCGTCGCAGGGATAGGCGGCGGCAAGCTCCTCGGCGATGCGCACGGGAGCTTTGCGCATGCTCTTTGCTAAGCGAAAGCAGGGCAGCGCATAATCGCCCATCTGCGTATCGGGCGGCACTGCCAGCATGGCGCACAGTTCCTGTTGCGAAACCCCCTCCGCCGTGATGCGGGCGGCGATATACTCTTTGAAATCCATTTCGCGTCCTCAATTTGCCGTATTTCCATTCAGTTTACCACATTTTGCGCGGTTTGACAACTTTTTCGCATTTTGCCCCGCCTTTTATTTTGATTCTCCGCCGATTTGTATTATAATGGACGGGAACAAAAGGAGCATACGAAGATGAAATTAGGCGTAGTCGGGCTGCCCAACGTGGGCAAATCCACTCTATTCAATGCGATCACGCACGCAGGCGCGGAAGCGGCAAACTATCCGTTTTGCACCATCGAACCCAATGTAGGCGTCGTTGCCGTACCGGACGAGCGGCTGGAAAAGCTGGCTGCCCTGTACAACAGCAAAAAGATCACGCCCGCCGTCGTGGAATTCGTGGATATCGCGGGGCTGGTAAAGGGCGCCTCCAAGGGCGAAGGGCTGGGGAACAAATTCCTCTCGCACATCCGCGAAACGGACGCCATCGTGCACGTGGTGCGCTGCTTTGAAGACGAAAACGTGACGCACGTGGAAAGCAGCGTGGACCCCGTGCGGGATATCACGACCATCAATTTAGAACTGATCCTTGCGGATATCGAAACGGTGCAAAAGCGGTTGGACCGCGCCAAAAACTCCGCCAAGGGAGGCGACAAAAAATTCCTCGCCGAAGCGGAATTTTTGCAGCGCGTATCCGACCACCTCTCCAAAGAGCAGTGCGCGCGCACCATGCCCCTCGGCGAAGAGGAGCGCGAACTGTTAGACGGCTTGTTTTTGCTCACCGCAAAGCCCGTGATCTATGCCGCAAACATCTCCGAAAAGGATATGGGCAAGGCGGACGCGGAGCTTCCGCTCGTCAAACAGGTGGAGGAATTTGCGCAAAAGGAAGGGAGCGAAGTGCTCGTGATCTGCGCCAAAACGGAGGAAGAACTTTCGCAGCTGCCGCCCGACGAAGCGCAGATGTTTTTGGAGGAGCTGGGGCTTGCAGAGAGCGGGCTGGACCGCCTCATCAAAAAATGCTACTCCCTGCTGGGGCTGATCAGCTACCTCACGGCGGGCGAAAAAGAGACGCGCGCGTGGACCATCGTAAAGGGCACTAAGGCGCCGCAGGCGGCGGGAAAGATCCACTCGGATTTTGAAAAGGGCTTTATCCGCGCCGAAGTCGTAGACTGGCGCACCCTGCTCGAATGCGGCAGCTACACCGCCGCCAAAGAGAGGGGGAAAGTGCGCTCGGAGGGAAAGGAATACGTCATCAAGGACGGAGACGTGGTGCTGTTCCGCTTCAACGTATAAACCGCAAAAGCGCCGAACCGAATAAAACGGGCGCCGCGCCGAAACCGGGGCGGGCTTTGCCGCGCACAGGCAAAGCGCTTGCCCGCAGGCGTTGCACGCAACATAGCAACGCACCGCTTGCCAACGGCGCCGCCGCGGGGATCTCCCCGCGGCGGCGCCGTTTTTTCGTTTTCTATCTTTTCTTTCGGTTTGTTTCCGCTTTTTCTCTGCTCTTACTCTGTTTCCGCCGTGTTTTTTTGCGGCGGGGCAGAACGGTTTTCGCAGAGCAGGCGCGCGATGTCTTTGGCGGCGTCGGGGCGGCGCAGCGCGGCAATGCTTCGGCGCATGCGCTCCAAAGCATCCCCCCCGTCAAACAGCCCGTCTAACACGCGGGGCAGATCGCTTTCGCGGCGGATATGTTCGCAGGCGCCGTGTTCGCGCAAAAACACCATGTTGTCGTACTCCTGCAAAGGGAGCTTTTTGCTGGCGAGCACGGGCAGGAATTTGTTGAACGCCTCCGTAACGGACGCGCCGCCCATCTTGCCGTACAGCACGTCGGAAGCGCTCATGAGCACTTCCACGTTGTTCACGAACCCGAACACATACAGATCTTTTTTAAATTTTCCCCGCTCTTTTTCCCGTTCCAGCTTTGCTTTTAACTTTTCGTTGCGCGCGCACACGCACAGCACCTGAAAATCGCTGCGGCACTTGTTGAAACGGCGGATGGTCTTTGCCATGTTGCCGAAGCCCGTGCTGCCGCTTAAAATCAACAGCGTGTTTTTGTGTTCGCGCACGCCGATCGCACGGCGCGCCTCCGCCTGCTCCGACGGTTTTGAAAACTTTGCCAAAACGGGGAACCCGACCACCCTGCGCTTGGCAAGGTCAAACCCCTTTTGCCGCAGGATCGCATCGTTTTCGTCGGTAAGGGTAAAGATGCAGTCCAGCCCCGTCAGCAGTTCCGCATAGGGCGGCACGTCATAATCGGAAAAGATCGCCGCGACCCATGCGGCGCGCGCCGCCTCGTTCCCCTCGCGGCGCAGATCCCCCATCAGGATCCCCGCATAGATGTGCGCGCAAAACACCGCGTCCGGGCGGAAGGTGCGCAGCGCGTCCTCCACGAGCGCCTTTGCGGGCAGCACGAAATTTTTGCGCAGCCGCTTCGCGCCCTTTTTCATATCCTTGGTTTTCAGGCGTTCGTACTGGCGGTTCATCGGGCACATGGCGTATTTTGCAAGCAGAAAATAGCCGTCGTTCACCATCCACGCCGCCTTTTTTTGCGCGCGCGTCTGTTCGCCGCTCTTATACAGGTCCAGCTGCAAAAGCTCTGCCTGCGGGTATTCTGAGCCGATCGCCTCGGATACGGCGCGGCACATCGCGTTGTGCCCCTCCCCCGCCGAAACCGTTAAAAGCAAAATTTTCATATTCCCTCCGCTCCGGAGCGCCGTTCTTTATTCTCCGAACGCGCCCTCTGCCGCTATTGTACACCATAGCGGGCGCGCTGTCAACGCTTCGCCGCAAACGGCGCGCAAAAACGGCGGCGGGCAACAAAAACGACGCGCAAAAACGCAAAAAGCGGCGGGCGCAGCCACGGAGGCGAGCGCAAAAACGGCTGCGGGCAACAAAAACGACACGCAAAAATGCAAAAAGCGGCGGGCGCTTTTTGCACCCGCCGCAGAAAAACCGTTCGGCTTTCACGCCGCCGTTATATGCAACTTTAAACGATGTATTTTGCTTCCGCGGCGGGAGCGCTGTCCAGCTCCTGCTTTTTCGCCTCGTACCCAGGCTTGCCGAGCAGCGCGTACGTTGCCTGCTTGCCCGCTTCCACGCCGGGCTGGTTAAAGGTATCGATGTTGAGCATCGCGCCCGCATACGCCGTTTGCAGTTCGAACAAATACATCAGCTCGCCCAGCGTAAAGGCGTTGACCGCCGGCAGCGTAATGGTATAATTCTGCCTGCCCGCCTTGGCGAGCGCGTACGCCGTTGCCTTGTTTTCCGCCTGAATGAGCTCGTTCATCGTATGCCCGCCGAGGAAGGAAACGTCGGGGATATCCTCGCAGCCGTGCGGGATCTGCACCGTTGCGCGGTAATTTTGCACGGAGAGGAAGGTCACCACCTTGTCGAAAGGCCCCTCCGTATACAGCTGCACCTGCGAATGCTGGTCGGTCACGCCCAGCGATTTGACGGGCGTCTGCCCTACGTTGCACGCCTTGCCGCTCAGCGTCACGTTTTTGCCGAGGCTCTCCGCCCACAGCTGGCAGTACCAGTCTGCCATCAGCTTCAAACTGTCTGCATACGGCATCATGACGCCGACGTTTTTGCCGCGCTTCATCGCCATGATCTGCAACACGGCGCAGGCGAGCGCGGGGTTTTTGGCAAGCGAAGGCTTATTGCAGATGCCGTCCATGTATTTGGCGCCGGCGAGCATCTCTTTGATGTCGATGCCCAAAACCGCCGCGGGCAAGAGCCCCACCGGGCACAGCTCCGAAAACCTGCCGCCCACGCCGTCGGGAATGACGAACGCCTTATAGCCGAACTCCTTGACGAGTTTGATGAGGTTGCCCTTCTTCTCGTCGGTGGTGGCGATGATGTTCTCCGCCGCCTTGTCGCCGAGCGCCTTTTTGAGGATGTCGTTGATGACCAGGTACTGCGTCATCGTCTCGCTCGTCGCGCCCGATTTGGTGATGACGTTGAAGCAGGTCTTTTCAGGCTCGATGACGTCCAGCAGCGCCGCCATGCGTTCGGGGTCGACGTTATCCTCCACGTAGAACTTGGGCCCCTTGCGCTTGGAGGGCGCGAGGTCGTTGTAATGCAGGTGGCACAGCGCGTTGAACACGGCGATGGGGCCGAGCGCGCTCCCGCCGATGCCGAGCACGACGAAATATTTGAACTTGCGGCGCACCGCCTTCGCCGTGGCGAGGATATCCTCGACGATCGCGTCCTGGTTGTACGGCAGCTCCGTCCAGCCCATCATGCCCTTGCCGCGGTTTTCGGCAACGTAGTCGAACGCGTCGGCGGCGGCTTCCTTCATTTCGGAAAGCTCCGCGTCGGTGAACCCGTCGGCGCCGATGAACTTCTTCATCATGTAGTTGTAGTCCAGCGTCAGCCGCATGGAGTTGCGCCATTCCTTGTTCCTGTAATTCAGCATAAAAAAGACCTCCCTTTCTCGATCAGACTTTGCGGCAAGGAACGTTCCCTGCCTCTTATAATTTTAAAGCATAAACGCCGCCGTGTCAACACTTCGCGCAAAAAAAGCCGCCCTTTTGCCCAAAAAAGCGCAAAAGAGCGGCAAAAGCCCGATCATCCGCCGATCTTATAGACCAGCTCGTCCAGATAGTCGCACGCCTGCTTCAATTCCCCGTACTCTTTGTAATCGTGCGGGTACACCTCGATGAGCAACGCGCCGTCAAACCCCGCGTCCTTCAGGCGGCGCAGGCAGGTCTCAAAATCGAACGTCCCCTTCCTCGGCAGGCAGATGTGCCCCGCGTCGTCCACGTCCGAAAGGTGAACGTGCGAGATCGCGCCCTCCATGTCCTTGATATACATCTGGTACGGGTAGCACGAGAGGCGCGCCTGCTTCACGTCCAGCACGCCTGAAAGCTGCGGGCAGCCGCGGCGGATCGCGGAAAAGATGCCGGGCGCGTTGTACAGCGCCCAGTGCACCGTTTCAAGGCACAGCTTTACGCCGTGCTCCGCGCAAGAATCGGCGATCTCGCAGAAGTTTGCGGCAAGTTTGCCGCAGTCCGCGGGGGCGGAATTCTTTTTCAGCCTCGTGATCGCGTGGAAGGTATAGCGCTCCGCGCCGAAAATGTGCGCCGCGCTCATGGCGCGGTGCAGGATCGCGAACGCGTCCGCCCTGGCGCGCGGGTGCTGCGCAAAGAGCTGCGGCTCGAACTGCGTATTCAGCACATGCACCGAATTGACGAAGAGCCGCCCGCGGCGGGAGGCAAGCAGCCGCGCAAACGGCTCTTCATATTCCGATAAAGTGGTGAGGAACACTTCCGTGCTTTTGATCCCCAGCCCGTCCAGCACGGTGAGCGCGTCCTCGTTCATCTCGCGCAGAAAGAGGCTGGCAGTCGAAACGCCTGTAAACATACAAAACTCTCAGTAAAACAATTCGGTAAGTTCGCCGAGCATGCCCTCCGTCAGCCCGTTCCGGTTGTATAACGTAAGGATGGTGAAGCGGTCGCGGAGCTCGTGCGCGTGCAGCAGCATGGCGCGGAAGGTCTCCTCCGGAACGCCGATCTCGGAAAAGCGGGTCGGGCAGCCGAAGGAGGCGAGCTGCTCCGCCGCCCATTCGGGCGAAGGGAGCGGCACGGCGAGCGCCGCCGCGATCTCCTTGCCCACAAACTCCTGCGCGAGCGCGGCGACGCGCTTGTACAGGTGCAGCGAAACGAGGGTGCCCAGCCCCACCTTTACGCCGTGCAGCGGGATGGGCTTGCCGCGGCGCAGAAAGTCCATTTCAAGGTAGTGCGACATGTGGTGCTCCGCCCCGCTCGCGGGGCGGGAATTGCCCGCAATGACCATGGCATACCCCGAAACGAGCAGCGCGCGCATCAGGTCGTTCAGCCCCGCCACGCCGCCGGCGCGGATGTTCGGCAGCGAAACGGCGCACCCGTCGAGCGCGTCGCGCATGAGCGCCATCGCGTCCGTGTTGAGCGCTTCGCCCGTGAGCAGCGACGAAAGTTTCCAATCGGTAAGGCAGCAGTACTTTGCAAGGATGTCCCCCACGCCCGCGCCCGTCATGAGGCGCGGCGCGTTGCGCAGGATCTCGGTATCGAGAAGGATGTCGCGCACGGTGTGCGCGCTTTCGGTGACTTTGACCTCCTTGCGGATGAGCGGCGTAACGCCCGAAGCGTAGCCGTCCATGCTCGCCGCCGTCGCGAGCACCCCGCAAGGCAGCCCGAGGCGGAAGGTGACGTATTTCACGATGTCGTTGATCGTGCCCGCCCCCACGGCGAGCACATAGTCGCACGCCCCCTTTGCGCGCGCCTCCACGGCGGCGCACGTCGCCTCGTCGGCGACGGGTTCGCGCGCGGGCAGGACGAACTCTTCCGCAGCAATGCCGTACCCGTGCAGCTTTTCCGCAAAAGGCGCGGCATAGCGGCAGGTGTTTTCATCGGATACGAGAAGAACGCGGCGGCCCGCCACCCCGGCGCGGAACACGGGGTAAAACGCGACCGAGGCGTATTCGGCATTGATGCCGTATTTTTTTGACAATTCGACGATCGTTTGCATAGGTAAATTGTAACACTTTGCGGGCGCGCCGTCAACCCATTCGCGGAAAATTGCATTGACAGAACGCATCCCGCGTGCTATACTCTTGTTCGGAGAAGCAAGCAGCTTCCGCAAAAAAATCCCCGAGGTGACAGGCATGCCCTTCCGCCCTTACCGCCACAAGGCGCAGTATTACGAAACGGACACCATGAAGATCGTGCACCACTCCAACTATATCCGCTGGATGGAGGAGGCGCGCGTGGATATGCTCGAACAGATGGGGCTGGGGTACGACGTGATGGAGCGGGACGGCGTTCTGAGCCCCGTTCTCTCCGTTTCGGCGCAGTACAAGTCGATGACGCGCTTCCCCGAGACCGTCGAAATCACCGTGCGGCTCGTGCGCTACACGGGCGTGCGGTTCGACATCGTATATGAAATGCGCGACGCCGTGACGGGCGCCCTGCGCTGTCTCGGCGAAAGCAGCCACTGTTTTATCGACGGCAGCGGCGCGCCCATTTCCGTAAAGCGGAAGTTTCCCGCCTGGGACGCCCTCTTCCGCCGATACGCCGAAGAGAGCAGGTAAAGCCGACCCGCAACCCGCTCCGCTTTTTCCGCATCGCTTCCTCCCTTTCGGCGGCAAAGGCGGCTGTATACGTTATCGCTTTGCCCCTTTCGGCGGCAGGGCTGCTGCACACGATCCCATCCGTATAAACACGCGTGCGCGCATCCGTTTCGGATGCGCGCACGCTTTTTCTGTTTGCCGTATGATTTGTTTGTTGCTCCGCTTATTTGTTGCGCAGGGCAAACCCGTGCCCGCGCAAAAAGCCGAGCGAGAGCGGCAGCCAGTTCGCCGCCTGCGCATAGTACCCGCCGCCGGTCGGACAGGGATACACTTCTTCGTTGCAGACAGACAGCCCGTGCTGCCCCCGCTCGAACAGGTGCAGTTCGGCGGGCACGCCCGCAGCATGCAGGGCGGAATACAGCAGCACCGCGTTTTCCACGGGCACCGCATTGTCCTCCGAGGTCGCCCAAAGGAAGGAAGGCGAAGCGTTCGGGCGCACATGCTTTTCAAGGGAATACGCCTCAAACGGCGCCGCGCCGCCGCAGAAATTGCGGAAGGAATCGAGGTGCGCCTTCGCGGGGTCGCATGTCACGACGGGATAAGAATAGACGGACGCGTCGGGGCGGATCTGTTCGCATTCCGCGCCGAACGCCGCGCGGAGCGCGGGATCGTCCCACAAAAGCGAGATGCAGCCGCACAGATGCCCTCCCGCCGAAAAGCCGACGGCGGCGATGTGCGCGCCGTCGATATCCAGCGCCGCCGCCTCCCTGCGCAGGTACAGCATCGCCATGCCCGCCTCGAGCAGCTGCACGGGATAATGCAGGGGCGCCACGTCGTATTCCAGCACAAACGCGTTGTACCCCGCCGCGAAATACGCGAGAGCGACCGCCTCGTTTTCGCGCTGCGAGACCATGCCGTACCCGCCGCCCGGGATGACGAGCATGGCGGGGCGGATCTTTTGCAGCCCCTCGCTCTCCGTGATCTGCCCGTGCAGAAAGCGCTTCAGCTTCCCCGCCGCGGCGCCTTCGCGCAGGCGGGAAAAGTATGTGTAGAGATCGACCGTATCGCAGATCATAACGCCTTTTCCTCCGCCGGTGAAATTTCATCGATGCGCGTCAATTCCTCCGCCGTAAAGGAGATGTTGAGCGCCAGGTTCTGCCGTATCTGCGCGGAACGCGACGCGCCGATGATGACGCTCGCGACCACGTCATCGCGCAGCACCCACGAGAGCGCCATTTCCGCGAGCGACTGCCCGCGCGCTTCGGCGACTTCGCTGAGGGCGCGGATCCTGCCGAGCGTCTGCTCGCCAAACTGTTCGCGCATATGCTTGTCCTTCTGCATGCGGCTCCCCTCCGGGATGCCGCCAAGGTATTTGTCCGTCAGAAGCCCCTGCGCCAGCGGGCTGTACGCCGTGACGGCGAACCCCTGCTCTTTTGCAAGGCGCAAAAGCCCGTCGCGCTCGCAGGTGCGGTCAAAGATGGAATAGCTGACCTGGTCGAGCACAAACGGCACCTTTTCCGCGCGGAGCAGGGCGCACATCTTTGCGGCGAGCTCCGCCCCGTAGTTGGAGATGCCTATGTACAGCGCCTTGCCGCTCTCCACGATGCGGCGCATCGCGTACGCCGTCTCTTCGAGCGGCGTTTCGGGATCGGGGCGGTGGTGGTAGAAGATGTCCACATATTCCAGCCCGAGATTTTGCAGGCTGCGGTCCAGGCTCGCCGTCAGGTATTTCAGCCCGCCGCCCTTGCCGCACGGCCCTTTCCACGCGGGAAAGCCCGCCTTGGTCGTGACGATCATCTCGTCGCGGTACTTTTTCAGATCGCGCGCGAGGATGCTCCCGAAGTTGCGCTCCGCCGCCCCGATCACGGGGCCGTAGTTGTTCGCCGTATCGAATACGTTGATGCCGTTGTCGAAGGCGGTAAAAACCATGTTGCGCATGTTCTCGTAGCTGTCGGTCGACCCGAAATTATGCCACATTCCGAGCGAAAGCGCCGAAAGCACCAGCCCGCTCTTCCCTGCGCGCCTGTATTGCATGCGCTCGCACCGCTCTTCCGAGGGGGCGAACGTCCTGTTTTCTTTCAGAAGCGCGCGCAATTCCTGCTCGTCCATCGTATCATCTCCGAACGGTGCCGACGCACCGCATTTTTGGCTTCGGCGTTCCGATCGCCGTAACAGCCGTAATTGTAAATCAAACGCCGCAAAAAGTCAACCGTTACGAAACCCAACAGAAAATAAAAGAGCGCGGCAAAACGCCGCGCAGATCAGAACGGAACGCCCGCACAGGCCCGTCCCGACAGAAAGCCTCGCATAAAGCAAGCCCCGGCAAGGCGCATACGGAGCCTCCCGCGCAAGCCCCCGACCACGCGGGCGCGCAGTTCTCATGGCGCGCACACCGCACGGCCGGGGCAGGCGCGCAGTTCATGGCGCGCACACCGCACGGACCGGGCGGGCGCGCAGTTCATGGCGCGCATACCGCACGATCGGGGCAGGCGCGCAGTTGGAGCGCACACCGCACGGACGGGGCGGGCGCGCAGTTCATGGCGCGCACACCGCACGGACGGGGCGGGCGCGCAGTTCATGGCGCACACACCGCACGGTCGGGGCAGGCGCGCCCGCCTATTCGTATTCGCTGTAATCGCGGCGGCCGCCGCCCGCACAGCCGCCGCCGGAAGGCGGCGGAGGGCAGTAATCGTGCTTTTTCCCGCCGGTAGGAGGCATATGCGCGCCCCGCAGGTCGACGAGCACCACGTCCGCGCCGATCTTGATGATATTGCGGATGGAGATGAACAGATCGTTCTTGCGGAAAATATGCAGCCCGCCGCGTTTCCCCGGCACGACGATGCCGAACACCTGCCCCTCGGGGAAGCTGAACACAATATCGCACGTTCTGCCGAGGTTCCTGCCGTCGACTACGTTCACCACATCTTTACACTTCAGCTCCCTGTACGAAGTATCCA
>CALVMR010000001.1 GCA_944346885.1 uncultured Clostridia bacterium | reverse complement strand
GTTCCCAAACTGGGCGAAAAGGCGTTTACGCAGTGCGCGGGATTTTTGCGCATTCCGGGAGGGGATAACATCCTCGACAACACCGCCGTGCATCCCGAGTCTTATGCTGCCGCCGAAAAACTTTTGCAGCTTTTCGGTTATTCCGAAGAGGACGTAAAAGCGGGCAGGATCTCCGATCTTCCGGGGAGAGTCAGAAGCTACGGCGAAGAGAAAGCCGCCGCGGAAACGGGGCTGGACGTTCCGACTCTACGCGACATCGTGGCGGAGATCGTAAAGCCGGGCAGGGACATCCGCGACGCGCTTCCCAAGCCTGTTCTGCGCAGCGACATCATGGACATCAACGACCTTGCTCCCGGCATGGAGCTGACGGGAACGGTCAGAAACGTCGTCGATTTCGGTGCGTTTATCGACATCGGCGTGCATCAGGACGGGTTGGTGCATATCTCCGAGATTACAGACCGCTATATCAAACATCCTTCCGATGTCCTGAAAGTGGGGCAGACGGTCACCGTGTGGGTCAAAGACGTCGATGTCAAAAAGAACCGTATCGGCCTGACGATGAAAAAACCCCGCGCAAAGGCGCAATAAGCGGACAGAATGCTTTTTTCGGTTTCGCAGTGCGAAATTGACGCAATATTTTTTGATAAAGTGTTGACAAAGCGCATTTCATCTTGTAAAATAGACCCATAACGCAGGAGGATTATGTTATAATGTTTGAAAAGGTCAGGGCGATGCTGGCAAAGCAGCTCAATTTGCAGGCGGATAAAATTACATTGGAGAGCGATATTGTCAAAGATCTGGGAGCGGATTCTCTCGACGTGGTGGAGCTCCTCATTTCGTTGGAAGACGATTACGGTATTTCTATTCCGGAAGAGGATATCGTCAACGTAAAAACAGTGAAAGACATCGTCGACATGATCGAAAAGCTCGGGAAATAATTTCCTGTAAAAACGTCGCCGCGGATGAAATTCCGCGGCGTTTTTTATATGACATGGCTTTTTTCATTTATGATGTAATTTCTTGACAGCGGCAGAGTGAATTATTATAATAATAAAAAAGGAAACGAAAGGCGGGTGAGCATCATGAATGTTGATTACCGAACTTTGACGCAAGAAGAAATTGAAGGCGAACGGCGTAAGCAGCACCGAAAACTTATTTTTCCGAATATTTTCATTTTATTGGTTTCGCTGATTGCTGCGGCGACTTTGTTGTTCGGATCGCTGTTCAGCGTGAATGTACATATCGACAGGGAGTTGGTCGTCTCTTTGGCGGAAATGTCTGAAAGCGGTTCAAGCAGTGATACTGACGGAGAAAACACGGCAGACATGCTTGCGTTTTTGGCGAAAGACGCCGATGCGGATATTGCCGTTTCGCTGTATCCTTTGGAAACGGTCAACGTTGCGTTTTCAGACGGTGACGGGAGAGGCGCGCTTAAAGATCTTATTTCTTCCGCTGTGCCCGATTTGGAAAAAGTGGTGGAAACGCTGAGCAATCAAATGGCTCCGGCAATGGTCAGCTATGCGATGATGCAGGCGGTGGAGAGTTTGCCTGAGGGCGCCGATCTGCAAGATGTCGATACCGAAGTGTTTAACGATACGTTTCGTCTGATCAACGAGCAAAAGCCGCAGGAGGCAAAAGAGGAGTTCTTGTCTGCGTGCGAAATATTTGCCGCGAACGAATTGGATATGACCCTGACGGAAACGGAAAAGCAGGATCTTGCCGATTTTTTTGATGAAGCGCTCGAAATGATGGAAAGCGAGGACGGGACTCTTTCTGTTTCCAATCTCCTGTTTGCGCTGATGGAGGGGAAATCGCCGACTGCCAGCGACGAGTCCGTGCAGAGCATGTCCGACGAAAATGTTTCCGAGGGAGACGGTTCCGGTCAGAGCGGAGAGAGCGGTGCGAATCAGTTTGAAGAGGTTTTGGCTATGCTGGAAGATCCGTCTGCCATGGTAGACGATATGGACGATCAGACGGTGGAAACGATCCGAACGGTCTGTCTTGCGATTGCCGTTTTAATGCTCGTGTGCGCAGGATGCTGGGCGATTTTGGCGCTGTTTGCGCTTATCCACATTTTTGTCAAAAATAAAAAAGTGGGCATGTGGTATGTGAAGCTGACGGGCATTTTACCGTTTCTGATCTTTTTTGTTCTGCCTGTCGTCGCGGTTGCCGTGCTGCCGATGCTGAGCCCGGACCTGACGGCTGTGGCAAGTCTTCCGATCGCTTTCGGCGGGTTGACGTTCGTCTCCGCGATCTGTCTGCTGGTCTTGTGGTGTATCTCGATCTTTTGGTGTCATCCGATCAAAAAGCGGATCAAAGTGTGCGAAAACGCACTCCGTTGGAAGAGGGAAAACCCGGGAAATATGATCGGCGGGTATCAGATATGAGTCAATTTTGCCGATTTTTATCGGGCTGTTAAACAAAATCCGCAGGAACAGATGTTCCTGCGGATTTTTTGCGCGTTGAAAACGCGGATTGGTCACAGCCTGCCCTTAAAATCCGAATATCCGAACGAACGGAGCGTTTCGACCGATCCGTCTTGCTTTTTGATGCAGATGGCGGGGAGAGGCATGCCGTTGAACGTGTTCGTTTTGACCATCGTATAGAGTGCCATGTCTTCGAACACGAGTTCGTCGCCGACCTTTAACGGGGTGTCGAAAGAATAATCGCCTATGATGTCGCCCGCCAGACAGGTCGGGCCGCCCAATCGGTAGGTAAAAGATTTTTCGCCTGCATTACCGCTGTTTTTGAGTGGCGGTCGGTAGGGCATTTCGATCACGTCGGGCATATGGCACGCGGCGGACGCGTCCAGGATGGCGATGTCCGAGCCGTTGCGCATGACGTCGAGTACGCGTGTGTGCAGGGTGCCCGCATTGAGTACGACCGCTTCCCCGGGTTCCAGATAGATTTCCGCGCTTGTCTGCTTTTTAAGCTCTCTGACGATGCGGACGAGCAGCTCTCTGTCGTAATCCGCACGCGTGATGTGGTGTCCGCCGCCTAGATTCAGCCATTTCATTTTCCGCGCGTATTTTCCGAATTTGTCCATGAACGCGGCGGCCGTCGTTTCCAACGCGTCGGAATTCTGTTCGCACAGCGTGTGAAAGTGCAGTCCGTCGAGGAGTGGCAGGATCTCTTCGTCAAAGTTTTCCAGGGTTGTGCCCAACCTCGAAAGGGGCGCGCACGGGTCGTAGATCGCGTGCCCTTCCTGCGTCGAGCATTCCGGATTGACGCGGAGCCCGACCGAGACGCCCGCGCCTTTGCAGAACGGAGCAAATTTTTTGACTTGCGCCGGAGTGTTGAACACGATGTGATCGGCGTATTCGGCAAGCTCCGCGATCTCGTCTTCGCGATAGGCGGGGGAATAGACGTGTACTTCTTTTCCGAATTCTTCCCGTCCGAGCCGCGCCTCATAAAGCCCGCTTGCGGCAGTTCCGGAAAGATATTCGCGGATCAGCGGATATGTCTGCCAGACGGAGTATGCCTTTTGCGCGAGGAGGATCTTGCAGCCCGCTTTTCCGGCGGCCTCTTTCAGGACTGTGAGATTTTCGGCGAGCTTTTTCTCGTCGATGAGAAAGTAGGGCGTCTTCATCAGTCAACGAGTACGGGATGAAAGTTTTCTTTCCAGGGCAGCCCCCATTTGTTGAGCGCTTCCATAAAGGGATCGGGGTCGAATTCTTCGATATTGTAGACGCCGGGCTTTGTCCATGTGCCGTTCATCACGAGCATCGCGCCGATCATTGCGGGAACGCCCGTCGTGTAGGAGATGGCCTGCGAACCGACTTCTTTATAGCATTCTTGATGATCGCAGACGTTGTAAAGATAGTAGGTTTTTTCTTTTCCGTCCTTTTTGCCGCGGAAAATGCAGCCGATGTTCGTTTTGCCCACTGTGCGCGGCCCGAGCGAGGCGGGATCGGGCAGCACGGCTTTCAAAAATTGCAGGGGGACGATCTCTTTTCCTTCGAAGAGGATGGGTTTGATCGAAGTCATGCCTACGTTTTCCAGGCATTTGAGGTGGGTCAGATAGCTCTGTCCGAAAGTCATGAAAAAGCGGATGCGCTTAATGCCGGGCACGTTGAGCGCGAGCGATTCGATCTCTTCGTGGTGCAGAAGGTACATATCCTTTTTGCCCACGCCGTCAAAGTCGTATTCGCGTTTGATCTCCATAGGCTTGGTTTCGACCCAATGCCCGTCTTCCCAATAAGAGCCGTTTGCCGAGACTTCGCGGATGTTGATCTCGGGATTGAAATTGGTCGCGAACGGATAGCCGTGGTCTCCGCCGTTGCAGTCGAGAATGTCGATGTAGTTGATCTCGTCGAAGTGGTGTTTGAGCGCGTACGCTGTGAAAACGCCCGTAACGCCGGGGTCGAAACCGCTGCCGAGCAGGGCGCAGATCCCCGCTTTTTTAAATTTTTCGCGGTAAGCCCACTGCCATTTGTATTCGAATTTTGCCGTGTCTTCCGGTTCGTAATTTGCGGTATCGACGTAATGGACTTTGGTTTTCAGGCAGGCGTCCATGATGGTCAGGTCCTGATAGGGCAGTGCGAGGTTGAGTACGACGTCCGGTTTGAAACGCTCGATGAGCGCGACCAGCTCGTCTACCTTGTTTGCGTCTACTTTTGCCGTGGAGATCCTGGTCTTCGTCGTTCCTTCCAATTTTTCTTTGAGCGCGTCGCACTTTTCTTTCGTGCGGCTTGCGATGCAGATCTCTTCAAACGCTTCGCTGTTCTGGCAGCATTTGTGGATGGCGACGGAAGCGACGCCGCCGCAGCCGATGATGAGCGCTTTTCCCATGTTGAATACCTCTCTTTTTTAATATTTTCTGTATAGCGGGTGCGCGTTTGCGCACTTGTTTTTTTATGACTGTTTGCCGCTCAGGGCGATGAGCATTTCCCGCACGATCTTGCATGCGGCGGCGGTCGACGCGCCGCTCGCGTCGTAATGCGGGGCAAGTTCGTTTACGTCCGCCGCGACGATGTTGCAGCTCTCGCATGCCTGCGTCACGGCGCGGCGCAGTTCGTCGAAGGAGACGCCGCCCGGTTCGGGCGTGCCGGTGCCGGGGAAGACGGAAGGGTCCATCACGTCCAGGTCCACGGTCAGGTAAACGGGCTTTCCGCGCAGAGATCGGAGCGTTTTTGCAAGTCCCTCGAAATCGAAGAGGCGGGTCGTCACGCGGCCCTTGCCCCAGTCGAATTCGCTCTTATCACCCGAACGGATGCCGAACTGAAAGATCTTGCCGTCTCCGACAAGTTCGTGGCAACGCCGCAAAACGCACGCGTGCGACAGTTTTGTGCCGAGATAATCCTCCCTTAGGTCCGCATGCGCGTCGAAGTGTAGGATATGAAGGTCTGGATATGCCGCAAAGACAGCCCGCACCGAGCCGAGCGTGACGAGATGTTCTCCGCCGATCATAAAGGGGAGTTTGCCGTCCGAAAGGATAGCCGCCGCCCTCTCTTCAATCATTTGAAGCGCCCGTTCGGGCGAGCCGAAGGGGAGTTCGATGTCGCCGCTGTCGAAAACGGTGCCTTCGGGCAGTTCTTTGTTTTGGTAGGGGGAATACAGTTCCAGCCCGTACGATTCGCGGCGCATGACCGCGCTTGCGAACCGCGTGCCGGGGCGGAACGAAGTCGTGCTGTCAAACGGTGCGCCGAAAAGCGCGATCTTCGCCCCGCCGTAATCCGCGTCGCATCCGATAAAAGTTTCAATGTTCGCTTTCAACATCTTTCAGCATCTCCTCTACATAGGCGGGCAGGTAAAACGCGCCGCGGTGCAATGTGGTCGTATAGTATCGGCATTTCAGCCCGCGCGCGTTCCATCTCTTTTCGTCCAGGTCGCGCAGCGGGTGATATTTTTTGGTGGAAAACCCAAAAAGCCAGTGCCCCGAAGGATAGGTGGGGATGTGCGCCTGATAGATACGGGAAAAGGGAAAAGATTCTATGATGCGCTTGTGCGCCCGCTGCATTGCGATCGCGTCCTGCTCGTAAAAGGGGCTTTCGTGCTGGTTGACCATGATGCCGTCCTCTTTCAGCGCTTTGAAGCAATTTCCATAAAATTCGCGGGAAAACAGCCCTTCGCCCGGGCCGAACGGGTCGGTCGAATCGACGATGATCAGATCGTATTCCGCCTTTTTTCTGCGGACGAATTTCAGTCCGTCTTCGATGTAGACGTGCAGGCGCGGGTCGTCCATTTTGCACGCGGTGAAGGGGAGATATTCTTTGCTCACTTCGATGACCTGCCCGTCTATCTCCGCAAGGTCGATGCGCTCGATTTCGGGGTAACGGGTCAGTTCGCGCACCGCGCCGCCGTCACCCGCGCCGATCACGAGCACGTTTTTTACGCAGGGGTGTACCGCCATGGGAGTATGCACGATCATCTCGTGATAGATGAACTCATCTTTTTCGGTCAGCATGAGATAGCCGTCCAGCACGAGTATCCTGCCGAAAGCGGGCGTGTCGAATACGTCGATGCGCTGGAATTCGCTTTGACTGCTGTATAGCTGCCTGTCGATGCGTATGCTCAGCTTTACGTCCTTTGTGTGTTGTTCGGAAAACCAAAAATCCATAAAACAGCTCCTTCTTTGCGTATGCGGCAAAGATTCTCCTTTTCGTGACCGTCAGACCAGAACGTTCAGCCGTTCGATGTTTGCGTCTTCCGGGCCGGTCATCTGGCAGCCTTTCTCTTTTGCGTAGCGGATATAGTCGAGGATCTTTTTCGTGACCCGCTCTCCGGGGGCGAGAATGGGAATCCCGGGGGGATAGCACATGACAAACTCCGAGCAGATCATGCCCTCCGTCTCTTCAAGCGGCAGAGAACGCTTATTTGCATAAAACGCGAATTGCGGCGTCACCGCGACTTCCGGCGCGATGTATTCGTTCTCCATCATGCCCGTCTTATCCTTCGCGTACAGCCTCCTGATCTCGCTCAGGGCTCCCACGAGCCGCTCGATGTCCCGTTTTCTGTCTCCGATGGAGAGGTAGGCGAGGATGTTTCCGAGGTCGCCGAATTCGATCTGGATGTCGTATTCGTCGCGCAGGATGTCGTAGACCTCGATGCCCGCCAGGCCGATTTCGAGGGTATGCACCGAAAGTTTGGTGCGGTCGAAATCGAAAATGCTGTCGCCGTTGATCAGCTCTCTCGAATAGGCGTAGTATCCGCCGATGTCGTTGATCTCGCCGCGGGCATAGTCCGCAAGTTCGATCACTTCTCCAAATGCCTCTTTCCCGCGCAGGGCAAGGTTTCTCCTGGAAATATCCAGACTGGAAAGGAGAAGATAAGACGCGCTCGTCGTCTGGGTCAGGTTGATGATCTGCCGCACGTGATCTCCGTTGACGCGCGGCCCCGTCAGAAGAAGGGAACTCTGCGTCAGGCTTCCGCCCGATTTATGCATGGAGACTGCCGCCATGTCCGCTCCCGCCGCCATGGCGGAGACGGGGAGTCCTTCTCCGAAATAAAGGTGCGTGCCGTGCGCTTCGTCCGCGATCGCGAGCATGCCGTTTTCGTGCGCGAGCTTTACGATGGCGCGAAGGTCGGAGCAAATGCCGTAATAGGTCGGGTTATTGACGAGGATCGCCTTGGCGTCGGGCGTTTTGCGGATGGTGTCGCGCAGTTGGCTGATGCTCATGCCGAGTGGGATGCCCAGCTGCGCGTCGCATTCGGGGTTGACGTATACGGGCACCGCGCCGCACAAAACGAGCGCACCCATCACGCTGCGGTGTACGTTTCGGGGCAGGATGATCTTTTCGCCCGCCTTTACGACCGACATGATCATGCTCTGCACGGCTGAAGTCGTGCCGCCCACCATGAGAAAGGCATTTTCGGCGCCGAACGCGTCGGCGGCAAGCCTCTCTGCGTCGCGGATGACCGAAACGGGATGGCACAGGTTGTCCAGCGGCTTCATGGAGTTGACGTCCATGCTCACGCACTTTTCGCCGAGAAGGCGGGTAAGCTCCGGATTGCCGCGTCCCCGCTTGTGGCCGGGAACGTCGAAAGGCACGACCCGCATTTTTCCGAATTTTTCCAGCGCCTCGTAGATGGGGGCGCGTTCTTGCGCTTTTTTATCCATGGCTCAGTATACGTTCCGTCCGTTGAAAATTTCTATCATTTCTTTGCGCAGGCTGTCTATGATCTCCTGCCTCTTCGCGGGCGGAAGGTCGTTCTCGTCCAGGTTGAAGAGGTAATTTTTCAGGTCGATCTCGCGCAGCAGCATTTTTGTGTGAAAAATGTTAGCCGAGTAAACGTTCACGTCGATCGCATCGTATTTTTGCAGCGTCTTGTCCGAGATGAAATTTTGGATCGAGTGGATCTTTAAATCGTTGAAGATCTTTCGGCCGTCTACCGAACGGGTGAACCCGCGCACGCGGTAGTCCATCGTGATGATGTCCGAATCGAAGGATCCGATGAGATAGTCGAGCGTGGACAGGGGGGTGATCGTGCCGCAGGTGGCGACGTCGATGTCTACGCGGAAAGTTGCAAGGGATGTTTCGGGGTGATATTCGGGATAGGTATGCACGGTTACATGGCTCTTGTCCAGGTGCGCGACTTGCGTCTTGCCCGTCGCGGGGATCATGGAAAGGTCGGAGATCAGAAGGGTCACGGAGGCGCCCTGTGGTTCGTAATCCTGACCGGAAATGTTCAGAACGCGCGCTCCGATCATTTCTGTCAGGTGTGTCAGAATCTCCGTCAGCCTCTTCGAATTGTACTGTTCGTCGATATAGGCGATGTAGTCTTTGCGTTCGCCCGGAGATTTTGCATAGCAAATGTCGTAAATATTGAAACTGAGCGACTTTGTCAGGTTATTGAATCCGTAAAGTTTGAGTTTTGCCATGTCTGTATCTCCGATTCGTAGGATGATCGCGCACAAAAAAGAGCGCGCAGGCTGATCCTGCACGCTCTTAAAAAGTCAAAACGAATAAAATGCCTTTGAATGTTTCGCATGGCAAATACTTTCTGCGCTTATTGACCGTTTCACAAGTTTGTGCGGGATGCACCCGGTTATAAAGTAACCAACTTATAAAATTCGAGCTTTTAACTCGATCAATAAGGCGGCTTGGCCGCCAATCGGCATTCGACCCGGCTGTCCGTATGGCCTTGACCCTAAGCGGGGGGGTGGTCGTGTATTTGCATGCGACTTTTGATCCCCGCCGTCAGGCGAGGCGTCCATTGCGATTTGATTATACGAAATTTTGGAAATTTAGTCAAATAAAAGTGGCTGGCTTGGTAAAATTTTTTTAGCGGATCGGCTCGCGGAAAATGTATGCGCTCTGCCGCCGATCAGACAAACCCTTAAATACGCATTCAAACTTCGGAAAACGAAAAAGCGTCGGTTCCGGTAAAAACCAGAACCGACGCTTTTTTGTGGTAGCCCCACGGGGACTCGAACCCCGGTTTTCGCCGTGAGAGGGCGACGTCTTAACCGCTTGACCATGAGGCCTTTTTCAAAATGCTCAATGATTATAGCATAAATGCGAGGGCTTGGCAAGTTGTTTTCGCCTGTTTTTTAAAAAATCCGATGTGTTTTTTACCGCAGCGGCAAAACGCGCAAAACAAAAAACCTGCCCCGCCAAAAAAGCGCGGCGCGCCTCTCCTTTTGCGGACGCAAAGCCGCAGCAAAAACGCACCGCTAAGAGCCCGCGGCGAACACGCGGGCCCTTATCGGCTTTTGGTCGTTTGCCGCATCCGCCGCAAAACGGGCGGGATCACTTTTCCAGCTTTTCCAGCATGCTCACGATGTCTTGCACGGTTTTAAGATTCGCCATGTCGTCATCAGGAATGGAAACGCCGTAATTATCCTCCAACGAGATGAGCAGTTCCACCACGTCCAAAGAATCTGCTCCCAGATCCTTGACCACATCGCTCTCCGGTTTGATTACGTCCTTGGAAATGTTCAGCTGCTTTGCGAGCATTTCGCGCACCTTTTCAAACATACCTACCATGATCCTCCTGTGTTTTGCATTCTTTTTTATTCCGCGGCGGGCAAAAGAATGCACGCACGCACAATTTTTTGTTTTTACTGCGCTTTGGCGCGCGGCTTTTTCATCGTAAGGGAAATGCGGTTCTTTTTCAGGTCCACTTCCTTGACCCACACGGTGACGCGCTGCCCCACTTTGAGCACGTCCGAAGGGTGCCGCACATAGCGGTCGGTGATCTCGGAGAGGTGCACCAATCCGTCCTGATGCACGCCGATATCCACGAACGCGCCGAAATCGACGACGTTGCGCACCGTACCGACCAATTCCATGCCCGCCGCGAGGTCTTTGATATCCATCACGTCGCTGCGGAGCACGGGTTTGGGCAGCGAATCGCGCACGTCGCGCCCCGGTTTGATGAGCTCGGCAACAATGTCTTTCAACGTCGGCACATCCAGCCCCGCCTCTTCGGCGGCGCGCGCCTCGCCGTATTCTTTCACCTTTTTGGGAAGATCGCCGATGGCGTTCGCCTTTACGTCTGCATCGGTGTAGCCGAACAGCTTCAAAAGTTTTTCCGCCGCCTCGTACGATTCGGGGTGCACGGCGGTATTATCCAAAATGTTGTCTCCGTCGGTGATGCGCAAAAAACCCGCGCACTGCACAAACGCCTTTTCTCCGAGCTTGGGCACTTTTAAGATCTGCTTGCGGTCGGTAAACTTCCCGTTCTGCTCGCGGTAAGCGACGATATTTTTAGCCACGCCCGCATTCAGCCCCGCCACGTACCGCAGCAGCGAAACGCTTGCGGTGTTTGCGTCTACGCCGACGCTGTTCACGCAATCTTCCAGCACGCCCGCCAAAACGAAATCCAGCCGTTTTTTATCCATGTCGTGCTGGTACTGCCCCACGCCGATGGACTTGGGGTCGATTTTGATGAGTTCGGAGAGCGGGTCCTGCAAACGGCGCGCAATGGAAACGGCGCTGCGTTCCGCCACGTCGAAATCGGGAAATTCTTCGGCGGCGAGCGGGCTTGCCGAATACACCGAAGCGCCCGCTTCGGATACCACCGCGTACGAAACCTCCCTGCCCGTCTCTTCTTTGACCTCTTTGATGAGTTCCGCCACAAAGATCTCGCTCTCTTTGGACGCGGTGCCGTTGCCGATGGAAACGACCTCCACGCCGTACCTTTCTATGAGCGCTTTGAGCGCCTCTTTGGCGGCGGGCACGTTCTGCTTGGGCCCCGGCGTGGGATAGATCACCGTTTTATCCAAAACCTTGCCCGTACCGTCTACCACCGCGATCTTGCAGCCGGTGCGGTACGCGGGGTCCAACCCCATCGTGATCTTATCCTTTACGGGCGGCTGCATGAGAAGCGGGCGCAAGTTCACCTCAAACATCTTGATCGCCTGCTCGCTTGCCGCCTGCGTCAATTCGGCGCGGATCTCCCGCTCTACGGAAGGGAACAGCAGACGGGTGCAGCCGTCCTCCGCCGCTTCCTGCACCAGCCGCGTGCTTTCGCCGCCGTCTTTGCAGTACCCCGCGCAGGCGATGCGCTTGGCGATCTCTTCGTTGACGGCTATGCGCACTTTGAGAAAGCCCTCTTTTTCGCCGCGGTTGATCGCCAGCACGCGGTGGCTTTTGATCTCGGCGACGGGCTCGCTGTAATCGGCGTACATTTCGTACGTTTTGGCGCCTTCCTTTTCGGCGTCTACGCAGCGGGTAACGAGTTCTCCGTTGCGCTGATAGAGATTGCGCAGCTTTTTGCGCACGTTGGCGTCGTCGGAAACGATCTCGGCGATGATATCCTTGGCGCCCGCCAGCGCATCCGCGGCGGTCGCAACGCCCTTCTCTTCGCTGACGTATTTTTCCGCCTCCGCAAAAACGTCCGCCCCTTTCTCCTGCGCCAGCAAAAAGTCTGCCAGCAGCTGCAAACCACGTTCGACGGCGATGCTCGCGCGCGTCTTTTTCTTCTGCTTATACGGGCGGTAGATATCCTCCGCTTCGGTCAACGTGGAGGCGGCGGCGAGCGCGGCGCGGATCTCCTCCGTCATCTTGCCCTGTTCCTCTATGGAAGCGGCGATCTCCTCTTTGCGCTTTTCCAAATTGCGCAGGTATGTAAGGCGGTCGTTGAACGCGCGCAGCAGCTGGTCGTCGATCCCGCCCGTCATCTCTTTGCGGTAGCGCGCGATAAAGGGAATGGTGTTCCCCTCGTCGATCAGGTTTACGATGTTCTGCGCCCTGTCGGCGCGGACGGAAGGGAACTCCTCCGTCAGTTTTTTCAGAATATCCATAGCATCTCCGCTTGTTCCGCACGCTGCGGCGGAACCGTCTTTGAATATTGTACCATAAAACGCTTCGGATTTCATCCCTTTTTTAAAAATTTCAGGAAATTTTTTTGCTCTTGCGTCAGGCGGTAACTTTCCCGCGCCTTTTGGATGGCTTTGTTGTGCGTTTGCTTATCCAACGACCCCTCTTCCAAAAACCGCACGCCGCGGTCAAAAAATTTTACGAGCACTTCGGCAAGCAGCCACGCCGCGCCCATGCGCGCGTAAAAATACTGCGGGCGAAGCTGCCGCAGCAGCGAAAATATGCGCGGCAGGTATTCCTCCTCCATATAAGAGCCCAGCAGCACAACGTAACCGAACCGCTGTGAAAATTCGCTGCCCGCCGCAACATACCCTTCGATGCGCGGAAAAAACTCTTCACGGTGCCGCCGGATCTCTTTGAGCGTGGAACAAAACAGGTCGCACACCGCCCATCCATCGATCACCGAAAGGCAGCGGTCGATGTACGCCACCCTGCGGGAAAAGGGCATTTTTACGGTGGCGACGGCGAAGCATTTGAGCAGCCGCACCTCGTACACCTCGTTCGGAAAGGAAAGCAGCGCGTCCAAATCGAACCCCGCCCCGCCGATCAGCTGCCTGCCGAAGGCGCGCAGCTGCGGCGTGCGCACCCCGACGCTGCTGCCGGGCGGCACGTTTACGATCCGCTCGTTGAACGCGCGGAACTGCTCGTCCCTGTATTTTTCGAGCGCCGCAAGCAGCTCTTCGTACGATACCATCGCACTCCTCCCGTAATGCAAACCGTAATATTTGTTTGCCATGTTCTTATGCCGCGGATCAGTCGCCTTTCCGTGCAAAAAAATGGGCGCGCGCCGTCTCAGCCGCGGTTGAACAGCGCAGCCAAGGCGGCGTGCCATGCCTGCTCGCTGTAACGCGGGTTGGCGGGGCTTGTAGACGGCATGCGGAAATACGGCACGCCGATCGCGGCGTAACGTTCGCAAAAAATATTGTACGCCGCCGCACCGTTGAGCAAAATGCCGCGCACGGGCGCGGCTTTGAGCAGCGCGGGGATATCGGCGATCTCATAGGCGCGGATGGAAGCATCCGCCGACCCCGCGATCTCGCACCGCTGCACGATATCCCACAGCGCCACGCCGTGCGCGCGCAAAAACGCGCGCTTTTGCTCGACCGCCTCGCAGGGCGGTTCTTTAAAAAAGGAAAACAGCATTTTCCAAAAACGGTTTTGCCTGTTGCCGTAATAAAAGTTTTGTTTGCGGCTTGCCACCGAAGGAAAACTACCGAGGATGAGCACGCGGCTATCCGCCGTATATTCGGGCGGAAACCCCTCAATTTTGTCACACATAGTACTATGCAAGTTTAAAAAATTGTTTATTTTATGGAAAAAATAGCCGATCGCCGCGGCGGATCTTTAAAAATGCCGATCACAGAACGAGCGGCTCGTTCACCTTGCCGACGATCGCCGCGGCGCGCACTCCTTCCCCAAAGCTGCGCATGACCGCCTCCGAAACCTCTTTTTTGGTGAGCGCCTCGATGCGGGCGATGCGCCCTTCAAAATCCAAAACGTCGCCGTTGAAGAGCATGCGCTTTCCGTAAAGGATCATCTGCGACGCCGTACTCTCCTGCCCCAAGATCAGGGTGGATTTGAGCTGTTCTTTGCCGCGGGCAAATTCGGCGTCGCTCAAAGCATTCCCGCAAAACTGTTCGACGGTCTCAAAGATCGCCCGCTGCGCCTTTCGAACGTTGGCGGGGTTGACGCCCGCATACACCGTTAGCACGCCGCCCTCGGCGTACGAAGTAAGATACGAATAGACGGTATACGCCAGCCCCATCTGCTCGCGCACTCGCTGGAACAGATGCGAGCTCATCCCCCCGCCAAGCACGATGTTTGCGACCTGCACCGCATCGCTGTACGCATCGTCGCGCGCGGGCGCGGGGAAGGCAAACGCAATATGCGCTTGCTCGATATCTTTGCCGCGGAACAGGCTGCCGCCGCAGGGCGCATACGCGCGCGGCGCCGCGGCGGCGGTGCGGCGGCGCAGCAGCGGTTCAAAGTACGTTTCAACGAGCGCTTCCGCCTCTTCGGGCGTGATGTTGCCCGCAAAGGAAACGACCAGATTTTCGGGCGCGTACCGCCCGCGCACATAGGCAAACAAGTCTTCGCGCGAAAAGTTTTTCACGTTTTCGGCGGGGCCCAAAATGGTGCGCCCGTACCCCTCTTTGCCGAAGTACGCCTCCGCCAGCACATCCAAACATAAATCGTCGGGCGTGTCCTCGTTCATGGCGATCTCTTCGAGCACGACCCCCTTTTCCCGCTCCATCTCCTCCTGCGGAAATATGGAGCAGAGCACAAAATCGGAGAGCACGGCAAACGCCTCCGCCGCGTGGTCGGAAGTTGCTTTGGCGTAATAGCAAGTAAGTTCTTTTGAAGTGAAAGCGTTCACCTGCGCCCCGATCCGATCCATCGCGTCGGATATTTCAAAGGCGGAACGCTTGTCCGTCCCTTTGAACATCATATGTTCGAGAAAATGCGAAATGCCGTTTTGCGCGGCGCTCTCCATGGAAGAGCCCGCCCCCGCGAGCACCCCCATGCTGACCGAAAGCAGCCCCTCCATGTGTTTTACGACGAGCCGCAGCCCGCTTGCAAATGTTTTTCCGTACGTGTTTTTTTGCATGACGATCTTTCTCCTTTTTTTTCGATCCGAACGCCGCAGCGCGCCTATGCGCCCGCGGCAAAATGTATTTTCCGCCCCGAAGCCCCTGCGGCAGAATGTATTCCCCGCCCCGTCCTGCGGCAGATTTTATTTCCGCCCCCCCCGCAGCATGCCCGCGGCAAAAATTGCCGTGCCGCCGCGCGCCGAAACAAAAAGCAAACGCCCGCGGGGCGGCTTGCTATGTTTTTTGCACGCCCGCAATGGTATCAGAAACGGCGCTCGGCAGCAGCCCCAACCGGATATAGTGCTCCAACACCGCAGGCAGCGCCTCCAACGTTTCCGCCGTCGGGTGCATGAGCACCAAATCCCCGCCCTGCACGTTCTCCGTGGCGCGGCGGTAAATGAGCGTGGCGTCGCGGTCGCGCCAGTCGATCGTATCCTTCGACCAGAGGATCACGCGATACCCCAGCCCGTTTGCGGCGCGCACCGTCTGTTCGGAATACGCCCCCGACGGCGGCGCGAAGAGGGAAACAGACTCTCCCGTCAGCGTATTCAGCAGCTCTCCGCAGGAGGCGATCTCCTGCACGTTCTCCTCATAAGAGAGTTTGTCCTGTTCCCGATGAAAATAGCCGTGGTTCCCCAATTCATGCCCTGCCGCGACAATCTCTTTGACGAGCGCGGCGTTGTCATCCGCCCAGCACCCGCCCAAAAAGAAGGTCGCCCGCACGCCGTATTCGCGCAGCGCCGCCAAAATGCCGCCCACGTACTCCCCGCCCGAATAGACGTTGAACATCAACGAAACGCGGCAGCCGTCTCTGTCTCCGCTGTAATAAACTTTCTCCGAAAGCGACGCCGCGGGCACGCCCGCAGGCAAAAAACAGACGGCGGCGACCGCCGCCACCAACAGCGCAAGGCAGATGTTTGTGACCAGCGCAAGTTTTGTTTTTCCCTTCACCTCTCCATCCTCTCCGTGCAGAATATGCGGCGGAACGGCGCAGCGTTCCGCTGTACTATATTCGCGCGGAGAGCGGTTTATGCGAGGCGAAGAGCGGCTCTCTCCGCCCGCGGGCGGAGCTTATCGGAGCACGAGATCGTTCTGCGCGGAAAAGCGCCCGCCGTTTTGCAACCGCCGCTTTACACAGACGTTTCCGCCGCAAATACCGTCGCTGGAAAAGCGTCCGCCGTTTTGCAACCGCAGCTTTGCCCCGTCCGTTCTTTTTGCGACCGTCTGTTTTTGCGCATTCGGCTTCGGAACAAGCAAACCTCTCATTTGAGCGTTACGACGGTGACGCCGCTCTCCCCCTCGCCGTAAACGCCGCCGCGGAAAGACGCCGCATGCGGATGCCCGCGCAGATGCCTGCGGATGCCCTCGCGCAGCCTGCCCGTTCCCATGCCGTGGATGATGCGCACCTCCTCCAACCCCGCCAAGGCGGCGCGGTCTAAAAAGGCGTCTACCTCCTGCACCGCCTCCAAAACGGTGCAGCCGATGACGTTCAGTTCCGTTTTCGCCTCCGCGGCGGGGGCAACGCGGCGCACCACCTGCACCTGCGCGGGCTTCTGCTTTTCGCCGCTCCCCGCGGCGCGCGGCTCCGCGCTTTGCGCCGTGAGCAGACTGCCGAGTTTTACGTTCATGCGCATGCCGCCGCACTGCACCGCCGCTTCCCCCTTCCTCGCGTTGACGGAAAGCACGGTGCCCTCATCGCCGAAAGCGGGAACAAACACCCTGTCTCCCGCGCGCACAGCGGCGGGATCGACGGGCACGCGGGCACGGGGAGCGGCGGTCTCCTCCGCTTCCAGCGCGTAGGCGGTATCTTCGATCTTATTTTTCAGCGTACGTGCGCGGATAAGGTCTGCCTGCGTCGGCTCCTGCAACTTTGCCAGCTTTTCCATTTCCGCCAGCAGCTCCTCCGCCCGCGCGGCACGCTCGTTGACGGCGCGGCGCGTCTCCGCACGCGCCATACGGGCAACCTTTTCCCGCTCGGCGGCAAGCCGCGAACGCTCCGCCTCCGTTTCGGCAAGTTTTTTGCTCCACTCCGCCCGCAGCCGCTCCGCCTCCGCCTTTGCGGCGTCCGCTTCGATGCGGCTGCTTTCGGCGGCGCGCAGCACGTTTTCAAACTTTCTTCCGCCCTCGGAGAGATTTAACACCGCCCGTTGCAAGATCTCCTCCGCAAGCCCCAGCCTGCGCGAAATGGCAATGGCATTGCTGCTGCCCGGCACCCCTGCTTTGAGGCGATACAGCGGGCGCAGCGTGTTTTGGTCAAATTCCATGCTCGCGTTTTCAATGCCCTCTTCGGCATAAGCGAACTCTTTGAGCGCGGTATAATGCGTGGTCACGATGCCGCGACACCCGCGCGAAAGCAGATAGGAGAGCACCGCGCCCGCAAGCGCCTGCCCCTCCTCCGGGTCCGTTCCGCCGCCGAGCTCGTCGATGAGCACCAAACTCCCCTCGTCTGCCTGCTGCGTGATGCGGATCACGTTTTTGATGTGCGAAGAAAAGGTGGAGAGATCCTCTTCGATCGACTGCGCGTCTCCGATGTCGCAAAACACCTTGGAAAAGACCGAAAGCACCGTTCCTTCCGCCGCGGGCACGAACAACCCGCACGCCGCCATCAAACAGAACAGCCCGCACATCTTCAACGTGACCGTTTTGCCCCCCGTATTCGGCCCGGAAACGAGCAAAAAGCGGCAGGTCTTGCCCAGCGAAAGAGAGACGGGCACCGCCGTGCGCGGATCCAGCAGCGGGTGCCGCCCTTTGACGACGGCGATCTCCCCGCTGCGGGAAAGAACGGGGCGGACGCAGTTGCCGCGGTACCCGAATTCCGCCTTGGCGAAGGCGGTATCCAGCGCCACAAGGCGGGAAACGTCCTCCGAAAGCTCTTCGTACAGAGCGCCGACGCGGCGGGAAAGCTGCGCCAGAATGCGCTCCACCTCCTCCCGCTCCACGGCGGCAAGCTCGCGCAGTTCGTTGTTCATCTCCAAAATATATTCCGGCTCGATAAAAAAGGTGGCACCGCTGGCGGAACGGTCGTGCACGAACCCGCGCACCTTCGCCTTGTACTCGGCGCGGACGGGAAGAACGTAACGGTTGTCGCGCATGGTCACAATCCCCTCGCGCAGGTACTTTGCCTCGCTGCCGGAAACCGCCTCCGACAGGCGGGCGCGGATGCGCTCGTTGAGCGAACGGATGTTGGAACGGATGCGGTACAATTCGGCGCTCGCCCTGTCGCTCACCTCCTCCTCGGAGAGAATGCACGCGCCGATCTCCTCCTCCAAAACGGCGTCGAACCGCAGCCCGCGCACGATATCCGCAAGCAGCGGAAAGCCCTCGCCCAGCGCCTGCACGCCGCCGTACGCCGTGCGCGCCGAGCGCAGCAGCGCCGCCGCCGCAAGCAACTCGCCGCAGCTAAGCGGCGCCCCCTTTGCGGCGCGCTCCAAACTGTCGCCGAGGGGCGGATACGCCTCGACCCTGCCGCACCCCGCCGTATACAGCGCCGTTTGCGCCTCCTCCGTCAAAGCGAGCAAACGCTCCGCCTCTTCGGGTTCCGCGGCAGGTTGCAGCGCCATGAGCGCCTGCTTCGTGCGCTCCAACACCGCCCCCGCCGAAACCGCCGCAAGGATCTTGTTCAGTTCTAATTTTTCCGATACAACGCCGTCCATCGCACGCACTCCGCACTACAAAAATCAACATGTTTTATAAAAAGCCGCCTGCCGCGGAAAACGCTGCAAACGCCGCCTGCCGCGGAAAACGCTGCAAACGCCGCACGCCGCGGAAAACGCTGCAAACGCCGCACGCCGCGAGGCGCGGCAAATCACGCCCGCCGCGGAAAAATCACAGCACGCCGCGCTTGAACGCGCCGCCCGTGTGCGGCAGCTCTTCGCCGCGCCCCGCCAAAAAGCACTCTTTCTCCGCCTCCGTCAGCCCGGTAAGATCGTACAGGCGCGCCGCCCCGCGCGGCAGCAAACTCTCCCGCACCGCGAGCAGAGCGCTGTTGTACAGCTCGAAACGGCAGGCAGACGTACGGTACCGCAGCAGCGGAAAGACGCGCCCCGCCTCATCGGTCAGCGTGTATCTTCTGCGCCGATCGCAGCACGCGCACGCCCTGCCGAAGGGGCAATGCACCAGATCCATCACTTTGACCCCGCCCCCGCAGAGCACGAACGCACCGCCCGACGCGGCTTCCGCAAGTTCGCGTGCGGAGAGTTCTTTGGAGAGCGCCGCGCGCTCCGCACCCGCTTCCAACGCACCCGCAACATCCGCGCCGCTGCACAAATTGCACCCGACGCCCGCAAACCAACGCAAACCGTGTTCGGCACAAAACCTTGCCGAAAACACTCCCTCGCCGTATATCCCGTAAAAGCGCGGCGCATACCGCAAAATGCTTTTTAACTCGCTTTCGGTGGCAAAGGCAGGCAAATACAGCCAATTATGCCACGCATAGTACTTTGCATTCTCCAAAAAATCGTCGATTTCTTGTTCGTTTTCATAGTTTACGGGCTTAAAGATAAAGTGATCAACCGCATGGCAGCGGTACGCGAAAGATCGGCAATCCTCGTCGATCACGGCGATCTCCCCGCCCTCCGAAGCAGCGAAACGGGAAACTGCGCCCTGCGGCGCACCCAATGAAACGGGCGGACGATCCTCTCCCGCAAACGCCTGTTCCGCCGCGGCATATACTTTTCGCCGCAGGGCGTTGAGCGTGGAGCGGACGAGAAAACACCCCTCCCCCGCATCGATCCGTTCCCACTCCGCCGCAAACGGAAGCCCGTCCGTTTTTGCAAAACAGCGGCGGATCTCCTCTTCGCCCGTCGGGCTGCTTTTTGCCCGTTCGGCAGCGCAGTCGCCGACGACCGTCATTTCCCCGAAAGCCGCGCGCACCGTAACGGCGGGCGCTTCCCCCGCACGCATGGCAAAGGAAAGGCGCAGCGGCACGAGGCGCTTTTGCGCCGCAAGGCGGGCGGTCAGCGCATTATCCAGCGTCAAACAGACGGCATCGCCGACGCGCCAAGCGGGATCGGCAGGGAGAAAAAAGCCGCCCCTCTCTTTGCCGTACGCCGCGCGCCAAACGGCGCCGCCCACCTCTTTTCCGCCGCGCAAAAGTTTGAATCCGTCTCCCTCCACAGGAGAAAAGGAGGACGCGATGTATGCCGTTTTATCATTTTTACAAAAGCGGGAGAGAACGCCGACCTCTTCGCCGATATGCCCCTGCACCGAAACGGAATGCAGCGAGGCATCTTCTCCGAAAGCGTACCCCGCCGTATAGCCGCCGCGGTTGTAGGTGCGTTTCAGGCAGGAAAAATCCGATGCCAGCTGCTGCGCGGGCGCGCCGCCGAAAACATCCTTATAATACCGCACCACCGCACGAACGTATGCGGCAGAGCGCATTCTTCCTTCGATCTTAAACGAAACAACGCCCGCGGCGGCAAGCTCTTTCGCCCTTTCTCCCACGCACAGATCGGAGAGGGAGAGCCGATAGCAAAGAGGTTCGCCGCCCGCCCGATCCGACGCATACCGTTTGCGGCAAGGCTGCTTGCACAGACCGCGGTTTCCGCTGTTGCCGCCCGCAAACGAAGAGAGATAGCATTGCCCCGAAAAGCAGGAACACAGCGCGCCCTGCACAAAAACTTCCGTTTCGATCTCCTTGCAGACGGCGGCGATCTCCGCAAGCGGCGTTTCCCGCGCGAGAATGACGCGCGAAAACCCGCATGCTTTTGCCTGCCGCGCGCCGTATGCGTTGCATACGCCCGCCTGCGTCGAAAGATGCAGCACCATTTGCGGGCACTGCCGTTTGAGCTCCTTTCCGAGGAACAGCTCCTGCACGATCAGCGCGTCGGCGCCCGCGTTCCACGCCTCTTCCGCGCTTTGGAAAAAGGCGGAGAGCTCCCGCTCTTTGACGAGCGTGTTGAGCGCCACATACACGCGCACACCGAACAAATGCGCGCGGCGGATGAGCTCTTTGAGGCGTTCGGGCGTAAAATTGGCGGCGTTTGCGCGCGCGGAAAAACTGCGCATGCCGAGGTATACAGCATCCGCCCCCGCATCCAGCGCGGCAAAAAACGCCGCTTCGTCGCCCGCAGGCGCAAGGATCTCACACATGATACCATTGTACCATCTTTTGCCGCGTTTGAAAAGGGTTTTACCGCGAAAATATAAGCCGCAAAAGGTTTCCTGCATAAAAAAACCGCTCCGCAAAGAAAGCCGCGGGGCTGCGCGCCGTGCGCGCCAAATCTTTTCTTTAAACGGGAAAAACTATTGATCCGAAAACTCGCAAAAACATATTCGGGCAAAGCCCGAAACTTTTTGCGGAACCGGCATACGAAACCGGCGCAAACGGCAATCGCAAAAACAAAGGCACGGACCAAACAGTCCGTGCCTGCGGGCGGCGTTTTGCCGCCAAGCATATGGTGCGCACGACAGGAGTTGAACCTGCACGGTCACCCACCGGATCCTAAGTCCGGCGCGTCTGCCAATTCCGCCACGCGCGCATTTACCGTATTATACTTTATTTTTTAAAAAAAGGCAAACGCTTTTTAAAACACATACGCAAAAGAGGTGCGCCGTGGGTACGGCACAGGGAAAGCGGCGCATGAAAAAGCGACACAAGAATGGCGGCGCAAGAAATGCAATACAACGAAAGCGGCGCATAAAATGCAACGCAACGAAAGCGGCGCAAGATATGCGGCGCAAAAAACCGCCGGAAAATTTCACCGCAAAAAAAACGCAGAAAACATTCACCACCGAAAAAAGCGCAACAAAAACACGCAAAAAAGCCGAAAAGGGCGGCGCAAACGCGCCGCCCCACCTTTGCATCGGTTCAGCAACCGCAGCAGCAGCGGCACAGCGCGTACTGACGCGCATAATATGCCGCGTCGCCGCATACGCCCGAAGCGCTGCCAAACCCCGTACAGCCGCTCTTGCGGCAGCACGGGTACACCGTACGTACCGAAACGCAGCCGCTCTCCGCAGCGCCGCTGCCAACGGAAGCAGCCTGCATGCAGCCCTTTTCCGCGCCGCAGAAGGCTCTGCCTTCGCCAAAGCAGCAGTACCCGACGAGCAATAAACACAGCACCGACATGGTTCCCTTTTCCCCTTGTATGAAATCGGAGTTCCCTCCTCTTTCATAGTATGCGGCAGCGCGCCGCTCGGTTCATTTTGCAAAAGAAAAACGCCCGCGCCACTCGGTTCATTGCGTACAAGGAAAAAACGCCCGCACTTCCCCGAAAAAAGGCGGAGAGCATGCAGGGCAAGAGCGGCTCTTTTTATCCGCCGAGGATCTCGGTATAATGGCGCACGTTCTTTTTGCGGAACGCGGGGATGGTAAAATAAAACGCAAGCGCCACAACGGTACCGAGCACCCAGCCCGCCGCCCACGCCCAGCCGACGCCCGCAAACCCGAAAGGAATGGTCAGCAAAAACACAAAGGCGATGCGCAGGATCAAATCGGAAAACGTGCTGATCATAAACCCCAAATTTCCGCCGCAGCCGCGCACGACGGAATCGGCGTCCGTTTTAAGATTGACGATGAGATAGAACGGCGCCACAATGCGCACGAACAGCGCGCCCGTTTCAATAGCAAACGCGGAACCGCCTCCCTCCTCCATAAAGACGCCGACGAGCGGCTCTGCCAAAAACTCGCTCAGCGCCGTAAACAGCAGCGCGATCCCCGAATTGATCACGAGCGCGGCGCCGAAGCCGCGGCGGATGCGGTGCAGCTTGTGCGCCCCGTAATTTTGCGAAACGTAGTTCGTAAGCCCCGCCGCGCACGAAGACATGCACGTCGTATAAAACACGATCAAACGGAACCCCGCCGTAAACCCGTTGGTGATGCCTACCCCCTGTTCGGCGGCGATCTCGTTGATGCGCACCTGCACAAACAGATTCCCCACCGAAATAAAGCTGTTTTGCAGCATGACGGGCAATGCCAGCAGCAATACAAGTTTTAAAAGCGGAAGGGAAAAGCGCTGCGCTCGCTCCGCCGCGGGCATGCGCACGATGCGCCGCAACACCAACACGAGCGTGAGGATGCAGGCGGCGCCCTGCGCAATGAAGGTTGCCCACGCCACCCCGGCAACGCCCCACGGCTGCACCATAAAATAATCGAGCAGCACGTTCGCCACCGAAGACGCCACCAAAAACAAAAAGGGCGTACGGCTATCCCCCAGCGCGGAAAAAATGCCCGTACCGAGGTTGTACAAGACCAAAAACGGCACGCCGAGATAATAAATGTTGAGATACGTTACGCTCTCTTCCAGCGCCGCGGCGGGGGTGCCGAGCACGGAAAGCAGCGGGCGGCAGCTTGCCAGCCCCGCGCCGAGTAGTACGGCGCTGAGCACGCTAAACGCGATCATGGCGGTGTACACCGAAGATTTGACCTTGGCATGGTCCTTTGCCCCGAAATAGCGGGCGCACAGCACCGCGCAGCCCGCGTTGGCGCCGAGCGCGATCGCCATCAGGATATTGACGATCGACGTGGAGGCGCCGATCGCCGTGAGCGCCGTTTCGCTGCCCGAAAACTTCCCCGCTATGACGGTATCCGCAAGCGTATACAGCTGTTGAAACAGGGCGCTGCCCAACAGCGGCAGCATGTATTTGAGCAATACCTTCCAAGGCTTTCCCACGGTGAGATCGGTCGTCATAAAAAGAGCCTTCCGCAACAAATTCCGGCGCCATTATAGCACCGCGCCGCCCCGTTGTAAAGAAAAATGCGGCGGGATGACCCGCCGCCGAAAAATTTTTACCCGCGCCCCTTTTGGGCGTTCTTTTTGCACGCTCTTTTTGCGCTCCGCCGCGCTCCCCTTTACACCCCCGCGCGCGCTACTTCGCATCGCCGCCGAGATCGTCGCCCTCCTTTTGCTCGCCCGCCTGCCCCTGCGCGGAAACGTCCGCAAGCGGCAGGCGTTCTTTGCGCCGTATGCCCGAAAACAGGAGCACCAAAAACATGATCGCCGGCACTGCCAGCCCGAAAGAGATGCCCGCACGGATGTTTCCGCCGAACGCGTCCGAAAGTGCCCCGACCGCCGAACCGCCCGCCGTGCAGCCCAGATCGCCCGCCAAAGCGAGCAGGGCGAACATCGCCGTGCCGCCCTTGGGGATGCGTTCGGAGGCGTAGGAAAAGGTGCCGGGCCACATGATCGCAACAAACAGCCCCACCGTTCCGCAGCCGACCAACCCCAGCCACGGCACCGACGGCGGCGAAAAAGCGCACAAACAATATCCCGCGCAGCAGCCGAGCGCCGCCACCATGAGCGCAAGGCGGATCGGGATCTTTTTTCCGAACACCGAAAAGAGCACCCGCGAAAGCCCCATCATCACCGCAAACAGGCAGGGTCCGAGCAGGTCGCCGAGCGTTTTGGAAACGCCGAGCCCCTCCTCGGCAAAAGCGGAAGCCCACTGCGCGACGGCGAGCTCGCCCGCGCCCGCGCAGGCGACCAGCACCGCAAACAGCCAAAACGCGCGCGTTTTCAGCAGCCCGCGCATGGGCATCTGCTGCCCCTCTTCAACGGGGCGGAACATGGGCACAAAACAAAAATAGACGGCATTCAATAGCGGGACCGCCGCCCAAATACAGGCGAGGATGAACCAATTTTCAATGCCCGCCAGCACAAAAAAGAGGGTGGAAAGCCCCACGACCGCCACCTGCCCCCAGCAATAGAACGAATGCAGCAGGCTCATTGCCGCCTTTTTGTTTTTGCTTGGGCACGCTTCGATGACGGGGCTGACGAGCACCTCGATCAGCCCGCCGCCGATCGCATACACCGCCGAAGCAATAAACAGCCCCGCTTCGGGCGCGGCGGTGAGAACGTTTGGCAAAACGGCGAGCAAGACCAAACCGCCGCCCGCAAACACATGCGCCGCGACCATGCACGGGCGGTACCCGATCTTATCCACAAACCGCGCCGCAAGCAGATCGACGAGCAGCTGCGTGCCGAAATTGACGGTGACCATCAGCCCCAGCAGCGACAGCGAAATGCCGTAATCGCGGTTGAACGTAACAAAGAGCAGCGGCGCAAAGTTGCCGATAATCGCCTGCGTGATATAGCCCGTATAACAGGCGGCAACGGTATGCCGCACGCCGAGTTGTTTCATAAAGCCCTTCTCTCTCGTCTTCCTGCCGCGGCGCTCAGCCGCGCAGCTGTTTGATCATCTGCCGATAGCCGAGCGTTTCATACCCCAGCCGCTCGTAAAGGCTGCGCGCCCGCACGTTGCCCTCTTCCACTTCCAGGCGGAGCCGCGCGTAACCGCCTCGGCGGGCGAGCTCCTCCGCAAACGCGAAAAACTCCCGCCCAAGCCCGCGGCTGCGGTACTCTTGCAGGATGTACAGCTCTTCCAGCCAGAGCACTTTTCCGCCCGACTCGCGCGAATACGTTGTCGCCGTCAGGGCAATGCCGACGGGCTTCCCGTCCGCCTCCAAGATATATCCCGCCGCATACGGGCTGCCGTTTACGATCTCTTCGAACGCATCCTCGTGGAAGACTTTCGGGACGGGCGCATGCACCGCCTCGGATGCGTAAAACTGTTCGGAAAGCGAAAGGAAAACTTCCCTATCCTCCCGCCGCAAAGCACGTATCATATCTGTTCACCGACGCATAAAAAACTGCGGAACCGCCGCTCCGCCGCCTAGTATTTTAACATGCCCCGCACCGTTTGTCAACGCCGCAAAGCGGGCGCGGACGGGTTACGCAAAAAAAGCACGCCCCGCTAAAACAGCGGGGCGCCGATCCTTTCCGCAGAGCGGAGAATTATTTGAGTTCCGCGAAATATTTGATGGTGCGCACCATCTGGCTGGTGTAAGAGTTTTCGTTGTCGTACCAAGAAACGACTTTCACGAGCGTAGAACCGTCGCCCATGTCCATGCACTTGGTCTGCGTGCCGTCGAACAGCGAACCGTAGGTGATGCCGATGATATCGGAGGAGACGATCTCGTCCTCGGTGTAGCCGAAGGAAGCGGAGGAAGCCGCTTTCATCGCCGCGTTCACGCCGTCTTTATCGACTTTCCCTTCCACGATCGCCACGAGCTGCGTCAAGGAGCCGGTGGGAACGGGAACGCGCTGCGCGCAGCCGTCCAGCACGCCGTTGAGTTCGGGGATGACCAGCCCGATCGCCTTTGCGGCGCCCGTGCTGTTGGGCGTGATGTTCACGGCAGCCGCCCTCGCGCGGCGCAGATCGCCCTTGCGGTGCGGCCCGTCCAGCGTCATCTGGTCGCCCGTGTAGGCGTGGATAGTGGTCATGTAGCCCTTTTTGATCTTCGCGTACTTATTCAGCGTATCCGCCATGGGCGCGAGGCAGTTCGTCGTGCAGGACGCCGCCGAAATGATGGTATCGGTGGGTTTGAGCGTCTTTTCGTTTACGCTGTAAACGATGGTCGGCAGATCGTTGCCCGCGGGAGCGGAGATAACGACCTTCTTCGCGCCGGCGTCGATGTGCGCCTGGCTCTTCGCCTTGGAGCAGTAGAAGCCCGTGCATTCGAGCACAACGTCTACCCCGATCTCGCCCCAAGGGAGATCTTTCGCGTCCTTTTCGGCATAGATACGGATCTCCTTGCCGTCCACGATGATGGAATTTTCGGTGCAGGAAACCTTGTCCGCCAAAGCATACCTGCCCTGCGCGGAATCGTATTTCAGAAGATGCGCGAGCATTGCGGGGCTGGTGAGGTCGTTGATGGCGACCACTTCGTACCCCTTGGCGCCGAACATCTGCCTGAAAGCGAGACGACCGATGCGGCCGAAGCCGTTGATAGCAACTCTTACGTTAGCCATGTTTAAAAAACCCTCCGTTAAATTTTTCCGTATTTTGCACGCAGAGAAATGCCTGCACGGCAGCCCCCGCGTATCATTCACATTATAGCAAATCGGAGCTGTTTCGTCAATGGTTTGCACAAACTCGTTGAAAAATTCGGCAAAACGCCCTGTTTTTTCCGAAAACTGCCCTACGCGCCGCCCCGCCGCCGCAGCCTAACCGCGCCGCTATTTGAGCGCTTCGGGGTTGAGGCACGCCAGATCTTCGGGCACGAACAAGCCGTCCTTGCGGATGAGCTCTCCGTCAAAATAAATTTCGCCGCCGCCCCATTCCGGCGTTTGGATGAGCACCATATCCCAGTGCACGCTCGATTTGTTGCCGTTAAAAGCGTCGTCATAGCTGCATCCGGGCGTAAAATGGATGGAGCCGCTGATCTTTTCGTCGAACAATATATCCAGCATGGGTTTGGTGACGTACGGGTTGACGCCGATGGCAAATTCGCCGACGTAACGGGCGCCCTCGTCGGTATCGAGCACGGCGTTGAGCGCGGCGGTATTCGACGATACGGCTTCGACGATCTTTCCGTCTTTAAAAACGAGGCGCACGTTTTCGTGGCGGATGCCGTTTTCCAGCGTGGGCGCGTTGTAAGCGATCACGCCGTTGACGCTGTTTTTTACGGGCGCCGTGTATACTTCGCCGTCCGGGATGTTCATGTGCCCTGCGCATTTGACGGCGGGGATCCCCTTAATGGAAAAGGTCAGGTCGGTCCCCCTGCCCGTCAGGCGCACTTTATCGGCGCACTGCATGCGCGCCTGCAACGCATCCATCGCCCTGTCCATCTTGGAATAATCGAGGGTGCACACGTCGAAGTAAAATTTTTCAAACGCCTCGGTAGACATGCCCGCATTTTGCGCCATGGCGGGGTTCGGGTAGCGGAGCACCACCCACTTGGTTTTGCGCACCCGCGTTTCGTGGTGCACGGGGAAGGAATAGAGGCGGTCGTATTCCTGCATGCGCGCCGCAGGCACGTCGGAAAGTTCAAAGGTGTTGCTCCCGCCGCGCACGCCGATGTAACAATCCATATCCTCCATGCGGAATTTATCGTACTTTGCCCGCAAAGAACAGTGCTCGCTGCTCGTGCCCGCAAGCAGGGCGCGCTCCACGGAGAGATCGACCAGCTCGGCAAAGGGATACCCGCCCGCCGCATACACGCGCTCGATGAGCGCCTTTACAAGCTCCGCGCCGACGCCGCGCGCTTCGATGAGCACCTTTTCCCCTTTTTGCACACGCACGGAATAGTTGACCAACACCTCCGCCAATTTATCCAGCCTGGGATCACGCATACCGGAACCTCCCTACCGCGCCGCGGCGCGCCTTTCTTTTACGAATATTATACCGCCGAATCAAAAAAATACAAAGCGATTGCAAACATTTTTTTAAATTGGATTGCATTTTGGCGCGGATTGGTGTACAATAGTCTTTGGAAAAAATCTTTTTCGGAGGAAAAAACTATGCCTTTGGTTACATCGACCGAAATGTTTAAAAAAGCGTATGCGGGCGGCTACGCGATCGGCGCGTTCAACGTGAACAACATGGAGACCATCCAAGGGATCGTGGAAGCGGGCAAAGAGTGCAATTCGCCGCTGATCCTGCAAGTATCCGCGGGCGCGCGCAAATACGCCAACCCCGTGTACCTGAAACACCTTGTGGAAGCGGCGGTGGAGACGACGGGGCTGCCCATCGTGCTGCACCTCGACCACGGCGCGGACTTCGAAGCCTGCAAATCTGCCGTGGACGACGGGTTCACCTCCGTTATGATCGACGCTTCGCACCACTCTTTTAAGGAAAACATCGAGATCACCAAAAAGGTTGTTGCGTACGCGCACGACCGCGGCGTGGTCGTGGAAGCGGAACTTGGGCAGCTTGCAGGCATCGAGGACGCCGTGAACGTAAAGGCGGAGGATGCCAGCTTTACCCAGCCCGACGAAGTGTACGAATTTACGACCAAAACGGGCTGCGATTCCCTTGCCATCGCCATCGGCACCAGCCACGGCGCGTATAAGTTCAAGCCCGGTCAAAAGCCGCAGCTGCGCTTTGACATCCTCGAAGAGGTCGGCAAGCGCCTGCCCGGCTTCCCCATCGTGCTGCACGGCGCCTCCTCCGTTCCGCAGGACCGCGTTGCCGTCATCAACCAATTCGGCGGCAAAATGCCGGATGCGATCGGCATTCCCGAAGAGATGCTGCGCAAAGCCGCTTCCATGGCGGTGTGCAAGATCAACATAGACTCCGACCTGCGCGTTGCCTGCACGGCGGCGATCCGCAAGCACATGTTCGAACACCCCGATCACTTTGACCCCCGCCAATACCTCGGCGACGCGCGTGCCGCCGTCAAAGAGATCGTCAAACACAAGATCGTCGATGTGCTCGGCAGCGAAAACAAGGCATGACCCTTTAAAAAACAAAATTTTGCGCCTTCCGCGTTCGCGGAAGGCGCTTTTTTTACAAACGAAAAGCGCCCCGCGGGGCGCTCTCTTTTCAATTTTTTAACGAAAAACGCCCGCGAGGGGCGCTCTCTTTTCAGCTTTTTTTAGGGCGCGTGCCCTTTTCAAAACAGAACGAACAAAACGCATGCCCTTCGGCAAGCCTGCCTCCGCAGGAAAACTTTACCTGCGGCAGCAGCCCCGCAAAGGCGATGCGCTCGTAATCGCAAAACACGCCGCACAGCTCCGGGCAGCCGAACCGCGCGGAGATCGCACGGTACAGGCATTCGTCGATACGGAACTCGATCCGCCGCCCGCGCGTTTGCAGCCCGCTGCACTTCCATCCGCCCGCGGCGGGGAATTTGTACTCCATAAAATTGCGGATGTTGCGTTTGAAAGCGCGGAACGGCGCCACTTTGCGCATCTGCGCGGCGAGGATCTCCGCCGTATTTTGCGCCGCGCGTTCGGTCATCGTACGCAGCAGCCCCAGCGCGGACGCCTTGCGGTATCCGTGAACGCACAGCGTTTTGTACAGCGCCACAACGGGCAGCACCAGCCGCTTCATCTGCGTTTCCAGCGTAGTGCTTTGATGATAGTCGGTCGTGACGGCGAGCTCGGTATACAGCTTCGCCGCGCGGGCATAGAGACGGGCGCCCTCCTCTTCTCCGAAGCGCATGCAAAGATCCCGCTCCAAAAAATACAGTTCCGTTTGCTCGTAGCCCATATTCTCCGCCCTTACGCGCTCCGCGGGGTACCGCGCGCGCTTCTCTTCCCTTTTATTATAAAGCAAGAGCGCCCGTTTTGTCAATCGATAAAGGAATTTTTTACCGCCCTATTGACAGGGGCATGTTTGTATGATATAGTATATCGTAGAAAGCTGTGTGCCCGTATTGCCCGCACCGAACGCCCGCCGCAAAAAGCGGAAAAGCGTTTGCCGCGGCGCAAAATAACCGTACGGACTTCCCGCGCGCAGCAAAAAGGAGAAGCAACGATGGCAAAAGAACTCAAAGGCAGCAAAACGGAGGCGAATTTGCAGGCGGCGTTTGCGGGCGAAAGCCAAGCGCGCAACAAATACACCTACTACGCGAGCAAGGCAAAAAAAGAGGGATACGTACAGATCGCCGCCCTGTTCGAAGAGACGGCAAACAACGAAAAGGAGCACGCCAAGATCTGGTTCAAACTGCTGCACGGCGGCGAAGTGCCGACGACGGAGTGCAACCTTGCCGACGCTGCCGCCGGCGAAAATTACGAATGGACGGATATGTACGCGACCTTCGCCAAAGAGGCGCGCGAAGAAGGGTTTGAACACATCGCCTTTTTGTTTGAAAAGGTGGGCGATATCGAACGCGAGCACGAAAAGCGCTACCTTGCCCTGCTCAAAAACGTAAAAGAGGGCATCGTTTTTTCGCGCGACGAAGAGATGGTTTGGCAATGCTCGAACTGCGGGCATATCGTGATCGGCAAAAAGGCACCCGAACTGTGCCCCGTTTGCGCGCATCCGAAGGCATATTTCCAGCTCAAGGCGGAAAATTATTAAAAAGCCCCGCACGGGCGCCGCGCAGGCTCGCTCTTGCGGCGCGGCAAAGGGGCTGCCCGAAACCGCGGCGCTTGCCCCTGCCGATGGCAGCAAAAAAGCCGAAACGATACAATTTTTTTCGGAGCTTTTATGAACGCAAAAGCATTTTATGCCCTTTCGTACGGGGTATACATTGTTTCAACTTGGGATGCGGGCAGCCCCACGGGCTGCGTTGCCAACAGCGCCATCCAAGTCACCTCCTCCCCCGCAACGGTGCTTGTGAGCATCAACAAGAACAACTATACCAACAAATGCATTGCCTCGTGCGGCCATTTTGCGCTTTCCGTGCTGCACCAGGGCAGTGACCCCGCCCTGATCGGCGCTTTCGGGTTCCGTTCGGGAAAGGACGTTAAAAAGTTCGAAGGCGTACCCTATTCGGTGCGGGATAAACTCCCCGTGATCGACGACGCCTGCGCATACATCTGCTGCCGCGTGATCGACAGGATGGAAACGGCGACGCACACGGTATTCCTCGGCGAGGCGATCGGCGCGGATACACTGCAAAACGGCGCGCCCATGACGTATGCGTACTACCACAGCGTGCTCAAAGGCAAAACGGCGAAAAACGCCCCCACCTACCAAGCCGAAGCGCCCGCCGCCGAAGGCAAGTGGGTGTGCTCGGTTTGCGGGCACGTGTACGAGGGAGACGTCCTCTTCGAACAGCTGCCCGAAAGCTGGGTCTGCCCCGTTTGCGGGCAGCCGAGGCGCGTTTTTCAAAAACAATAGCGGCTGCTTTTCCGCACGGCGGGCAGCCCGCGGCAATGCCGCGGGCTGCCCGTTTTTTATAAAAAATACAGACCGCGCCCCGCGGCAACGCCGCGGGGCGCGTGTTTCGTAAAATTTGTTTTTAGCCTTCCATCTTTTCGAGGAGCTTCAAGTCGATGCCCTTTTCCCCGATCTTGATGATCTCCACTTTAACGGTATCGCCGATGGAGAGCACGTCCTCCACGGAATTGATGCGCTTGTCGGAAAGGCGGGAAATGTGGATCATGCCGTCCTTGCCGGGTGCCAATTCCACAAACGCGCCGACCTTGGAGAGGATGCGCACGACCGAACCGATGAACATATCCCCCACTTCGGGATCGCGCGCGATGGAGAGAATGATCGCCTTGGCGCGCTCGGCGTTTTCGAGGTTTTCGCCGTAGGTGGCGATGCAGACCTTTCCGTCGTCGTCGATGTCGATCTTAACGCCCGTCTCTTCGATGATCTTGTTGATGACCTTGCCGCCGCTGCCGATGACCTCGCGGATCTTTTCGGGATCGATGTTAAAGGAGATGATCTTGGGCGCGTACTTGGAAAGCTCTTTGCGCGGCGCGGGGATAACGGAGAGCATTTTGTTCAAAATAAAGTGCCTGCCGTCGTTTGCCTGCGCGATCGCTTTACGCAGGATCGCCTCGTCGATGCCCTTGATCTTGATATCCATCTGAATGGCGGTAATGCCGTTTTCCGTTCCCGCGACCTTGAAGTCCATATCGCCGAGGAAATCTTCCAGCCCCTGGATATCGGTGAGGATGGCAACGCGGCCGCTCTCCGCATCCTTGATGAGCCCCATGGCGCAGCCCGCCACGGGCGCCTTGATGGGCACGCCCGCGTCCATCAGCGCAAGGGTGGAACCGCAGACGGACGCCTGCGACGTAGAGCCGTTGGAACTCAAAATATCCGAAACCATGCGGATGGCATACGGGAACTCTTCTTCGCTCGGCACAACGGGTTCGAGCGCGCGCTCGGCAAGGGCGCCGTGCCCGATCTCGCGGCGGGAAGGGCTGCGCAGCGCCTTCGCCTCGCCCGTCGAATAGCCGGGGAAATTGTACTGGTGCATGTAGCGGTTTGCCGTTTCATCGTCCAGCCCGTCCAGCTTCTGCACCTCGGAGAGAGTGCCCAGCGTGCAGGTGGTGAGCGCCTGCGTCTGCCCGCGGGTGAACACGGCGGAGCCGTGCACGCGGGGCAGGATGCCCACTTCGCACCAGATGGGGCGGATCTCGGTAAGTTTGCGCCCGTCGGGGCGGATGCCCTTATCCAAGATCTTGGCACGCACCTTTTCCTTGGTCATGTAATACAGGCTGTCCTTGACCTCCCTCTTTTTATCGGGGTAGACCTCGGCAAAATGTTCGAGCACGTTCTTTTCCACTTCGTTCTGCTTTTCTTCGCGGGCGGTGCGGTCAAACTCTTCCAGCGCCTTATCCAGCATATCCGAAGCATAGGCGCGCACCGCGGCATCCAGCTCTTCCGGAACGTGATACAGCTCCATCTGGCGCTTGGGCTTGCCCACTTCTTTTTGGATCTGTTCGATGAACGCGCACTGCTTTTTGATCTCTTCGTGCCCGAAAAGGATGGCGCCGACCATCGCCTCGTCCGAAACCTCTTTGGCGCCCGCTTCGACCATCATGATCGCATCCTTGGTGCCCGCAAGGCTCAAAGCGATGGTGCTCTTTTCGCGCTGCTCGTTGTCGGGGTTGATAACGTACTGCCCGTCTACCATGCCGACCTGCACCGAACCCGTAGGACCCGCCCACGGGATATCCGAAATGCTCAGCGCGATGGAGCTGCCCATCATCGCAAAGGGTTCGGGCGGGATGTTCGTATCCACCGAAAGAGCGGTCGCCACGACTACAACGTCGTTGTACAGCCCCTTGGGGAAGAGCGGACGGATGGGGCGGTCAATGAGGCGGGACGTTAAGATCCCCTTATCGCTCGCCCTGCCCTCGCGCTTTTTAAAACCGCCGGGGATCTTGCCGACCGCATACATTTTTTCTTCAAAGTCTACCTGCAACGGGAAAAAGTCCATCCCCTCGCGCGGCGTTTCGCTCATGGTGACGTTGACCATCACAACGGTGTCGCCGCAGCGGACAACGCACGAGCCGTTTGCCTGTTCGGCATACTTGCCCGTTTCGACGATGACCTTTCTGCCGCCGACTTCCGTTTCAAACTGCCTGAAAGTTTTTGTCATTTTGTTACCTGCTCCTTACTTGTTCTTGCGGGAATGCTCCCAAACTCTATAAAAGGGCGTGAACACCTGTTCCGCCCTTAAATATGCTTATTTTCTCAAATCGAGGCGCGCAATGATGTCGCGGTATTTTTCGATGTCGTTCGCCTTGATGTAGTCCAAAAGTCCTCTGCGCTGCCCTACCATTTTCAGCAGCCCCCTGCGGGAATGGTTGTCGTGCGGGTGCTCTTTGAGGTGCTCGTTGAGGTGGTTGATGCGCTCGGTCAAAAGAGCGATCTGCACTTCGGAAGAGCCGGTATCGCCGTCATGACGCTTAAATTCTTCGATGATCTGTGCCTTTTTTTCCTTTTCCATTTTTTTACTCCTTGGAAATTTTTTCGCGTAAACAAAGCGCGCCGCGGAGATTCGAACGGCTTTGTCAACGTACGGTTATCAGTTTACCATAAACCCGCAAAAAAGTAAACAAAATACGCGGGCATGGCAAAATAATTTTCAAGGTGCTCCTTTCCGCAGGATTTCTTTTTTCGCCTTGACAATTTTTTATTTTGGTATATAGTATTTATGCCGCACGAACCGGATCACACCGTACGGGATACGCGGAAAAACGATATCTTTACTTTTATCGTATCCGTAAAAAACACGCCCCGCACCCCAATCCGTAACGACCGCCGCAACTATTGCCGCATCCTCTCTCCTTCCGTGAAGAGGAGGCGCTTTTTTTCGGCAACTTCGCCCGCCTTTGCGATATAAGTCGGGATATCCTTTGGAGCGCCGAGGCGCTCGATGCGCGCGCCCTGCGCGAACAGTTTTTTGGTCACGGCATTCGCGCCGCAGGCGAGGTTGTCACACGTTTCTTCCATCACGTCGATGTTGTACACGCACGCCTTGCCCGGCTTGCACCAGCCCGTGTTTTCAAAATTGCCCGCCATATACTTTTGGCGGTACAGATAATAGGGCTGATATCCCGCCGCGTACAGCGCCTTGCGCGCATAAGCGAGCATCTCTTTTACGCCCTCCGCCGCAAGAAAATGCTCTTCCTCTTTAAGCTGCGCCCCCTTTTTGAGGCAGAGCGTGTGCACGGTGATGTTTTCGGGGCGGAGCGCGACGGCTTGTTCCACGCTTTTGCAAAATTCTTCCGTGCTCTCCCCCGTCAGCCCCGCAATGAGGTCTACATTTATATCGAACCCGAAGGGGCGCGCCGTCTCATACGCGCGGTAGATATCCGCCGCGGTATGCCTGCGCCCGATGCGCCGAAGCGTTTCGTCGCAAAAGCTCTGCGGGTTGACGCAAATGCGCGTCACGCCGAAGCCGCGCAGCAGCTCCAATTTTTCGGGCGTGAACACGTCCGGACGCCCCGCCTCCACGGTGTATTCGACGCCCGCGGGAAGGAGCGGCTGCACCGCGCGCAGCACCTGCCGCAGCTGCTCCGTTTGCAGCACGAAGGGCGTACCCCCGCCGATGTAGACGCTGCGCAGCGTTTGAAAGAGCCCGCGGCAGGCGGCGATCTCTCTTTCCAGCGCCGCCAAATACGCCTCGACGAACTTGCCCGTTCGGGAAATATCCGCCGTTATAAAGGAACAGTAATTGCACTTGGATGGGCAAAACGGGATGCCGATGTACAGGTCGGCGGCGCCCTCCTCCCGCGCGTACAGCCCTTTTTGCGCGGCAAGCACGTCGCGCACGAGCGAAATGTTTTGCTCGCAGACGCCGAATTTTTCAAACAGCGGCGCAAACGCCCTGCCCGCGGCAAGCTCGGCATAGGCGAGCTTGGTCGGGCGGATCCCCGTCAGCGCGCCCCACGGCATGCTCCTGCCCGTTGCCGCTTCCAGCGCCCGATACACGGCGAGTTTGGCAAAACGCTTGGCATAGCGCTTGTGTTCGAGCTCGTCCGCGCAGGGCTGTTCCTCCGCAAAGGAATACGTTTTGCCGCAAACGGTCACTTCGTTGCGGAAAACGTCGCCTTCCTTTGTAAACGTATGCGCGATCTGCGTGTCCGCGCCGAACAGGCGCACCACGTCCATGAGTTCCGGATACAAAAACGCGGTATTCGTGGTCATCGTTCACTCCGCAAAAGGATTGTGCGCCCGCTCATAAGCGAGCGTGCTCTCTTCGCCGTGCCCCGTATAGAGGGTATACTCCCCTTGCAGCGCGAACAGCCGCCGCAGGCTCTGCCGCAGCTGCGCGCCGCTGCCGCCGGGAAGGTCCGTTCTTCCGACGCTTCCCGCAAAGAGCGTATCGCCCGTAAACAGCGCGCCGCCGCCCGAAAAGCAGACGCTGCCGGGCGTGTGCCCCGGCGTTGCCAGCACGCGGAACGGGCACCCCGCGTATTCGAGCAGCTCCCCCTCCGCAAAGGTTTTATCCGCGCGGAACGGGGGCAGCGGGATGCCGAGCTGCGCCGCAAAGGCAGGCTGCGCCGCGAGCAGCGGCACCTCTGCCTGTGCGCAGCACACGGGGATCCCCGCCCGCTGCGCCGCCGCGCACCCGCCGATGTGATCGAAATGCCCGTGCGTAAGCAGCACGGCGGCAATGCGCAGCCCGCGCCGCGCCGCCTCTTGCAGCGGTTCTTCTCCGCCGCAATCGATGAGCACGGCGTTTTTTCCGTCTTTTGTGACGAGATAACTGTTTGCCCGCAGCACGCCCGCGGGAACGCAAAAAACACTGAATGTATCCATTTTTCCGCTTTAAAACCGCCGCCCGCAAGACGGGAGCCGCCGCGCCGTTTTGTAAAAACGCGCGCGGCGCTTCAAATTTGCGCTTCGGCGCCGCCGCGAGGCTGCGCTTCGGCGCCGCCGCGAGGCTGCGCGGCGGCGCAAACGCCTTCTACAAACGCTTTTACTTCGCCGTCGTGCGGAACACCTCGTCGATGCGGTCGTCCTGCCGGATCTTTTTGATGAGCTGGTCGATATCCTCTTTCCCGTTGAGGCGTACGCTTGCCTCGATGACGGCGGTCTTGTTTTTATCGAAGCGCGAATTTACCCCGACGATCATCAACCGCATGTCGCTGACCACGGAGGTGAGCACCGAGAGCGCCACGCCTTGGTCCTTGGCGCGGATCACGATCGCCGCAACGAAGCGGTTGCCGCTCGTTTGCGCCCACTCGGCGGGCAGGATGCGCTCCTCCCCTTCGCTTTCGAGGTTTTTTACGTTGGGGCAGTCTGCCCGATGGATGACGACCCCCCTTCCGCGCGAAACAAAGCCGACGATCTCATCCCCCGGCACGGGGTTGCAGCAGCCCGCAAACCGCGTTAACAGCCCGCTTTGCCCCTTGACGATGACGCCGCCCGCATCCGTTTTTACTTCGCCGCGGTACGTGGGCGGTTTGGGCACTTCCTTTTTGTAATAATCGATGAGCTTGAACAGGACCTGGTAGACGGTGATGGCGCCGTACCCGACGGAGGCGAACATTTCGTCTTGATTGGCGAAGGAGAAACGCTCGGCGACCTTTCCGAAACTCTGCTCGGTGAGGATATCCGAAAGCGCATAGCCGCGCCGCTTCGCCTCCGATTCGAGCATGCTTTTGCCGAGTTTGATGTTCTCGTCCTTCATTTCGCGTTTGAAAAACTGCTTGATCTTGGCGCGTGCGCTGGACGATTTTACGATCTTCAACCAATCCCAAGAAGGTCCCTTGGAATTGGGGTTGGTGAGCACCTCCACCACGTCTCCCGTGTGCAGCGTGGCGCCGAGAGGCACGATCTTGGAATTGACCTTTGCCCCTACGCAGTGGTTGCCGATCTCGCTGTGGATGGCGTAGGCAAAATCGATGGGCGTGGCGTCCTTGGCGAGGGAGATGACCTTGCCCTTCGGGGTAAACACCAAAAGCTCGTTGGAATACAGCTCGGTCTTTAAAGATTCCATAAAATCTTTGGAATCTTTTAAGCCGCCCTCCCAATCTAACACTTCGCGGATCCAAGAGAGGCGCTCGGTAAAGGCGGAATCGTCCGCCTTCTTTTCTTTGTACTTCCAGTGCGCGGCGATACCGAACTCCGCCGTGCGGTGCATCTCGTAGGTGCGGATCTGGATCTCGAACGGCTGCCCGAAATCGGTGACGACGGTCGTATGCAGCGATTGGTACATGTTCGGCTTGGGGGTGGCGATGTAATCTTTGATCCTGCCGGGGATGGGCTTCCAGCGCTTGTGGATCTTGCCGAACACCTCATAACACTCGTCTACGGTGCCCACGATGACGCGCACGGCGGTGAGGTCGTAGATCTGATCGAGCGTTTTGTTTTGCTGCGTCATTTTTTTGTAGATGGAATAAAAATGCTTGGGGCGCCCGAACACCTCCCCTTCGATCTTGCTTTCGTCTAAAATGCTTTTGATCTCTTTGACGACGTAATCGACAAAGTTGTGCCGTTCGTATAATTTTTGATGGATGTTCTCCACCAAAAATTCGTACGCCTCCGGCTCCAAGTATTTTAGGCACAGGTCTTCCAGCTCGCATTTGATCTGCGAAATACCGAGCCGCCCCGCAAGCGGCGTATAGATATCCAGCGTTTCGCGCGCCATGCGCTGCTGCCGCTCTTTGGAGAGAAAATTCAAAGAGCGCATGTTGTGCAGGCGGTCGGCAAGTTTGATGATGATGACGCGGATATCCTTCGCCATCGCCACGAAGATCTTGCGGAAATTTTCCGCCTCCTCCTCTTCGTGCGATTTAAAAAAGATCTTATCCAGCTTGGTCACGCCGGATACGAGCTGCAAAACCTCTTCGCCGAACCCGCCGCGGATATCCTCTTCGGTGACGGGCGTATCTTCGATGACGTCGTGCAAAAACGCGGCGGCAATGGTGGCGCAGTCCAGCCCCAGCTCCATCAAGATCTGCGCAACGGCGCAGGGATGGATAAAATACGCCTCGCCGGAGGCGCGCTTTTGCCCGCTGTGCGCCTGTTCGGCAAAATGATAGGCGCGGATGAGCAAGTTGCGCTCTTCGCCCGTGTAATTGTCGTAGATCATTTGCAACGCCGTATTCATAGCGCTTCTCCTCCGCGCAGAGCCGCCCGATAAATGGCGGACTTTGCAAGTTCCGTCTTTTTTCCCGCCGCGGCGCGCAGCATGCCGCCCTCCGCGCGCAGCAGCCCCAGCTCCGCAAACACCTCGGCGGCAAACACGAACTGCCGCGGCGGAACCGCCGTCTGCGCCGCAGCCGCCGCAACGCTGTTCTCCCCCGCAACGCCGCCGCGGATCACGCGGTACACGTTTGCCATCCCCTCGCGGGAGATATCCAGCCCCTCGAACACGGAACAGGGCGCATCCGCGTTGACGTACACCGTACGCCCTTCCAGCGAGGCAAAGTGCAGGCAGGCGGGCTGTTCCAAAAACACGATCTCGCGGTACATGGAAAAATCTTCATCGGCGGCAGGCGCCGCAACGAGCGCATTGCCCACGTTGGGCGAAGCAGGGCGGAACAGCTCTTCCTCCAAGCCCGCCGCCGCTTCCGCAAACGCGGGCGGCACCCGCTCTCCCGTCAACAGCAGCAGCCCGTATTTGCAGCGCTCCCGCGCGGCGGCGATGCGCGCGCGCAGCGCCTGCCCGCTCTCGAAAACGGCATGCACCGCGCACGGCTTTGCCGCTACCGTGCGCAAAACGGAACGGAAGCGGTGCAGGGCGGTCTTCTCCCCTCCGTCATGAGAAAAGAGCACCTCGCGCACGATCCCCCGCACGCTCTCCTGCCCGCGGAAGCGGGAAACGCCGCACTCGAACACGATCTCTTTGGGCAGCTCGCTCTCCAAAAGTTCCAAAGATCTTCCGCCGCCGAACCAGACCAGCTCCGCCCCTTCCGCGCGGAACACCACATGCGGAGAGCCCTCTTTGAGCCTGCCCGCCGCCACGCGCTCCGCACGCAGCGCAAAGAGCGGTTTGCGGTTCCCTACGCCGCACGGTTCCAGCCCTTCCAGCTCTTTGGCGAGCGCCGTATCGGGCACGCCGCGTGCGCACACGGCGACGGTCGGAAGAAACGCTTCTTGCCCGTATGTCTCCCGAATGTGGCGGCACAGAGCGCGGCGCAGGTCTTCAAACTTATCCTTGCGCACGGTGACGCCCGCCGCCTGCGCATGCCCGCCGAACGCTTCCAAATACTCCGAACAGGCACACAGCGCCTCGTAGATGTTCACGTTTTCCACCGTGCGCGCCGAACCTTTCAATACCCCGTCCTTTTCCGCAAACAGGATCACGGGGCGGTTAAATTCCTCCGCAAGGCGCGCCGCCACGATGCCGATCAAACCTTGGTTCCAATCTTCGCCGAACAGCAAGATCGCATCGTCGTACGCGCCGCCCTCGGCAAGTTTGCGGCGGGCGCTTTTGTACACCTCGTCGCACAGCTGCTGCCGCTCGGCGTTAAAGGCGTTCAGCTTGGCTGCCAGATCGTAAATTTCGCTCTCTTTCGTTTCCGTGAGCAAGCGCAAGGCGCTCTTTGCGTCCCCCAGCCTGCCCGCCGCATTGATGCGCGGCGCCACGGTGAAGGCGAGCGTCTGCGCATCCGTCTCCTCTTTTTTTGTGGCGAGCAGATATTTCAGCGCGGGGCGGGGCGAACGATTGATCCGCCGCAGCCCCTCCGCAACGATGTCTCGGTTTTCGCCAATGAGCGGCACGCTGTCCGCCACGGTGGAAACGGCGGCGATGTCCGTCAAATCGTACGCGTCCTCGCCGAGCAGCGCGCAGGCGATCTTAAAGGCGACGCCCGCGCCGCAGAGATTGTCGTACGGATAATCGTCTTGCAATTTCGGGTTGACGACGATGCAATCGGGCAGCGTTTCGGGCAGTTCGTGGTGGTCGGTGACGACGACGCGCACTCCGCGCGATTTGATGTACTCCACTTCGGCACGGTTGGAAACGCCGCAATCCACCGTAACGATGAGCGCGGGCGCCTCTTCGTCGATCAGCTTTTCCAGCGCAGCGACCGTCATGCCGTAGCCCTCCGCGCGCTCCGGAACGTGTACGGCGGCGCGCACCCCGAAGCGGCGCAGCGCCTCCGAGAGGATCGCCGCCGCGCCGATGCCGTCCGCATCGTAATCGCCGAACACGGCAACGGTGCCGCCCGCCTCTTTTACGGCGGTAAGTTCGGCGACCAATTCGCGCATGCCGCGCAGCAAAAAGGGCGAAAGGAAATTTTTTGCGGACGGCGAAAGAAATTTTTTCACCTTTTCGGGCGTATCCGCCCCGCGGGAATACAAGATCGCCGCCGTGCAGGCATGCAGACCGCATGCCGAAGCCAGCGCCCGCACGCGCGCGCTCTCTTCTTCGGTAAATGCAAATTCGGATACGATCTTTTTCATTCCTGCTCCGTTTTATCCGCCGCGCGTTCCTTGGCGGCAATTTCGGCTCTTGTGCCGGCTGTACGCCTTGCGGCGGCTTCGGCTCTTTTGCCCCATCGCTCGCCTTGCGGCGGCTTTTTGCCCGCCTTTCTCCACGGCGAAAAAAGCAAAGGGCGAGAGCCTTGCGCCCCCGCCCCGGTCCGTTCTGTTTTTCCGCACACGGCGGAAGCGCTCTCCTTATTCTTCGGCGGAGGCTGCCTCCTGCTGTGCCTTTTCCTTTTCCCGCTTTTTGCGCTCCTTTTCGGGCACATAGTCGTAACGGGCGCGTTCCGCCTTGCGCGCATCCGTGCGCGCCTTGATGCGCACGAACAGCGACGGGGCAAACAGCAGCGCGGAATACGCGGATACGACGACGGCGATCAGCCCGCCGACCATGGCAAAGGCAAGATCGATGCCGAGCACCGCGCCCACCACGCCGATGACGATGCAAAACACTGCCAGCGCCGCCGCGCCTTTGCCGACGGTGCGCACGCTCTCTCCCAGCGAGCGGGAGACCGCCTCCTGCGCGGAGAGCTCTTTCCACTCCTCTTTGCGCAGATCGGCGCGGATCCTGCCGCAGACGGAAAGATTGAACAGCAGCGAAGTGAGCAGCGAAAACGCCGCCACCGCCAAGAGCGTGACCCCGACGGGCAGACGGAAGAGCGCGACGAGCGCGAGGGTAAGCAATACGTCGTGCACGCCCGCGGCGAGCACGGTAAGCCCCATGCCGGGGCGGAAGCGGATCGCGGTGTATGCAAACGCGATCACGAGCACGACGGCGCCCGCCACCGCAGTGCGCCAAACGTAACTTTTCATGGGAATGCTTTCCCGCACGGTGGAAACGACGGAGATCTCCTCGCGGACGAGTTCGATGCCGGCGACCTGCTCCTCCGTCAGAGCGGATACCGCATCTTCCAACCCGTCAGCCAGCGCTTCCAGCGCGCCTTCTTCGGCTTTTTCCGCCGAAACGGCAAGGCGGAACGCAAGCGTGCCGTTCAGCAGCGAGGTATCGCTGTCATACCGCACGGAAGAAACGGTATACCCCTCTTCCGTAATATAGTCTTTGCAAAAATCGAGGAGCGAGCCGCGCGCTTCTTCCGTTAAAGAAGGGATCGCGCCGCTTACCTCCACGGATACGGGATCTTTCGTCGTAGAATCTTGGTTGAAACCGAGGAACCCGAAAACGAACGCCCCCGCGCACAGGAGCACAAGGCTCAGCACAAGGCAGACGATGAGCAGACGCTTGCCGGAAAACAGCTTATTCATCCTCTTCCGTTTCCTCCCTCTTGAAATTGCAGAATGCGATCTTATTGCTTGGCTGCGCCATGAACATATACAGATAGAAGCGCGTTACCAGCAGCGTGCACACGCCCGAAAGCGCGGTGCCGAGCAAGAAGATGAGCGCGGCAAAGGAGACCGTTCCTACCGAAACAAGCCAAAGCACAAGCGCCGCCAGCGCCAGCACGATGTGCACGTCTAAGGTAAGGGCGATGCTCTTTTTAAAGCCCGCTTTGATGGAGGCGGTCAGCGTTTTGCCCGTTTCGAACTCGCCGCGGATGTTGCGGTAGGCGTAATAGCTGAACCCCGCCATGAGCACGGAAGAGAGCACGATGGCGAGCACGCCGCCGAAATCGACCACGATGCCGCCGATCAGCGATACGCACAGCAGCAGCGCCAGCATCCACGTAAGGAACCCATAGGTGAACGCCAGCCCCATGCCCTTGTATTTTACCAGCGATACGACGATCAGCGCCAAAAACAGCACGCCGATTGAAACGGCGATCCACAGCGCCGTGTTTTCTCCCATCGTGGGAGCAAGATCGTAGATATAGGAATAGGTCACGCTCAGGTCGAATACATCCTCTTCGTCCAACACGGAATTGATGACGGATGCAACCGCCTGCGCCTCTTCACGGGTATCGAAACTGCCGCTGATATAGATGGTGCTTTGGTCCATCTCTTCGCTGATGCTGACCGAAAGGATCTGATTTATCCCGACGTACACATACAGCGTGGTGCTTTCCGAACTGATCATATCCGCGGTGAGGGCGGCAAATTTTTCGCGCCCTTCGCGCGTGAAACGGATGGCTACGGCATAGTTCCCCTCCGCCCCCGCAATGCCTGCGGAAGAAACGAGGTCTCTGCCCCATACTTCGGCGCCGCGCTCGGCGGTAGAAGTCGCAATGGCGGTATCCGTGATATGCAGGCTGCCCGCAAAAGCAAGCTGCGTCAAAACATTCGAAAGCGATACGTTGGCGCTCACCGAAGGGATCGCCACGCGGATGGTGTAATCGTTTTCAACGGAGAACTGCGTGTTGATAAAGCCCATCGATTCGTAACGGGTACGGATGGAAGCCGCCGCCCGCTCGAACTCTGCGGCAAATTCTTCATCCACCGTTTCGCCGTCATAGATCTCGTTGGAAAGATAGATGCCCCCGTACTGCGTGTACTTTTGCTGCTCCTCCGGCTCTTCCAGCTTATAATCGCTTGCCGAAAGCACGCCCTCCGGATAGTACACGGTGTAGTGCCCGCCGCCGAGATCTGTGCCCAGCTCGATGTTGGAAAGAAGCGAATTGAAATAATCTTTCGCCCCTACGGGGAAGCTCGGCGCAAAGCCGATGAACAGCAACCCTGCGAGCACAGCGGTGACGACTACGATCAGAAGCACCGATTTTACTTTGCCCATTGCCTACTCCTTTCTCATTTGCCGCGCGCTGCCCTGCCAAAACGGGCACGGCGCTTGCAAACAGCATTCCGCGCAAACTGCGCGGCAATATACGGAAATATACTCGATAATTATAATAAAAAATCGCGGTTTAGTCAAGTGTAAACAGCGGATTTTTTCTTGATTTTACCCGATTATCCCAAATTCTCCGCGATATTTTCATCGGCGTATGCCTCCGCCAGCCTGCGGTACGCCTCCGCGTTTTCGCGGATGGCGGCAAGGTCTGCCTCCGTTGCCGTGCGAAGGATGCGGAACGGGTTTCCGAACACGACGCTGCCGGGCGGAATGACCTTGCGCTGCGGGATGAGCGTTCCCGCGCCGATGATGCAGTTTTCGCCGATCACCGCCCCGTCCAGCACCGTGGCGTGCATGCCGATGAGCACGTTGTTCCCCACCGTGCAGCCGTGCACCACGGCGTTGTGCCCCACCGTAACGCCTTCGCCGAGCACGGCGGGATGCCCCGCGCCGACGTGCACGGTGGCGTTGTCCTGTATATTGGTGTTCCTGCCCACAACAACGGGGGCGATGTCTCCGCGCACGCACGCGCCGCACCAAACGCTCGCCCCCTTGCCGAGGCGCACCCGCCCCGCAAGGTACGCCCGTTCGTGCACGAACACGCCCTCCTCCGCCTCGATCTTCTTTTGCAAAGCTCTCTCCTTTTTTGCGCGCGCCGCCGCACGGCAAAGCCGCCCCGCAAGGGGCGGCGGTTCATTTCTCTTTCTTTTTTTCGGCGAGGATGTGCATGGCGCATTCGATGCGCTTTTTCATCATCGCGCAGGTGACGGCATAGGGCACGTCGATATCGCCGTTGAAGTGATAGTTGTTCGCACTGCACCCGCCGCTGCAAATAAACTTTGCAAAGCAGCCGTCGCACGCCCTGCGGGTGAACAGGCAGGACGTTTTGAACTTTCCGCGCAGCGCGGGATCGACCGTGCCGCCGTACACGCTCCCCATGCGGAAATTCGTATCCCCCGCAAACTGGTGGCAGGGATAAATATCACCGTTGGGCAGCACCGAAAGGTACTCGTTGCCCGCCCCGCAGGCGCTCACCCGCTTGGAGAGGCAGGGTCCGCCCTCCAAATCGATGTCGAAATGGAAAAAGCCGAACCCGCGCCCTTCGCGCCGGCGGCGCAAATACGCGTCGCAGAGCACGTCGTACTCTTCGCAGATGCGCGGCAGCATCGCCTCGGTGATGGCAAGTTCGGGGATGTCGGTGACGACGGGCTCCATCGAAATGCTCGCAAAGCCGCTATCCGCCAAAAAGAGCACGTCTTTGGAAAAACCGAGATTTTTGGCGGTGAAGGTGCCGCGCACGTAATATTTTTTGCCGCCGCGCATCTTCACGAAATTTTTGATATTTTCGTAACAGGCGGAAAAACTGCCCTTGCCGTTCACCGTTTTGCGCACGGCGTCGTGCACTTCGGGGCGGCCGTCCAAACTCAGAACGACGTTTTCAAACTCTTCGTTCAAAAAGTCGGCGATCTCGCCTTTGAGCAGCACCCCGTTGGTGGTAAGGGTAAACAGAAATTTTTTGCCCCGCTTCGCCGCCTCCGCCTTGCCGTAGAGGACCGTCTGTTTTACGACGTCGAAATTCATCAGCGGTTCGCCGCCGAAAAAATCCGTTTCCAGCACGCGGCGGCTGCCCGAATGTTCGATGAGAAAATCAATCGCGCGCTTTGCCGTTTCAAAGGTCATGAACTGCCGCGGCGCATGATACGCGCCCTCGTCGGCAAAACAGTACTTGCAGCGCAGGTTGCAGTCGTGGCAGATATGCAGGCACAGCGCCTTTACCTCGTCTGACTTCGCCGGGCAAACGGAGGGTTCGGGCGCGAACAGCAGCCCCTCCCGCTCCAACTCGGCAAAATCCGCTTCGTATTCGGCGCGCTCGGCGGCGGAAACATCCGCCGCGCCCTGCCCCAGCCGCTCGGCAAGCAGGCGCGCCGCCGTTTCGTCGCAGGCGTGCAACGACGCGCTGCCCGTATCGAAAATATAATATTGCCCGTGGTTTTGAAAAACGTGTACCATGCCGTTCTCCTCTTTTGCGCCGCTTCGTATTCTGCGCCGCTTCGTATTCTGCGCCGCTTCGTATTTTGCGCCGAACACGTATTTTGCGCCGCTTCGTATTTTGCGCCGCCGCGGCGAACCGCGCCCCGCAGGCAAGTGCCCTGCCGTAAAACGCGCGGAAACCTTTCCGCCCGCAAAAGTGCGGCGGAGGCAGATCGTTTCCGTTTGCGGAAGAACGCGCCGCGCGCTTTTGCGCGCGGCGCGCCGAAAAGAAGGAGCAGGCACCCTGCTCCTTCACGCTCTTTTATCTGTTCTTTTCGGGGTCGTTTTCCCTGCCCGTTCTCTCGCAGGACTGGTTGCCCACCGTGCAGCTGGTTTTGCAAGCGGATTGGCAGGTACTCCTGCACTCGCCGCAGCCTGTGATCTTCCGCGCCTGCGGGCGCGCCACCGTTGTGATCTTGTTCATATGCGGATCTCCTTTGTCGGCTTTTTCTTCATTATAATATAACGGACGGGAAAAAGCAAGCGTTTTTTTCAAAGGAGAAGAGAAAGAAAGGGCGCGCCTATTTGCCGCGGATGTACCCCGCAAGCAGCCCGCTCACCGCCCCGACGAGCGCCCCGAAGAGCAGGTCGAGCACGTTTTGCCAGCCGAACGAGATCTCCCCCGCAAGGATGGCGAACAAAAAGTACGTTAAAACGATGACGCCGACGCCGCTGACGGCACCTTTGAGTAGCCCGCGGCAGGGACGGATGCACAGCAGGCAGCCCGCCGCGATGGATACGGCTTTGATGACTTGGTTGACCGCAAAGATCGCCCCCTGCCCCACCGAAAACAGCTTGACGATGAGCGCAAACACGAGCACCGCCGCCAACGTAACGATCGCCGCCACACAGATGCTCTTTCCGACCTGTGCCGCCGCCTCTTTTTGGACCCCGTGCATAAAAAAACACCTCCGCGGAACGTATACCGAGGATACGGTACATCTATCCCTATGCAGAGGCGCTTTCCTTTATTCGCGTTTTCCGTTGCTTTGCTTACTTTTCCTCGCCCTTCTCTTCTTCGGCGGGTACTTCTTCCTTCGCTTCTTCTTTTGCTTCTTCGGCGGGCGCTTCTTCCTTGGTTTCCTCGGCGGGCGCCTGCTCTTCGGCGGTGCTTTCCTGCGCGGCTGCCGGTTCGGGCTTTGCATCCGTCTGGTAGATCGCCTGCTTATCGAACTTCATGAAGCTGCAATTGCCGTACTCGTCTCCGGTGCGGAGCACAAAAGTGCCCTCCTCCTCGTTGACTTCCACCACCTCGCCGATGATGCCGCCGATGGTCTTTACCTTATTGCCGGGCTTGATCGCGTTGATGGTCTCCTCCATGTTCTTCCTTCTCTTCCTGTTCGAGATGAAAGACCAAACGAGCAGCGCGATGATCGCCGCAATGATAACGCCCAAAAAGACCCAAGTCCAGGGGCTCTGCCCCTGCCCGTCCGCAGCGGTCTCCAAAAGATCGTATCCCATATTCGAACACCTTCCGAAAATTTTTTATTCCCTTTTACGGTATGCCAATATCATACCGATTTTACGCAATTTTGGCAACTGTTTTTTTGCCGCCTGCGGAAAGAAAACGTCGAAAGCGCAAAATTTTACCGTTTATTCACAGTGCGGCAGCCCCTTCGCGCCCGTATTTTGCATAGAATTCCTCGCAAAACGCACGTACGCCGCCGTGCAGGATCGCCTCGCGCAGCCCACGCATCAGGTCTGCCAAAAACGTAATGTTGTGCAGCGACAAAAGCGTTGCCCCCAGCATCTCGCCCGCGTTGATCAGGTGCCGCAGGTACGCCTTTGTGTAATGCCGGCAGCAATAGCAATCGCATTCGGGGTCGAGCGGGGTAAAATCCTCCTTGTATACGGCGTTGCGGATGACCGCTTTCCCGCGCGACGTAAGCGCGGTGCCGTTGCGCGCGATGCGCGTTGCCAGCACGCAATCGAACATATCGATGCCGCGCAGCACCCCTTCGATCAGGCAATCGGGGCTGCCGACGCCCATCAGATAGCGCGGCACGTTTGCAGGGAGAACGGGGCGCAGCGCTTCCAGCATTTCGTACATGAGCGGCTTCGGCTCTCCGACGGAGAGCCCGCCGATGCCCAACCCGTATTTTGCGTACTGCGCGGCGAACGCGGCGCTCTCCAAACGCAGATCTTTGTAAAAATTCCCCTGCACGATGGGAAAGAGCGCCTGGTCGCTCCGCCTGTGTGCGGCAACGCAGCGTTCCAGCCAGCGCTCGGTGCGTTCCAACGCGCGCTTGGCATAGGCGCGATCCGCGCCGTACTCGCTGCACTCGTCAAACTGCATGATGATATCCGCCCCCAGCGCGTTTTCGATCTCCATGACCGATTCCGGCGTGAAGAAATGGAGGCTGCCGTCGATATGCGAATGAAAGCGCACCCCTTCGTCGGTAATGTCGTTGAGTTTTGCAAGCGAAAAGACCTGAAACCCGCCGCTGTCCGTAAGGATGGGGCGCTGCCAATTCATGAATTTGTGCAAGCCCCCCGCCGCCTCCACAAGCCGATGCCCCGGCCGCATGTACAGATGGTAGGCGTTGGCAAGCACGATCTGTGCGCCCGCCTCCTCCACGTCGCGCGGCAAGAGCCCCTTTACGGTAGCCTGCGTGCCGACGGGCATGTATACGGGCGTTTGGATATCGCCGTGCGGGGTGTGAAAAACGCCCGCCCGCGCGCCCGTTTCGGAATCGGTTTTGATCAGTTCAAAAGAAAAAGGTTGCTGCATTTTGTTTCCGTGCTCGAAGCTCCCGCCGCTTATGCGCCGCGGGATGCTTGATAAATGACTGATAGAAATGCGGATAGAAAGGCGGACCCGCAACCGCGGCAAAGAGATGCGCCGCACCCGACCCGACCTTTGCTTATGGATGAGGATCGGAGCAACAAGCAAAACAAGGTACACGCGGATTTGCCGACGGGAGCGTACCATACCGTACGTGACCGAGGCAAAACGCAAGTGCAACACTGTATTGCGCCGCACCCGACCTTTGCTTATGGATGAGGATTGGAGAAGCAAGCAAGACAAGGCGCACGCGGATTTGCCGACGGGAGCGTACTACACCGTACGTGACCGAGGCAAAACGCAAGTGCAACACAGTATTGCGCCGCTTATACAATCATCATCGCGTCGCCGAAGGAAAAAAAACGATACCTCCTCTCCACCGCCTCTCGATACAGGGCGAGGCACTGTTCGCGCCCCATAAAGGCGGAAACGAGCATGATGAGGGTGCTTTCAGGGAGATGGAAGTTGGTGATGAGCGCATCCACGCATTTGAACGTATAGGGCGGATAGATGAAAATGGACGTATCGCCGCTGCAAGGGCGGAGAAAGCCGTGCTCGTCGGCAACCGTTTCCAGGGTGCGCACGGAAGTCGTTCCCACGGCGATGACCCGCCGCCCCTCCCGTTTGGCGGCGTTGACGGTTTCCGCCGCCTCTTTGCCGACGCTGTAATATTCGGAGTGCATCACATGGTGCGTCAAATCCTCTTCTTTGACGGGGCGGAAAGTGCCCAGCCCCACATGCAGCAGCACTTCGGCGACCTCGACGCCCATCGCCTTGATCGAAGAAAGCAGTTCCTCGGTAAAGTGCAGCCCCGCCGTCGGCGCCGCGGCAGAGCCCTCCGTTTTGCAGTACACCGTTTGGTAACGGTTCTGGTCCTTCAATTTTTCATGGATATACGGCGGCAGCGGCATGTTCCCCACGCGGGAAAGAATGTCTTCAAACACGCCGTCGTAATAAAAGCGGACGATGCGCTCGCCCGTTGCGGTAACGCCCTCCACCGAGAGCGAAAGCTCCTCCGACACGGCGAGCCGCGCCCCGACGCGCGCCTTTTTTCCGGGACGAACGAGCACCTCCCATTCGGCGAGATCGCGCCGCTTCAAAAGCAGCACTTCCACCCTGCCGCCGCCGCGCGTATAGGCAAACAGGCGCGCGGGAAGCACCTTCGTATTGTTGATGACAAGCACGTCTCCGGGGCGCAAATACTCCTTGACGTCACGGAACACGCGGTGCTCCGTGTGCCCTGTTTTGCGGTCGTACACGAGCAGACGAGAAGAATCCCGCGGTTCCGCGGGCGTCTGTGCGATCAGCTCTTCGGGCAGTTCGTAATAATAATCGGATCGTAACAGCATATCGTTTTACTCCGCCGCCCGCCGAAAGGCACGCCCCTTCGGCACAGAAGCGCAAGGTTCGGAAAAAAGTTTTGCGGTTTACTCCTCGTCGAAGATCGAGATCTGCGCGCGCTGCTTTTCGCTCATCTTCACGCCCATGTGTTCGTACCCGCCTTTCAAGCATACCCTTCCGCGCGGCGTACGGGCAAGAAAGCCGAGTTGCAGCAAGTACGGTTCGTACACGTCTTCGATGGTGTTCGCGTCCTCGTTGATGGTCGCGGCGAGCGTTTCCAGCCCGGCGGGGCCGCCGCCGAATTTTTCGATGAGCGCGCGCAGCAGCCCGCGGTCGGTATCGTCCAGCCCCAGCTCGTCGATATCCATGCGCCGCAAGGCATAGCGCGCGTCTTCAACGGTCACGCGCGCATTCCCGCCCACGGCGGCAAAATCGCGCACGCGCTTTAAAAGGCGGTTGGCGATGCGCGGCGTGCCGCGGGAACGGCGGGAGATCTCCTGCGCCGCGTCGGCGGCAAGGTCGATGCCGAGCACGCGCGCCGAACGCGTAACGATCTGCGCGAGCTCGGCGGGCGTGTACATATCGAGGCGGCACAAAACGCCGAAGCGGTCGCGCAGCGGCGAAGCGAGCATGCCCGCCTTGGTCGTTGCCCCGACGAGCGTGAATTTTTTGAGCGTAAAACGGATGTTGCGCGCGGAAGGGCCTTTCCCCACGATGATATCCAGCGCGTAATCCTCCATCGCCGAATACAGCACCTCCTCCACCGAACGGTTGAGGCGGTGGATCTCGTCGATGAACAGCACGTCTCCCTCGTTGAGGTTGGTGAGGATGGCGGCAAGGTCGCCGCTGCGCTCGATGGCGGGCCCGCTGGTCAATTTGAGCTGCACGCCCAATTCGCTTGCAATGATGTGCGCGAGCGTCGTTTTGCCCAATCCGGGAGGCCCGTACAAAAGCACGTGGTCGAGCGGCTCGCCCCGCATTTTTGCGGAGGAGATGTACACTTCGAGATTTTCTTTGACTTTGCTCTGCCCGACGTACTCCGCCATGGTCTTCGGGCGCAGCGCGTTTTCCTCCGCGTCCAGCTCCCCTTTTGTGCTCATGACCAGCCGTTCGGCTGCAAGATCCTCTTCAAACATACCCGATCTCCCGGCGGCGCGCGCCGCCCGCCGTTACATATTTTTCAACGCGGATAAAACGATCTGTTCCACGCCCGCCGCGCCCCGCTCGATGGCGGCGCGCACGGCGCGCGCGCTCTCCGTGCGCGTATAGCCGAGCGACATAAGCCCGATCACGGCGTCCTCTTCCTCGCCCTGCGCGCTTTGCACGGGGGCGGGCGCCCCCGCGGCGGGCGCGGGCAGGTCGGTCACCTTTTCGCGCAGTTCCAGCACGATGCGCTCCGCCGTCTTTTTTCCGAGCCCCTTTACCGAGCACAGCCCGCGGATATCCGACGAGGCGATCGCCGCGGCAAGCTCGCCCAAGTTCATGCCCGAAAGCACGGCTATCCCCAGCTTCGGTCCCACGCCGGAGACGGAAATAAGCTTCAAAAACATATTCTTTTCTTCGGGGGAGACGAAGCCGAACAGCGTTACGCCGTCCTCGCGCACCTGCATGCTGGTATATACCTCTCCCTTTTTGTCCGTCACGAGTTTTGCGAACGCCGCGCCCGAACACACAAGTTCGTAGCCGACGCCGCCCGTTTCCAAAAGCACGACCCCGTCCGAAGCGGAGAGCACGTTCCCTTTTAAATACCCGATCATCTCTTTCTCCTGCCGCCGCGCGGCAAATCAAATGCTGTACAGCCCCGAAAGGCGGGAGGTAAACGAATGGCACAGCGCCACGGCGAGCGCGTCCGCCGCGTCGTCCGGGCGGGGAATGCCGCGCAGGCGCAGCAAATTGGCGGTGACCAGCTGGATCTGCCGCTTTTCCGCCTTGCCGTACCCGGTGAGCGCCTGCTTGATCTGCATGGGCGTGTACTCGAACAGCCTGCCGCAGCGCTTGACGCAGGTCAAAAGCGCCACGCCGCGCGCATGCGCGACGGCGATGCCCGTCGTCACGTTTTTGGTGAAGAACAGCTCCTCCACCGCCACTTCGTCCGGTGAAAACGCGTCGAGCAATTTGTTCAGCCCCTCTTCGAGCATGGCGAGCCGCACCGGAAGGCGCTCCTCCTTCGGGGTGGTGACGACGCCGTAATCTTCGGCGCGGACTTCTCCGCGCGCGTCTTTTTGCAAGACCCCGTAGCCGAGCGTGGCGATACCGGGGTCGATCCCTAAAATGATCAATTTTTCCCTGCTTTGCAATTTTTTTCGGAAATAGCTTGAAATTTCCGCAAAAATATATTACAATAAAAATAAGTATGCGCGTACGGTCGGCGCCGCCCGCGCAAAACGGCTGCGTTCCTCCTATTATTGTAAAATTTTCGGCGGAATAAGTCAAACAAAATCAAGTCAATTTTAAACGGGAGTGTGCAATTATGAAACTGTGGGAAGGACGTTTTAAAGGCACCAGCGCCCAAGACGCGGACGACTTCAACCAATCGCTGTCCTTTGATTACAAACTGTATTGGCACGACATTCTTGCCGGCATCGCGCACGCGAAGATGCTGGGCGAAACGCAGATCATCCCCAAAGCGGATGCCGATAAGATCTGCGACGCGCTCATCAACATGCTTGCCGATATCGAAAAAGGGAATTTGCAGATCGAAGGCGCGGAGGATATCCATACCTTTGTGGAAAACGAACTCGTCAAGCGCATCGGTGCCGTCGGCAAAAAGCTGCACACGGCGCGCTCTCGCAACGACCAGGTGGCAACGGACCTGCGCCTGTACTGCAAAGACAGCATCGTGGCGGTCTGCGGCATGCTGCGCACCCTCGTCAATACCCTGCTGGATATCGCCAACAACAACGTGCAATTCATCATGCCGGGCTACACCCACCTGCAAAAAGCGCAGCCCGTTTCGGTCGCGCAGTACATAAACGCGTACAGCGAAATGTTTTTGCGCGACATCGAGCGCTTTACCGACTGCTATAAGCGCACGGACGTGATGCCGCTGGGCAGCTGCGCTTTGGCGGGAACGGATTTCCCCATCGACCGCCGCATGACGGCGAGCCTCCTCTCCTTTTCGGAAATTTCGCAAAACTCCATCGACGCCGTTTCGGACCGTGATTTCGTTGCCGAATACATCTTCTGCTGTTCGACGGTGATGATGCACCTCTCCCGTTTTTCGGAGGATCTGATCCTCTACTCTTCGGACGAATTCCGCTTTGTGGAAATTGCCGATTCGTACGCGACGGGCTCCTCCATCATGCCGCAGAAAAAGAACCCGGATATCCCCGAACTCGTGCGCGGCAAAACGGGGCGCGTGTACGGCAGCCTGACGGCGATCTTGACCGTGCTCAAAGGCATCCCGCTCTCCTACGACAAAGACCTGCAAGAGGATAAAGAGGCGCTGTTCAACGCGGAAGACACCGTGCGCGCCTGCCTGAGCATCTTCAACGACCTGTTGCAGAACATCTCCTTTGACACCAAGCGCATGCGCGCGGCGGCAGGCAGCGGTTTTACCACCGCGACCGACGTTGCCGATTATTTGGTCGAAAAGGGGCTGCCCTTCCGCGACGCACATGCGCTTACGGGGCAGATCGTGCGCTACTGCATCGAAAACGGCAAAAAGCTGGAAACGCTCGAACTGCCCGTGTACCAGAGCTTTTCCTCCCTCTTCGACGAAGAGATCTTGCAGCGCGTGCGCGTGAACAAGTCGGTCGAAGCGCGCAAAGTGATCGGCGGAAGCGCCCGCAGCGCCGTACGCGAAAACATCCGCTCCATCACCAGAAGGCTGAACCGGATGTTCAAGGACGAACAGTAATTTGTTTTCCCGCGCGGCAAAGCCGCGCGGGTCTTTCTGTATATCGAAACCCCGCAGACCATCCGCGGGGTTTCGTTACCAAAAAAGGAGAGCCTGCCTCGGCTCTCCTTTTTTTGACCGCTTTCCTCCGCGGAGATTTCCCTTTTCGTCCGCTTTCCGCCGCGGGAATGCCGCCGCCCGCACTTTGGCAAACGGAAACCGCCGTTTTGCACCTTCCTTTGGCGGCGGCAAGCAAGCGGCGCGCCGCATTCTTTCGGGCGTTTCCCTTTTCGGGTATTTCCCTTTTCAGGCGTTTGCTTCGCCGCCCGCGTTAAAAGGCGCATAGACGCGTGCGGCAAGATCCTTATCCATCAAATACAGGCTGCGCGCATCCCCGCCGAACAGCTTCATCTTTTTGATGAGATCTTCCGCGTTTTTCTCCTCTTCGCCCTGTTCTTTGACGAACGCATCCAAAAACTGCATGGTGCGGAAGTCCTTTGCCGCCGCGGCGGCGGCATATACCTCGTTGATGCTCGCGCTCACGTACCGCTCGTGCGCCAGCCCCGCTTCCAGCACGGAGAGCGAGGAATCGAACACCTTATCGGGGCGGGCAACGGCGTCCAAACGGACGCGCACGCCGCTGTCGCACAGGTACCTGCGGATGGCGAGCGCGTGGTCGCGCTCCTCCTGCGCCTGCACTTCGTACCAGTGCGCAAAGCCCGAAAGCCCCGCATCTTCAAACCAATTTGCAAAATCCAGATACAGATATGCCGAATAAAACTCTTTGTTGACCTGCTCGTTGAGCAAGTTTGCCACTTTTGTTTCCATACAGACGCAACCCTCCCGTTGTTTTATTCAGTATAGCGCGTTCCGCCGAAAAAAGCAACCGTTTGCAGGGCGGCGCGCCCGCAAAAGCGCCCGCAAAATACCCGCTCCGCGGGCAGCAAAAAGCCGCCGCGGAACATTCCGCGGCGGCTGCCTGCCCTTTGTTTTGCCCGCTTACCCCTCCACGCGGATCAAACTGTCCACGGAGAGCACGTCTGAAAGCGCGCGGATCTTTTCGACGGCGCGGCGCACCGCCATCTCATGCGTTTCGTGCGTGACGAGAATGACGGGGATGCCGTTTTCGTCGCCGTCTCCCTTTTGCAGCAGGTCGGCGATGCTGATGTTGCTCTTTGCAAAGATGCCCGCCACCTTTGCCAGCACGCCCGCCCTGTCCTTGGCGGTGAAACGGATGTAATAGCGGCTCTTGAAGTCGGTAACGAACCGCACCCCTTTTTCGGGGAGCATGGTGTTTTTAAAGGTCGCGTACTTGTGGTCGGCATGCGTGGCGGCGTAAATGACGTCCGACACGATGGCGCTGCCCGTGGGCAGCGCGCCTGCGCCGCGCCCGTACAGCATCACGTCTCCCACGCTATCTCCCTGCAAGAATACGGCATTGAAGCTATCCCCCACCGAAGCGAGCGGATGGTCTTTGCGCAGGAAGGCGGGGTGCACGCGCACCTCCACCCCGTTTTCGTTGTTTTTGCCGATGGCGAGCAATTTGAGCACATAGCCGAGGTCTTTTCCGTGCGCGATATCCACGGCGGAAACGTTGGAAATGCCCTCGCGGTACACCTTTTCGAGCGGCACGCGGGTATGGAAAGCAAGGCTGGATAAAATGGAGAGTTTGTACGCCGCGTCGTACCCTTCCACATCCGCCGTCGGGTCCTTTTCGGCATAGCCGAGCTTTTGCGCATCCTTTAAAACGGAGGCGTAATCCGCCCCTTCGCGCGTCATGCGGGTGAGAATGTAGTTGGTCGTTCCGTTGATGATGCCCGTAAGGCGGGTAAGCACGTTCGCCTGCAACCCGTCTGTCAGCGTGCGGATGATGGGCACGCCGCCGACGCAGCTTGCCTCAAAGTACAGCCCCGCGTTGGTGCGCTTTGCCGCCTTTTCCAGCTCGTACCAGTGTTTGCAGAACAGTTCTTTGTTGGAAGTGACCACCGTTTTGCCGCTGTGCAGCGCCGCCAGCACAAAACTGCGCGCGGGCTCCACGCCGCCGATGACCTCCACCACGATATCCACCGCGGGATTGGAAACGATCTCGGCGATGTTATCCGCAATGCGGCTCTCCTCGATGCCGAGGTCGAGCGCGCGCTGCTTGTTGAGTTCGAGCACGCACTCCACGGAAAGATCCACATGCTGCGTGCGGCGGTAAAAATCCCTGTGGTCGCGCAAGATCTTATACGTTCCGCCTCCGACGACCCCCAAACCGAGGATCGCTACGCCCACACTTTTCATTGTTATGCCTCCTGCGCAAAAGTCCGCCCCCGTCGCCGCCCGCGCGGCAAAACGTTCAGGCGCCCGTGTTCAGATCGTACAGATATTTCAGCCCCTGCAACGTGAGCAGTTTGTCTACATGGTCGATGCAGGAAATCTCTTTGGCGATGATCTCGCTGAACCCGCCCGTCGCCACAACGGGCATGGCGGGCAGCTTCATCTCGCGGCGGATCTTTTTTACGATGTAATCGACCAGCCCCGCAAAGCCGAACACCAGCCCCGCCTGCATGTTCGTGATCGTATTTTTCCCGATCACGCTCTTCGGCGTTTCGATCTCCACGCGCGGGAGCTTTGCCGTTCCCGATACGAGCGAATCCATCGACCCGCGGATCCCCGGCGCGATCACCCCGCCGATAAACTCGCCCTGCGCGTTGACGACGTTGAAGGTGGTTGCCGTGCCGAAGTCGATAACGATGACGGGCGCGCCGTATTTGCGGATCGCCGCCACGTCGTTGACGATGCGGTCCGCCCCCACTTCGCGCGCGTTGTCTACACGCAGGTCGTGCCCCGTTTTCAGCCCCGCGCCGACGAGCAGCGGCTCTACGCCGAGGTACGCCGAACACATGTGCGAAACGGTGTAGTTGAGCGACGGCACCACCGAAGAGATGATCGCCCCGTCGATATCGGCGGCATAGATGCGCTGCACCGCAAGCATGTCGATGATGGCGGTGCCGTATTGGTCGCTCGTGCGGTTGAGGTCGGTGGCAACGCGGAAACTTACTTTCAGTTCGCCGCCCTCGAACAGCCCGTACTTGATATTCGTATTGCCGATGTCGATGCAAAGTACCATGATGTCAGTTTCCGTTTTGCTGCGAAAGAGGTTTTTGCGCGGGCAGCTCGCCCTTTACCGCCTTCGCTTCTTCCGCTACGGCGCCCCCTTCCGCAGGCTGCGCGCAATCATTCTTTGTTACGGGCTGTTGCTCCTTCTTTTTGGAAGACGCTCCACGCTTTATCGCATTGCACAAGACAGGCGTAAGAACAACCGCCGCCACCAATTCTATCGGAAAATTCAACGTTACGCACGCACTTATCCAATCAGAAAGGCTTCCGAGGTCAGGAGCAAAAAGCGTCAAACATGTAATCACAAGGATCGTATTGATCAAAATACCGCACAACGCCCCGACCGAATACGGCAAATACGATACAAGAAATTTATTCGTTTTATTCCGCACGAAATGTTTGATCAAACGGAAAGCGCCGTAGGCTCCGATCCCGACAAACAGACGCGGAAGCACCGATATCCACGGGAAAATAAACACTGGGTTCCCGAACATCGCAGCAAGCGCCCACGAAACAAGCCCGAACAATACTCCGCCGCCCAAAGCAAGTTTCCAATCTTCTGAAAGGCAGAGCGTGAACAACAGCGACAGCGAAATGATCGCCGGCGGCGTTATCCAAAAACTTCCGATCAATGTTTCCAAATAAAACATGACCACGAGCAGTGCGGCAAAAATGCCGTACAAAGCAATTCTTTTCGATTTGCTTTTCATAAGAAGACCTCCTCGGATTTCCCGCCAAGGGAATATCCGTGACAAAAAATATGTATGCGTTTTTTATGGGGTAAAGCCCGCACAGGCGGTGCCCTCCCCGCGCATCCCGTTAAAACCGCACGCAAAAACGCACGCGGCGCGGAAGCAGCCGACTCCCGCAGCGCCCTATATTATAACAAATCCCGCGCGCGATGGCAAGCAAATCGGCTCCGTAAAATGCGAAGGGCGGATGCGGCAAGGCAAAAAGGCGGAACATTTCCGTTCCCGCGCGCGTAAAATGAAGTATAGGCGCCCGAAATACCGGCCGCAACGGGCGGCATCGGCGCCCAAGCACGGCGGCGAACATCCCTTACATATCCATCCGCCGCCAAACAGGAGGAAATCATCAATGAATCTTTTCGGAACTCTCTGCGGCGATAACGGCTGCCTTTGGATCCTCATCCTTCTGCTCATCGTCTGCTGCTCGCAGAGCGGTATTTTGAGCAACATTCTCGACAGCTGCTACCTGCCCCTCATCCTCGCCGTGGCGTACTGTGCCTGCAAAAAGGGCGGCATCTGTAACCTGTTCCGCCCCTGCGGCTGCAAGTAAGCGCCGCGCCTGCCCCTTTCCCTCCTACTGCAAAAAGCACGGCTGCCGCCGTGCTTTTTCTCATTTTTCCGTACCGCGGCGGCAGCTTCCGTTTGCCCGCAAAAGCCGCCCCCCCCGCTTTTATGCGCCGCCGCTTTTCCCGCCGCGCCGCGGCGGGAAACCGTTTAACGGCAGCCGCCCAACAGATAGTGCTGGATCGCCGCAACGGTCTTTGCGTCGCGGATGCGCCCGTCCGCGATCATTTCCGCCGCCTCTTTTACGGGAATGAGGGAGACGGAAACAAACTCGTCCTCGTCCAAATGCACCCGCCCCGCATGCACGCCGTGCGCGCGGTATACGTACAGTTTTTCGTTGGTGTAGCCGGGCGTGGGATAGAGCAAAAACAAAAGCTCCATGCGCTCCGCCCGCCTGCCCGTTTCCTCTTCCAGCTCGCGGGCGGCGGCATGGGCGGGGTCCTCCCCCGCATCCAATTTGCCCGCGGGGATCTCCCACAGCACTTCGCCGTACGCATAGCGGAACTGCCGCACGAGCAGCACCTTCCCCTCTTCCACGCACAGCACGGCGGCGCCGCCGGGGTGCTCCACCATTTCGCGCTTGCACGGCCTGCCGTCCGGCAGCTGCGCGTCGTCTACGCGCAAATTGATGATCTTCCCCGTATAGAGAACGTGCTTTTGCACCGTTTTTTCGTTCAATTCCATAACGACTCCTTGATCCTGCCCAGCGCTTGGGAAAATTTTGCAACGGCATCCACGCCGAAGCCCGCCCCGCGCGCAAAGGAGAGATACCCGACGAGCACGCCCGCAAGCGTTTCCGGGTCGCTGACGCTGTTCGCCGCCGCGTTGAGCATGAGCAGGGCGTCCACCTTGACCTCATCCGGCAGGCGGGACCCGTAAACGCGCTGCCGCTCCTGCTCGATGACGGGCGCAAGCGCGCCCGCGGCGCGCACCGCGTCAAGCCGTTCCGCCTCCGCCGCCGCGCCGCCGCGGAACATGGTTTTTACGGCGTTGCGGAACGGCTTGATCACTTGGTTGCAAAAAGCGTAAAAGCTGCCGTGCAGGCTGCCGTCCGCATAAAAATATTCTTGCAAAAAGGAGCTCAGATCCAAACTCTTTGCGTCGATCTCGGCAAGGAGAAAAAAGACGAACGCCAGCCGCTCAGCGGGGTCTTCGGGAAAAAGCAGCACCCGCCGCGCCGACCCCGGCGGCGTATAGTTCATGTACTTTATTTTTGCCGCCTCGTAATCGTAATCCGCCGTCACGCTTTTGAAAAACGCATACAGCGCGTCCGAGGATACGATCGCTTTCAGCAGATCGGAAATTTTCGTATCCGCGATGATGAATCCTGCCCGCTGCACCTCGTCGCACCGCCGCAAAAACAACTCTGCCTGTTCTTTTGTACCCGCCATATTGCCTCCTGTTCTGTGCACTTTTTACATGCCTCGCCCTCTGGCTATCATTATAGCACAAAAATTAAATTTTATTAAGTTATTTTTCGGAAATATCTTGCTTTTCGGAAAATTTTTCGTTATAATATAGAAAATGCTTTTGGAGGTTCCTTTATGAAATCCGTAAAAATTTCTCTGGAAATGGCACAAAAGGTAAAAGACTTCGTTAAGATCGTGCAGGACGTCCCCTATGAGATCCTTCTCAAAAGCGACAAATATGTGGTAGACGCGAAATCCATCCTCGGTATTTTCAGCCTCGACCTCTCCAAGCCGCTTACCGTTGAGATCTATTCGGATAACTGTGCAGACCTTTTAAAGGCGCTCAAAGCGTTCGAATAAGCCGTATACGGCGCGATCTTCCGCGCAAACGGATAAAACAAGATCCGCTTTTTTGCAAAAAGCGGATTTTTTGTCAGCACTTCTATTTTTGACGCAGGATATCCCCTCATGCAGATTCAGGGCGAAACGTTTGTAAACAAACTAATAGTGTTGTTCGTGTTCGACAAAATGGAGAGCGCCCTTTCGGAAAGGACGATCGTTGACATGTGCTCGACCAGCAACGACTGGATCAACTACATGGACTGCATGATGATCATTTCGCAGCTTTTGGAAGACGGCTTTATCTGCACCGTAGACGTAAACGACGATACGCTGTACAGCATCACGCCGGACGGGCGCGGCTGCCTCGCCAACTTTTACATCAACATCCCCAAGAGCACCCGCGAAGAGATCTCGGTCTTCGTCAAAAACAACAGCGCGCGCTACCGCAACAGGCAGGAGTGCAAATCCGACTATTATCAGAATAAAGACGGTACGTATACGGTGTTTTTGCGCATCCTCGCCCCCGCGCAGCCGCTGCTCGAACTCAAATTTGTGGTTCCGGACCGGAAAACGGCGCAAAACATCTATAAAAAATGGGAACTGAAAGCGGCGGACGTGTACGCCGTGATCTACGAAAATTTGGTTGACTGATTGCCCGCGGCGGCGCTCCGCCCGCGGCATTCCTTTGTGAGGGAACAATGTTTACATATTCGACAAAAGGTACCTGTTCGCGCCAGATCCTCTTTGACGTGGACGAAGAAAACCGCCTGCACAACGTAAAATTTATCGGCGGGTGCAGCGGCAATTTACAGGGCGTTGCCCGTTTGGTGGAAGGAAAAAACATCGACGAGGTACAAAAAACGCTCAAAGGCATCAAATGCAAGGGGAACACCTCCTGCCCCGACCAGCTTGCCCGCGCCATTGCGGTGTACAAGGAAAAGAAAGCCGCCGAAGCGCAAGTTTAAAAAACCGCGCGCAAGTTCAAAAAAACCGCGCGCAAGTTTAAAAAACGCGACCGCCGCAGGTCAATACCTGCGGCGGTCTTTTTGCGCGGGTTCCAAAATCCTTTCGAATCCGCGAAAAACTTTGCAAAGCCTGCCTTTTAAGGCTTGGAAGCGATCACCTTGTTGTTGCGCGCGATCATGTTCAAATACCCGCCGATGGTGCGCAGGTACGCGTCGCACTCCCCCTGCCGCACCGAATTGCCGCGGTAGCGCGTCACATAAGTTTTGATCTGCGTGACAAGGTTTACGAGAGAGCGGAACAGTTCAAATACCGTAAACTTATAAAACTTATCCTCGCGGATGGCAACGATCCATGCGGAGGGGTGCAGGATCTTGCTTGCGCTCGCATAGGCGGCGTGCCGCGCCGTCTGCCCGGCAACTTTTTGCAGCCCGTCCTTAAAATTCAGACGGTACTCCTTTCCGTACCCTTCGCAAAACCCTTCCAAACGGACCAGCCAACCGTAGTTGATGTAGGCGTTCCTCTCCTTGATGCCGTATTTTTTGCACTCCTCCGAAAGGCGCGCCTGCACTGCTTCGGCATCGGGGTTGTGTTCGAGGTCAAAAAACTCCATGTGCCGCACATAGTCGAAAAACATTTCGTCCTTGTTCGTGTTCAGCACGATGAGCACGCATTCCAGCTCATGCAAATGCCGCCACAAGATCACGGCGTCGCAGCTGTTGCCCGCCGCAAGCAGCGCGGCAACGCTCTTTGCGGTGACAAGCGCTTTTTTAAAGAGGTTGCCGATGCCGAGCATGCGGCGGTCCTCCCCGCAGAAGGTGCCGAGCACGAACAGAGAATAGCTGCATGCCATGTTATAGGCGGCGATCTCCGGAGAATACGAGGACGTGACCGACCGCTTTTCCACGTTCAAATGCTCGTTGATGACGATGTACACGGCAACGTCGCGCACCAATACGGCGCGGTAGCGCTCGTCCTCTTCCAGCTTTTTTACCGTTTCGGGCGGCAGGTGCGCGGTGTGAAAGCGGTGGTAATAAAACACATAGCTGACCACCTCGTCCAAACGGGCGCCGTCCAGCGGCTGCAAACGGATCCCGCGGCGGCGCAGCTCCTCCGCGTACTGCTTGCGCACGAGCGCAAACATTTCGCGCAAAAAATCCGCGTGCGGCTGCGTACCCGTCAGCCGCGCAAGCCGCGCCAGCTGCGCGTCGAATAAATTCTGCTCCATCCGTTCGATAAAATCCGGCACGGCACGCCTCCGAAAACGTTTTTATCATTATACCGCACCCGCGCGAAAAAGGCAACCAAATGTGCGCGCCCCTGTTTCGGCGCAAAGATTGACAGTTTGCCGCTTCGGGTGTATACTTATACCGTACAAACAAAAACGCCGCAAAAAACGGCGCAAGGAGCGTACTATGCAATACAGAAATCTCGGAAAATGGGGGCTGAAAGTGAGCGAGGTCGCGCTCGGAAGCTGGATGACGGACCTCAACGGCGCGGGCGCGGCAGAAACGGCGCGCCAGTGCATCCGCGCGGCGTACGATGCGGGCGTAAACTTTTTTGACTGCGCCGACGCATACAGCGGCGGCGAAGCGGAGCGCTTTCTCGGCGCGGCGCTGCGCGATTACAGGCGCTCTTCCTACGTCGTTTCCTCCAAAGTGTTTTTCCCGATGGGGCGGGGCGCAAACGACTGGGGGCTCTCGCGCAAGCATATCGTCGAACAGCTGGATACCACCCTCAAAAACATGCGGCTGGACTATTTGGACCTCTATTTTTGCCACCGCTTCGACCCCACAACGCCCGTTGAAGAGACCATGCAGACCCTTTCGGATATGGTTGCGGCGGGCAAGATCCTCTACTTCGGCGTAAGCGAATGGTCGCCCGTGCAGCTGTGCAAGGCTTTTTCCGCCGTCAAAGACCTGCACCTGCGCCCGCTGAGCGTCATTCAGCCACAGTACAATATGGTGGACCGCTACATTGAAGACGAGATCGTGCCGCTTGCCGCCGAACACGGAGCGGGGATCGTCTCCTTTTCCCCGCTCGCGCAGGGGCTTTTGACGGGCAAGTACCGCAAGGGGCAGCCGCTGCCCGCCGGTTCGCGCGCAACGCACCAGGCAGACAAGCAGATAAACAACCTGCTCACCGACGAAAACCTGACCAAAGTGGAGGCGCTGCAAACGATCGCGGACGGGATGAACGTGCCCCTCTCCGTGCTCGCGCTTGCGTGGATCCTGCGCCTGCCGCAGATCTCCTCCGTTATCACGGGCGCTTCCAAACCCGAACAGCTGGAAACCAACGTTTCGGCAAGCGGGCTGCGCATCCCGCAAAGCGCCTTGGACGAGATCGAACACATTTTAAACTATCATCCGTTTGTGCGAAGGGTGGGATAAACCGCATTCGGCAAAAGGCATTAAAACCGTATGCGGCAAAAGGCTGCCCCCTGCGGAGGGCAGCCTTTTTTTGCTCCCCTTTCGCGGGCGAAAAAACTGCGAAACGAGGGCTTGCGGCGGCACTGCGGCAAAGAGCGCGCCGCCGCGCGGAAATTTCCGCGCGGCGGCGCTTTTGCATGTACGCGTTTAGGGGTTCGGCTTCTTCCCCTCCGGCGGAAGCACTCCTTCCGAAGGCGGCACGCTCCCCTTTTTGCGGCGGCGCGCCTCCTCCACCTTCCTTTCAAACCCGCGCCCCTGCGGGCGGTAAAAAACTTCGTTTTTGAGCGCGTCCGGCAGATACTGCTGTTCGACCCAGCCGCCATAGTCGTGCGGGTACTTGTAACGGGCGCCCTGCGCCTTCGCCTCTGCCGAACCGTAGCTCGTATCCCGCAAATACGGCGGCGGGGCGGCTTCGGGCGTTTCGCGCGCGGCGCGCCGTGCCGCGTCCATCGCCAAGAGCACCGAATTGGATTTTTCCGCTTCGCAGACGTAGATGACCGCGTTGCTCAAAGGAATCAGCCCTTCGGGCGCCCCCAGCTTTTCAAAAGCGGTAAGCGCGCTCACCGCAACGACCAGCGCCTGCGGATCCGCCATGCCGACATCCTCGCTCGCATGCACGACGAGGCGGCGCAGGATGAGCAGCGGATCGCACCCGCCCTCGATCAAGCGGAACGCGTAGAACAGCGCGGCGTCTGCATCGCTGCCGCGCAGGCTTTTGCAGAAAGCGGAGAGAAGATCGTAATATGCGTCTTCGTTGTAAGAAAGCGCCTTCCGCTGCATAGACTGCTCGGCGTCGGCAAGGGTAACGCGCACCTTTCCGTCGGCGGCGGGCGGCGTGGTAAGCACCGCAAGTTCGAGGGCGTTGTATGCCGCGCGCAGATCGCCCGCCGCCGTGCGCGCAATATGCGCGATCGCCTCTTCCTCCACGGCGGCGTCGTACGCGCGCAGCCCCTTGCGCGATGACAGCGCCGCGCGCAGCGCCCCCGCGATCTCCTGCTCGGTCAACCGCTTGAACTCGAACACGCGGCAGCGGGATACAATGGCGGGCGTCATCGACGCATACGGGTTTTCGGTCGTCGAACCGATAAAGATCAGCGTCCCCTGCTCGACGGCGGGCAGCAGCGAATCCAGCTGCGCCTTGTTGAAGCGGTGGCATTCGTCCAGCAGAAGATAGGTGCGCCTGTTGTACAGTTTGAGCGCCGTGCGCGCCTCCTCCACCGCTTTTTTTACGTCCGCAACGCCGCTCTGCACGGCGTTCAGTTTGATAAAATTTCCCTGCGTGGTGCTTGCGATGATGTGCGCAAGCGTCGTCTTTCCGCAGCCGGGCGGACCCCAAAAAATGCAGCTGCCCAGCCTGTCCAGCTTGATGGCGCGGCGCAGAAGGCTGCCCTCCGCCACAATGTGGCGCTGCCCGATAAACTCATCCAAATTGGACGGGCGCATCTTTTCCGCCAGCGGTTTGGCGGCGTTTTCGTTGTTGTTGCGATCAAACAGATCCATTTTTTATCCCTTATTTATCCTTTCGCCGCGGCGCGCCTGCAAACCTTGTTTTGCCGCGTTCCGCGCGCACCCAAACCAAGCGCCCCGAAAGCCCAAAAGCCGAATAACCTGCCCAAAAAGGCTGTTTTTGCTGTATTATGCGCCGCATAGTACTTTGCAAACAAAGAGATCAGCCATCTTGTTCGAGCAATTTTCGCATTGTATCGGCATTTTCCTTTCCGAGGCGGTACCCCGCCTCATAGCCCTCGGCATAATATTTTACCTTATACTGGCTCAACTCTCCCATCTGCGGTTCCAGCCAAAGGTCGGCCATGCGGCGGCAGCGGCGGCGCTCCGCCTGCGTGCGGGCGTCGTCCATGATATCGTAAACGCGCGCGATGAGCGAAAAAACGTGCGGCACCTTTTCGGTTTCGCGCAGCCCGCCGAGCACGTCGATCGCCACAACGACGTCCGCCCCCAGCGCCTTGACCTGCTGCACGGGAACGCGGCACAGCACCCCGCCGTCTACATACAACCCGCCCTCGCGTTCGACGGGGCGGAACACGGCGGGGATGGTGCCCGACGCAAGCACCGCCGAAAGCAGCTCTCCCGAAGAAAAGGTGTGCAGCCGCCCGCTCTTGATATCGACGGCAACGCAGCAAAACGGGATACGCAGTTCCTCAAACGTTTGCGCGGTGATATACGAACCCAAAAATTTGTACGCCTTTTCCCACTTCAACAGCCCCAGCCGGCGAACGGGCAGCGCCCCGATATCCAGCACGTCGCGCGTGCGCAGCTCTTTAAGCACCGCGTGCATCGCATCCGCTGACATCCCCGAAGCGTAACACGCCCCGATCACGCTCCCCATCGAAGAGCCGGCAATGCAATCGGGGCGGAGCCCCTCTTCCTCCATCGCCTTTAAAAATCCGACATGCGCAACGCCGCGCGCTCCGCCCGCGCCGAGCGCCAATCCGAGTTTTTTGCGCATATTTGTTCCCCCTTTTCCATACTGTAACGATATGTATCTCTTTCATCAAAGCAAGACTTCCGCCGCACTGCCGCGCGCCCCTTTCGGGCACCGCGCCGCAAGAGCCTGCCGCGGCAAGCAGCGCCGCCGCGCACAGAAAAAATTTCGCAATGCGGGCGCAACGCTCCTCTCCGCGGCGATCCTGCTTCTGCTCGTGCTGCTCCCCGCGGCGCCCACGCGCTATGCGGCGGCGTGCATGCGGGGCGTTTCGCTTTGGGCGACGACGCTGCTCCCCTCGCTCTTCCCCTTTTTGGTGCTGACGGGGCTTTTGACCAAACTCGGCGCGGCGCAGCGTTTGGCGCGGCGGCTCTCCCCCCTGACGGAAAAGATCGGGCTGCCCGGCTGCGCGGCTTACTGCCTGTTTACGAGCGTGCTTTCGGGCTACCCCGTAGGCAGCCGCACCATTGCGGACCTGTACGAAGGCGGCGCGATCACGCAGACGCAGGCGCGGCGCATGAGCGCGCTCTGCACCACCTGCGGGCCGATGTTTTTGCTCGGCTGCGTGGGCGGCGCTTTTTTCCAAAGCGCCGCGGCGGGCGCCGTTTTGCTGGCGGCGCACCTGCTCGCCGTGTGGGGCGTATACCTGGCGCTCTATTTCGGAACAGAAAAACGGCGCGGCGCACCGCCCGAAGCCGCCAAATTGCAGCCGCCGCTTACATCCGCGCCGCTCATGAAGCGGGAGACGGACGGCGTCCTCGCCGAAGCGGTGGCGGGCAGCGTGACCGCCCTGCTGTGCGTTGGCGGGTCCGTCGCCCTCTTCTTTGTGCTGGCACAGGCGTTTGCCGACCTGCGCCTGCTTTTGCCGCTCGAACGGCTGTTTTCGCTTATTCTCGCCCCCGCCGCCTCCGAAGGGGCGGCGGCGGGATTGGTGCAGGGCTTATTGGAGGCGACGGGCGGCTGCGCCGCCGCTGCTGCAAGCGGCGCGCCGCTCGCGCTGCCCGTTTGCGCCTTCCTCGTAACCTTCGGCGGCGGCAGCATCCTTGCCCAGCAGCTCGCCTTTCTCAAAAAGGCGGGCATCCGCCCCGCACGCTTTTTTTGCGTTAAAATGATACAAGGCATAGCAGCCTTTCTCCTATGCCTTCTCCTGTGCGCCCTCTTCCCGTAAACCGCCCCCCCGCGTTCCGCCGAAAGGGCGGGAAACCGCCGCTTCCCGTAAACCGCCCCGCGCAGCCCGCCAAAAAGGGCGGGAAATCATCTCTTCCCGCGCGCCCCGCGCGCCGCCAACAAAGGCAGGGCGGCTCAATAGCAGCCGAGCAGTTTAAAATTTTTGGCGTACTGCGCCAATCGGTGCACGACCGCCCGCACGTCCGCCTCGGCAATATCGCCTTGAAATTCGATAAAAAAGCAATACTCGCCGGGGCTGTTTTTGATGGGGCGGGATTCGATTTTGGTCATGTTCAGATCGAAAGCGGATAAGATCTGCAACAGCCGCACGAGCGCGCCCGGCTCATGCGGGCAGGTCGCCGCAAAATAAATGCGCCCGCTGTGCGGAGGCAGCGCCTCCTCCCCGCGCCGGACCAGCAAAAAATGCGTAAAATTTTTCTCCTCGTCGGCAATGTTGCCCGTAAGGAACGCCAGCCCTTCCGCGCGGATATGCGAACCGACGATGCCGGCGTCCCCCTCCCGTTCGATGTACGAAAGGCTCTCCGCCGTAGAATCGGTATACACGATCTCCGCCTGTGGCAGCGTTTCCGCCAAAAATTTACCGCATTGCAGGATCGCCTGTTTGTGTGAAAACACGCGGCGCACCGCACAAAGCGGCGTCCCCTCCCGCGCGATCAAGCGGTGTTCGATGGGGAGCACGTACTCGCGTACGGCAAACAGGTCTCTTTCCGCGTACAGCAGGTCCAAATTTTGCGTGACCGCCCCTTGCAGCGTATTTTCGACGGGCAGCACCGCCGCGGAAACCGCCCCCTCTTTCAGCTGCCGCACCGCGGCAAAAAAGCTCTTGCAGGGCACCCCTTCCGCCTGCGGGCACAGCGCCTTTGCCGCCAGCGAAGAATAACTGCCGCACGGGCCGAGATAGGAAACGCGCTCTCGCTCTTGTACCGCCATACCTACACCTTCTCCGCGATATCGAGCACCAGCCGCTCGGTATCCGCCCAACCGAGGCAGGGATCGGTGATGGACTTGCCGTACACGACGTCCTCCTTTTGGTTCCCCTCCTCGATGAAACTCTCGATCATGAAGCCTTTTACGTATTGTTTGAAATCCTTGTCGTACAGGCGGTTGCCGAGCACCTCCTCCACGATGCGGATCTGCTGTTTGAACTGCTTTCCGGAATTGCTGTGGTTTGCGTCGATGACGATCGCGGGGTGTTTGAGCCCCGTTTTGGAATACCCTTCGATGACCTTCATCACCGTTTCGTAGTGGAAATTGGGAATGTCATTCCCGTACCCGTCTACCGCGCCGCGCAGCACGGCGTGCGCCAACTCGTTGCCCGTGGTGCGCACCTGCCAGTTCTGGTACTTGAACACCTGCCCGCCGCTCTGCGCCGCATAAATGGAATTGAGCAGCACGGGAATGGAGCCGCTCATCGGATTTTTGATGCCGACGGGCAGCTCGATGCCGCTGGCGACCAAACGGTGCATCTGGTTTTCGCTGGACCGCGCCCCGATGGCGATGTACGTGAGCAGGTCTTCGACGTAGGCATAGTTTTCGGGGTAGAGCATCTCGTCGGCGGCGGAGAGTCCGCTGGCGCCGATCGCGTCGATGTGCAGCTGCCGAATGGTCAAGATCCCCTTTAAAATATCTTCGCGGCAGCGCGGGTCGGGCTGGGTGAACATTCCCTTATACCCCACGCCCTTGGTGCGCGGCTTGTTCGTATAGATGCGCGGCACGAGCACGATCTTCTCTTTGACCCTTTCGTTGAGCTTGCCCAACCGCTCCACGTAATCGAGCACGGGCTTGCTCTCGTGCGCAGAGCACGGCCCCACGATGAGCAGCAGCTTGTCCGTTTCTCCGCGGATGACTTCCGCCGCAAGCCTGTCTCGCTCCGCCTTGACCGCTTTAAGCGGCGCAGGGAGGGGCAGGCGCTCCAATATCTCCTCGGCGGAGGGGATCAGTTCTTCTCTTTTAAACATTGTTTTTCGCCTCTTGCAAGTATTTTTTCAGATCCCCCCTGATCTCTTCGGGAATGTACATATCCACGTTTTTATTGAAGCGCAGCGCATCTTTTACGAGCGAGGAACTGATGTGCAAAAACTCCTGCCGCGTCGGCAAAAATACGGTGATCATGTCTTTGTACATATCCGTGTTGATGTAGTTGAGCTGCGCTTCGTAATCGTAATCGGTTCCGTTGCGGATGCCGCGTACGTAAAATTTTGCCCCTTCCCGCTTTAACAGATCGACGGTCAGCCCGTCGTAGGCGAGCACGCGCACGTTGTCGTACCGCGCAAACACCTTTTTGAGCATGGAAAGACGCGCCTCCTCCGAAAAGAGCGGGCGTTTGTTCGGATTGATGAGGATCGCCACGATCACCTCGTCAAACAGTTCGAGGCATTTGAGCACGATGTCCTTATGCCCCAGCGTGGGCGGGTCGAACGTGCCCGCAAAAACGCATTTTTTCATCCTCGGCTCCTCTGCGCGGCAAAACGCCCGCCGCGCCTGCTTTAAAGGCACCCCCGCCCTTTTCGGCGGAAAAACAGCCCCGTTTAACGGTTTTCAAAAAATGTCAGGTACGCGATGCCGTACCGCCGCTCGTCGTACTTAACAAGCCCTTCCGCCTCTCCGGCAAAGGGCGCGTCGCTCTCCAAAACGGCAACGCCCCCCGCGTTGAGCAGCCCGCGCTCGGCGATCAGGCGGAGCGCCTCCGCGCCATAGCCGCTTTTGTAGGGCGGATCGATGTAGATGATATCGAAGGTGATGCGCAGCGAAGAGAGCAGCACGCGGAAATCCTGCCGGTGCACCTGCGCTTCCGCGCGAAGCAGCGCCAGATTTTTGCGCAGCACGGCAAGGCTCTCCTCGGATACGTCGTTGAACACAACGAGGTCCGCCCCGCGCGAAAGCGCTTCCAGCCCGATCCCGCCGCTGCCGCAGAACAGATCCAGCACGTTTGCGCCGGCAATTTCGGGGGCGAGGATGTTGAACAGCGCCTCGCGCGCCCTGTCCGACGTGGGGCGGATCTCCCGCCCCTTGAACGCGGCAAGCGCCCTGCCGCGAAACTTTCCGCCGATGATCCTCATCGTCCGTTCTTGTCGCCGCGCACCCGTTTTTGCTCTTCGATGCGCGCCGAACGCTCTTCCAGCTGCGTTTGGCGGCGGCGCTCCTTGTTCGCGCCCAATTCGTACGCGACGATGCAGACGGCGAGGTACAGCGCAACGAGGATGAGCCCGTACCACAAAATGCCCGTGGAAAACTCTTCCGCACCCGTAACGAGGCGGTCGATCAGATACACGGGATCGTACGCCCAGCCGCACACAAAGACCATCGCCACCAGCGCGGGGCGGTTATCCGCCAGCGCGCCCACAAAAATGAGAATGACGGGGATGAGGCAGGTGCACAGCCCGATCGCCGTCCCCTTGTACGGCCTGTACTCCTTGCAGGGGCGGTATTTGCCGCCCGCCTTGCCGCTTTCGCTGACCGCTTTGCCGGCACGGCGCAGATCTCCCTGCTCTTTCATCTTGTACGCCGCCTCGCCCGCCGCGCGGAAATAGACGAACCCCGCAAAGCAGCAGCCCACGTACAACAAGGCAATGAGTATGATTTCCAACGCCTCCACGCCGATCGCCAGCACGGCGAACATCGTGATGCCGAACATCAAATTGAGGATGAACGGCGTCGCCATTCTGCGCAGGTATTCGACGATCTCCCACCCGATGCGGGAAAGTTTTTGTTTCATTTAATCCTCCGCCCTGTCCCGCAGCAGCACGCGCCGTTCGGTAACGACGGCATCCAGCCGCACGTCGTGCTCCTTAACGGGAACGGTTTTTATCAACTGAAAATCGTAGCAGACCCCCGCTTTGAAGGCGCCTTTTCCGCCGCCCGCAAAGTAACGGTCGTAGAAGCCGCCCCCGTAGCCGAGGCGGCAAAAGTGCCTGTCCGCCGCCAAAAGCGGCACGACGCACACGTCGATGACGCCCGTATAGGGCTCGCCGCACGGCTCTTCGACGCCGAAAGCGCCGCGCAAAAAGGGCTGCCCCGTATATTGCACCGGCACCATCGCCGCGCCGCAAACGCGAGGATAGCACAAGATCTTCCCCTCTTGCATGAGGCGCTCGGCAATGCGGCGCGTATCCGCCTCCGAACCGAAAGAGCGGTACACAAAAAAGCTCTTCCCCGCCGCTACCTGCGGCAAGGAAAACAGATTTGCGGCGATCGCGGCATCCGCCGCGGCAGCCGCGCCGCTTTGAGAAAACTCCCCGCGCGCGGCCTTCATCCTGCCGCGCAGCAGCGTTTTTTCTTCCATACCGATCACCGTTCGTACACCCGTTCGGCGCGCCGCCCCGCATTGACCAGCACCTCGTACGCGATGGTACCGCGCTCCTTTGCCAAGGCGTCCGCATCCGTTAACACGGGGACCCTGCCGTATTTGCGCGCCGCCCCTTCGCAAACGGCGGCATCCATGCAGCGCGGAAAGGGAGAGGCTGCGCGGGGCAGCCCGTCGGCGTAGCCGCAGCGCACCGTATACAGGCGGCGGGCGTGCGGCACGTTTGCCCCGTATCCCGCCCCGCCGAAACGGTATCGCCGCGCCGCCGAAACGGCGGCGTCTACGCGCATGGCGGGCGCGAGCGTGCCGCGCGGCAGCGAAAACCCCTCCGGCACATACCCGTACAGCCCGATGCCGATGCGCACGGCGTCGAGCGCACAGCCGTCATCGGCAAGCGCCCCGCCCGTGGCGGCGATGTGCCGCATGAGCGCGCCGCACCGCGCTTCCGCCGCGGCGCAAGCCCGCAAAAAACGCGAAAACTGCGCCCTGCGCACGGCGGCGGCTTCGGGGCGGTAAAAATGCGAATAGATCCCCTCCGCCCGCACCGAGGCGTCCTGCCGGCTAAGCAGCCGCGCCAATTCCCGCGCGTCCGCCCCGTAACGGTTCATGCCCGTGTTGACCTTAAAATGGAAGCGCGCCCGCAAACCATACTTTTTGCACACGCGCAGCAGCAGGGCGTAGTCGGCACAGTCTCCCACCGTGAACACCAGCCCGTGGTACAGCCCGCGGAGCACCTCTTCTTCGCACAGCGGCGGCGTGAAAACGAGGATATCCTCCCGCACGCCCGAAAGGCGAAGCTGCTCCCCTTCTCCCACCAAGGATACGGCAAAAAAGTTTGCCGTGCCGCACAGCGCCGAAGCGACCTGCGCCGCACCGTGCCCGTACCCGTCTGCCTTGACGACGGCGCACAGCGCCGTACCCGCGCGCTCTTTAAAAAAGAGTGCGTTTTTGCGAATGTTTGCCAGCGATATGACCGCGCGCGCCCGCTGCATGCCGAAAACCCCCTTAAAACACGTTACGCTACACAGTATATGACGCGGCGCGCCCGAAAGAGACGCGGCAAGCCCGAATGAGGCGCGGCGTGCCCGAACGAGGCGCGGCATGAAAAGCCCGCGCCGAGCGCGCATGCGCGTGCGGTAGATAGTATTATACCACATGCGCGCGCGTTTAGCAAATCTTTCGTAAAAATTATTTGACGATTTCGGCAAGCGCACGCGGGGCAAACGGAAAAATCAAACGAAAAAGACGAGCGGAGGCGGGCAAAAGCGGCGGAGCCCGCCGCCCGCAGAGCAGGTACCGCCGCGCCCATACCGTCCCAAACAAAACGCCGCACCTTTTTCCTCTGCGCCGCCGCACCTTTTCCTCTGCGCCGCCGCACCCGTTCCGCCCCAAACAAAACGCCGCGCGGAAATATTCCGCGCGGCAATATCGGCAAAAAAGGAAAAACGCTTAGCCCATTCGCTTTTCCAAAAAGAAGAACCAAAGTACCGTTAAGATCTGCAACGGGAACGCGACCACGAACACGACCCAGATCTCTGGAACATAATCCAAAGACAAAAACAACGCCAGCGCCAGCGACCAGATCAAAACGGAAACGGAGATGGTGCGGTCCCATTTGTTTCCCCAAATGCAGCTGAACACCACCGCCACGACGCCGCAGACGGGCACGGCATACACAAACGCCATCCAAATGCGCCCCTCTACCCCGAACATAAAGAGCAAACTGAAACATACGGTGGCTAAGAAAAACACTATCAGGCAAGCGGCAATGAGAAACACGATCTTGCGCAGCCTGCCGCCCGCCCCGCCAAAGCGCGAACGCGCGGGCGGATGCTCGGTAACGAGATAATCCAGCGTGACGTCATACAGCTTTGCCAGCGCAACAAGCACGGAAATATCCGGCAAACTTTCCCCGCGCTCCCATTTGGATACGGCTTTATCCGAATAATTCAGCTTTTCGGCAACTTGCAACTGCGTCATATCCGAAGATTTGCGGCAATTGACCAAATTGAGCGCCACAATGCTTTTCAGATCGTTCATATTGCCTCCTTTCCGCTGCTGCGGTGCGGCTTCTCCCCGAAGGGAATGCCGCCCTTCGCGGCACATTATTTCCGAAGAAAATACCCACTTTCGGCGCGCCCTTTCCCGAAAAGGGATATTGCCTATACGGCGCGGCTCTTCCCCGAAGAGCGTGCCGCACGGCACGGCAGATCGCCGCCCGCCTTTTTCCGCGCTTTTGCGGCGTTCGGCACGCCGCGATAAAAAAACATTTCCCCGCACGGATAAAAGGCGCTTCCGCCACGGCGCGGGCAAAACCGCTTTTGTTTCGCTTTTTGCAAATCGGCTGTATTTTTTTCTATTATACAAAATTTTTGCCTGCAAAGCAACCGTTTTTGCAAAAAAATTGCAGATTCTACCGCCATTCTACACACGGTAGAGTGCCGATTCTACCGCTCTACCGCCCCATTGCAAAACAGATAGAAAAAACTTGAACGAAGGTATTTACAAACATTTTGCCGCGCGCTATAATACAAGTGCAAGCGGCAAGAGGGCAAAGAGCACTGCCACGCGCCCCTAAAAGCGCCTGTTGCAGACAAAAAACGCACCGCCGCATGCAACAAAATGTTCACCCGTCTTTCGGTGTTCGCACCACCGAAAGATCCTCTGTTATGTCAGAATGGAAGCCGCCCGCGCCGATCGCACGGGCGGCTTTCATTTTGCTTTTTTTGCCTTTATACGGGCTTTACCGACGAGCACACAACCGCACCCTTCTGCGCTTTGATCCTCCGCTCCCGATTCTCCTCTCTCGATCCCATATCCGCCGTACTTCCGTCCCGCAAAAAAATTAAAGACAGCGAAAAAGATACACACCGCCCCGTCGCCAAACCCATGCATACAAGCACGCACACCACACCGTACGATCGCTGTACACAGCCACCCGCCGCAAGCCGCCAAACCTGTACCAATAGCTACGCATGCCGCGCCGTACAATCGCTGCACACAACTACCGCCGAACGCCGCGCAAAACACTCCTGCCGCACACACGCCTCACCGTACCGCCGCCCCGTACGCCGATTTTCCCCGCCGAATGCAGCGCAAGGCACCGCGTCATAGCCCGCGCAACCCGTTTCTTTCCCCGCATAGACAGAAAGCGAGCGGCAACGCAAAGCCGCCGGCGGGGCAATGCAGCCAAACAAGAACAACAAGACAAACAGCACACATAACCCCCCGTGCGGGATACGTGGGCAATGCCCCCCGCAAGCAAGCGGCGCGTTACACCGCACAAACGCCCGAAAAACGCCCCCTACGCGGCAATACGCCTTCGCAAGCAGCACCCACGCACACAAACACAACAAGCACAACAAGCCGACGAAAAAACGCCCCTGCGCGCAGACAAGCGCGCAGGGGCGAACACGTATTCTTTAAGTTTTTTTCTTGCGCAAAACGCTTCCCAAACGCTTCCGCCTAACCGCTTACTCCAATTCAAACGCGCCCGTATAGAGCTGATAATACGTTCCGCGCTGGGCAATGAGCTGATCGTGCGAACCGCGCTCGATGATGCGCCCGTGGTCAAGCACCATGATGGCGTCCGAATTTTGAATGGTGGAGAGCCTGTGCGCGATGACGAAGACCGTTCTGCCCTTCATGAGCGCGTCCATGCCCTTTTGTACGAGCGCTTCGGTGCGCGTATCGATGGAAGAAGTCGCCTCGTCCAAGATCATGACGGGCGGGTCGGCAACGGCGGCGCGCGCAATGGAGATGAGCTGGCGCTGACCCTGCGAGAGATTCGCCGCCTCGTGCCGCAGCACGGTGTTGTAACCTTCGGGCAGGCGCGTGATAAAGTCGTGCGCGTTGGCAAGTTTTGCCGCCTCGATGCACTCCTCGTCTGTCGCGTCCAATTTGCCGTAGCGGATATTCTCCATGATGGTGCCCGTAAACAGGTTGGTATCCTGCAACACGATGCCCATGGAGCGGCGCAGATCCGCCTTTTTGATCTTATTGATGTTGATGCCGTCGTAACGGATCTTGCCGTCGGCAATATCGTAAAAACGGTTCAAAAGGTTTGTAATGGTCGTTTTGCCCGCGCCCGTAGCCCCCACAAAGGCGATCTTCTGCCCCGGTTTGGCGTAAATGCTGACGTTGTGCAGCACGATCTTGTTGGGAACGTAGCCGAAATCCACGTCGAAGAGGCGGATATCCCCTTTCAGTTCCGTATAGGTGACGGAGCCGTCCGCTTGGTGCGGGTGCCGCCACGCCCATTTGCCGGTGCGTTCTTTGCTTTCGGTGATGGTGCCGTCCTCGGCAATGTTGGCGTTGACGAGGGTGACGTACCCGTCGTCCGCTTCGGGCTTTTCGTCCAAGAGTTCAAAGATACGCGCCGCGCCCGCAAGCCCCATGACGACCGAGTTGATCTGCATGGAAACCTGCCCGATGTTCAGCGAAAACTGACGCGACATGTTGAGGAATACGGCTACAAGCCCAACCATTTCAACTGAAAAAACTTCACCCCAACCCGTCACCGTGAAATTCCGTACATTAAATAAAATAAACAATCCTGCAACAATTGCCGTAACAACAAACATGAGATGCCCGATGTTCATGACGGCGGGCATCAGAATGTTACCGTAGGCGTTCGCCTTGTCGGAAGCGTCGCAGAGCTCGTCGTTGATCTTATCGAAGTCGCGTTTTGCCTGCTCTTCGTGGCAGAAGACCTTGATGACCTTTTGCCCGCCCATCATCTCCTCGATGTAGCCTTCGGTTTTACCAATGATCTCCTGCTGGCGGATAAAGTACTTTGCGCTCCTGCCGCCGACCGCCTTGGCGACCAGCGCCATAATGACGACACCAAGCAACACCACCAAAAGCAGCCAAATGCTGTTGAGCAGCATGATGACCAAGAGCGTGACCGCCGCAACGATGGAATAGAACACCTGCGGGATGCTCATGGAGATGAGCTGGCGCAGCGCGTCGGTATCGTTGGTGTATACAGACATGATATCGCCGTGGGTGTGCGTATCGAAGTAGCGGATAGGAAGCGCCTGCATTTCGGCAAACATATCGTCACGCACGCTGCGCAAAAAGCCCTGCGTCACCACCGCCATGGTCTGGTTGTAGAACACCGACGCACAGAGCGCTACGATATACATAAGCCCCATGCCGCCGATGATGTAAAACACGCTGTCGGCGACCTCCGCCCAAGAAACCGGAGGCACCCTATCCGTACCGATCAAAGGCTCGATCACTTGCTCTAAAATCAGGTTCATAAAAACCGAAGAGCTGATCCCCGCCGCCGCCGTCATCGCAATGCAGATGAACACGGCGATCAGCCTGCCCTTATAATAATGGAACAGATATTTGAGCAACCTGCCCAAGATCTTAAAGGAGTGCATTTTCGGCTTTTGCACCGCCGCTTTTGCCTTACTCATTTGCAGCCCCTCCTTCCGCAGCCTGCGCGCCCGCTTCCGCCGCCGCGCCGATCTTGTTCTGCGAATAGTACACTTCCTTATAGATCTCGTTGGAAGCCAAAAGCTCTTCGTGCGTGCCGACGGCATCGATCCTGCCGCCGTCCAGCACGATGATCTGGTCGGCGTCCTGCACGGAAGAAACGCGCTGGGCGATGATGATCTTTGTCACGTTCGGGATCTCCTCGCGGAACGAACGGCGGATCATGGCGTCCGTTTTGGTATCGACGGCACTCGTCGAGTCGTCGAGGATGAGCACCTTCGGATCCTTTAAAAGCGCGCGTGCGATGCACAGGCGCTGCTTCTGCCCGCCCGAAACGTTGGTACCGCCCTGCTCGATATAGGTATCGTACTTATCGGGGAAAGACTGAATAAAGTCATCCGCGCAGGCGAGACGGCAGACGCGCTTGATCTCGTCGTCCGAGGCGTCCTCCTTGCCCCAGCGCAGATTCTCTTTGATGGTGCCGGAAAACAGCACGTTCTTTTGCAGTACCATGGCAACATTGTTGCGCAGCGTTTCTAAGTCGTAGTCTTTTACGTTGACGCCGCCGACGTATACCGCCCCCTCCGTTGCATCGTACAGGCGCGGGATGAGGTTGACGAGCGTAGACTTCGAGGAACCCGTGCCGCCCAAAATGCCGATGGTCTGCCCGCTCTTGATATGCAGATCCACATCCGCCAAAGCGAACTTTTCCGCATCCTTGGAGTATTTGAAGCTCACGTTTTCAAAGAGGATATCTCCGTCCTTGACTTCGGTGACCGCGTTTTCGGGGGAAACGATGTTGCTCTTTTCGTTGATGACGGCAACGATACGCTCTGCCGACGTGCGGGCGATGATGATCATGACCAGCACCATCGAAAGCTGCATGACCGCGGAGAGGATCTGCGATGCGTACATGATCAGCGCCGTCAAATCGCCGCTTTCTACACGTCCCGCAACATCTCCTGCCGCAACTGCATTGCTCGTTAAAATAGCCGCCAATAAAAATATGAGCAAAAACGAAAGCCAGATGCAAAACTGCATCACAGGCGCGTTCACCGCCATGATGCGCTCGGCAAGGGTGAAGTCTTTTCGCACGTCCTCGGAGGCGGCTTCAAACTTCTTCTTTTCAAAGTCTTCGCGCACGAAGGATTTGACGACGCGGATGCCCTTGATATCCTCGCGGACGGAGCGGTTCATGTTGTCGTATTTATGGAACACGCGCTCGAAGATGGGATGCGTTTTGAAGATGACAAATACCAGCACCGCCGCCAACACCGGCACCAGCGCCAAAAAAACAAACGAAATGGTCACGTTCACCGTAAACGCCATGACGAGCGAAAAGATGAGCATGAGCGGGCAGCGGATGGCGACACGAATGAGCATCATGTACGCCATCTGTACGTTCGTCACGTCCGTCGTTTGGCGGGTGACCAAAGACGAAGTGGAAAAACGGTCTATGTTCGCAAAAGAATAATCTTGGATCGCATAGTACATATCCTTGCGCAGGTTTTTGGCAAAACCCGCGCTCGCCTTTGCCGCAAACCTGCCCGAAAGCATGCCGAACAAAAGCGAGAGCACTGCCATTCCGAGTAAAACCCCGCCATTGATAAGTATAACCTCCATTAATGCAGAACCTTTATGCCCGCCGTATTGCAATTCGGATAGGAATTTTACGATAACCAGCGGCATCAGGCATTCGAGGATGACCTCGCACGAAACAAAGATCGGCGAAAGGATGGAAGGCTTTTTGTACTCGCGCACACTTTTTGCCAACGTTTTGATAAGCATTCACAAATCTCCTTCACACTATATAGAATAAATTTGAAACCAGTTTTTTGTACACCGCCCGCGCAGGGCATGTTTGCGCCGAACGGCTTTGCACAAAACGAATTTACGCGCCGTATTTTTCAAGGTTCGCTTTAAAGCGGTCCACATACGCGAAAAAGGCGTCGATCTCCTCTTGGGTGAACCCCTCCGTCAGCTGCGCCTCGGTGCGCTCCACCTGTTCGCCGAGCTGCTTGCGGATATCCTCCGCGTAGTCGGTAAGCACGATCTTTTTCAGGCGCGCGTCGTATTCCACGGGCACGCGGCGCAAAAGCCCCGTCCCCTCCATGGCTTGCAAAACCTCCGTTGCGGTCGAACGGCGGATATGGAACTCCGCTTCGATATCCCGCTGAAACACGTCTTTTTCGGCATTGCGGAACAGAAAATTGAGGACCCACACGTGCAGCCCGCGCAGATCCTTATTTTCTTTGATCGCGGGAATGTTGTCAAGCGCCTGCCCGATCATCCTGCCGAGCGACTTCACCGCATACCCGATGTGCCGTTTGTTCACATTCGCACCCCGAACCGAATTGTTAGGTTTACGAACATTATTATAGCAATACAAATAAAAATGTCAACGATTTGCGCGCAGTTTTTTTTGATGGTTTTTTGAAAATTTTTATCGCGGCAAAGCCCGCACGCCGATCAGCCAAAACGGCATAAAAAGAGGCGCTTACGGCTTTTGGCGCCGCGGCGCGCCCATAAAACGAAAACAGGCGGCGCCCGATGGCGCCGCCTGCACTTTCCGCTAAAAAAGATCGGTCACCACCCTCTCCGCGGCGTGGTGCGCCCCTCCACCAACACGGAAACATGCCCCTCTTTAAAGGAAGGCATCGACGGCACTTCCCCGCTAAGAGAATCGAGCATCGCACGGGCGCCCGCGCAGGCAAAATCGTACACATTCACGTCGATGGTGGTAAGGTTGCGGGGCATGTGCAGCATCTGCTGGATATTATCGTACCCGACCAGCCCGTAATCCTCTCCCGCCTTGCGCCCGCAGCGCTCCATGGCGTCCATCATCACAAACGCAATGATGTCATTAAAGCAGAACAGCGCATCCACCTTGTCGGCGATCAGTTTTTGCACGATCGCCTCCGGCTCCGCTTCCCGAATGTAAAAGACGTGCGACGGATCGAGCGCCTCCCCCGCCGCCTCCGCAAAGCCGCGCTGGCGGTCTAAACACACTTTTACGTCGTGCCAGCTGCCGATGTACGCGAGGTTGCGGTACCCGCGCGAAACGAGATGCTCCCCCGCCAGCCTGCCGCCGTACACTTCGTCCGCGTCCACGCCGCGCATGCCGTACGGGGCGCCGTCTCTTCCGAATATAACAAAGGGAACGCCCTCCTCGCGGATGAAAGAAACGGTGTCTTGCGCGGGCTCTAAAAAGGAGAGAATGCCGTCCGGCTTGCGGGAAAGCACGCTGCGGATCAGATCGCTATCCGCATACGGCGAACGCGCGTTGTTGGAAAAAATTATGGTATTGTAGCCGTTTTCTTCAAAAATGCGCGAAATGATATCCGTGGTGTACGCATAAAAGGGGTTTACCAAATCGTCGAACACGATCGCAATGGTGCGCGTGCTTCCGCTGCGCAGCCCGGAGGCATTCCTGTCTGCGATATAGCCGAGCACGCGGCACGCCTCCGTCACCTTTTCCTCCACCTCTTTGGTGTAATACGGCTTTTTGTTGAGCACGCGCGAAACGGTGTTCACGGAAAGCCCCGTATGCGCCGCAATGTCCTTCAACGTGATCTTTTTCTTCCCCTGCGCCATTTTATACCGCCTGTAAAAGTTGCGTTTACCCTTCGATAAACGTTCTCTTTTTCTTTTATCATACCATTTTTTTACACAACTGTCAAGGCTCAACCAAAAATTTCACGCGGCAAAGCGCGCCGTTTTTTCTCCCCCGCCCCGCCAAAGGGCGGCTGCCGCCCTCCCGCGGAAAAATTTTGAAAAAGAGAGCGGAAACAAAAATGTTTCCGCTCTCTTTTGGTCGAGGTGACGGGACTTATAAGGAGCGGCGCAGCCGCGACGGAATAGCGATCGCTGCCAAGGGAAGCACGCCGAAGCGGATGAGCGACACGCCGATCGCGTCAGCCACGACCTTTCCGCCTTCGGCGGAAAAGAGGTCGTGGGTTCAGTAGAAAGCTGTTTATGCAAAAGAGAGCGGAAACAAAAATGTTTCCGCTCTCTTTTGGTCGAGGTGACGGGACTTGAACCCACGACCTCTTGGTCCCTAACCAAGCGCGCTACCAAACTGCGCTACACCTCGGTTTACTTTTTGCAAAAAAAACTTCCGCAAACAGCATAATTTATTATACAACTTTTTCAAAAAAAGTAAAATGATTTTGCCCGTTTTTTCAAAATTTTTCCGCGGGGTGAATTATACTATTAAGTGCAACAGATGAGAGAAAACAAAGGGGTTCATACAAATCTGTGGTAAAGCCCCCGCGGGGCGTACCCCGCGGGGGCTTTCGTACATGCCGCGCGCAGAGGGATGGGGATCGGGCGCGCGGCAAGAGTGAAAAGCAACTTTTCGCCTCTTCGTTATCCTTCCTGCACGTCGCCCTGCGCTTCTTCGCGCGCGGCGCGCAGCGCGGCAAGGGCTTCTCGCGCCGCCTGTTCCGCCTCCTCCACCGCGCCGCGGAAGGTGTTTTCCAAAGCCGTAAACCCTTCATCCAGCGCATCGACGGCGGCATCGACGACCTTGCGGTCCGCCGCGCTCAGTTCGTCGCGGATGGTTTCCAACGTTTGATCCGCGCGGTCTTTAAAGGTGTTCCGCGCCGCATACAGCGCCGCCTTCGGTTCTTTTGCCGCGGAAAGCGCCGCCGTCAGATCCTCTGCAAGCCCTTCAAACTCTTCCACATACCCCTTGATCGCCGTTTCGGCGCCGACGGGTATGATGTTCTCGATATCCGCGCAGAACTGCCCGAACGCCTCCTTGTACTCTTCGGAAACGCCCGCCTCCACCGTATCGGCAAACGCCTGCACTTCCTCCATTGCGGCTTCGATCTGCGCGCGCAGAGCCGCACGTTCTTCCGCCGTTTTGTTCTTAATGTAACCGTCCAACCAGTCGTTCATCTCCGCAAAGGTGACGGCGGCTTCCGCAAACGCCGCCTCTTCCTCCGCGCTCATTTGCAGCGCGTCCGCAACGGCGTCGCGCAGCGGCTGCGGAACGGACATGCTCTGCGCCAGCGCTTCCGCCTCTTCCGCGGCGATCAGCGCCGTATCCAGCGCGCCGTATGCATTGACGTACAAATTGTAGATCATTCCGTTGTTGACGGGATAACGGAGAAAATTCGCATAGGGCAGCAGATAGGGCGTGACCAGCAGGCTGTTTTTCCCCGTTTCGTACACGTTTTGCGCAATGCGCACCGCCGCCCCGTACGCCGCCGTTGCGTACGGCTCTATCTGTTTTGCCGCCTCGTTGACGATGGCGATCAGCTCTTCGGTATCCATTTCGGCAGCCGCTTCGATCGTTAAAGAGCGATCCGCCGCCTGCGCCGAGAGGATGAGGCTGAACTGCGCCGCGCCCAAATCGAGCCCGTACGCCGCATTGGCGGCAAGGCGTTCGCGGTTGAGCGTGAACGTCCCTTCCGAAGTAAACTGCACGGCGATCCCCTCCGGTTCTGCCGCCGCCGTAAAAGCCGCCTGCGCGAACGCGGTGATCTCCGCCTCGTCTGCCCTGCCCTCCACGAGCACATCGACCCCGCAGTTTGCCCGGTCGAGATATCCCAGTTCTACGGAGAGCTCGGCGATTTTTTCAAGCGCCTGCTCCGCATCCATGCCCACGAGGTCTTCCCCGTACAACAGCACCTGCGCATCCTCGTTTTCCGCATACACGGAAAGAACGCTGCCGCCCGCATCCAACGAAAGGGCGACGGACGGATTCACGTCCACCTGCACATACGAAACCGCCTCATCCTGCGGGGCGCACCCCGCAAGCGCGGCAACGCCCAGCGCGCCCGCCATCACTGCCGCAAGGCAACCTGCCGCGATCCTTCCCGTTCTCCGTTTCATATTCCGCTACCTCCCTTATTTTCTCCCGTTCGGGATGTTTTTCACTCTATAAACGAAGCAACTGCCCTTTTTCTTGGAAAAATTTTTCTTTTTTTAACCTGCTTTGCCGCGCCCTGCCGAGCGGCGGGCTCTGTTTGCCGCGCCCTGCCGAGCGGTGGGCATAATTTAGCCCGCTTTTCCGATGCGCGCCAAAAAGGCGGCGTACTGCTCATCCCCGATCGCCGCGCGCGGCAGGGAAAAGAGCGCGGAATAGCGCAAATACAGCGCCTGCGCCTCGCTCGCAATGAGCGAAGAGAGCACGGAAAACAATTCTTCCGTCGTGCCCGTGCCGCCGCCGAACAACGCGGAAAACACCGTTTGCAGCAGGTCGCTCCCCACAAAATTGTAATATTTGAGGCGCACGGAAAAGTTTTCCGCCCCGCCGAAATTTTCCCTTCCGATCCCCTCTTCGAGCAAGCCGCGCAGCTCGGCAACGTCTTCTTCCGATACCGCCGACGCCGCGAACATGTACGCGGTATACGCCACTTGGAAGGAAAAGTACGAATCCCATTCCTGCCCGAAGCGCAGCCGCATCTCCGCCAGCGCGCGCGCCGCCTCTTCGCACAGCGCCGAAATTTGTTCCGAAGCATCCTCCCGCTCCCGCCAATACCAATAGCTCGCCGTATCGGGAAACGCGCCCAACGTTTCGCCGCAGGCTTCCGCGAGCTGCTCGTTCAGCGTTTGGATCCCGCAGAACAGGTCGTATTTTTTCAACGCGTCCGCCAGCAGCGTTTCCGCATAGGCATAGGCGGAAGATTCGGCGTACGCGGCAAGCGTTTCCGCCTCATGGATGCGCGCATAATACAGCGCCGCATCTTCGGTAAGCGACGCAGCCTCGGAGGCGGCGTCCTCGCGCACCGCGCCCGCGGAAACATAGAGGTAGACGCCCTCGCTGCGGCTGTGCGCCGTGACGGCGGCGGCGATCTCCTCCGCGCGCTCCTTTGAAGCGTTTCCGCCCGTGAGCAAAAGCGTAACTTCGTTGTACTCCTTGGCGCTCCCTTCGTTAAACACGTCTAAATATCCCGTCTGCGCGGCGCGGTCGGTCAGGGCAACGGCGGCTTCTTCGGCGCGCATTCCGACCAGCGACGAGGCAAACCCCTCCTCGCTGAGCAGCACCGTATCCCCGTCCGCGTTGCCGCTGACGACCGCCTCGACCCGCCCGCTTGCGCCGAGCACCAGCTGCACGGAGGGATTGATATCCAAAGAAAGCAGGGAAACGCCGCCGCGGGGAAGCGCCAAAAGCAGCACTCCCGCCAGCAGCACGAAAAAGAGTACCCCCGCCAACAGCAGCGCGGGAAGGCGCGTCTTTCTAAAAGAGCCGCCCGTATGCCCGCCAGCAGACACGGAAACGAATGCCGCTTCGGGTTCGGGCGCCGTTTCCGGGCAGGGCGCGGAAGCGATGGGTTCGGCTTGCAGCGCCGCGGAAAGAGGCGGCGTGATCGCATCCAGCTCGTCGTTCAATTTTTCAAAAAAATCTTTTCGGCTCATGCCTCTTCCTCCTTTCCGAATTTTTCCAGCTTTTTGAGCGCGGCGGCGTACTTCCAACTGACCGTGCCCGCGGGCATCCCCAAAAATTTTGCGATCTCGCGGTGTTTGTACCCCCAATACACATGCAAAACAACGATCTCGCGCTCGGTCTCGCTCAAACAGGCGAGCAGATACGAGAGCGCCGCGCCGTCTGCCGCGGGCGGCGCGGGCATGTTTTCGTTCAGCTCTCCCCGCCGCCTGCGTTTGCGCAGTTCGTCGATCGCCAAATTTTTGACGATCTGCAACAGCCACGCGCGCGCGTTCGTTCCCTTTTTATAGGTGTACGCCCTGCGTTTGACCGCGAGATAGGCGTTCTGCATCACGTCCTCCGCGTCCTCGCGGTTGCCCAAATACGAATACGCAAACGAAAAAACGCCCTTCGCCGTCGCTTCATAAAATTTTCCGAACGCGCCGTTATCCCCCTCCGCCACGCGTGCGAGGAGCGCATCCAGCTCTTTTGCATCCATCCCGTTCCCTCGTTTAATAAACGTTTCTCTCCGCCGTTTTGTTGAAATTTTTTGTTGTTTTTTTATCCTGCCGCAAAAATCTTCCGCCGCACATAAGCAGCATACACCATTTTTCCGAAAAACGCAAAAAAAACCGCGGTGCTTTTGCAAAAACACCGCGGCGCCTGCCGTAAAAAAATTTATCCCGCCCTTCCCGAAAGCGGAAAGAGCACATAAAACGTGCTTCCGTGCCCCACCTCGCTCTCAACGCCGAAATCGAATTTGTGCTTGACGAGAATGGTTTTTACGATGGAGAGCCCCAACCCCGTGCCCTTGACGGGGCGTTTGTGCGTATCGGTAGAGCGGGTGTAGCGGTCCCAAATGGTTTCGCGCTCTTCGGGCGCGATGCCCTTGCCCGTATCGGTCACGGCAAGGCGGATCCGCCCCTCCTCCTCCCGCAGCGCAACGGCGATCTTTTTGTCGTCTCCCGTATAGCTGACGGCGTTGCCGACGAGGTTGTACACTACTTGTTCGATCTTTTCGATGTCCGCCTTCGTGCACAGCCCGCGCGCCACGTCACGCTCGATGACGTACCCCTGCGTTTCGGTCAAATACCCGAAGCGCTCCAACACCGTTTCCACCACCTCGGAGAGGTCGAACTCGCGCACTTTGAGCGTATCCATGCCCGAACGGATCTTGGAGAGGTTCAGCACGTCGTTGATGAGCGCCGTAAGCCTGTCCGTTTCGTCGATGATGACCTGCGTGTGCTTTTCACGCTTGGCAGGGTCGGCGCCGCTGATCTCCTGGATCATGGAGGCATACGCCTTGATCATCGTAAGCGGCGTTTTGAGATCGTGCGTGACGTTTGCCAGCACCTCGCGCTGCAACTCATCCGACTTGCCGATCTCCTCCTTTGCGTAGTCCAGCGTTTCGGCAAGGGCGTCCATCTCCGCATAGGAATATTCGCCCTTGAAATTGACGGTAAAATCCCCCTTTGCCATGCGCTGCGCCGCCTGCGTGATGCGCTGGATGGGTTTGGTCAACCGCGAAGAGAGCAGCGCGGAAATAAATAGCGCCACGAAAATGACGATGACCGAAACCAAGATCAGCTCCCACTGCATGGTGCCGAATGCGCTGTTGGCAAGCAGCATGGAGTAACTGATGTACACATACCGCGCGTCGCTTGCCGCGGCATTTCCGGGCGCGGCGCCGTCTACCCGCGCCGCATAGGCGTAATAATCGTCGTCCAGCCGAACGCTTACAACGTCTTTCCCCTGCTCCTTGCCGATGTCGAGCATGCCGAGAAAGGTCGTATTGTCCGGCACCCCTTCGGCAAACCCGCCGCTCTCTTCCCCTTCGAACACGGGATAGAGCAGCCCGCCCGCACCGTCAAAAACAAAGATCTTGATCTCCGGATGCTCGTTTTGCATCTGTTCGATGTAGCCGTTGATCTCCGCGACGATCCGATCTTTTTCTTCGCCCAGAGAATCGGCAACGGATTCCAGCAGCATGAGCCCCGTCATGCGCTCGCTCACCTGTTTTCCGATGGAGGTAAGATCCTTTTCCGCTTCGCTGCGGTAAAACGCGCGCAAGAGCGCCATTTGGAACACCCAGGTAAGCAGCAGGATAAAGACGGCAAAGACAAGGAAGTACACCCACAAAATGAAATTGATGCTGTGAAAACGCTTTGCATTCCACTTGCTCATGCTTCGAATTTATACCCCATCCCGCGCAGTGTTACGATAAATTTCCGATACTCGCCCAAGCTGCTTCGAAGCATCTTGATGTGCGTATCCACGGTACGGTCGTCGCCGTAAAAATCAAAGCCCCACACATCGGATAAGAGCTTTTCGCGCGAAAGCGCGATGCCGTTGTTGCGCACGAGATAAAAGAGCAATTCGTATTCTTTGGGCGTAAGTTCCAGCTTTTCGCCGTCCACGTACACGTTGCGCCCCTTCATGTCGATCTCCAAGCCCTCGAACTTATACGTTTCGCGCCTTGCCGCGCCCGCACGGTGCCGCTTTGTGACGGCGGCAATGCGCGCCATCACCTCTTTGGGAGAAAACGGCTTGGTCACATAGTCGTCGGCGCCCACTTCAAACCCGAACAGCTTGTCGTATTCTTCCCCGCGCGCCGAGAGCATGATGACGGGGATATCCTTGGTCTTGCGGATCTCCTTTACGGCGGAAAACCCGTCCAGCCCCGGCATCATCACGTCCATCAGGATGATATCGTAATCTCCCTCTTTGCACATGCGCACCGCCTGCAACCCGTCCTCCGCTTCGTACGCCTCGTTCCCTTCAAACTCGACGTACTCGCGCAGCACGTCACGGATCATCTTTTCATCGTCCACGATCAGAACTTTCATTCGCATTCTCCTTGCGGCGCGCCCTCGCCGCGCTTTGCCGCCAAAGCGCGGAAAACGGCATGGCGCCGATTTCCATACCATTATACAGGCGCAGTATTATTATACGACCATAACAATATGAAAAGCAAGTGAAATTTTCATATATTTTTCCGCATACGCACACAAAACGGCATATATGCACGCCGCAAAGCGAGCGCATGCAAAAAGTGCTCCCCCGCAAAAAAACAACGGGCGCGCGCAGAACTCCCCCACAAAAAAAACAGCAAGCATATGCGGCAAAGCGGAGCGCCGCTGCAAAAAACAGCGGAAAGCGGTATAAATTTCCTCTTTTCTTTCCGTAAAAATACGAACAAATGTTTGACTTTTTGCGGCTTCTGCGCTATAATTGCGGAAAAAGAACGCTTGCCGCACCGCGGCGGAGGAGGAAACCATGATCGACGCCGAACGGTTAAAGATCTTGACCGAGAGCGCAAAATACGACGTATCGTGCTCCTCTTCCGGCTCTGCCCGCGCCAACAGAGAGGGCGGCATCGGAAACGGATACGCGGCGGGCATCTGCCACTCTTTTACCCCGGACGGCAGGTGCATCTCCTTGTTGAAGATCCTTTTGAGCAACCGCTGCATCTACAACTGCCTGTACTGCCCCAATCGCGCCGACGCAGACGTGCCGCGCGCCTCCGCCTCCCCCGAAGAGCTGTGCGAGCTCGTTATGCAGTTTTACAGAAGGAACTATATCGAAGGGCTGTTCCTCTCCTCCGCGGTAGAGCGTTCTCCGGATCATACGATGGAACGCATGACGGAGGTCGTGATACGGCTGCGGAAAGTGTACAACTTTAACGGATACATCCACTTGAAAGGCATCCCGCGGGCGGATCGGCAGCTTATCTCGCGGGCGGCACGCTACGCCGACCGCATGAGCTACAACATTGAATTTCCTTCCGAAAAAAGCCTGCGCCTTTTGGCGCCGCAAAAGAGCAAAGAGAGCGTGCTGCTGCCCATGCGGCAGCTTGCCGAGGAAAAGCGGGAAGACGCGTCGAGTAAGCGGCATACCGTGCTCCCCGCGGGGCAGACCACGCAGATGATCGTGGGCGCCTCCTCCGAAACGGATGCGCAGATCTTGCGGCTGAGCGAAGCAATGTACCGCCGCTTTTCCCTCAAACGGGTGTATTATTCGGCATATGTTCCCGTTGTGCGGCACGCCTCCCTGCCCGATACCTGCACGGGACTTTTGCGCGAGCACAGGCTGTACCAAGCAGACTGGCTGCTCCGCTTTTACGGGTTCACCGCCGCGGAGATCGCCCCCGAAGGGGAAAACCTGCCCGAAGAATACGACCCGAAGTGCGCGTGGGCGCTGCGGAACATGCATATGTTCCCCGTGGAAATAAACGCCGCGCCCCTCGAACTGCTGCTGCGCGTGCCGGGCATCGGCACGATGGGTGCCTACCGCATCCTCAAAGCGCGCAAATTTACGGCGCTCGGCTTTGCCGACCTTGCCAAAATGCGCATCGTGCTGCGGCGCGCCAAACATTTTATCACCTGCAACGGAAAATTTTACGGGGCGGAAAAATACGATACGGTGCGTACGCTGCTTGCCTTGGAAGAGCGCCCGCAGCGCTGCGAGCAGCTCTCCCTGTTTTCGCTGCCCGAACTCGCCCAAAGCGCAAGAACGGGGCAATTATGAACATTTACCGCACAGACGGCAGCGAAGAGAGCTTTTACACCGCCGTGTTTTCCGCCTGCACGGATAAAGACTGTATCGTCACCTCGGCAGAACGCATACAGCTTTCGGCGGAGGCAAACCTCGTCGAAGTGCAGGCGGATGCGGAGCGCTGCAAACGGGTCAGGCGCTTTTTGCAAAAATACGACGCACGCATTTTGGGAGAACTTTCCCTGCTGCTGCGCCGCGGCTGCGATACCAAGGAGATGAGCGCGCTCGGCTATTTGCGCTTGGTCGTGCGGCGACGCGCCCCCGCGCGCGACATGCTCTCCCACCCTGCCGTGCTCGAAGCCGTGAGCGAGATAAAAAAAGTGACACAGGAAGCGCACCGCTTTAAGGGCTTTTTGCGGTTTATGCAGGGCGCGAACGGCGTATGGTACGCCCCCTTTTCCCCCGACAACGATATTTTGACGCTGCTTGCGCCGCACTTTATGCGGCGGTTTTCCTGCCAGCCTTTCGTCATACACGACGTGAAGCGGCAAAAGGCGCTGCTCTTTAACGGAAAAAGCTGCCTCCCCGTGCGCACGGAACAAAGCGCGGAGATCCTCCTCTCCGAAGAAGAGGCGGCGGTGCAGGCACTGTGGCGGGAATACTACGCCGCCGTCAACATCGCGCAGCGCCCGCATGAAAAGCAGATGCGCGGCTACATGCCCGCCCGCTATTGGGGCTTTTTGCCCGAAAAAAACGCACCGCCCCCGCCGCAGCCAAAACGGTAAAAAACGCCTCTCGCTTGGCGGTTTTGCCGCACAGCCCGCAACCGCCCGCCGTTACGGTAACCTTTCAAACAGGGGAACCGATCTGTGTTAAGCTATGTAGTAAATGCAGTATTCGTGCCGAAAATGTGATTTTCAACACACTTTTTCATATGAATTTCGTAAAAATATCCGTTGGATCGGAATCCCGTGCCCGATCAACGGAAAAATTGAAAGCGTTTTATCCATTCTTATAAACGTTTTCGGGCGTTTGTCATCCGACCGGATCGCCGCTTTTGCATATCCAAACAACCTGCCCGAATTTTTCATAACATATCCAAGCAAACTAGGGCGGTCAAAAAGCGGCTGCTTTGTTTTGCAAAACAGCCTGGCAAGTTGTCTGTTGCGCTGCGGGTAGAAAACCGAAAAAACAAAAAAGAAGGCTGAAAACCACCGTTTTCAGCCTTAAAATTTCAATTTTTGTGGATCTTATCGCTCCAATATCACCAACGTCTCTACATGGCAGACGGCTACCTATTGCCTCATTTTACCCCATTCCGATAGGTGTGCAACAACCATTCGTCTCATCGGCAAATTTCAGGGCAAAAAAATTGGCGATTGCAAACCCATGTCTGCAATCGCCTTTCTGCTCTTATGCTCTTTTTATCGTTATGGTCTCTGTTATTCCACATTTGAAGTGGAAGTCCA